>JBDHYJ010000091.1:0-18860 GCA_039811345.1 Chitinophagaceae bacterium
AAGGAAATTGTTCCTCAGGATCATTTTGCCATGTTCAACCGAGATGGTGAAACATTCAGCATAACTGCGAATGAAGATAGCATTGTGTTAATATTGAGCGGTGAACCCTTAAGAGAGCCTATAGCAGCACAGGGTCCATTTGTAATGAACACAAGAGAAGAACTGGTGGAAGCATATCATGATTTCAACTCGGGCAAATTCGGATATCTTGAAGATTAAAGCTGAATGATTTAACTTACAGTTAAATTTTAAGCATGAAAAAACAGGCAATAATAAAATTATTTACACTGACAGGAATATTATTTTTTTGCACGCATATATTTGCCCAGAATGCTGAGAACTGGACAGCTAAACAACTTATGGAACCTAAAGATTTAGCTGACGCTATCACTTTTAAAAATAATATTCCTGTTATTATTAACGTAGGTCCGGATGCGGTAATTCCTCAATCCATTGATGCAGGTATGGCAAAAGAGAAAGAAGGCATAAAAAAACTAAAATCCGATCTTGGCAAGCTATCAAGAGATTCTAAAGTTGTCATCTATTGCGGATGCTGCCCGTTTGAGCACTGTCCTAATGTTCGTCCGGCCATCAATGTGTTGAAAGAAATGAAATTCACTAACTATTTTCTGCTCAACCTGCCGCACAATATCAAGACAGACTGGATTGATAAGCGCTACCCCGTTGCAAAGAATTAGGAATGGGGGACTACTGCGTTGGTACTATTGGACAATATATCATCCGGCGGACAATTTAACTGGTGGAGCTTCTATTTAAACCCAATCCTTTCCCGTTCTTCCCATTTTCTTTGTGCCGCTTTTTCATCTAACAGATTTTCCATGGCATCATAAATTTGGGATAGCTGTACATCGTGATCGCCTAATTTTTCTTTAATCAGTTTCAGTTGTTCCCGCATATCATTTTGCTGAATCAATATCCGCCGTATTTCTACAAAAGTCCGCATGATGGCGATGTTCATATTGATTGCCCGGTCGCTGTTGAGAATTCCACTCAGCATAGCTACACCTTGTTCGGTGAAGGCATAGGGTAATGCGTAACCTGACCGATGTTTTTGCGAACTGGTCACAATTTGTGACCGGTCAATTATATTAATCTGAATATCAGTATTGTATGATCGAATAAATACTTTAAGATTACTCCACTCCTGCCTGGTAAGCTGAAACATAAAATCTTTTGGAAAGCGTTTTAAATTTCGTTTTACAGCCTGGTTAAATACTTTGGTTTCTACTTCATAAAGTGCTGCGAGATCGAAGTCGAGCATGATTCTTTCACCTCTTACTTCATAAATTCTGTTTTGGATGGATTGTATGATCAGCATAGGTAGCATTTAGTTAACTGGAATATTAAAACAAATTTTTCAAACGGGCAATTCTAATTTGCAGGAAGCACTGTGTTACTTTCCGATACAAAACTTACCAAATATCGTTCCCAGTATATCTCTGTCAATTTCCACCTGCCCTGTTATCTCACCTAAATAATGCAGGCAGCGGCGGATATCCAGCGACAGCAAATCACCGGTGAGTTGATTAGCCATCCCCTGTTGAATATCTTCGAGTGAGCGTTGCACTTCCACGAGTGCTGCATGGTGTCTTGCATTGGTTACAATAGTGCCCTCCGAATGTATATCACCTGATATGGCTATACGATACAATGTTTCTTTCAGTACGTCTATATGTTGTTTTTCTTTTGCAGAAATAAACAGCAACTTATCATTAATACCTGAAAATTTTTCACGAATGAATGATTCACCGCTGCGGTCAATTTTATTGGCAACAAGCAGGTACTTCAATTGTTCCTTTTCAAACTGCCATTGTTGCTGCTTCAGCTCTTCATGCGTTGTTTCAGCAGCATCAAATAGCCCTATCACCACATCAGCACTGCGCATTTTACTTAGGCTTTTTCCAACACCAATCTTTTCAATAGTATCGGTAGTATGATGTCTGATACCGGCAGTATCAATAATCCGGAAAATAACACCGTTGATATTCAGGGTTTCTTCTAAAGTATCGCGGGTAGTACCGGCTATTTCACTTACTATAGCCCGGTCTTCGTTCAACAGGGCATTGAGCAGGGTGGATTTTCCTGCATTTGGTTTACCAATAATAGCAACACTCACTCCATTTTTTATAGCATTTCCCAACCGGAAAGACTGAATCAAAGCATCGGTTTGCTTTTTGAGTTCGGCGATTAATATATTGAACTGAGTTCGGTCGGCAAATTCCACATCTTCCTGCGAAAAATCAAGTTCCAGTTCTATTAAAGCTGCAAACTCTACTAACTTATCTCTAAGGTGGCTTAGGTCGGTGGAGAAACCGCCCCGCAACTGCTTCAATGCAGTTTCTTTTGCAGCAAAACTTTGAGAGGCAATTACATCTGCAACAGCCTCAGCCTGGGTAAGGTCCATTTTGCCGTTGAGAAATGCTCTTTGTGTAAACTCACCGGGTTTAGCAAGTCTTGCCCCTTTGCGGATGCAAGTATCAATAATCTGCTGCTGAATAAAAGGGGATCCATGGCAACTGATCTCTACCGTATCTTCACCTGTATATGATTTGGGAGATTTATACAACGATAACACTACCTCATCCAATACAATATCACCATCCTGTAAAAGACCTACATGCAATGTATGCGAAAGTTGTACAGAAATATCTTTTGAAGGGAAAAGCGATTTAATGATTTGAAAACTTTCAGATCCGCTCAGCCTGATTACTGCAATAGCTCCCACTCCTGGCGCTGTGGCTAGTGCTACTATGGTATCATCCCAACCGGGTAATTGTATTGACATGCTACAAAAATACAATTATCACAAATGCACAGCAGTAATCAACTCCATGTCATCACTATCAATATCAGCAATGGCATATTTGTTCACCTCATTGATTGTCATTTCATCTAATGCTGCTACAAGCGTTTTATAATTTGTATCCGGTCCAGGCTTAATAATCACCGTAAGTGAAGAGCCTGCACCTTTGCTATTTTTTATCATTCTAATTTTTTCATTGATCCTTTCTCTCAATTGTTCCGGCTTTGCATCCAAATCTATAACCTGGTATCCCATGTTGTTTTTGGCAAAACCATCATAGCATAAGAGCTTTCCCTCTTTTCCAAGGATTAATGTTATTGTTTGGCCTGCAGGTGCAGGTGTAGCACTTACATCCTCGGAGGGAATAAATAGTTTCATGGCAGTGGGCTTAATAAGCATAGCGCTGAAAATAAAAAATGTGATCAGTAAAAAACCAAGGTCTACCATTGGAGTCATGTCAATATTCAGCTTCGCTTTCTGAGTAATTATACTGTGCGAAAGTTTGGTGTTAGATAATATTTCTGTCATAAAACTTTTTACCTGATAAGATGCAGGAACTTCTATATATCACAACAGAATAACCAATTTCTGAACAAATCAATTTATTGACCTTTCACATCAATATGATATCAACAACCAATGCATATACGTTACATATAAGCCAAAAAAAATCCCCTCATTACGAGGGGATTCATCAGTTTTATTTTAATACGGCGGACTATTCTTCAGCAAGCTGGAATGTAACAGGCTGCTTACGGTAAGCTTTTACTTTACGTCCGTTTTGTACGGCAGGAGTCCATTTAGGTCCCTTGCGTATAGCGTTAACGCAAATTTCAGCCAGTTTTGTTCCTTTCATGGTGAGCGCTTCCACATCACTGATATTTCCATCTTTATCCACAATAAACTGTACGAGACAGGTTCCGGTTTTACCTGCTTCCTGCAATTCGTCAATATACCGGTTTATTTCTCTGGAGATATACTTAGTCCATGCTTTTTCGCCACCTGGGAACTGTGCTTCAATTTCCACCTTCTGGAAGACTTTATCTTCATCTTCTACCTTTGGAGCTGCTACTACACCACCCTTATCTTCTACCGGTGGGGCTACAATACCCAGGTCTTTAGTTCCTTCCTGGTTAACTGTACTGATGGCAACATCTTTAAGTTCCTCTACTTCCTTCATTTCCTCTTCCGGCTTAACCTCTTCATCCTTTACCACCTTAGGAGGCGTAAATTTAGCCATTTCAATTTTTGGCGGATCTGGTGGTTTTGGGGGAGGGGGTGGAGGAGGTTCAACAGGTTGCTCCTGTTTAACATCAACCATCTCTACTTCCTTCACCTGTATCTCTTTTTTCGATTTTGGTCCTTCCAGTTTTGCAAATAAAACTGAAGCAACCATAATCAGTATAGCTACAGAGGCAGTAATAAGCAATGCCCGCCAAAGCCGGGATGAGTACTTTGAGCGGAGCTCATAAGCACCATACGTCTTATTACGACCATCAAAGATGATATCGAGAAGACTGGCATTTAAAATTTTATTTCCTTCCATAATAACTTTTTTGATTATGATATAAGATGCAGAATCAATAATGTTTCCACAAATTATTTATTAGATTCCGTTGGCTTTTTCTGTAGCTACCAATAACTCATTTTCCTGGGGTGAGATATTGACCATTGCAAATTTCTTCACCTCATTGATAGACATTTCATCAAGCATTGCCACTACGTTTTGATAATTTGCTTCATCATTGGGCTTAATAACTACAACAAAGTCTTCGGGTTTAGTGTTTTTCTTTTTCTCAATGATCACATCCCTGATTTTTTTATAATCAGAGGCCTGAATCTTTGTTGGATCATCCCCTTCATAATAATAAACACCATTATTTTTTCCGAGCAAGATAGTCAGTGCTCCTGAAGCTTTTACTTTAGTCTGTTCTTCCGGTTTCTCAGTATCTTTCGGCATAATCAGTTGCATTGCCGTAGGCTGAGCCATTGTTGTAGAAAAGATAAAGAAAGTAATCAACAGGAAGCCGAGATCTACCATGGGGGTCATATCTACCCTTGTGGAGAGTTTTTTGGCTTTTTTGACGCCCGGGCCTTTATGGCCACCACCGCCGCCTTCTTCTATCGCTGCCATAATTTTACTTTTTTATAATAACAAAATAGAATTAACTGTGTTAGTTAGTTTTTGCCTGTTCCTAACTGGTTTTGTCTGGTATTCCACAATGCTGTTCCAACAGGTGCATCCCGGAATTTAGTTACCAATTGAAACTTGTTGATATCATTACGCTTAAATGCATCCAGAACATTTCTGATTACAGGATACTTGGTAGCATCGTCGGCCTTAATTAACCAGGAAGTTTTCTTACCGGCATAAGTTGATTTTGCATCTCTTATCCAGTAATACAACTCGCCGCCTGTAGAATCAGGAACAGGGATACCAGGTTGTTTCAGGTTTTTCTGCTGTTCGGGGTCCATTGCCAGCAATTGTTTAAATGCTGAAAAAGGTACACCTATACTGGGGGCATTGGTAAACGCTTTGATATCTGCCGGGGTAAGTCCCAGCTTACGTGTTTCATTTAAGTTTTCAGCGATAGATTTTCTTGCATTGGGGTCATCCATCTGCACAAAAACCCTTCCGTCTTTATCTATGGTAACCAGAAAAGCATCCGTTTCAGGCACCTTATCAGCCGAAACTGAACTGGGGAATTTTACTTCCACCGGCTCCACAGGCTTAAATTTGGTAGCAAGGATGAAAAAGGTGAGGATCAGAAACGACACATCCACAAAAGCGGTCATATCTACCCATGTACTTTTCCTTGCTATTTTAGCTTTAGGCATTTTGCAAAATTTTTTAATTGACTTATGAGATGCAGTACCGATTATTTTCCATACGCTGTTCCCGATTATTTATAAAGGGAAGCAAAACTTTGAGTCAGCGTAAAGCCAGATTCATCAATACCATAAGTAATAGAGTCAATCTTAGTAGTAAACACGTTGTACATAATGAGGGCAAAAGAAGATGTTGCAATACCTACAGCTGTATTATACAAAGCTTCAGCAATACCTACAGCCAGTTCTGCAGCAGCACCCGCACCGCCTTCTTCACCTAAGGCTCCAAATGATCTGATCATACCCATAACCGTACCCAGCAGCGCAACCAGTGTACCCACTGAAGTGATAGTAGATAGAAATACCAGGTTTTTTTGCAGCATTGGAAGTTCCAGCGCGGTAGCTTCCTCCACTTCTTTTTGAATAGCCAAAACTTTTTGTTCAGTAGTCAGTTCGCCTTCAGCTATCATTTCTTTGTATTTACGAAGACCTGCTTTCATAACATTTCCTACAGAACCCTGTTGCTTATCGCATTCAGAAAGTGCGGCATCAACATTTTTGTTGGCAAGATGATATTGTACTTTCCGCACAAATTCAGATATAGAACCCTTGCCGGTAGCTTTTGAAATTGTGAGAAATCTTTCAATAGAAAATACAATTACCATTAAAAACATTCCGATAAGTACGGGTACGATAATACCGCCCTCATACATACGGTGCCAGGGACCGAGGGGGCCTTTATGATCCGGCCAAAATCCACCGTCGGGATCAGGCTTTGAGAACCCTGTGTCAGCTCCTAATACAAATCTCCAGAACAAATAACCCGCAATAATACAAACCACAGGGGCCAGCCATGATATGATGTTACTGCTTCCCTTAGGTTGAACAGATGTTGACGCTTTCACGGAGGAAGCGGTTGCGGTTGGTTTAGTTTCAGCCATAATTCTTGATTTTTTGAATTAAAAAATTACAAATTTTAATGTGTGGTTTTGATTTACAATTCTAATAAAAATAAATTACTTCTTTGAAATATCTGAAGAAAATATCGTTGGGGTGGCAATATAGTAAATTTCTCATACCAACCTCACTATTGGATTTTGTTTTTTTTTCCTCATGTACTGCATTATAAAGACAATCCCCAACTAATGGAGTAATTTCAGGAGCATTAATACCATCCCTGTAAAAAGAAAAACTTTTTTTCTCGTTATTGCTATTTTCGTTGCCCACTATAAAATCTTATTTTCATGACCAACAGGTTTTTATCACTCACTTTACTGATCACAATACTATCCTTAACAGTAACAGCACAGAAAAAACAACCACCTACCCCAGCTCAGCCTGCAAATACTACACCTAAGGCTCCGGCAGTACCAAAATCTGGACCTAAACCCTATAATGAAGTTATTACAAATAAAGCCAGTACAGACGCCGGACTATTCTTGATTCACAAGCTCGATGATAAATATTTTCTCGAAATCCCTGATTCAATTCTTAACAGGGATATTCTGGTTGTAAACCGCATTTCAAAAGCTGCTGCCGGAATGCGTAATTTTTTTGTTGGTTATGCAGGTGATATGATAGGAAGTAACGTAATACGATTTGAAAATGGACCTAATCATAAGCTGTTCCTCAAGAAAGTATCTTTTGACGAAATCTCCAAAGATTCAACACAGCCTATGTTCAGGGCAGTAAACAATTCAAATGTATTACCAATAGTTGCCTCCTTCGACATACAATCTCTCGCCACAGATTCTACAGGTACAGTTATTGATTTCACCAGTTATATTTCAGGGGACAATGATGTCCTCTTTTTTAGTACTAATGCCAAAACAGCCTTCCAGGTAGGCTCTTATCAGTCAGATAAATCATATATCCTCGATATCAAAAGTTACCCGCTGAATGTAGAAATTAAAACCGTGAAAACTTATAGCAAAGCAGGTACACCCCCCGTACAAGGCAGAACTACAAGCAACAGCAGCCAAAGCATTATGTATACGATAGAACTTAACAGTTCCCTGGTTTTGCTTCCTCGAACCCCTGCCCGTCAACGTTTTTTTGACCCGAGAGTGGGCTATTTTGCCAGAAGCTATACTGATTTTGATGCAAATCCACAGGGTGTCAAAGAAGTGTCCATCATCGTACGTTGGAAACTTGAACCTAAAACTGAAGATATTGAAAAATATATGCGGGGAGAACTGGTGGAACCTAAAAAACAAATTGTGTACTATATAGACCCCGCCACCCCAAAAAAGTGGGTACCATATTTAATACAGGGAGTAAACGACTGGCAGGCTGCTTTTGAAAAAGCCGGGTTTAAGAATGCTATTATTGCAAAACTGGCTCCTACTTCTCAGGAAGATTCTACCTGGAGCCTTGAAGACGCCCGATATTCTGCTATTGTATATAAGCCATCTATCATCGCTAATGCCAGCGGACCTAATGTGCATGACCCACGCTCCGGCGAAATACTGGAAAGCCATATCAACTGGTACCATAATGTAATGACACTCCTGCGCAAATGGTATTTTGTACAGTGTGCCCCTACTGATCCCCGTGCAAGAAAAATGACATTTGATGACGAACTGATGGGGCAACTGATTCGGTTTGTTTCGTCACATGAAGTAGGACATACCCTGGGACTGAGGCATAACTTTGGCTCAAGCTCTACTGTACCCGTTGAAAATCTACGGAACAAACAATGGGTAGAAGCGCATGGACATACGCCTTCCATCATGGATTATGCCCGTTTTAATTATGTGGCCCAGCCTGAAGATAATATTGATGAAACCGGACTATTTCCCCGAATCGGCGATTATGACAAGTGGGCAATTGAATGGGGGTATCGCTGGTACCCCGAGGCAAAAACCCCTGAAGATGAAACACCTATTCTTAACAAACTGACTATTGAAAAACTGAAAGACAAAAGGTTGTGGTTTGGAACCGAAACAAACCCTGATGATCCCCGCTCTCAAAATGAAGACCTGGGAGATAATGCTATGCTTGCCGGTGCTTATGGAATTAAAAACCTACAAAGAATAATTCCTAACCTGATTGAATGGACAAAAGAGCCGGACAAGGATTATGAAAATCTGTCGGATATGTATAGCGAAGTAACTACACAGTTTGGACGATATTTGGGACATGTGGCAAAAAATATTGGGGGTATTTATGAAACACCAAAATTTGTAGAACAACCGGGAGTAGTATATGAATTCGTTCCGGCTTCCAGGCAAAAAGAAGCTATGGCATTTCTGAATAAACAATTATTTACTACCCCTGCCTGGTTGATCAATAACGAAATTCTTAATCGAATTGGCAATACTGGCATATCTGTAATAAGCCAGCGTCAGGATGCTATTCTGAACAGACTGATCAACACTACTACTATCAGCAAACTGTTGAGTATGGAAGCTGAAGAAAACGGTAAAGCATACAGGGCAACAGATATGCTGACAGATCTTAGCACGGGAATCTGGAGTGAACTCAAATCCAGAAAACCGATAGATATATATCGTCGCAACCTGCAAAAAGCATACGTTGAAAGAATAAGGCAGATTGTAAATCCTCCTAATACTTCCTTTGGCGGTATATTTTTTAGTATCGGATCACCGGCTGCAATGACGGATACTAAAAAGAGCGATATTATATCCGTTCTTAAAGGGAATCTCCGCGAAATAAGAGCAGAAATAAAATCCGCATATCCGGGAATTGATGATAAAATGACTAAATATCACCTGCAGGATCTTGCAGACAGAATTGACCAGATACTTAATCCTAAAAATTAGATACACCAGGAGAGAATTTATATTCTTCTAATGGAGTGGTTCGGGTTTGAGGTTTTGAGTTTCAGGTTTGAGGTTTTGGGATTAAGGTTTGGGGTTTCTCGTTTCATCACTCACTATTCACAATTCACTCAAACTCCTACCAACCTACTGCTACTTATACCTCTGATCACCTTCAAGGTTCAGCAGTTCCACTTTTCTGAAATCGATCTCCTGTCCTTCGCTTTGCAGGGCGATATATCCTGATTTCAGGAGTTTACCGTCAATCTTAATTGAGGGATCATAGTTGTTTACAACGCCACCTCCTATCTGCGGTTTGGAATACTGAAGTACGGTATCCCCATTTATAATATGTGTGATCAGTGAATCGCCGAGTACAATTGCCTCTGCCCTTACCCATTGTTCTCCTTCATAAGTTTTAGAACTGGATTCAATACAATGTCTCGGGTCAACTACTCCTTTATACACAACATCTGTACCCGGCGAGCACATATTACCAGTGGGGCGGGGATTGCCATCACCCAATCCGGCTAAGAACTGCATTTCCACTGAGATGGGCCAATCCTGGTCTTTAAGCATGGTACGCGGATCCTGGGAATGAAGCATTACACCGCTATTTTTCAGCGTATATTCCGGTGCATCTTTTCGCCATATACCCGTGAACCGGTATTCCACTACAAGGTGATAATAAGAAAATGGTGTTTTAAAATATAAATGGCCAAACTGGTTATTAAAAGAATCATATTGATCATACCTCACTTTAATAAGACTATCCTCCACCCTGAAGGTATTGCCATAATTCTCACCAACTTCATGATGGTTGATTTTCACTATCCAGTCGTTGATATCTTTTCCGTTGAAGAGAGAAATCCATTTTTCTTTTTGCGCAGATTTGTTTCCCTGCGCATCAGTACAAGCAATAAATGTAAAACAATTAAGTATCAGAGATAGAGCAATTAATATTCTAATCATAAATTTCTTTTGCAGTTAATAGGAATCTTTAAACGGCAAATATATCTTCTATTCTTTTCCCGGGCCATATAACGGTGTCCCATTTCTCATCCCGGTATGTCTTCCTTCATCTACTGTAATTTTGCCATTAACTATTACATATCTAAAACCCACCGAATATGCATGTGGTTTCTCAAAAGTGGCCATATCTTTTACAGCATGTTCATCAAAAATTACAATATCTGCAAACATCCCCTGCATCAGCAATCCACGATTGTGTAACTGAAATTTTTGAGCAGGCAATGATGTCATTCTCCTGATAGCTTCTTCCAGCGATATCACTTTTTCTTCCCGCACATATTTGCCAAGTACCCTTGCATTGGTTCCATACCCGCGGGGATGTGGCATACCTTCGTTCCACACCCGTATGGAAGCATCGCAGGCAAACATATTGAAAGGGTATCGCATTATGCGTTTAACATCTTCTTCGCTCATGCCGTGAAAAACAGCCCCGGCCCCGCCATTCATCATAATATCAATCACCGTTTCTGCTTCAGCCTTCATCCTGTGTTTTCTTCCTTTCATCAGGTTGATCTGTTCAATACTTTTACCATTATACGTACTGTCGGGTTTATAACTAGCTACTACTGCATAACTAAAATGTTTTAGCTTTCTCTTCTTTAGTCGTTGCAGCATATATGCAATTACATATTTTTTTATCTCCGGCCGCTGCAACCGGCTCACTATAGAATCCTGTCCGTCTGCAAGTATTTCATCAGGTAATAGTGTACTGATAGATGTACTGCTTGCTGTATAGGGATATTGATCTATAGTTACATCAATGCCTTCTTTTCTCGCAGTTTCTATAATATCCAATGTCTCTTTGCTCCTTCCCCAGTTTTGCTGCCCACTTACTTTAAAATGCGATATCTCTACCGGCATGTTAACTTCACGTCCTATCGACAGTGCTTCATTAATCGCCTCTGTCACTTTATCACCTTCATTGCGGATATGCGATGCATATACCCCATGATACCGGGCCGCTACTTTTGCCAGGTCAATAATCTCAGGTGTTTTAGAATAAGTGCCGGGAATATAGATCAGTCCGGTTGACAATCCCACCGCTCCGGCTTTCATAGCCTTTTCAACCAGCAACTCCATTTTACCCATATCTTCCGGTGTAGCATCGCGGTTAGCCCTTCCCATTACTGCTTTGCGCACATCATTGTGCCCGATAAGAGAAGCAACATTAATGGATAAGTGAATTGAATCGAGTTTTTTAAAATATGCTGCAATATCAACGTAGGATGCGCCACAATTACCTGTTACCACAGTAGTAACACCATCGTATATAAAACTTTCGGCAGTTGGCACTTTTTCTTCATCACCTTCAATATGCGTATGTACATCTATAAAGCCGGGTGCAACTATAAGCCCCGTAGCATCTATTGCTCTTGCTGCATCAACGGCAAGCCCTCTTCCCATCTTTATAATTCTGCCGTCTTTTACAGCAATATCACCGTAATGCCAATTGTTGCCGGTACCATCAATAATTTTACCATTGCGTATTAATATATCACAATGCTCCTGCGCCTGCAGCAAAGCAGGAAAAAGCAGCAACAGCAGGAATTTGCTCACTGGTATGGTTTTATTTTGATGTTAATTTTATGGCTGTTGTATAAATTGTTATCAATTAATTTCATCCAGCCGAAAAAAATCTTTTGCACGGATACCTTTTTCAGTCATAGCAAGAGTGCAGCATTCATGCATAGGGTCGTGTTCGAAGAATAAAATAAAATTATTCTGCAGGGCTTCCTGCAAAAATGCTTTTTTCTCCTGCAGTGTAGTCAATGGAAACATATCATAAGCCATCACATAAGGAATAGGTATATGTCCGGCAGAAGGAAGTAAGTCGGCCATAAATACAATTGTTCTTCCTTTATAATTATTAATCTGCGGCAGCATCATAGCCCTGGTATGACCGTTCACAAACCTGATGGTGATATCTTCCATAAATGCTATATCTTCTTTCACTTCAATCATACGTAGTTTTCCGCTGTCCTGTATGGGTTGAATATTTTCTTTGAGAAAAGATGCTTTCTCCCTGTCATTAGGTTTAATTGCCCATTGCCAATGCTCTTCATTGCTCCAGTACACTGCATTCCTAAATGCAGGCTGCATTTTGTTTTTCTCAATTACTATCGCACCGCCTGCATGATCAAAGTGGAGATGTGTAAGTAATACATCTGTAATATCATCGCGATGAAAACCATATTTCGCGAGCGACTTATCAAGTGTATCTTCTCCATGCAGGTAATAGTGCCCGAAAAATTTGGGATCCTGTTTATTTCCAAGACCGGTGTCTACAAGTATAAGCCTGTTCTTATGTTCAATCAGCAACGAACGCATAGCCCAGGAGCATAAATTATTTTCATCGGCTGGATTCAGTTTATTCCACATACTCTTGGGTACTACTCCAAACATTGCACCCCCGTCCAGTTTAAAATGACCAGTATTTATCGTATATAGATTCATGATGCCAAATAGATTTGCTGTTTTATGATGCTAATTTAAATGTTATTTGGATTAATGAGTGTGGCTTTGGGTTCAGATTTGTCATCCTGCAATACAACTTATACCTATAATGAGATTATACATTAACAACCTTATGCAAGCCTGCTACTACTTTGTTTCACTACTTTCATAGTGAAAAGTAAAGCAACCAGCCCCAATACAAAAAAGACAATAAGTACAAGCACAGAATTGCGTATACTACCTGTAATATCTTCAAGAAAGCCGAATGATAACAAGCCGATTACAAGAGCGATTTTTTCAGTTACATCATAAAAACTAAAGAAGGAAGTCGTGTCTTTTGTTTCGGGCAAAAACTTTGAGTAGGTGCTCCTGCTCATAGATTGAATGCCTCCCATGATCAGCCCTACGCAGCAGGCAAGTAAATAAAACTGCATTTGTGTTTGTATATAATATGCCCACACACAAACCGCAATCCATATCATTAAGGCAATCATTAATACCCTCAAATTTCCGATACGCTTCGACAGCCGGCTCATGGCAATGGCGCCTATAATAGCTACAAGCTGGATAAGAATCAATGTAAACAACAGCTTAGGTTCATCTTCTTTGTTCGGGAATATCTCTTTTTTGCTGAAGCCTGCTGCAACCAGCATTACCGTTTGCACACCCATACTATACAAAAAAAATGAAAGCAGGAAGCGACGAAGTACAGGTATATGCTTTAGTTGCGAGAATACGATAGATAATTCTTTAAACCCATTGGCAAAAACATTTTTCTTCTCCCTTCTTTCTTTAAGACTGGGGAGAGGTAAAACCCTTAATGTAAGTTGCGCAAAGCCAAACCACCAAAGCCCGGCAAGCAAAAAAGAAAGACGTACCGGAAAAGTACTATCGGTACCACCAAGTCCAAACCATTCCGGCTTTACAATAATCACAAAACAGATAATTTGCAGCAGCACACTTCCTATATACCCCAGCACATATCCTTTTGCACTGATACGGTCCTGGTCTTCGGGCGCTGCGATATCCGGCAGGTAAGAATTGTAAAACACCAGGCTGCTCCAGTACCCGATAGCGGCGAGTGCAAAAAGTATTACCCCAAGTTCAATTCTTCCGGGTGTAAAAAAAACAAGCCCGCAACAGGATGCGGAACCAATAATACAAAATATCCTGAGGTAAACTTTCTTATTGCGCCGGTAATCTGCAATGGATGACAACACCGGAGACGAGAGCGCCACCAGTAAAAAAACGACAGCCAGTGCATAGTCGAGTAATGAGGTATTTATAAATTCCCTTCCAAAAAAACTTACTATATGTTCCCCGTTTCCATTGTCGGTTTGTGTAATGCCAACATAATAAGCCGGGAAAATAGTAGTGGTAATAACAAGATTGTATACACTATTGGCCCAGTCATACATGGCCCAACCGTTAATTACTTTTTTGGAAGCTGTTTGCATGCGGAAAAGGGTTGCTCTACTACTTCAGGTACCCTGCGTATATCAGCAGAAGTAGTATAATACCTGCAATAATACGGTAAATACCAAATAAACGGAAGCCATGCCGCTGCAGGTAGCCAATAAAAAACTTAATGGCAAGAATGGCTACAATGAATGCCACCACATTACCTATTACAAAAGCCTGTGTATTGGCAGTTGAGCCAAATACTATCTCATACCCTTTTATCTCACCTGTTGCTGTAGGATATTCTTTCAAAAAAAGCTTATATACGGTGGCGGCAAGCATGGTAGGTACCGCCAGAAAAAAAGAAAACTCAGCGGCAAGGGTCCTGGTAAGTTTTTGCTGCATACCACCAATTATACTCGAAGCACTACGACTTACACCCGGTATCATAGCAATACACTGCCAGATACCAATAACAAACGCCCTGCTATAGCTAATATCTTTGTCTTCAATAATGGTATGTTTTTGAAACAACCTGTCAATAAACAACAGTACTATCCCCCCAAGCAGTAATGTAATTGCAACAACTAGCGGACTTTCGAGCAGAGCATCAATTTTATCAGAAAACAGTTTGCCCAATACCAGTGCGGGGATTACAGCAATAGCAAGTTTTACATAAAACTGCCATTTACCAAAATCGAAAAATTTGCGCCAGTACAGTACAATTACAGATAATATCGCCCCGAGTTGAATAGCTATTTCAAATATTTTGGTGAAATCACTCTCTGATATTCCCATCAGCGAACTGGCGATGATCATGTGCCCTGTGGAAGAAATGGGAAGAAACTCAGTAATACCCTCAATGATGGCGATAATGATAGCCTGTATTATACTCATGCGGTAATAACGTTTGCAATAAAGATAAAAGTGTCTTTCATATTTATAAGAAATGCGATGGAATCCATCGCATTTCAGTTGTTCAAAAAATCCGGCTGTTTATTTTTCGCTGCTCTCAGGTTTGCGCATGATAGCGTAAATCTCTATCAGCAAACCTGCTACCAGTAATATAGGAGCTATGGTTATGCGTCTTGTACTATATACTTCATTATAATTAAAAACTTTGGGATCCGGACTTTTACCACCTGCCATCAGTAATAGTGCTATTACCATCACTACTCCCCCAATTGCCATCCATCTATAGTTGTGCTTACTGAACTGTAAACTGGTTGGTTTTTTTTCACTCATATTTTCACTTTGAGGTTGCAAGATAAGTAAATCAGCGCTTTTATAATATGCAAAATTTAAAATAGACTTGCATTAGTGGTGTAAACTATTTTGCTTTCCCGGGTAATCTTCGGTGAAAATACTTAGAGGAAATATTGAAAATGCAGTTATAACCACTGTTTTTCACATGATGTTAGTACTTTCTGCTGCGATTTTTGCCGGATAACCAGTAGGTTTGTAAAAATTCATTTCTATGAGCGACGTCTCAAGCCTCACCGATTTTCTGGATCCTGTTGACAGGGTACAGTTATCTCACGATGAAGGTTATTCCGATGGGCTTATCGGGAGGACGATCCTTGCCAACGAAGGTGAAATTCCGGACCTCGATAATGCAGACATTGTGCTTGTAGGATGTGGTGAGCAACGTGGCGATGCTAACAGCGCCTACTCACTCGCTCCCGATGTCATCCGCAGTCAGTTTTACGAATTACATTACTGGCACAAGGATATCAGGATTGCAGATATTGGTAATATCAAATGTGGCGCATCATTGCAGGATTCGTATGCAGCCCTAAGAACAGTGGTAAGCGATCTGATCAATATTGACAAAACGGTTATTATTTTAGGAGGCAGCCACGATTTGACACTTGCACAGTACGATGCTTATAAATCAATCCGAAAAATCATTGAAGCCACTACAATTGATGCACTCATTGATCTCAAAACCGATAGTCCTTTAAAAAGTAAGAATTTTTTAATGGAGATGCTAACCGGGGAACCCAATTTCATTCGGCATTACAATCATATCGCTTTTCAAAGTTATCTTGTACACCCGGGTATGCTTGAAACCCTTGACAAACTGAGGTTCGATTGCTACAGGCTGGGTATTGTTAAAGAGCATATTGATGAAATGGAGCCTGTTCTTCGCAACAGCCAGTTACTTAGTTTCGATATCAGTGCAATACAAAATGCATCAGCTCCTTCTAATTTCCTTTCTCCAAACGGATTGAACGGTGAGGAAGCCTGTTCACTGATGCGTTTTGCCGGTATGAGTCCCAATATGAGCAGCGTAGGAATATATGGGTATAGTGTGGAAAATGACACCCAGCAGCTTACCGCAAAACAGATTGCCCAAATGCTCTGGTATTTTATTGATGGCAGATGGCAGGGCAAACATGAAGCATTACTTGCAGAGCGAGAATCTTTTTTTGAGTTTAATACTGCTTTTGCAGAAATAGATACCATTTTCCTTCAGAGTAAAAAAACCGGCCGCTGGTGGATGCAACTCCCGGATAAATCCTATATCGCTTGCTCTTACCAGGATTATATACAGGCAAGCAGCAACGAAATTCCCGAACGCTGGTTAAGGGCACAGGAGCGCAGTTAAACTCCTGCTGTATTTTCTAAACTTAATGTCAGATAAATCAATAGTATCTTTCCTGAAATTTTAGTTGTGTTTACAACACACAACTACATATTAAAAATGTATAGGATGATACCTTCATTGAATATCCATAAACTTGTACGATGGTTACTTGCTTCAGTATGCCTGTTTCTGTTATACTCCTGTTCGGTATCGCATCGGATTCACAAGTTTGCCCAAAAAGAATTGTTTAATGATTCTGTTTTAGCAAATGGTCATGCCGGTATCTTTATTGTTGATGCGAACACAAACCACCCTATATATGACTACCAGGGTGATAAATACTTTGTTCCTGCCAGCAACACTAAAATCATAAGCCTGTATACCGGCTTGAAATATCTTGGCGACAGCCTGCCGGGACTGGCATATCTTGATGGCAAAGACACTATGTATGTAATGGCAACTGGTGATCCGTCTTTCTTGCATCCGGATTTTGCCAAACAACCTGTATTTGACTTTTTGAAACAACAATCAAAACCCATAGCCATGACGAACAACAACTGGCAGTCGCAGGCCTGGGGCAGTGGATGGATGTGGGATGATTACAACAGTGCCTACATGGCGGAACGCAGTCCGTTCCCAATATACGGTAATGTAATCCGATGGATACAAATCAGGGATTCGAGCAGTATAAGTGCAATGGCCCGAAATGAATCTTTTATTTACTCCGAGCCTGATATTAACTGGAAAGTAAATTTCAGCGAGGATACAGGCGCAACAAAATTTGCTGCTGAGAGGGACTTTTCAGAAAATAAATTTTTTATCACCCAGGGCAAGGAGCCTTATGTAAGTATTGAAGTACCGTTTATTACCAATGGTTTCAGCTCCGCACTTGATTTGCTTAAAGATTCACTGGGCAAAACAATAGAACTGACTACTACTGCCATCCAACCCAGGCACATGATTCATTCGCAACCCGTTGATTCTTTATTTCGCCCGATGATGCACCGCAGTGATAATTTTTTTGCTGAACAAACTCTGTTGATGTCAGCCTATGCAAAACTGGGTGTGATGTCGGACAGCAAGATGATAGATTATATGCTGAGTAATGATTTAAAAGATTTTCCCCAACGGCCGCGCTGGGATGATGGAAGCGGGTTAAGTCGCTACAATTTATTTAGCCCCCGCGACTTTGTGTGGATATTACAGAAATTGAAAAATGAATTTGGAATTGAAAGATTAAAAAAAATATTTCCCACCGGTGGTACTGGCACTCTGAAGAATTATTACAAAAAAGACAGTGCCTCTATCTTTGCCAAAACAGGTTCGTTATCAGGTGTAGTATGCATCAGCGGGTATATGAATGGCAAAACAGGTAAGCTGATGATATTTTCGGTACTCGTAAATAACGATACCCGAGTAGCCTGGACCATCAGAAGAAAAGTAGAAACATTCCTCGAAAAAGTAAGAGATTTGAACTGATGTACCATAAATAAAATATTTAAGAATTAAATTTGTAAAAAACCATTTTATGGCGAGTGTTTTAGATAAGGAGTTAATAAAATATTTTGTAAAACTCAATGAAGTGCAGAAAAAGTCCTTACTTGAAATGATGAAATCATTTTTAATCCCGGATAATGACACCACTGTTGATAGCACTACCCTCGAAGAGTATAATCATGAACTGGATGAAGCAATGGCACGTATTAACAATGGTGAATGTACTTCACTGGATGAGTTGGAAAAAGAAATGCGTGCATGGTGACAGTAAGAAAAATCATTAATTCAGAATTACCTATTATATCAGTTACACAGAAATCAGAATAATCCGGATTCGCCATACTAAAATGAATCCCAAAGAATATTAGAACAGGTATGCTACAGAGAAAAAAGACAGACGTAGACATTATTAAAGATATACTCGAAGCTGTAATGATGGCAAGACCCGATT
>JBDHYJ010000092.1:0-18770 GCA_039811345.1 Chitinophagaceae bacterium
CTTTGCGTGAAATATATATTACACAAAGAGCACAAAGCAGTCACAGAGGTTCACAAAGTTTTATTCATTCGCTGCGTCCGCTGCGTGTATTTCTTTGCGTCTTTGCGTGAAATATATATTACACAAAGAGCACAAAGCAGTCACAGAGGTTCACAAAGTTTTATTCATTCGCTGCGTTTTCTGCGTGTATTTACTTTGCGTCTTTGCGTGAAATATATATTACACAAAGGGCACAAAGCAGTCACAGAGGTTCACAAAGTTTTATTCATTCGCTGTGTTTTCTGCGTGTATTTACTTTGCGTCTTTGCGTGAAATGTATATTACACAAAGAGCACAAAGCAGTCACAGAGGTTCACAAAGTTTTATTCATTCGCTGCGCTCTCTGCGTATATTTCTTTGCGTCTTTGCGTGAAATGTATTTTGCACAAAGAGCACAAAGCAGTCACAGAGGTTCACAAAGTTATTTTCTTCCCGTTTTGGCATGCAACTCTATTATACCGTTGCGTGTGCCGGTTTCAGTTTTGAAACATACTTACCGGTTTCGGTTCTCAATCCTACTGCAAGGCGGTTCCAACTGTTAATTGTTACAATGGCAAAAGTGAGTTCCATAATCTCTTTGGGAGAAAAGAATTTTGTAAGTTCATCATATACATTATCAGGTGCTCCGGTTTCTGATATTTTTGTAAGAGATTCGCACCAGGCAAGTGCAGCCCTCTCCCTGTCGGAATAAAAAGGCGCTTCATGCCAGGCAGCCAGAACATGCAGCCGTTGTTCACTCTCTCCAATGGCGATAGCATCTTTTGTATGCATATCAAGGCAATGGGCACACCCGTTAATTTGGGATGCTCTGATTTTCAGCAATTCCAGTAATTTGTGATCAATGCTGCTTTGATTTACTACCTGTTGCAATCCCATCATCGCCTGGTAGCCCTGCGGTAATGTTTTATTTCCATCTATTCTCATGGTAATTTATTTTAAAAATTGTTCACAATCATTTTTTAATACTCCTTCTGTAATTACAGGTGGTGACGCCCATTTTTTTATACTATCTGTTAAAAGAATCGGAAACGCAGAACTCATCCCACCGGTCTCTTCTGTACGTGAAGCAAATACAAGCGCTTTTATCCCTGTCTGCCGAATCAGATAAGAACACATAAAGCAGGGTTCTTTGGTAGAATATAAAATACAACTACTCAAATCTCTTGACCCGAGATGTTGAATAGCTTTTAGTACTGCTATGAGTTCAGCATGTGCAATGGGTTTAGGAATATATTGTTCACCTTCGAACCCTTCAGCAATTTGCTGATCTCTGTAAACCACTAATGCACCAACGGGTGTACTTCCTTTAGCCTTTGCTTCTTCGCCCAATTCGATACAACGCCTTATATATTTCTCATGTTCGTTTTCCATTTCATTAACCTGTTGCCTTTTAAAGTAGTCAGAATTGTTTTACAAGTTGAATTATCCAAAACCTGGAAATGAAATTAATTGAGGACATCACTATGCGTAAAGTTAAGTAATTTCAAAAGAGTGGAATGACTGTTAGGTTATACAATTTTACATTTCTATGACATAAACCAAATTCAAAAAAATAATCACATTGATTTTTTCAAATTGCTGTGTGATATTAAAAATCATTATACCTTTGTGCAGTCTTTTAAATAAAGAAATATTTTTTATATAAAACTGAAAGTGAAAAGTCATTTATTTCATATCATAAAATCCACAGGACAATATATTCCTGATACTATTGAATCTTTCTTTAGCTTGAAACCTTTTAACAGTTATTCCCGACGACCTCGCATCTGATATTTGCACATACTCTTAGTGCAGAAGAAAGATGTTTAATAGGTTTTCCCATCTTTCTGATAATTTCTGACAATTTATTTTTTTACTTTTCATTCGAAGACTTTGGAATACAAACTGAATTGTATCATCAGGGTTGCAACATCCGGTGATTATAAATATACTGATGATATTATTGATGAAATGGCGATATCTGCCAAGAAACGGGGCACAGGTATTGGCAGGCGTACCCCTGAATATATCAGGGGAAAAATGAATGCAGGTCTCGCAGTTATTGCTATAAATCCTGATAATAATGAATGGGTAGGTTTTTGTTGTATTGAAGTTTGGCAGCATGAAAAATATGTAGCCAACTCTGGACTTATTATTTCACCTAAATACAGGGGATTGGGAATATCTAAAAAAATTAAAATCAAAACATTTGAGTTATGCAGGGTAAAATTTCCTCACGCCCGGATATTTAGCCTGACTACCAGTCCTGCTGTAATTAGTGTTAATCATTCATTGGGGTATTCTAATGTGCCTTTTACTGACATTTTAAATGATCCCTTATTCCTTACAGGTTGCAACAGTTGGGTTAATTATATAGATCTGATGAATGGCAGACATAACAGTTCTCCATATACTGCAATGGTATTTGATCCTGTTGAAGAGTTTGTGGAGCCTGGTTCCTTCATCGGCCCGGGGTTTGAGTGCGGGGTTTTGAATTAATTCAAATATTGGTAAGAAGCTATACCTCCCATTCTTTGCCTCAAAGTACTGGTCAGTGCCGGTCTGTTATTTATTGAATGGCACACATTTAACTCAACAAAATAATACCTGACCGTTGACGTTATTATTTACCTTCAGTGAAATTGTGAGCTTTTACCCGCTTAAATCCATCTGCACATGAAAATTCTTATCAGAACCGGACACTTATTAGTTATAGGTTTTTTCTACATCATGTCGGTGCAGGCGCAGGAATCATTAACCTGGAACCCCGGCATTTCAGCAAATCAACAAATCGGTAATAATACAGGTGGTTGGTCTTTCGGTTTGGGGACAGGTGCATCAATGAGCCTGAAAAATAATGAGACCAATTTGTTTCGTGGCAATAGTATGGCAACAAAAATGTTTGGAAAATACTATTTCGGTAAAGTAGGATTATCAGCTTCTACAGGAGTATTAGCCGGAAGCATCAATGAAAATTCATTGAATCAGTTTGTAACTGAGAGAGGCTTGCCCCAGGATCAGGTAAAAATAACAAAAGGGAACCCGCTTAATGGATTCTTTTTAATCGGGCCTTCATTCCGTTTTGGAAAAAAACTTTATATAAATGCAGACATACAGGGCGGAATGTTTTTGAACAACTCCGGTACCGTAGATATATCTCTGAAACCTGATAATCGCACAATGTACCGGTATGATAATGGTGGCAGGAATTACTCTCCCGGGTTTTCAGGAAGTATCAGCATCAATTACCCGCTCAGTAGCTCTACCCACTTTTTCATTAATGCTGACTATCTGCAATCCAGGTCATCCGTTAATTTACTGGATTTAAAAAATGGTTATGATGTAGCTACTGAAGTAAACCGAGATGTAAGAATGGTAGTGGCCGGCATTGGAATAACGAAAACTTTTGGCAGATCAGGAATGCGCAAACACGTAGGGAATGTAAAGTATGAAAACATCACTTTGCGTACAGCAAATATGAGCAGCTTTGCCCCGGTCAAGTTTACCCGTTCAAATCCCGATGGAAGTATTGAGCAAATAACAGTTACATGCCCTAATGATGCAGAAAATATTGCTCATCAAAGTTTAAGGGAGCCGTCTTCAGAAAGCTATAACCCCTGGGAGATGGATGATGCCGTTGAAGGGGCCGTATTGAATCCGCTTTTTGAGAGTATAAATTCTAACGGAGTGATTAATTCCCACAATAGCCTGCCATCCCGATTGTCAATGACACCTACTACTGCAAGGCAAACACAAGAAAATACTTTTGGAGAGAAGGTAGCTTCAGGGATTCAGAGCGGTACTGGAATTATTTCCGGCACTATCTACTGGCAACAGGGCAATCAGTCTGGTATCATAACCAACGAAATGGCGGCTAAAGGTATTGGGATCACGGCAAAGCCGGGAGGTATGACTTCATCCAGCTACGCAACAGGTAAAATGATCAATAATGGTGGAACAACTTACCCTCAATTTGCAAATACAATGCTATACGTGCGTGATGGCAGCAAAGGTATAGCATCAGGTAAAAGGCAATTTAGTCCGGTGTATAATGAGTTTGCCAATAGTTCTTGTGACAATTGTGGACTTAAAGTAACAGGTACTAAAGAGACACCCGATATTTCACAACAACCTCCAATGACTGTAAAGAATCCCCTTTATGAAGACAAGGGTAATTCTGGCTCCAATCCTATGTATGAAGCATCTTCTATACAAGGAAACAATCCCATATATCAGAGCAGCGGTAATTCGGGCGACAATCCCTTATATGATGCTTCTACAAAAAAAGGCAACAATCCTCTATATGAAAGTAGTGCTAACTCAGGCAGCAATCCTATGTATGAGGGTAAAAGCATTGGTAATGATGGAGGGCTTTGTGGCACAACTGGTCATTTTATTGTAGGACTTTATGATGCCAATAATGGCATGCAGATAGCCAGAACAACTGCAGATCCCTGCGGTAATTTTTGGTTTGCCAATGTACCCGAAGGTGTATATGCAGTGTATATAAAGGGATATGCTATTGCTAACAAGGCTTATGAAGTAAACATAAGCAAAGATGGGAAACTGGATGTAGGCGGTATAGTACAACCAGGTAATGCACAATTGATGATATCGTTACAATCGCAGATTAACGATGATGGTGCTCAAAATTCAAAGGTAGTAGTTCGTGGATGGGACCCTAAGGATAAAAAAACAGTTACCGGTTCCAATCAACGAGTTGCCGGGCAGCCGATTCGTGGTATCATTGTAAAAGGTGGCAGAAATCCAGGCGGGCAGATGAAAACAGTTCAAACAGATGGAAACGGACAGTTTGAATTTAACGGATGGGGGAAAGGGAATTATATCATCAACTTAGAGATACCATTCTTTGTTGATCAACAAGCATTAGTTAATCTAGGTTCCAGCTCTGAAATCTGGGGCGATCCGCACGAAAATGTAAATGGGAAACAGATGAAGGGATGGGATGGGTCTGTTAAAGGAAATTCTGTAACCGAAAAAAACAACACAAACCTTGAACGCAAAGGTTGGGATGGATCAGTTAAAGGTAATTCTAAGACTGATATGGAAGTTCAATTTTCTATTGGATCAGACGGTAATTTCTCCGGCAGTTTGGCAGCACAGGATCATAACTCATCCCGATCTAATAAAAGTTATATGATTATCGGAAATGATGGTACTATCACCGGTAAGCTGAATGCGCAGGATTTTAATACCTGCAGGAGTAACAAGGATAACAGGATTAATACAAATAATAATCCGAATAACAGCAAAGACTTAGGACAAATTATTTTGTCTGTAGGATCGGATGGAAAAATTACCGGTAGCATTGCAGCGCAGGATCATAACTCATCCCGCTCCAATAAAAGTTATATGATTATCGGAAATGATGGCACACTTACCGGTAAGCTGAACGCGCAGGATTTTAATACCTGCAGGAGCAATAAGGATAACAGGATTAATACAAATAACAATCCGGAAAACAGCAGGGACTTAGGACAATTTCTATTTTCATTTGGGCAGGATGGTAATATCACAGGCAGTTTGGCAGCACAGGATCATAACTCATCCCGATCTAATAAAAGTTATATGATTATCGGAAATGATGGTACTATCACCGGTAAGCTGAATGCGCAGGATTTTAATACCTGCAGGAGTAACAAGGATAACAGGATTAATACAAATAATAATCCGAATAACAGCAAAGACTTAGGACAAATTATTTTGTCTGTAGGATCGGATGGAAAAATTACCGGTAGCATTGCAGCGCAGGATCATAACTCATCCCGCTCCAATAAAAGTTATATGATTATCGGAAATGATGGCACACTCACCGGTAAGCTGAACGCGCAGGATTTTAATACCTGCAGGAGCAATCATGTAAGAGGTAATGGAAAATAATATTACTCCACCATAGGTATCTCCATCCTGCTGTATTTATTTCTGTATTCGATAGGGGTAAGACCTGTAACTTTTTTAAAAACCTCCCTAAATGCTTTAGTGTCGGTATAGCCCACATCGTACATGATTTCTGATACATTTTTCCTGCTGGCTTCAAAACTGCGCTTGGCTGCTTCTATCCGCACCCGTTGTATATATTCAATAGGTGTGTTGTTGGTAGCTAGTTTAAACCGGCGTTCAAAACTACGACGGCTGATAGCTGTATTGTCAGCCAGGGTATCAACAGAAATTTTTTCCGAATAATTTTTCTCAATAAAATTTTGTGCAAGCAATATCTCCCTGTCATGATGATCTTTCTGACCGGTAAAGATGGTGAAAGCAGCCTGACTATTACGATCAATATCTATGGCAAAATACTTGGCAACTAAGATAGCTGTATTACGGTCTGTATATTTTTCAAGTAAATAGAGCAGGAGGTTCCATAAGGAATTGGCGCCACCACTGGAGTATAGCCTTCCTTCATCAGTTATCACCGAACCATCAGCAATTTCCACTTCGGGATATTTATTTCGAAACAAATCATAATATGCCCAATGGGTTGATAATTTTTTCCCATTCACCAGCCCCGTTTCTGCAAGAAGAAATGCACCAATACAAAGGCTGGCCACTTCGCTGCCCTTTGTATACATCTGTTGTATCCAGGAGAAGGCTTTGTTGTTTGCGACAATCGCTTTATCAATATCTCCATATAATGCCGGCAGGATTAGCAGGTCTGTAGTTGATACATCCTTCAGCAACCGGTCTATTTTTATTGCATACTCACCATCATTTGCATAAATAGTTTTTTTTAGCCCCACATATTCTACTTTAAAAATTGGTTTCTTCCCTGCTTGTTTTAAAAATTCATTGGCAGTAGTAAAAGTGCGGTAAGCCGGAGTGATGGCTTCAATTACCGCATGTTCAGGAACATAAACAGATACCTGTTTCATAACTTATGATTAATGGAAATCTAAAGATAAATATAGTTTGGCGGAATTACCCCCTAAATCCGTCGCATGGACACAGTATTTTTCACTGAAAAGCATTGCAATTTTGTCATATCAATTAATTTAAAACAAACAATTAAATATTAACCGTCATGGCAAAGAAAATCTTTATCAACCTCCCGGTCACAGATCTTAAAAAATCAATTGTATTTTACACTGCAATTGGTTTTACTAATAACCCCCGGTTTTCTGACGACACGGCCGCCTGTATGGTGCTGACAGAAGAAATTTATGTGATGCTGCTCACACATAAAAAGCTAAGTGAGTTCACCTCCAAACCAATCAATGATGCAAAGAAGAATACCGGTGCTATCAATTCCATTTCTTTGGATAGTTTGCAGGAAATGAATACCATGGCTGATGCAGCTTTGCAAGCCGGTGGAGTAGAACCTAATCCCATGCAGGACTATGGATTTATGCAGCAAAGGAGTTTTGAAGACCTGGACGGCAATCATTGGGAAGTATTGTATATGGATATGAGTAAGTTCCCGGGGGAAGCAAAGTAAACTATCTATGTGAGAGTGAATGGATGTCTTTATCCGAATTAAATATGATAATTTAACCTAAAAAGAATATATCATGAAAAATAATCCTTTAAACGTCTGTCTCTGGTTTGATAACCAGGCGGAGGAGGCTGCAAAATTTTATAACTCGGTATTTGAAAATTCATCCATTGGTAAAATTACCCGTTATGGAAAAGAAGGTTTCGAAATGCATAAAATGCCTGAAGGTATGGTAATGACAATTGAGTTTACTATTAATGGAATGCAGTTTGTAGGCTTAAATGGCGGCCCGATATTTAAATTCAATGAAGCTATCAGTATTATGCTGAATTGCGATACACAGGAAGAAATTGATAAATATTGGTCTGCACTTACAGCAGATGGCGGTCAGGAAGGACCTTGTGGCTGGCTGAAAGATAAGTTTGGTATCTCCTGGCAAATTGCTCCCACAGTCTTAGCTGAACTACTTTCCTCAGATGATAAAGCCAGGGTACAGAGAGTTACTAAAGCTTATTTGAAAATGAGAAAATTTGATATACAAAGTCTATTAAAAGCGTAATAGTTGTCTTTCCTGAACAATAAGAAAAAACTGACATGATAATAGTAAATAATCTTATGGACTAAAATAAAAAACATGAATCCCAAAACTATCACTATTCTTTACTGGGTATTTACCATTCTCTTTTCTGGACTGATGATCTTTTCATCTATAGGCGGTATTGGCCCGGATGAAGAGACTATGAAAATTTTTGTAAAAGGTCTGGGTTACCCTGTGTATTTTATTCAATATATCAGTTGGGCAAAAATTATTGGATCAATTGCAATTCTCATACCCGGATTAAGAAAAATTAAAGAGTGGGCTTATGCCGGGCTGTTCTTTGATCTTAGTGGAGCAGTATATTCAGGCATAGCAGTTTCGGAGAAATTTGATCCTTTAATGCTGACCATGCTGATATGGATTGTTCCTGGTATCATTTCTTATATTCTTTGGAATAAAAAATATGCTGTATAACAGCAGGTATAGAATAATGATAAATGCTTACATCACCTTCAATGGCAATTGCCGTGAGGCTATGACTTTTTATAGAGAATGCCTTGGCGGTGAACTTAGTTTGCAAACCATTGGTGCATCACCATTGAGCAATGAAATGCCGTCACGTATGAAAGATGCTATTTTACATGCTACACTCGTTAATGAAAATATTGTATTGATGGGGTCGGATATATCAGGAGAGAACGGGGTAGTATATGGGAATGCAGTTTCTTTGTTCTTAAGTTGCAGGACTAAAAATGAAATACAGCGATTATATAGAAAGTTATCAAAGGGTGGCAAAAAAACATCTCCGCTTCAGATTAATTTTTGGGGAGCTTTATTCGGAAGTCTCATAGATCCTTTCGGCAATCAATGGCTGTTATATTTTAAAAGGAAAAGAATGGAGAGATTTGATTTTATACCTAAATAATTCATTATGCATCTTTAATCAAAGAGGAAAGGCATTTAGAATACAGGCTGTTTTAGAGTATACCTTTTACTGAAACTATAAACTAACCCCACACTCCAAATAAAATCTTTGCTACCGGCAATATTGCCACTGAGCCTCTGATTGATAAGACCAGTTATAGACAACGGAAAGTTTTTCATAGATATACCCAATGATGAAGTGAAATAAAAACCGGTACGAATATCCTGTTTCAAAAAATAAACCTGGGGAGTAAACCTTGCATAAAACTTCTCATTGATCCTGATGTTTGAAAAATTTGTATTGAGTATCAGGAAATGTGTGTTTTTTACCGTGCCGGCATCAAGTCCGTGTGAATACAGATAATACATACCCACACTTATATTTTGTGTAAAAAAGTAATTGGGTACCAATTCTGCTGCAAGGTAGCGACGTACAATATTGGTTTCAACGGTATCTCCATTAATTGGTAATTCGCTTATCTTATAATTTAATCCAAGATGTACACCTGAGTTTAGACGGAACTTCCCTTTGGGTAAAATTTTATACCTGCCCCAAAAAAGCATTGTCCAGGGTTTTGCAGATAATGAAAAACGAATGTCAGGATCGAAGCTAAACCTGCCTTTGCCTGCCGAAAGATTAATAATAACAGCGGGTTTACCTAATGAAAAGTTTGGCACAAGAGAGATACCGTTATTGGTGAGATTGATACTGCCTGACAAATGCAAGTCAGGTTTTGTACTGTCTGCCTGCTGAGAAAAACCAGCTATTGTAAGATTGGAGAAAATAATCATCAGTCTCAGTTGGTATCTCATATGCAAACACTTAAGCTTAATAAAAATACATCACTGTACTGAAGCTACAGCATATTTGTCATTTTTACTATAACAATAATGAAGAGGAAATTATCTTACTAATAAGGATATAACTCTATTTTCTATCGCTGACTTTGTATAACAGACCTGTCTCCTGCTACTGCTCCTTTGAAACGTCTTGCATCTAATTTCATATTTACTGCATCTTTTAATACATCCTGAGTTCCACGGGCTGAGATATTTGAAAACACGCCATCGCTGATATAATGCAACACACTTGCAAGGCATTTTTCATTTATATCTCCCCATGGACTATCCAGACCGTCACTTACACCAGCGTCAGGCTGCATCCCGTTAAAATAGTTTCCTTCTCCGTTTTTATTCACACTTCTGAATGATACCGGAAATATATACCAGTCGCCATCAGATATATTAAAGAAGCCAACGGGTTTGCCATGTGTAGTTCTTCCTACCAGCTTCACATCCAAATAGGGTTTGAGGCTATTGATGAGTAACTCACTTGCTGATGCCGTATTTTTTGCAGTAATAAAAAATATACGGGACAGGTTTAAAAATCCTTTTTTTGTATAATTGATTGTAGTATCGTACTTGCGGCTGTATTTGTCATTATATTTTTCCTGCAGCATTATGCCCCCGTTGCCTGCAGTGGGAACCAGGTAATTTGCCAGTTCATTTTGCAACGCCACATAACCGCCGCCGTTATATCTCAAATCAACAATCAGGTCTTGAATACCCAGGCTGGTGAATTTACTGAACAGGGAACTGAATTTATTTTTCATTGATGAAATGTCACCAAGGAATGAATTATAAACCATGTATCCCACTTTTTTTGTGCCAACAGTATAAACGGAATCAAGCAGAATGGGTTGCTCCTGGTAAGTTGCTGCAGTAAGCGTTATCGTAGTATCTGATTTATCCGGGCGTCTGAAAACAAAGCTGGATGTAGCGCTTTTAAATACAGCAGTTGAAATACGGGTTATGGTAGCATCATCAGTATTAATCGCAGTATCATTGTTTACAGCAATAATTCGCCAGCTCCGGGTGATACCTGCTGCGCCTGCAGGCGAAGCAGGCTCTACATAAGATACCCGAAGGTCGTTGGTACTATTGAAAAAAATATTCATCCCAAAATCACCATTTATACCTGAGCTTACATTGTCCCAATCTGTTTTTTTAATTGCAAAACTCCATTTGTCAACAGGGTTTGGGAAACCTGGTTCAATGCTATATGCCCGTATGGCTTCCATAATAGCATTAGGATCGCTATAACTTTGAGGATTGAATGATGCAGGTAAATGATTGTACCACAAATAAATTTCCTGTGCATACATCCATGCCGTGTCTTTAATTTTTTTGTTCAAATCAAGAGAGTCTATTATAGCATTGCCATTGTTATGATCTTTTTTGCAGGATAACATTGATGACATTAATACAAAAAGCAGGAGTGAGACAAGAGATATTTTTCTTAAGAATTTCATACTGGTGTATTAATAGATAAAATTATAATGGAAAATTATTTAATAGTACGCAGAAGCATGGCACAATATCAAAAAAGTGGAAATATTAACCAATAGTTTACGTTTTGTCCGTTGTAACCATTCTGGGTTTTGTAGCTAAAGCTACAAGTCAATTGCGCAATTAATCCATTCATTATCGAATGTCGCATTATATTTCTTGTAAAAATCAATAGCCGGTTTGTTCCAGTCGAGAACCTGCCAGCAAATCCGTTTAAAGCCATTTTCTCTCGCTTCAACAACCAGTTGTTCAAATAAAAGTTTCCCAATTCCTTTCCCGCGCATTGCCTCGGTTACGAGTATATCTTCAAGGTACATTGCCTGCCCCTTCCAGGTTGAATAACGGATATAATATAATGCAAAGCCGGCTATTATACCATCAACCTCTGCTACAAATGCCCACCATACAGGTTTTTCGCCAAAGCCGCTTTCTATAAAATGCTCTGGGGTAACTGTTACTTCCTGCGGAGCTTTTTCAAAAAGCGCCAATTCATTTACCAGTTGCATCAACCGCCCGCAATCTGCTTTTACTGCTCTTCTAATCCGGATATTCATATTAAAATCATTAAAGGAATTTTCAAAAATAAAGGAAATCGTTATTTGAAAATGATCTGAATATTCGCTCTTATCATGTAAAGCACTAATTTAGTTGCATGAGACTATTATTATTACTTATTTGTATTGCTTTATTTGAAAAATCGGAAGCACAAAAGACAGACAAAAAACTGGAGCAGGAAATTCAACAGATTGTGAATGGTTTTCATGGTGTAGTGGGGGTGTATGTGCATGATCTGAAGCATAACCGTGTTGCCAGTATAAATGCAGACACCATATTCCCAACTGCCAGTATTGTTAAGATGCCGATACTTTTGGGTATTATGCAAAAAATCAGTTCTGGTGAGTTGGATTATCACCAGCGCCTCCTTTATACCAATGATCTTTTTTATGATGAAGGTGATGATATTCTTTCCCGCTTCAAAGACAGTTCTTCTATTGAGCTTGGCAAGGTAATGATGCTAATGCTCACCATCAGCGACAATTGCGCCAGTCTGTGGTTGCAAAAACTTGCAGGTGGCGGAACAAGAATAAACCAGATCATGGACAGCCTGGGGTTTCGTATCACCCGTGTAAACAGCCGTACACCTGGAAGGGAAAGCAACAGGGCTGAGTATGGCTGGGGGCAATCCACCCCAAGAGAAATTGCAGTACTTATGGAAAAGATTGTAAAAGGTGAAATATTTTCACGCGAAGCAAGTGAAAAAATGTTACGACTGCTGGGCAGGCAATTCTGGGACGAGGAGGCATTATCTGCTATACCGGCAGGTGTATTTGTGGCTGATAAAAACGGGGCAGTAGATGAAAGCCGAAATGAGATAGTATTTGTAAACGCAAAAAAGAACCCCTACATTTTCAGCATATTTACTAAAAACAACAAAGATCATAGCTGGGATAAAAATAACGAAGCCTGGGTGATGACAAGAAAACTCTCCGCTCTTTTATGGAATTATTATAATGGAAAGTGAGAAGGTATTTCGATTTTTGGTTTTAGTTGCTGATATTTTTAAAAAGAATGCACGAATATGTCTAAATATTCGTGCATTAGTTTTTAAATTGAATCTGTAATTCAACAAACTCTCATTTGAAGCATTTTACCTTCCACCTGTTATCTCAGTAATAGGCTGCCCTATACAACCGCTTGGCATTTGCAGGTGCAATAATGCGGCAAGTGTTGCCGAAATATCAGTCATACCGGTAACGCGGTTGGTATATCCGGGTTTTATTTTCCATCCCATCCATACCAGTGGTATATGGGCATCGTAAGGATACCATGTACCATGAGTAGCTCCCTTAATACTTCCACCTTTCCAGGTGGGTTGAGGCACTACCATAAAATCGCCGCTGCGCTTCATATTATAACCTTTGATCAGCATATTTTTTATCACATCAGGGATAGGAGCGGTGGAAAGCGTAGTAACTGGTAATACCAGTGCAATACCTTTTACTTTTATTAACAGGGAGGTAACTGCTTTCTCTACTGCCGCATGGTCAATATTTTTCTTGTCAAACTCTTCCCAGTTCATATACAACTGGTAGTTGGCAAAAGAAAGAATAGGCTTTTCTATACCAAATTGTTTTTGTAAAGCTTCAACTACGGGTTTTGCAAATTCATTATCGGTAATTGCTCCCGAAGGCATTTTGTTTTCAAGATAATAACCGGGCGATTCGGATACTGCATGATCTGCAGTTATGAAAAACAAATAATTGTTTTTGCCAAATCGTTTGTCGAGATAGTTAAAAAAAGCCGCCAGGTCTTTATCCAGCCGCAGGTAATCGTCTTCCTGTTCAATTGAATTTGGCCCGTAGGTATGCCCAATTGCATCGGGACTGGAAAAACTGATGGCGAGAAAATCAGTAAAATTTCCACCACCTAAATTATAACCTTCAATAGCTGCTTTTGCAAAATCAAAAGTTAGCGAGTTGCCGTGCGGAGTTGTAACTACAGCTCCAAAGTTTTTACCTTTAAATTGTTTTAGTTTTTTCGGAAAAACAGGTTTTGCTTCACCGTTGGCAGTATTTTCGTAACTCTTATCATCAGCAGTGCTTAAGGTATAGGTATTGATCGGATACAAAGTTTCCCAGTCTTTATCGAGATAGGAGTCTACTACACCTTTAGCATTAAAGCGTTTAGCCCATTCCGGTAGCTCATTCATATAATAGCTGCTGGATACAAAATGTCCGTCTTTCCTGTTAAACCAGAATGCGGCGGTAGCTGCATGACCGGCGGGCAGGATGGATGCCCTGTCTTTTATAGCCACACCTACCGTTTTGCTCTGATAATTAGATGCGATACGTAGTTGATCGGTGATTGTTGTTACAAGATTATTGTGTGGTGATTGACCTGTTGAGTTACCTTCGGAACCTATCAACTGAGTAGACTCATCATCCACACAGCCGATATTCTTTCCTTTTTCGCGGTCAAACCAGTCGTTACCTACAATACCATGTATAGCAGGCACAGAACCGGTATATACACAGGTATGCCCGCAGGCAGTAATGGTAGGTGAATAATCAATCATGGTATTTTCGCAGGAAAATCCCTCATGTAACAGTCTTTTGAAGCCTCCTTCTGTATACCTGTTTTGAAAGCGGTATAGATAGTCCCATCGCATCTGGTCAACCATCATTCCCACTACAATTTTGGGCTTGTTTTCAGTTGGAGAGGTTTTCTTTGCGGTTTGAGATTGTACTGTGCAAACTGCAAACAATAATAATCCTGTAAAGACGGATATGATATTCTTCCATTTCATTAATTATGAATTTAGTGTTTGTTTAAATTGAAATTGAAATATTGAATTGATTAAATTACCCCCTGTATGGGCGAAATGCAATGTAATACTTTTGTTGTAATGAAAGTTAATCCGTATATAATAATCAATCCTCCACCAGTTTGTTTTTCTTTCCTTTTTGTTTAATTAATTTAAAAGAATCGTAAAGATCACCTGTAGCTGTATAGCTTTTATAGGAAAGGGTGTTGCCATCTACGGTAATTAGCTGAAACAATTGGGTATGCCCGCCATTCTTGTCCATCCAGGGCTTTCGGTTTTCTTTGTACATTTTTGCACCACTCATCGAAATAACATACATGGTACCTGAAAACTCATGACCAGTAGCACCGGTAATTTTTTTCATACCTCTTGCATAAGCATGATCGTGCCCCTGCATTACCAGGTCTACTTTGTATTTATCAAACAGGGGTTTAAAATTATCACGCATCCAGGGATTGTCTCTTTGCGGGGCTATTGAATATATAGGATGGTGAAATATCACACAGGTCCATTTATTAGGATTGTGCTGCAATACAGAATCCAGCCATATTTTCTGGCTTTCCAGATCGGCTGGCACTTCTTCAGCCTGGTTAGAATTTAGTGAAATAAAGCGCATTCCCTGTATATCGGTAAAGTAAGCTGTTTCTTTAACTCCCTCCGGACCGTTTTCAGGAAGAGTAAACTGCGGACGCCAGAATGCCGAGAGTTTATCACCTTTTGTTTTTGCATATTCGTGATTGCCGGGCGACATGATTCCGGGTATTGTACTATGAATAAAATTACCCGCATAAAACAATTCGCCCCATTCGTGATCGAACTCTCCGCGATTGACAATATCACCTGCATACATTATGGCATTTGCTTCAGGCATTTTAGCATAAGCTGCTCTTATTACACCTGACCACAATGATTTAATCCCTGCCTGTACATCTCCAAAATAAATAAAAGACAATTTATCTCCCGGAAGACCGGCAGTGGTAATGTGGAACCACTCGCTCCAATGGTTTTCAGTACCTACACGGTACATATACTTTGTTTTTGGCTTCAGATTTTTGAATATATTGGAATGATAGAATACAGAAATATTATCGTACTGGAATTTTTCAGACCGGGCAGTCTGCTTTACTGCTTTTAATGTGGCCAAAGGATCAGAACTCGCTTCCATGATTTCTGCAAATCCCATAGGTATGGTATCACAGGTTCGCCATGTTACAGCCAGTGAGGTAGACGGGTCTTCGGTGACGTTTAACACGATTCTGTCGGGTTCAGGACCTGCCGGAAAAGGATTGGTTTGGGTATAACCGCTAACTGATATTGCTGTTAATAAAAGAAAGGTGAAATTTCTAAACGTTGTTTTCATTTTAATGATTGAAATATTTGTTGTGATAATTGTATTTAAGGGACAGAATTATTGAGCTGTGAAACAATAAACAAGAAACGACAAACACTAGACTAAAAATCTCACTTCTCTTTTATCTGTTGTATTGCATCAGCAATTGGGTGGTTAGCTGTATAATGCAGTCCGAGCAGCGATGCTATGGTTTGTGCAATTTGTTTCTGGTATAATTGCATGGGTGTTTTTAATTCACCTTTTGCCGGAAGACCCGGGCCCATTGCTGCAATCCAAATCTGGTAAGAATCGGCTATGCGTTTTTTGCTGTGACTTGTCCATTGTTCTTTTATGATATCACCACGGCCATGATCGCAGGTGATAAGCAGAGCTGTTTTGTCTTTATATTCCGGTGTGCTTTGTACATAAGTCCAGATATCTTTAATCCAGTTATCTACCTGTTTAATGGCGTTCAGGTAATCTTTGTACCTGCCTTCATGTGCCCATTCATCAGTTTCTCCGTAAGCGATATAGAGCACCCTGGGTTTTCTCGCTTTCATATATTCCATAGCCTCATAATGTGTGAACACATCAAGGCATTCTGCGTTGCCAAATGGTTTATAGGAGTCTTTCAGCATGGCATTAATCAGTTTTTCTTTTTCGGTAGGATGTGCCCCACCTGTGGGGCTATATGCAGCCACAACAGGGAATCCACAGCGTTCCTTATTTAAAATCCTGTCAAAGGCTTCCCATGCACCGAAGGCAGCCACTTTACCTTTAAAGCCTGGTTGCTTATTAATGTATTCTAATACTGTTACATGTGGGTTGGGTTTATACTCATTGGAGTTAATAGCAGTATCAGGATAACCCGTAAAAATTTCGTTGTAACCCGGATACGAAAACCAATACCGGTTAGCATTATCTACTTTATTGTCAAATGTTCTGTTGCCATATAATTGACCTTTGGCTGCAATAGTGTTCCAAAAAAAAGGCATGAGTTTTTTTCGCCTCTCTTCCGGGGTGTTTGCCCAATATGCTTTATATATTCCTGCGCTGTCTCCCTGGTTAAATTTCCGGTTATTGGCTATTTCTGCATCCATGCCTTTAAATACTTCCTGCCACCGTAATCCGTCGGAAGTAATTACAATAATATTTTTTATGTCTCCGCCTGGTTTTTGCTGGGCTGCCAGGCAAATAGGAATAATTAAAAACAGTGTAATAATCTTTCTCATTTGTATATTTTTTTCTGACTTAAATATTCTTATTTGGCAGGATAGTATTTGTCTAACCACTTGAGCATTTTGCTAAAAACATCTACTACTGAAGCCGGGCCGACTCCGTGTTTTTCTTCGGGGTAAATTTCAAGCTCCGAGGGAATATGCATTTCCTGCAATTTGTTATATAGTTTCTTTGCCTGGCTTACATCTACCAGCGGGTCTTTGCCTCCGTGAAAAAGTATTGTAGGCACTGCTGTTGCTTCGGTGAGGTGCCATAACGGGCTTGCCTCTTTCGTAATCTGTGCGTTTACATCTTTCTCACCCAGGAAGCGGATAACAATCTTATCTGCATCACTGCCATCAGGGCGAACACTTTTATCTGTAAGATCGGTAGGTCCCCACAAATCTACTACAGTCTTTACCTGTTTCTTTTCGTCATAACCGTAGGCATATAACATAGCAAGGTGTCCACCGGCACTGCCACCCATGAGCGCGTATTCGTTTCCGTTGTAGTCATATTTTTTTGCATTTTTTGAAATAAATGCAATCAGTTTTTTTACATCTTCAATCTGTGCCGGAAACCGGTTCAAAGTATCTTTTACCAGCCTGTAGTTCATTGAAACCACTACATAGCCCCGTTTACCGGCAAGTTCATCTATTAATTGTTTGGGAAACTCAGACTTATCGCCTTTACTCCATCCGCCTCCATGTATATATATTATTACTTTAGCGCCAGGCTGGAGGTTTTTAGGGATATAAGCATCAAAAGTATTTTGCCCCTCGGGTGCATTGCCATATTTAATGTTTTTTAATTCGCGGTAACCCCGGCTCCGGTATTTTGCATACGGATCAACAATAGTGAGATCTCGGCCGCGACCATTTCTCAACCCGTTTTTTTTCAGATATTTAATAAGCGCACCCGGATGATCAGTCTGTATTCCCTGTATTCCTTTCGAAATAGCTGCATTCCATATTTCCGGATCTTCTTCATCACTTTCCACATCCATCCAAACGGCTACATTATTATCGTTAGCTGTGGCAATCATGCCGGTGTCATAGATGTTGTCGAGTACCTGCAAAGAGGCCTGACTCAGAAAAAAAGATAATTGTTCTTTATTGTTAATACCCTCTATTGCGCTGGCGATGATCGGAATTTTGGGAGCAATTTCCCGCCACTTCTTATATTGCGGCACACTGTTTACATATACTGCTACCTGGTTTTCCATGCCTGCAGCCTGTATCTGCCTGTAGGTTTCAGTTACATCTGCATCTTTAAAATCAAGGTATATATTGATTTTGTTTTTGCAGGTTTTTAATACTTCATCAAATGTGGGGATCCGGTATACTTTTTTTAAAGGCTTGTTTTTATTATTGACTTTTAGTTGTTGAATTTCGGCAAGGGTAAGGTCTTTTACTTTCCCGGTACCATTTGTCATGCGGTCTACTGTGGCATCATGTTGTAATACAAGGAAGCCGTCTTTGGTAGTACGCAGATCTATCTCTGCATAGTCAGCACCGCTTTTTATTGCTGCTTTCAGTGCGGCAATCGTATTTTCAGGAACTTTTGTATGATCGCCCCTGTGTGCTATTACAACAAGGTTGTACTTTGTTTTAGGTAA
>JBDHYJ010000093.1:0-18529 GCA_039811345.1 Chitinophagaceae bacterium
GCATTATTCAAATATCTAAAACGATTAGTTGCATCAACACTAAAACTCATTTACTCTTATAATTTTTACCGGGCATACCGATGCTACTTTCCTTGCATCATCAAGCATTATATCACCTATCTGTAAAACAGAAACCTCTTTTGCCACTTTTGCTTTTAATAAAGTAGCCTTACCGTCTTTTTTTGACATCCGCCATACCTCAGGCATCATTTCATAGCATACCCCGCAGCCAATGCATTTGCTTCTATAATGAATAATATTAGACATCTTTTGTTTCAACCATTTTGTATAACTTATCTTTCGGTGAAATTTTCTTTTCACAGGGAAAAGTAACCAGGTCTCCTTTCTCTGCTTTATCAGTTTCAATCCCATTCACTATTAACATGTCTAATCTTTCCTTTACAATTCCAAAAACTGGACTGGTAATCATCAGGGTATCACCGACTTTAATATTTCCGGATTCAAGAATAAATTCCCCTACACCAATTTTTGAATAATATTTCCTGCCTTTTCCAACATATACTTTTTTTTCTGTAGCAGCCGACCCGGGATGAGCAGTCCATTCCCCTAATTCTCTGCCCAAATAATACCCTTCCCAAAAACCACGATTATATACTTTATTCAGTTCTGACTGCCATCGTTCAATTTTCTCATTACAATATGTTCCTTCAATTACCGACTCAATAGCTTGACGATAAGCTTTGGTAACCGTATATACATATTCAGGACCTTTACCTCTACCTTCAATTTTCAAAACAGTAGCGCCACTATGAATTATCTGATCTAAAATATTGATAGTGCAAAGATCTTTAGGTGACATAATGTATTCATTTTCTATCACCAGTTCTTCATTAGTCTCCAGATCGGTAACCTTATAAGCATGTCTGCAATTTTGAACACAGGCTCCCCGGTTGGCAGATGAATTTTGTGAGTGCAGGCTCAGATAACATTTACCGGAGATAGCCATACACAAAGCTCCATGTATAAATATTTCGATTTGCATTAACCTCCCCGAAACTCCTTTTATCTTTTTTCTTTTAATCTCATCTGTAATTTCTTTAACCTGTTTTAAAGTAAGCTCACGTGCAAGTACCACCACATCAGAAAATGCCGCAAAGAATTTCACAGACTCAACATTGCTTACGTTTGCCTGTGTAGAAATATGTACCGGTATTTTTAGTTGCCTGCATTGTTCTATCACAGCAAAATCAGATGCAATTACCGCATCAATTCCCTGATTTTTTACTTCCCTTAAAATTATCTTCAGCAATTGCATATCATGTGCATACATTACTGTATTCAAAGTGATATATGCCTTAATCTTATGCCGGGTACATATTTCTTTGATGGCAGCAACATCATTCAATGAAAATGACTGTATGGATTTCGCCCTCATGTTCAACTGCTCCACACCAAAATAAATTGCATCCGCACCGCCCAGAATGGCAGTATGCAAACTTTCAAAGGAACCAACGGGCGATAAAAGTTCAATTTTTGAATTCATATACTTTGCATTACTCAAAACAATTTTTGATCCTACTCCTACATAAAATGCCTGAATTTGTATAATCAAAAAATCAGCTAAGACAAATTAAGGTCAGTATTTTCAAATGGAGTGCAAAGATGACACAAATAAAGATAAATTTGTCTTTTATTGATCTCTTTATCTGGTAAAAAGTGAATATGAATAAATATATAGTTGTAATGCCTATTCCGCCAGCTTTATACCAGTTTGTGTGAAAGTAATTTTCTTTTGCTTATACAAATTGCCGATAGTCATTTTAAAAGTTTTCTTACTCATACCGAAAAAGGAGTAAATATCATCAGGATCAGATTTATCGTTATAGGGTAGATATCCATTGTGGTCATGAAGTAATTGTAATACTTTTTCAGTCTCATCAAATACTTTATCATATCCCGGCTTGCCGGCCACCACATCTATAGTATTTCCGGGGCCTATATGTTTGATAAATCCCCGAAAGCGGTCGCCCGGTTCCATATCCCTGAAAACTTCATTGAAATGAATAACACCGGTATGCACATTATTGATGATCACTACATACCCGATATCACTGCGACGATAAACTACAAGATCAACCATTTCCATTTCCTTAACTGTAAGCACAGTATTGCTAAGAAAAGCATCAATTTTCTCTGTGGCTGCAACTCTGCCGGTTTGTTCGTCTATATATATTTTTACAAGATATTTTTCATCGGCATACATCCTTGAACGCTGCTTCGACTTAGGAACAAATATATCTTTCATTAGCCCCCAGTCGAGGAATGCTCCCTGCGGGGTTACAGCTACTGCCTTCAGCAATACTATATCCCCTACTACTCCTGTGGGTTTCTGCGTAGTAGCAATCAGTCTGCTTTCTGAATCGTGATATATAAATACTTCCACTATATCACCTGGTTTTGTACCACGCGGCACAAAACGCTTTGGCAACAAGATACCTTTAGCGCCATCATCAAGATATGCCCCCGCGTCCATGATGCGAAGCACTGCAAGTTTGTTATACTGTCCAACTTTTACCATAGCCAATACATCAGAGGTTTGGAATAAAGATAATGCATAGTGAGTTATTGGGGAGTTTGAGGTTTATGATTAATGGTTTGGTCGAACTATTTAATTCAGACTAATATCTTGTCAATCATCTGAGCATCTGCGGCATAGTCTCATATATGTTTAAAGTTTTATTCTGTGTGCCAATAGCAGGAGTGCTGTGTGTGGAAATTGAAATGCAACTTGCAAAATACTATCTCCTTGTTGCTTATTTTTGCAACATTATGAAATACCAGGTTGGTGATAAGATTATGATATTGTATTCTGAAGAAGAAGGGGAAATCATAGATATTATTAATGATGAAATGGTGCTGGTAAACATAAGAGATGTGAAATTCCCGGTTTATCTCGACCAGATTGATTTTCCCTACTTCAAAAGGTTTTCACAGAAAAAAACCGAGCCTAAAAAGTCGAAACAATATGTTGACAATATTAAAAAAGAGAAGGGTAACACCCGTTACCAGGTTAGCGAAGGGATGTGGCTGGCATTTCTGCCAGTATTTGACAAAGATGTATTTGATGATGACGTTGTAGAAAAACTGAGGTTGTACCTCGTCAATCAAACCAATACACCTTACCGCTTTATATATACCCTTTCTTATAATGGCAGGGAAGACTTTGAGTTGAAAAATGAAATCATGCCATTGAACGATTTTTACCTGCATGATATTTTATTTGAAACGCTCAATGATATTCCGAAGTTTGCTTTTGAATTTTCCCTGCTAAAGCCGGATAAGAAAAAAGTGCAGTTTTACGAAACCTCTATCAGGCCCAAAGCAAAGCAATTGTTTAAACAAATTGAAGAAATGCGGCACAGGCAGGAAGCGAGTTTTACCTATCCTTTATTTGATCAATACCCCGACAGCATACCCGAAGACAAACCTGACCTGAGTAAGTTATCTGCTGCGGGATATAAAATATATCAGTCCGGGAACTCCAAATACAGCAACCCACCGAGAACAGTAGTTGACCTGCATATTGAAAAACTTACTGATCGCTGGCAGAAGATGAGCAATGGTGAGAAACTCGATTTGCAATTAAAAGAATTTGAAAAGTATTACGATCTTGCTGTACAACATCATCAATCTATGCTGATTGTAGTGCATGGTGTGGGCACCGGTAAGCTCCGCGATGAAATTCATGCCATACTGCGCAACAAAAAAGAAGTAAGGTCTTTTGTCAACCAGTTCCATCCTTCATTTGGATATGGGGCTACAGAGATTTATTTTTAGGGAATGGTGAATTGGGGAAGAGAAAATAGGTATTAGCTATAAGGTATCAGCTATCAGCTTTCAGGTATCAGGTATCAGCTTTTAACTAATAGTTGTATGTGATTGTTGACACTTATCGCTGATAGCTGAAAGCTGACTGCTCAAAGCCCACTGCCCAAATTCATTTACCTCTCCTTATCCAGATCAAATAACATCACAGGTTACCTAAAATGATTATTCAGAAAATCAAGTATAACAGTAGAAAACTGCGGAGTCTGGCTTGCTGCACCATGGTCTCCGGGAACTACTTTGTATGTTGCATTGCGGAATAGTTTAGCCAGCGCTGCGGCAGACGCGGTTTCATCCTTATCTCCACAGGCTATCAAAACAGGCTGCTTCAATTTTGCCAGTGCTTCCTGAGATGTTGAAGGCTGGGAACGTTGCATCCACATTAATGCTTTACGATCCAGACCCTTCCGGGTAATATAATCCATTGTCGCTTTTAATTCTGGCACGTCATCTCCCCGCAATGCACGATAAAACATAATTCTTCTTGGCCAATCGGGGTTAGTAAAGTCTATACCCATGCCTCCAAACACAGCGGCTTTCACTCTTTTGTCGAATACCAGAAGCCTCGCTGTAATAATAGAGCCCCTCGAATAGCCAACGGCTGCATATTGTTTTATTTTCAGGTGATCCATCAGTAACATAATATCTCTCGCTTCTGCATCATTATCATACGCAGTACTATCCTGGGGATTGCCCGATCTGCCATTACCCCGCAAATCAAGCAGTACAACCCGGTATCCCGATTTTAAAAGATCAGGATAAATATGTGTATTCTTCCACATATTGCTGTTTACAATAAAACCGTGTACCAGCAACACAGGTTTCCCCGTACCCCGTGTTTCGTAATAAATTTTAGTACCGTCAAAGGAGGTAATATAACCGGATTCAACTGGGTACTTAGCCGCAAGAGTATCTGTTTGTCCAAAACAACAGGAAATAAACAGAGAGCATAGTACCGGAAAGATCAGCCGCATTTTATTTGTCTTTTATTGAAGATACACAATTAAACTATTTTTGCAGTTGCTGCATGGCTGTGCTATCGTGGTCATCTGAAAAGATGGTCAAGGAAAGTCCGGACAGCACAGGGCAACGTACCGGTTAATTGCCGGGTCCCGTTTTTTGGTGGGAACAGATAGTGCCACAGAAAATAACCGTCGCGCCACCGGCGTGATAAGGGTGAAAATGTGAGGTAAGAGCTCACAATACTGCAGGGTAACCTGCAGCATGGGTAAACCTTACGTGCTGAAATGCTATGTATACCCCGATTTTTTGTCTGCCCGGCAAAATTCCCTTCGGGATATCGGGGAGGGTAAGCAGATAGATTCCGGCAGTAATGCCGGAGCCAGATAAATGATAGCACCCGACAGAATCCGGCTTACAGGTCATGCAGTAAAAAATTAAAGAGCTGTCTTTGCAGGCAGCTCTTTTTTTATGGTGAATTCAATAATGCGAAAGGTGTGTGTCGTACTTCTGTCATTTATCATTTGGTGTTTACTGTTTATCGTTTGGTGTTAATTGCACCCAGGATAAATTGTAACCGGAATGAAGAAAAATTATTGATGTCTTGAGGTTGATTTGATTTGTGTTGCTACTTTTCAAAAATTAATGACTGTGGAAGCATGAGTAAAAAAGGAATTGATCTTTCGCAGCATAACTGTCTTTTACTACTTTCAGTGGAGCAGCTTCATATTGAATTCTGCCTGTGTTATGCTCCAATACCAGCATTTCCCTGTTTCGAATTGTCCCTCTTTGGTTTTGAGGCAGCAAATGCTCCGAAATCAGTCTATGCGCTTGCATTAAATTTTCCTGGTTTAACTCATTCTCCGCTGCAAACAAATAGGCATTATATAAATCGTTCGGCTTTTCAGATCAGGGTTGAACGAATTACGATTCAAAAAAATGCCAGATTGAAGGCTCCCTGTCTGATATAGGTATAAACTCAAACATCTCTACATTAATTCTTACAGGTATTTTTTCTTTTACTTCTACTTTGTCTTTTATTACTTTCTTATATCCTTCTTTTTCAAAAACGAGCCGGTAAGTACCTGGTTTGAGCATGATAAAGTGAAATGCACCATTATTATCAGTTGAAACTATCTTCTCTGTTTTTGACTGTGATATAGCAGTAACATTTACGTCCTTCAATGGTTTGCGACTTTCTTTGTCGAGCACGATGCCTTTCACTAAAACTACATCAACATTGCAGGATGGACCGGTACACGGGGTATTTGCCATTGCTGAAAATGTCATGAACAAACTTATCATGAACAAAAAACAGTTGAGTTTCATGTATGAATTTTGATAACTAATAATTAAATAAATACCTGCATCTGTTAAACCCCTGACCAACCTAATATTGAAGGATGGCATCAGAGATTTAAATTTATGGGTTTTTCGAAAGATTTGCAAGCGCCGTTTGATATTCTGTGAAAATATTATGAAGAATGGTTGCAGCAGGTAAAATATCGCGGATCAACACACTTGACTGACCGATCTCCAACTCACCGTCTTCCAGGTTTCCTTCAAACATACCCCTTTTAGCCCTACCCCTTCCCAGCAGTTCTTTTAGCTCTTCAATATCGGCTCCCCTGCTTTCGGCAGCTTCCACTTCATTAAAGAACTTATTTTTAATCAACCTAACCGGCGTAAGTTTTTTCAATGACAATTGAGTATCTCCTTCTGTTGCATCTACAACGGCATTTTTAAAATTAATGTGAGAAGAAGCCTCGAGGCTTGCTACGAACCGGCTGCCTATCTGCACGCCTTCAGCTCCAAGCGCCAATGCAGCCAGCATCTGGCGTCCAGTGGCTATACCCCCTGCAGCTATTACAGGAATGGATACCGAATTGCAGACTGCAGGCACAAGTACCATGGTGGTGGTTTCTTCCCGTCCGTTATGCCCTCCGGCCTCAAAGCCTTCAGCAACTACAGCATCACATCCTGCAGCCTCAGCTTTACGGGCGAACTTACTGCTGCTCACTACATGCACAACGGTGATACCATGCTGCTTTAGCAGAGGTGTCCATGTTTGAGGGTTTCCTGCCGATGTAAAAACTATTTTCACACCTTCATCAATTACAAGTCGAATATGCTTTTCTATATCTGCATAAAGCAAAGGGATATTTACTCCAAAGCTTGCATTGGTAGCTGCTTTACATTTTTGTATATGTAAACGCAACGTATCGGGATGCATACTACCACTTCCTATCAAACCCAATCCGCCGGCATTACTAACAGCCGAAGCCAGACGCCAGCCGCTCGCCCAAACCATACCTGCCTGTATTATGGGATATTTAATATTAAAAAGCTGAGTGATTCTGGAAGACATGTAGATATGAAATTTGAGATTTGAGATTTGAGATCATCAAACACGATGCATCAGGTTCTAGAAATGAACTCCTATTCACTATTGTCTATGCACTTTATTCACCCGAAATTACTTTAAACCAATTCCCTACAAACTTATAAACTGACACCTAATAGCTGACACTGAAACCTGACAGCTAATAGCTTATAGCTCCCGTCTCACCCCAAATCAATCTGCGTATTATCGCCAATATTCAACGAACGTGTTTCACCTTTTATTTCTGTGTCGCTACCGATGAGGGAATCGTGCAATACTACATTGAAAAGATTAGCAAAAGACCCGATGATGGAATCGCGTACAATAGAATAACTAATCCGGGAGTCCTCCCCTATTGCCACATTAGGCCCTATAATAGCGTTGCTGATTTCGCATCCCCTGGCTATGCTTACCGGCGGCACAATAATAACATTATCAAATACGTGATCAGGAGATATGTTCCCTCCCAGTTTTTTCATGAGGGTGGCATTACTTTCCAGCAAAGCATCTATACGGCCACAATCAAACCAGTTTTGCACCCTGAAAGATTTGAAGGCAACACCTTTCAATATCATGCACTCCAGGGCATCGGTTAGGCTATATTCATTTTTGCTGCGTATACCTTCGCGAATATTATTTTCGAGACAGGCAAACAGAAATGCGGTATCCCGTATTTTATATAAGCCCACCAGTGCCAGATTAGACTTTGGTATCTGAGGTTTTTCCACCACTTTACTGATAAACCCATTCTCGCCTAATTCTGCAACGCCAAAATTGCGGGGATCATCAACTTTCTTTACACCAAGCATCGAATCATTACTCTTTAACACTTCCTGGATATCAAATTCACAAATGGTATCACCCAGGGCAATAAAAATTTCATCATTGCCAATTATATCTTTGGTAAGATAAATTGCATGTCCCAGTCCCTGTCGTTCATTCTGGTAAACAAAATGACAGTTCAGGTGGGGATAATGTTCCTTTACATAATCCTGTATTTTATCGCCGAGATAACCTATAATAAATACAAACTCCCGTATACCGGCCTCTGCCAGTTGATCAACAATAATACTAAGCACGGTTTTACCGGCAAGTGGTATCAGCGCTTTAGGTTGAGTGTAGGTATGAGGACGCAGCCTGGTGCCGGCTCCCGCTACAGGGATTATTGCTTTCATCTGTTTCTCTTTAGTTTTATTAACACATATCCTTCCTGAGAAAATGTATCGGGTTGCTTTTACGAAGCATTGATGTGAATGCTTTAAACCGTGAAAATAGCAAAATTCGGGATTGTTGCATTATTTTTGGCCTATGCAAAAAGATATACAACTATTTGATCTCCTTCATAAGGAACTTGAACGTCAGCGCAATGGTATTGAACTGATTGCTTCAGAAAACTTTACTTCCTTACAGGTTATACAGGCAATGGGCTCTGTACCCACAAATAAATATGCAGAAGGGTATCCCGGAAAAAGATTTTACGGCGGATGTGAAGTGATTGATGAAATTGAAAGCCTTGCCATAGACCGGCTTAAAAAAATATTTAATGCATCATGGGCCAATGTACAACCCCATAGTGGTGCACAGGCAAATACAGCAGTATTTTTAGCATGCCTTAAACCGGGTGATAAGATACTGGGACTCGACCTGAGTATGGGAGGTCACCTTACACACGGCAGTCCTGCAAATTTCAGTGGCAAATATTACCAGGCACTTTCTTATGGTGTTAAAAAAGAAACCGGTACTGTGGACTATGATCACATGGAAGCAACAGCGAAAACAGAAAAACCTAAGTTGATTATCTGCGGTGCTTCTGCCTATAGCCGCGACTGGGATTATGAACGCATCCGTGCCATTGCAGATGAAGTAGGTGCATTGGTACTGGCAGACATAGCTCACCCTGCAGGTTTGATTGCAAAGGGGCTGTTGAATGATCCTTTTGAACACTGTCATTTCGTATCATCAACGACTCACAAAACCCTTCGCGGACCGAGAGGCGGTATAATAATGATGCGCCACGATTTTGATAATCCATTTGGTGTAAAAGATCCCAAAGGAAACATAAGACCCATGAGTGCGTTGCTCGACCTTGCCGTTTTTCCGGGTATACAGGGCGGACCATTAGAACATATTATTGCAGCCAAAGCAGTTGCTTTTGGAGAAGTACTGACAGATGAATACACTGTATATGCAAAACAGGTTGTAGCTAATGCACAGGCAATGGCAAAATCTTTTGTAAAAAGAGGATATGAACTTATCAGCAACGGTACCGACAATCACCTGATGCTTATTGACCTCAGAAATAAAAATATCACAGGAAAAAAAGCACAGGAGACCTTAGACAAAGCGCATATTACCCTCAACAAAAATGCAGTACCCTTTGATGATAAAAGTCCTTTCATTACTTCAGGCATCAGAGTTGGTGTGCCCGCAATAACAACACGTGGACTAAAAGAATCGCATATGGAGCCGATTGTGGAAATGATAGATATTATACTGAATAATATTGATAACAACCAAAAAATTGAGTCAGTTAAAGAAGAAGTGCATGAGTTTATGAAAGAGTTTCCACTCTATCCTGAAATTGAGGCTGGAGAAGTGGCTACGGCTTGAGGGAGAAGTTGTAAGGTGTAGGATATAAGGAAAAGGTGTAGGGTGTAAGGTTTAGGATATAAGGTTTTAGGTGATTAAATAAATTCAAATAATCTATGTTACAGCGCATTCAAACTCTGTGGTTATTACTTGCAGGAATTCTGGCTTTTCTTACTATTCGGCTTTCTATTTACAGTGGAACCCGGGTTACAGAAGGCATCAATGAATTTGATCAGGTTAATGCCGGAAGCAGCCTCTTTCTGCTCATCTTTACTGTAGGTCTCGGACTTGTTCCCCTGATAGCAATATTTCTTTATAAAAACAGGGGTATGCAGATTAAACTGGGACTGGCTGCACTTGGAGTATATATAATTTGTAGCCTGTTTTATTATATGAAAATAAAACCATTTACAAACGGCAACTTCACAATATGGTCTGGTCTATATTTCTTAATACCTGTTTTTCTACTTCTGGCCATAAGAGGGATATATAAAGACATAAAACTGGTGAAAAGCATTGACCGCCTGCGGTAAATTTTTCCAAAGTCTTTAAGAGAATACCTGTTTGGTGGGAGATGATATATGTGAGAAGTGGGAGAATTTGTCTATATTACCAATGGATGTATTGCTGATAGCTAATAGCTGACTGCTAATAGCTGTCTACTAAAATCTTTCCCCGCCCCTCTCAAACTACTCCACACATCAGGGCAGCACTTCACCGAGTTTTTTAATCAGCTCTTCACCACGAAGACTTTTAGCAATAATTTTCCCGTCCTTATCAAGCAGATAATTCATAGGAATGGCCTTTACACCATATAATGCAGCCACATCGCTTCTCCATCCTTTCAAATCAGACACCTGTGTCCAGGTAAGTTTGTCCTGCGCAATAGCTTTTTCCCAGTTTTCTTTCTTATCGTCAAGCGATACACCCAGTATCTCAAAGCCTTTGGATTTATAAGTATTATAAGCTTTCACCACAGTAGGATTTTCCACACGGCAGGGTCCGCACCAGCTTGCCCAGAAATCCACTAATGTATATTTGCCTTTGAATGAAGAGAGGGAAACCGGTTTACCATTCACATCATTAAGTGTAAACTCGGGGGCAGCTCCACCTATAGCAGTAGTCTTTGCTTTATCCAAAACATCCTTCACTGCTTTACCAAAATGAGAAACTTTAATTTTTTCATCCAGTCCGTTGTATAGGGGTTCTAATTCTGCAGGTTTCACTTCATCGGCATAAGCAAATACCTGTGCCAGTTGAAATGCTGATACATAAGAAGCAGGATTTTCTTTAACAAACTTTGCGACTGCAGCTTTGATTTCATCCTGAAGCCCTTCATAAGTCTTTTGAATCTCCTCCATTTTTGCTGCATCGCCAGTTGGGGCTACCTGCTGGTACTGCATATACAAAGCCTTTTGTTTTTCTTCAAGAGGTTTTACAAGCGCATTAAATTTATCTAAATCTTTTTGAGCAGCAGAGCCTGTAACCTTTGCGGTAAAAAGAGAATCTTTTGGCCCATCAACTTTTATTTCACCGGCCTCAAGATATACCGGTAATGGTGGCTGGCGGGGACCCTCTAACTGAGGCAGTGCCAGGAAAGCTAACTGGGGTTCAGCAGCATATCCTTTAAATTCAAAATGACCCTTAGATATTTTGGCCGTATCTGGCTCTGCTTCCTCACCTTTCTGAACATTGAACAGGATTATCAAACCACTGTCCATTCCATTGATAGTGCCACTTAACACATAACTGGAATCACCGGAGGTAGCTGAAGAGTTACCGGTTTTGCCATTACTGCTGCAGGAAGCCATTATCACCATTGCCAGCAGCCCTACCAAAAGTTTTTGCATGATTTTAATTTTAGGCGGCAAAAGTACAGATTATAGCTGGGGAAAACCGCTATCAATTTGCAAAACATTGTTATATTCTGTCCGGATTTACAGGACATATATAACAAAAACTACTGGTATTGAATATAGATTGGTTGTGGTTTTAGCTTCAATACTTCTTCGGGGGTCATTAAGCGGCTGCCCTTTTCACGGTAATCGTTTTTGTAAAAAAGCTTAAAACCTGTAAACTGTACCGGTTCTTTGTATATGAATGTTCTGTAAGTATTGATCTTACGTGCCTGCATTCCCCATCCGTCCATATCCATCACTATCTGTACTTCGGGACGTAGTTTTATTTGCTTGTAATTAGTTACCATTCCCTGAGTAAACCGGTGTACAATCAGTATTTTGGGAGGGAGATTATATTTTTTTACAAGCTCAGCAAGATAATTAGTTACATAGTTGATATCATCTGCATTAAATGTACCGATTACAGATCCGGGCCGTTCTCCTTTTTTCATGGAAAATTCAGGGTCAATACCAAGATGCACATCCGGCTCCATCAGGTATTTTTCCAGTTGGGGAACTTCCTGTTGCAGCGAACTTAATGCTACCTGTATATCCACAAATGTTATAGCATCTATACGTTTTGCCATATTTCTTACAGAGTCAATCTGGTGAAAGGGCATACGCAAACGGTATTTCCCGTCCCGCCCGGCGCTGCCCTGGGCTGTGACTGCTATATAATGCAAAGCAGGTTGAACAGGAGTGGTTGAATCTGCTTTTTCCCAGTTCTTTACTTCTTCTTTCAATTTGGCCAACATCTGAGCAGGGGGCAATTCGCCTAATATACCCATACGCGTTGAATAGAGATTACCATAAAAGGACACCACTCTTTTAAAAGGTAAAATAGCTCCCGGAAGCGGATAAGGACCTTTTACCGGCCAAAGCCCCGAACTGTCTCCATTTGCCAGTTGCAGCATTTTTGCATTATATACTGCTGTATCAAGTGTTGCAACCTTTACCGCTTCTTTTTGCACATCTGCTGCATCCTGAGTAATAGTATCTTTCTTAACGCCATTCCGGTTTTCAGAATAGGATTGTCCGCAACTGCTAAAACTGTATAGCGCTATTAACGCAAGAAATAAACCGGATACACGGGTGAAAAAGGAAATAAATTGTATGCCAGGCTTTGCTGTGCTGTTTGGAGTAAAGTCTTCAAAAGCGTAACTCATGTTGTGTATAAATTCAATGGTTCAAAAGAATGCGCAAGGTAATCTGCAATTGATGAAAAACGAGAGTCATGTTGAAATATTATCAACAGTTTTGCAAATAATTTTTTTATACCTGGTTATGGAATACTTTATCTTGAAGCTTTAGGATCTCCAACTGTTTTTTTGAAGAGCATTACATACCCGCAAAGGTTCTTTTTGTGAAGACTGTTTACCTGCAGGGGTTTTATCATGTGGTATTCCGAAACTTTAGGGATATAGGAGTAGCTGATCACGTTTCCGTCTACATCGCCCCACTTTTTCTTTTGGTATACCACCTGTCTTTCACTGTAATCATACATCCTTACTTCATAGGTATTTGATTTAATATCGCCAATGAATACAAACTGGTACCAAGTGCCTTCGTTCATCGGCACTATGATTGGTATTTCGTATTCGCTTTCCATTGTAATGGATGCCTCCCTGAGTATTGCAAAACCACCGCTTTCAAGAAGGTGCTTAATACTGTCTGCCTGTTTTAATATTGACTGATTGTCGCAGGGACTGATGCGGATAACATTATCCGACTGTGCAATAACCGAAGCAGCGGTCATTGATAGTATAGAGATAAGAGAAAAACAAAACTTCTTCATTAGTTGCGTTTTACAGGGTTTGGCAATTGCCGAATTAACCAAACAATCCCGGCAATAGTTTACTACCTTTTATCAACGCAAATTGCTTGCCTAAATTATTTTCTGTTGAAATAAATGGCATCGGCCTGCTGTGTTGGGCATACTACAATATCATTGATACATACATGATCAGGAACTGTGGTACAATAGTAAATAACATCTGCCACATCTTTGGCAGTCAGCGGTTTAAGCCCGTTATATATAGCTTTCGCTTTAGCTTCGTCCCCCCGGAACCGTACAAGAGAAAACTCAGTTTCAGCCGCTCCCGGATGCACAGCAGTTACTTTAATATTGTGCCGGAGCATATCAATACGCATACTACGGCTTATGGCTTCCACTGCAAACTTGGATGCACAATACACATTCCCTTTTTCATACACTTCCTTTGCGGCAACTGATCCGAGGTTGATAATATGACCCTTCCCTTTAGCAATAAAAAATGGCAGCAATGCACGGGACACATAGAGCAATCCTTTTACATTGGTATCTATCATCGTTTCCCATTCATCTATATCCACCTCGTCAAAATATTCCCTGCCCAATGCAAGCCCTGCATTATTTATCAGCACATCAATATTTTGCCATGCTAAAGGCATTTGCTTAATAATATCAAAAACCTTTTCACGATCCTGTACATCGAATGACAATGGCAATACCCGGATACCATTTGTCTTCTCGAGTTCATCTTTCAGTTTCATTAAACGTTCCTCACGCCTGCCGGTAATAACAATATCCCATTGTTCTTCAGCAAACTTCCGGGCGCATGCTTCGCCAAAACCTGCAGTAGCGCCTGTAATAAATACTTTTTTATTCATGTTTAAATATTGAAGGAGGAGGTATAGGGTGTAAGGTTTAAGGCGTAAGGCCGGTAGCATAAATAATCTAACTTTATTTCTTATACCCTAAACTTTACCACTCAAAGGTACAGTCTGAAGCAAGAATGTCAATGCAAAGCACAAGAGCATAATTCCTTATTTTTGAAAAAATTTTTATTAGACATTTTACAAACCGCCAAACACATATATGTCAAACATCCTGATTATTGATGATGAAAAAGCTATTCGTAAAACATTGGGAGAAATACTCTCGTATGAAGGTTACAAAATAGACGAGGCAGGTGACGGGGAAGAAGGACTGAAACGTTTCAAAGAAAAAAACTACGATGTTGTGTTGTGCGATATCAAGATGCCCAAGATAGATGGAATAGAATTTCTTGATAAAGCCGGTGAAATCAATCCTGATGTTCCTGTAATAATGATTTCAGGCCATGGCACTATTGAAACCGCGGTAGAAGCTGTAAAGAAAGGCGCTTATGATTATATTTCCAAACCACCGGACCTGAACAGGTTGCTGATTACTATCCGCAATGCTATGGACAAAACAAACCTTGTTACGGAAACCAAGGTACTGAGGCGTAAGGTTACAAAAGTTGAGGAAATGATTGGTGAATCGGGGCCTATAGTGAAGATCAAAGAAACCATTGACAAAGTTGCGCCTACTGATGCAAGAGTGATGATCACCGGTGAAAACGGCGTAGGTAAAGAACTGGTTGCCCGATGGATACACGAAAAAAGCAACCGGAATAAAGGTCCTTTGATTGAAGTGAACTGTGCAGCTATACCCGGTGAACTGATCGAAAGCGAACTGTTTGGACATGAAAAAGGATCATTTACATCTGCAGTTAAACAGCGTATAGGAAAATTTGAACAGGCACATAGCGGAACACTTTTTCTTGATGAAATAGGTGATATGAGTCTGGAGGCACAGGCAAAAGTGCTTCGGGCACTTCAGGAGGGAAAGATAACCCGTGTTGGTGGTGATAAAGATATCAGTGTTGATGTGCGGGTAATAGCAGCCACTAATAAAAATCTGTTGCAGGAAGTAGATGAAAAACAGTTCCGGCTTGATCTGTATCACCGGCTTAGTGTTATTATTATTCATGTCCCTTCACTCAATGAGAGGAAAGACGATATCCCGTTGCTGGTTGATAAATTTCTGTCTGATATCTGTGCAGAATACGGGATTGCCAAAAAAGCCATTGCACCTTCTGCAATGAAAGCGCTCCAGGAAAATAACTGGACCGGCAATATCAGGGAACTTAGGAATGTAGTAGAACGACTTGTGATTTTATCGGGCAAAACTATTGTTGAAGAAGATATCAGCACTTATGTAATTCGCGAAATGTAATCATGTCAAAACAAGTATATTGCCTGTGCGGACTGGGTTCTGATGAAAGAATATTCAGCAGGCTGAATTGGAATAAAGACTGGGATATACATTACCTGCATTGGCTGATACCGCAGTCAAATGAAGCAATTAGCGATTATGCCCGTCGCATGAGCAGCAATATAAATACCGGTAATGCTATACTTATAGGTGTTTCATTTGGCGGAATGCTCTGTATAGAAATAGCAAAACATATTCCTGTTGATAAAGTAATTCTCATCTCAAGCATACAATCCTATCACGAATTACCCCGATGGATGAGAGTTTCGGGTAGACTGAAACTGGATGCTTTAATTCCCGGGAAAGCTCTGCAGCAAATGAGACCTTTAAAACTACTATCTCCTATTGAAAATTATTTTCTGGGGGCTATTACCAAAGAAGAAAAACAACTGGCAGAGGAATATCGTAAAAAAGTTGACCCCGGTTATCTGAAATGGTCCATTCATCAAATTCTCAACTGGAAAAATGAGTGGGCGCCCACTCAAGTATATCATTTGCATGGAGATAACGATAAAATCCTTCCTATAAAAAATGTCAGGTCAACACATGTAATTACCGGCGGGCGTCATTTTATGGTATATACTAATCCACAAAAAATTTCTGCTGTTCTTGAAGAAATCATCTGACCCGGCACCTGTAATCTCCCTCTGTAAAATGTTAACCAGGATTAACAATTTTGTGCTACCTGTTGTCGTAACATTTTGTCACATTCAGCGACATATCTGCTTAATCAACGATTTTATGCTATTTTTGGCGACTTCAAAAAAATAAAGTTTAATAAGCATGGGCTGGATAATTTTCATTTTATGCGTTATTGGTTTTCATATCGGTCTATACGGGATGTTTAAAAAAGCCGGCATCGAACCCTGGAAAGCATTTATTCCTTTTTATAATACGTGGCTGATGGTGATTAAAATGCCACTAAAAAAATACTGGTTCTTTTTACAATTCATACCCATTGTAGGTCAGTTTATTACCATCTGGATTTTAATCAAATTCGTAGAACACTTCGGTCGTTTTTCACTGCTTCATCATGCTGCTACAGTTTTTATTCCATTTATTTATTTTCCCTACCTGGGATTTTCAAAAAACGAAAGATATGCCGGTAATGCAGTGGTAAAAAATTACAAGAAATCATCTGCCCGCGAGTGGATTGATGCGGCAGTGTTTGCCGTAGTTGCCGCTACTATCATCCGTACCTTTATATTTGAAGCCTATGTTATTCCTACTGGCAGTATGGAAAAAACATTACTGGTAAATGATTTTCTTTTTGTTAGCAAATTGAGTTATGGGCCACGGTTGCCCAATACACCACTGGCTATACCATTTGTACATCATACCGCTCCCATTATTAATACCAAATCGTATGTAGAATGGATTGAACTTCCTTACAAACGGCTTTGGTCAAGTCCTGTGGAGAGAAATGATGTGGTGGTATTCAATTATCCTGTAGGTGATACAGTAATAGGGGCATACCAGTCTAATATGAATTATTATGATGCACTCAGAGACGAATACAAAGGCGACCGTCAGGCAATACTCGAGCGGGATGATATTATTGTGAGACCAGTAGATAAAAGAGAAAATTTCATCAAACGTTGTGTTGGTATTCCGGGTGATACCTTGCAACTAAAAGATGCCATTCTATATATTAATGGTCAACCTGCTTATGTACCTCCGCACTCTGCAACATTTTATTCGGTACAAACCAAAAAAGGTCAAATACTGGATGAAGAAACTTTGCAAAATGATTTCAATGTAGAAACAGATCCGGATCGTCAGCAGTTTGGAATCATTGGAGATGGTACCTATATGATTGATCTTAGCGCTGAAGAAGCAGAACGTATGCGAAAGCTGCCTTATGTGGAAAGTGTGGTGAAAGACGTAAAAAGGTTTAACCCATCTGTTTTTCCCAATGACACTGCACAATACAAATGGAGCGAAGATTTTTACGGACCTATTTGGATACCCAAAAAAGATGTAACAATTACGTTGACACCTGAAAATATTCCCTTTTACCGCAGGATCATTTCGGTATATGAACATAATACACTTGAAGAAAAAGACGGTAAATTTATCATCAACGGAAAAGAAACCAATCAGTACACATTTAAGATGAACTACTACTGGATGATGGGAGACAACCGCCATAACTCGCAGGATTCCCGCTTTTGGGGATACGTGCCCGAAGACCATGTGGTAGGAAGGGCTTCCCTGATATGGTTTAGCTGGAATGGTGGTCCAAGATGGAGCCGTATATTCAGCAGGATAAAATAAGGCTGATAGCTGTGAGCTATCAGCTTTTAGGGATCAGCTTTGGGGCAGTAATTGTATTTATATGAGAAAAGAAGCAATTAGTTTTGAATACGGGGTTTTGGATGATGCATCATTACTTTCAAAAACTGACAAAGAATTATTACAAAAAGCAAAGCTGGCAACGCAAACTTCGTATGCACCATACTCACAGTTTTGTGTAGGTGCTGCTGCTTTATTAGCCAATGGCGTTATTATATCAGGCAGCAACCAGGAAAATGCTTCCTCTCCTGCCGGTTTGTGTGCGGAACGTGTTGTGCTTGCTGCCGCTGCAGCAACTCATCATAATATTCCTATTGAAACAATAGCCATCAGTTACGATAATAAAAGAACATCAACAAGCGGCCGTCCGGTAGCGCCCTGTGGTATATGCCGCCAGAGCCTTCTGGAAACCCAGTCACAACAGCAAACTCCAATCCGCCTGATATTATCGGGTATGGAAGGAAAAGTTTTGATTATAGATGATATCCGCCATCTGCT
>JBDHYJ010000094.1:0-18518 GCA_039811345.1 Chitinophagaceae bacterium
ATGGACATTTTTCGACTAAGACTGAATCAAAAAAAAATAAAAAATCAATTACTTTCATTGGGCAGAAAATCATTACTCATGAAAAAACATTAACTACATCACCCGGTCAAAAGACTATTAACATCACTAAAAAAATAATAGTCAAACCGGTTACGCCTGAAATCACAGCCATTGAGCCATTAAAACCTCTGCCTCCTTCAATTGTACCCGATGAAATTATTCCCCCTGCACCTCCTGCACCACCTGCCTCTTTTGATGACTTTGAACCCCTTACCAGGACTTACCATTTTGAAGCTCCGGAATTTATTGATATGGAGTTAACAGAACACAACAATTCAGCATCTGATTGGCGAAAGGCAACTCAACAACAGTTTGAAAGGCAGTACTTTCTCTTTAAAGATCAACTTAGGTTGGCCGACTCTGTATCTGCAGTATCGCTTTCAAAATTACTTAAGCAAGTACAAGACCAACAATTACTCAATGACAGGCAACTGGAATTAATAATTCAGGATAAGTTAAGATCCCTGAGACCGGCACCCCGGCAAATACACTCCGGAGAACGTAAATTGAACAGTAAAACTATTACAATTGACCCAAACAGAGCAGACAACCTTTATCAACATCAGCAACCCCTAAAAAAGAAACCGAATAAGCAATCGGTTTGGATATGAGACTACCGTAAAAACTCATTACTATTTCCTCCAGTAAAAAATATTGTCAGATACAAAAAAAAATCACATCAGCGGATACCGGTATTTATTCCGGCATTTTTCGATATAAGATTTTATTTTTGCGGTTTTAAGCAAAAAAATATGGCAATATTAAATGTTGGGCTGGTGCAGATGACTTGTTCTGCCGATAAGACTGAAAACCTCAATAAAGCGGTTGAAAAAGTAAAAGAAGCTGCAGATAAAGGAGCACAAATCGTGTGCCTTCAGGAGCTTTTTACTTCACTATACTTTTGCGATGTAGAGGACTACAAAAACTTTGATCTGGCAGAGCCAATTCCCGGCCCGTCAACTGATACACTCAGTAAAATAGCCAAAGAAAAAAATATTGTTATTATTGCTTCCCTTTTTGAAAAAAGAGCGGAAGGGTTATATCATAATACCACAGCAGTGATAGATGCCGATGGTGCTTATTTGGGAAAGTACAGGAAGATGCATATACCTGATGATCCCGCTTACTACGAGAAATTTTATTTTACACCCGGCGACCTTGGGTATAAAGTGTTTAAAACAAAATATGCAACTATTGGTGTGCTGATATGCTGGGATCAGTGGTATCCTGAAGCGGCAAGAATTACTGCTTTAATGGGAGCAGAAATCCTGTTTTATCCAACAGCAATTGGTTGGGCAACTTCACAGGATGAAGCCACTAATACTGAGCAATACAATGCCTGGCAAACTATTCAGCGCAGTCATGCCGTTGCTAACGGCGTGCATGTGGTAAGTGTTAACCGCACAGGATTTGAACAGGATGGTGCTATGAAATTCTGGGGCGGATCTTTCGTATCAAATCCATTTGGCAGTATTATCTACAAAGCACCGCATGACCAGGAAGATGTAGCAGTTGTGAAAATTGATACAAAAAAAACTGATCAATACAGAACACATTGGCCATTTCTCAGAGACAGGCGTATAGACAGCTATCAACCCATCACCAAAAGGTACATTGACGAAGATTGACACAGCAGGATATATAAGATATAACTAACTTTTCTTTTTTCAGTTTATCAAAACATCTACAGGTGAGCACCGGAAGCAACAACAGTAATAAGCAACAGCAGCATACAGAAAAAACTTTTTCAGTTCCTACGTTTTTTGATTTTAAAACACCCAAAAAATCAGGTTACTATTTCCCTGCCGAATTTGCTCCTCACAGCGCCACCTGGCTCAGTTGGCCACACAAAGAAGCATCATGGCCGGGAAAAATTGAAACCATATATGCGCCTTATACCGCATTTATAAAAGCAGTGTCGCAGGGAGAGAGTGTTCATATCAATGTAAACAATGAGAACATGAAAGCTGATGCGGCTGCCCGTCTTGAAAAAGCTGGTGTGGATATGAATAAGATTGCATTTTACCTGCATCCAACTAATGATGCATGGTGCCGCGATCATGGCCCCGCATTTCTTATTAACCCACAGGCAGAACATAAAAAAATAATCATTGACTGGGGATACAATGCATGGGGCAATAAATATCCACCTTACGATCTCGATGATATAATTCCCTCTCTCATCGGCGATGCATATAATATCCCGGTATTCCAACCGGGTATAGTGATGGAAGGCGGTTCTGTTGAATTTAACGGAAAAGGAACCCTGCTCACTTCAACCGCATGCCTGCTCAATCCAAACCGAAACCCACAGTTAAGCCAGGAGCAGATCGAAACTTATTTGCAACATTATTATGGTGTAGATCAGATACTATGGGTAAGTGAAGGCATAGTGGGTGATGATACTGACGGGCACATTGATGATACCGTAAGGTTTGTAAATGAAGATACCGTGCTGACGGTAGTAGAGGAAAATAAACATGATGAAAACTATGCATTGCTGCAAACCAATCTGAAAGAGCTGAAAGAGATGCAGCTGCTTAATGGCAAACAACTAAATATCATTGAACTCCCGATGCCTTCTGCTGTAGTGTACGAAGACCAGCGACTACCGGCTTCTTATGCAAATTTTTATATCTGCAATGCAGCAGTGGTTGTCCCCACTTATCGCTGTAAAAATGACGATAAGGCATTACAAATTATACAGGACTGTTTTCCAGACAGACAAGTTGTGGGTATAGACTCCACAGACATAATATGGGGATTAGGTAGTTTTCATTGCCTGAGCCAGCAGGAGCCGTTGGTGTAAAGGCTGTGGGCTGTGGGTTATGAGCGATGGGCGATGGGTTGTGAGTTGTGAGTAACAATTGGAACTCGATTCCCATAGCTCAATGCTCATAGCCTAATGCCCATAGCCCAATGCCCATAGCCCAATGCTCACAGCCCATCCCCCCTTCCATTTTATCAAAACTTTAAACACTAAGGCTTGATATTTGCCGTTGATAACCGGCATTGTTAGTATTTTCGTAACCAACTATATACATGAAACATATCCTGAAGTATATTTATTTTTTGGGTCTGAATCTTATTGTAATAAGCTTGCAGGCGCAATCATCGGGAAATTCATTCTCTGCATTTAAGCAGCATGAAGATTCGATGAAGTCTTATGCTTTTAATATTGTAAATGCAAGAGGTGCTGCTGAACGCTTCAGGGCCGACAGCATATTTACCAAGATGCTTGTAAGAGCGCTTAAAGAACCCTACTCCTTTTATTATCCTTTTGATTCATTACATACTATTTCCCGGCTGTATGCACCTGACAGCAGTTTCAGAATTTTTACCTGGCAGGTAGTGAAAGACGAAAATACATTTCGCAGGCATGGCGCTATTCAGATCAATACCAAAGACGGTTCGCTCCTACTCTATCCCCTGCTTGATAAAACTCCACTGCTTAACAATACAGATCATATCACCACTACCAATAACAACTGGGTAGGGGCAATATATTACAGGATTATTGAGAATAATTTTAAGGGGCAAAAATTTTATACGCTTTTGGGTTACGATGAAAACAATTTTAGAAGTACAAAAAAACGGATAGAAGTATTACATTTTGATGAACAGGGCAAACCTGTATTCGGTGGACCATTTTTCAGTTTTGCAAAAGATCAAACACCAAAGCCTGTACAAACACGGTTTTCGATTGAATATAAAAAAGATGGTAACGCAAGTATCCGTTATGATGATGAAATGAAAATGATTATTTATGATCATCTTATTTCAGAAAACAATCAACCCGACAAAAAATATACTTATATACCGGATGGCGATTATGAAGGCTTTAAATGGGAAAACGGGAAATGGTTACATGTAGATAAAGTCTTTACCTTCAAACTCCAGGATGGACAGGCACCGGTTGAAAAACCTCTGAAAGAAGGGAAGTTTGATTTAAGGCAGTAGGGGATCGGCGATGAGCTTTCAGGTTTCAGCTTTCAGCTTCAGGATATAAAAAACAACTTTCATCAATGACTGCTAACCGCTGATAGCTAATAGCTGACAGCTATTCCACTATATCACTTTAAATGTAACCGAAGGCGCCATAATTTTGCTTCCGTTTTTTAATTTTACGATGATCTCGTCAATAATCATTTCATCACCGGCTTTTACATTGTCTTTGATACTCTGCCGCCATAGTTCAGGCATTACGGATGTATTGGAAAAATTGTTGGTACGCATATCATCAGTTGTTTTTTTCTCGCCTGTATTCTGATCCTGGTAGGTACTTTTAAATTTATATAAAACTCTGAAGCGAATAATTGCGTAATTATTTCCATTCGCATCTTTAGCAGTTAATGCAGAGTCAACAATTTTTGATAACGATTCAGCTGAGATATTACCTCCGGTTGTATTCCCTATAGATACCGTGATTTTGGGTAAAGAAGAAGCAGGTGTTACAGGTTTTTTGTTTTTATTCTGTGCAGATATTTGTAACACACAAAATAACGATAAAAACAAAAGAATTTTTTTCATGTGTATCCCATTAACGGTGTAAACAAAACCATAAACGGCTGCAAATTAGAGTTTATTATATACAGGTTTTGTTAAAGCTGCAGTAGTACTTCTTCACAATAACTCACCATCAATGAATCCGGTCTCCTCTCAGTTCCATTTCTTTCATTACCTCTGCTTCATATTTCAACCATTCATTCCACCTGTTGCGTACTTTGGTTTTGTCTATATAAGTTTCGGCAAGGTCAATAAATAAGGTATAATGACCCGCCTCACTTTCCATGAAACGGCGATAAAAATTTCTGAGATAATTATCATTGAGACCTTCGCTAAGCCTTTTAAACCGTTCACAACTCCTTGCTTCAATCAGCGCCATAGTCAGCAACTGATCCAGAAAACGATCCTCCTGGCTACCACCTTTTTTTTGAAAGTCAATTAATTTATTTACATAAACATCTTTTCGTTGTTTGCCAAGAGAGAGTCCCCGCTTTTGCAGTTCGGCCAACACAAGACGAAAGTGCCCCCACTCTTCTGTTACAATTGGTGAGAGTTCGGTAACCAACCTTTCCCTATCTGAATATTTTTGAATAAGTGAAATACAACTTGTAGCAGCTTTCTGTTCGCAATAGGCATGGTCTGTAAGGATATCTTCAAGACTGAGCGCTGCCAGGTTGGCCCATCTCGGATCTGTGGGCAGTCGCAGCCCCAGTATATTTTTTACATCTGCTTCGTTCATCAGTTGATATTTTGCAAATATGGAAATGCAAAATAACTAAGAAGATTCTATTATTCATAGTTAACTCGTATACAGACGCAGTATTCCATGTAAAATCATAAGCCGAATCCTGTATTAAAAATACAAGATCCGGCTTATTGTAATTTTTCACATACCAATTTTAAAACCTGTATGCTGCTGTTATCATAAAGTTGCGGGGGGGAATTGGATTAATGCTGTAGTTCTCATGAACATAGTAGTTGTAGGCATTGCCAATATTAGCCAGCTTCACCAGCAGTGAATACTTTTTGTAACTGTAGCCTGCTGAAACATCCACTGTAACAAAACCCTTAACGCTAAACATCCTGTCGTTAATGTAAAGTTCTTTGGTAGAAGTATTCAGGGCATATACAGGGCTCCATCCGGCATTGCGTTCTCCTACATAATAAGCGCCCACTCCAAACTTCAATCCTTTTACTTTCCCGTTTTGAATAGTATAAAAAGCTGTTGCATTTGCTGTATGTGCAGGGCTGTTTACCAATCGAGGACCTTCCACATAACTACCCGCTTTGCCGGAAGTTTTTGTGTAACGCATATTATTATAGCTGTATCCTGCCAATAAATCCAAACCTTTCACCGGCCGGCTTTTTATATCAATCTCAATACCGTCGCTTGTTGTTTGTCCGCTCATTTCACGCAGATTGGAATTATTATTTTCGTTCCCGTCTTTATCATACAGTGCCATTTGCGTAAGATTATTATTAATTATCCGGTAGAGGGTAAGATTGGCACTTAACAATCCACCAAAGAAATCATTCTTTATACCTACTTCATATTGATCTATTATCGAAGGTTTTAAGGGGTTGCCATAAATATCCGTTACACTTGCTGACGAATTAGGAGTAAATGAGTTGGAATAACTGGCAAATATGGTATTGTATGTTGTGGGCTGATATACTATTCCAACACGGGGAGAAAATGCTTTATCCACCAAAACAACTCCATATCCTACTGAGTCGTTCTTTTGCAGATAAGTAGTTTTTGTTCTATCAGCCTGCTGGAATGACCATCTAACCCCGGCAAGCAGTTTTATTTTTTCAGTAATCGTAATCAGATCCTGCACATAAACTCCCGTACGAACTACAGGCGATCTTGCAGAAGTATTCCATTTCCAATTGTCGGGCATATCAGTGCGTGCAGTGTATGCTGAAGGATTGAGGAGGCTAATGGTATCGTAAATGGATTTGCTGGTATAAGTTGATGTAAGATTAACAGTATTATATTTTTCGGCATCAGCTCCCAATAATATTTTATGGTTGAGCTTTCCAGTTTTAAATTCACCGTTGATATTTACCTGTACATTGAAGTAATCTTCTTTGTTATTTGTTTTACCCAGAGGTCGTAAGAATTTTCCGTTTACATCAGCCTGTATCCTTTCCAATGAAAAATAATCACGCTGATAGTTTTGATAACCAGATAAAACACTTAACTGCCAGTTGTCATTTAATTGGTGGTTCAGCTCTATTGAGGCAGTAGCCTGGGTTGTTTTAGCATATTGCCAGGGAGCACCAAAGAATGCCGACCTGCCCACATCGGGGATAGTTTTACCCCCAAATACATTTTCTTTATCACTCAATGTACCGATTCCAAAATCAGGAGTGAATTTATGTTGCAGATAGTCAGCCTGCACAAGCAGTTTTGTTTTTTTACTCAACTTAAATAAAAAAGAAGGGTTGATATACATACGTTCTGAATGTACAACATCGCATTAGCTATTAGCATTCTCATAAGTTCCATTCACCCTGTATGCAATTGATTTGCTTATTGGGCCATATATATCAAAAGCAGGTTTGTACAAACCAAAGCTGCCAACCCGCATACTTACTTCACCACCGAAATTGAAACGGGGTTTTTTAGTAACCATATTTAATACACCACCTGGCGCAACATTACCATACAACAACGCTGCACCACCTTTTAAAATTTCTACACTCTCTATGGAGCTCATTTCGGGCATCACACCACTGTTGACCCTGAATCCATTTTTAAATGTGTTGGTATTAGAGAGATTATATCCACGGGCATAAAATGTTTCTTGTGTGCTAGCACGTGCACCACCAAGATACATACCATTAACATTCCGCATCACATCGCTCAGACGTTGTGCCTGTTGGTTGCGGATGGTATTCTGTCCGATTATGGTTACTGCCTGCGGCAGATCCATAAGAGGGATATTTGCTTTTCCAACAGTAGCAATGCCCTTGTTAATACTACCACCAATACGAATGACCACTTCACTCAGCTCTTTGGTATTAATTGTAAGGTTATAAGTGCTGGTTGAATCGTTTTGCGGTGGTACCGTAACATGCACTTCCCTGCTGGTTTCTCTCTCAAATGAATATATGAGTGTATAGTTGCCATAGGGCACAGATCTGAACTGGAAAAAACCGTTGTCGTTGGTAGTTGTAAATCTTTTTAAACCCTTTATGGTGATATTTACCCCCGACACCGGTGATCCCTGTGGTGTTGTGATAGTTCCCTCTATACTTCCGGAATTAGTTTGGGCAAAAACATTGCTGAAATTCGTAATAAATAGTCCGATAATTAATATTAGTCTCATGTATAAAATATTTCGGATACAAAAAAAGTTTAAGTCGAAAAACTATCAGTCCCGGATTGGAAATTTCATTTACGAAATGAGGAAAAAATGCCGATCAGGGATATACAGATAAACGGAGCGTCGCCCATGTCGCTTCATAGTAGTACTACAGCTTGTTTTCCCAAAAAACAACAATACTTTTTTACACACAAATTTGCACAGGTTTAAATATTTTTCTGTTTTACAGCAACCCTGTAATTTTAAACCATGAGATTGTTATTCTTTTTCGTCTCCCTGGCTATAACTATTGCATTGATTATTTGTTTGGGTAGTTCCACATTACTACCACTGCCGCTGGGTAGATTTCTTAGTCCGCAACATGGTATATGGCAAAATGCAGAGCCTGTTAACCAGGATTTTAATGCAACACTGCAGATGCCACAGATAAAAGGCAAGGCTACTGTATATCTCGACGATCGCCTGGTGCCCCATATTGTGGCCGACAACGAAGAAGACGCTTATTTTGTGCAGGGCTACCTGCATGCAAAGTTTCGCCTGTGGCAAATGGAGTTTCAAACATATGCCGCTGCCGGAAGGCTGAGTGAAATTGTGGGTGATGTGGCGCTGGACTACGACAGAGGCAAACGCAGACTTGGAATGGTATATGCTGCGGAGAATATGCTGAAAGAGATTGAAGCCAATACTTTTACAAAGCAATTGACAGACAGCTATACTGCGGGAGTGAATGCCTATATCAACAGCCTGCCTGCAAGCCGGCTGCCGGTGGAATATAAATTGCTTGGTTACAGCCCGGAACAGTGGACGAATCTTAAAACTGCATTGTTTGTAAAAATGATGTCGCAAACCCTTGCCGGTGCATCAGATGATTTGCCCATGACCAAAGCCAAAACTTTTTTTGGTGACAAAGCGCTACGGGTTTTATTTCCGCAGTTTGCCGATTCTCTGGATCCTGTAATTCCTAAAGGTACTTTGTTCCCGCCGCCTTCAGTAACACCAATAGCGCCTACCACAGCAGATTCTTTATATCTTGGGCGGGACTCTCTGGCAGGTATGCTGAAGGAGATAGAAAAACCTGACCCTGGTAATGGTAGTAACAACTGGGCGGTAAGTGGCGCTAAAACACAAAGTGGTGCGCCTATACTTTGCAACGATCCGCATCTTACGCTGTCGTTGCCATCCATCTGGTACGAAATGCAAATGACAACACCCACGATGAATGCTTACGGGGTTAGTTTCCCGGGTGCGCCGGGTGTTATTATCGGGTTCAACGATAGTATTGCTTTTGGCTTTACCAGTTCAGAGCGTGATGTGCTGGATTATTATGCTATACAGTTTAAAGACGAGACGAAGGCACAATACAAATTCAACAACGAATGGAAGAATGCAGATACCCGTATAGAAGAAATTAAGATAAAAGATAAGCCTTCGTTTTATGACACCGTTGCCTATACAGTATTTGGACCGGTTACCTACGACAACAGTTTTCCTGAAGCTACTTTACCCAATACAGCATTGGCTACAAGATGGAAGGCGCATGATGCATCTAATGAACTTTTGATGTGGTACTATCTTGACCGTGCCAATAATTATGACGATTATCTGAATGCGTTGCAATATTTTACCTGCCCGGGCCACAATGTAGCTTTTGCTTCCAAATCGGGTGATATTGCTATATGGCAGCAGGGCACCTTCCCCGCAAGATGGAACCGGCAGGGACTATATGTAATGCCGGGCGAAGACAGCAGCTTTATGTGGCAGGGATTTATCCCGCGGGATGAAAACCCGCACATAAAAAACCCTGAGCGTGGATTTGTCAGCAGCGCCAATCAAAGAGCGGCAGACAGCAGTTATCCTTATTTTATACCCGGCTCTTATGATTTGTATCGCGGTATTGCCATCAACCGAAAACTCAAAACAATGCAGGGCATTACTCCTGAAGATATGATGAAGTTGCAGACGGATAATTATAATGTTTTTGCAGAAACAGCAAGACCGCTATTGCTGAAATATTTACCAACCGGTGAGCTTGATGAAAATGAGAAAAAGTATTTAGATACCGTTGCCAACTGGTCATTGTATAATGATATAGCGTTAAGAGGCCCAACGATTTTTTCTTTATGGTTTGATAATTTGAAAAAGCAGGTGTGGGATGATGAATTTGAAAAAGCAGGTGTGAGCGATTTATCTCCATCTGATCCTACCCTGATAGAAGCCTTACTAAAGGATAGTGCATTTCGATACATAGACAATATTAACACCCCGGTCACAGAAACTCTTGCCGATGTGATTCTGGCATCGTTTAAGACCACTGTTGCAAAGGCTGACTCACTCAACAAACAAGACAAACTTACCTGGGGCAACTTTAAGAACACTACCATATATCATTTGCTGAAAACAAAATTGATGCCTTTTGCCAGAACCGGCTTGCCGATTGGTGGTGGTGAACATGTTATCAATGCGATGAAACATGATCACGGGCCAAGCTGGCGCATGGTGGTGTCGTTAGAAAAAGAAACAACAGCGTATATAATATATCCCGGTGGTCAATCCGGCAATCCCGGCAGTGTGTATTATGATGACTTTGTAGATAAATGGGCAGCCGGTGGTTATTACAAAGCCTGGTTTATGCAGCGTGGAGAAATAGAAGGAAACAGAAAACTGTGGAAAATGGAGTTTGTGGGGAAGTGAGAAGTGGAGGCTATTAGCTATTAGCTTTCAGGTATCAGCTTTCAACTTTCAGGTATTGGCAATCAGGTGTCAGGTATTTGCTTTCAGCTTTCAGGTATTAGGAATGAATGAGTATTTATAAATTTGCTGACTACTGATAGCTGACCGCTGACCGCTGACTGCTGATAGCTCAAAACATATCAACATGATCAAATTTATTGTATCCGTTTTATTGATTGCATTGCTGAGTTTTACAATTTGTTTATATATGCCCTGGTGGAGCATTGCAATAGTTGCATTTGCGGTAAGCATGATCATACAACAGAAACACTACCTGTCATTTGCTGCAGGTTTCCTGTCGTTGCTGTTATTGTGGGGCGGACTGGCATGGTATATCAGTGTGGCTAACCACCATATACTGGCACATAGAATTTCTCCCGTCATCCTGGGTAAAGATGCACCAATGACCCTGGTTTTTATTACAGCATTTATTGGCGCATTTACCGCAGGCTTTGCGGCACTCAGCGGCTCATTGCTCCGAAGTATTGTTGATAAAAAGATGCCATCCTAAGTTTGGTAGTATTCTTTGGCGAATTTTAGTTACATGAAAAAAAAGCTGCAACTTGTTCCGATACTTTTTTTATTTTTTATTAAAGCGGTAGCCGTACCTGTTACTGGTATTGTCAAAAACGATATGGGCGATGTATTGTCCTTCTCTTCTATCGTGATAAAAGGCACTACAATTGGTACTACGGCTAATGATGAAGGGCGATATCATATTAATCTCCCGCAAGGCAGCTATACCATTCAGTGTATGCATATAGGTTATGCCGCTTCAGAGCAAACAATAACCGTTGGCAACGAACCGGTTCATCTTGATTTTGTTTTGCACCTGCAGCAGATAACCCTCAAAGAAATTATTATTGGAAAAAATACAGAAGACCCTGCTTATGAAATCATAAGGCAGGCGATAAAGAAAAGACCATACTACAAAAACCAGGTAGATGCGTTTCAATGCCAGGTATATATCAAAGGGCAATTGCGGCTCAATGATTATCCCAATACCATCTTTGGTCAGAAAGTAGATTTCAATGATGGCGATACCGGGAAGAATAAAATGATTTATCTCTCCGAAACCATTGCCGATTATTATTATCAAAAACCCAACCACGAAAAAGTAATTGTTACCTCCACCCGTGTGAGCGGCCAGGGCGGGGGATTTGGCTTCAGCGACCCCAGGTTTTTAACTTTCTACGACAACAATATACAGGTCAATCCGGCACTCAACCCACGCGGCTTTATATCACCTATAGCCGACAATGCCCTTAGTTTTTACAGGTACAGGTTCCTGGGTAGTTTTATCGAAAACGAAAAAACAGTGAACCGCATAATGGTAATTCCAAAACGCCTGTATGAACCTCTGTTCAGCGGAATTATCAATATCACAGAAGATGACTGGCGCATACATAGTGTGAGCCTCATGCTTACCAAATCATCTCAAATGGAACTGGCAGATACGCTGAGAGTAGAGCAATTATATGTTCCTGTTACCAAAGATGTGTGGATGATACAAAGCCAGGTATTATATCCTTCGGTGAAGATACTGGGCTTTGATGCCAAAGGAAATTTTGTTTCGGTATATAATAATTACAGGATCAATCCTGTACTGGACAAAAAATTATTCAACAATGTAGTGGTGAAATACGATACAGGCTCCAATAAAAAACCACGCGAATACTGGAATGAGGTGCGTCCCGTTCCCCTGCTGGCAGATGAGGCGCTTGACTATAAAAGGAAAGACAGCATGGAGATTGTTCGCAACGATCCGCATTATCTTGATTCGGTAGACCGGAAAAGAAATAAACTCACAATTGGAGGAGTGTTGTTGTTTGGGCAAACTTTTACCCGACAATCTAAAAAATCAACTATTTCATATAGACCGTTAATAGAAGCTGTAAACTTTAATACTGTGGAAGGATTTAATATTGATATAGGCCCCACTTACAGCAAAAAATTTTCAGAAACTAAATCTATTGACATAAGCCCTACGCTGCGCTATGGTTTGACCAACAAACATTTCAATGCCGACCTTTCCACTACCTGGCATTGGGGTGGTAAAAGCAATAATGCATTCATTTTAGCCGGTGGCAAAAAAGTATTGCAGATGAACAACGAATCGCCGGTGCGGCCAACGGTCAATACCTATTACACCCTTTTAAATGGGCCCAATTATTTAAAACTATATGAAGCCTGGTTTGGAAAACTGGAGTATATAAGAGGTATAGGAGAGGCTTTAACTATAAAAGCAGCTATCAGTTACCAGGACAGGATGCCATTAGAAAACCGGGATAATACCTTTTGGGGCAGAAGTGAAAACCTGGCAAAACGAACTCCCAATTATCCCACTGAACTGACAACTCAAAATTTCATCAGGCACCAGGCATTGACAGGTATATTTTCCGTGAGCTACCAGCCGGGAACAAAATTTATACAGTTGCCTGATCGAAAAATCAATCTCGGATCTAAATATCCATTGTTGGGCATCAGCTATACAAAAGGATTCAAAAATCTGTTAGGCAGTGATATAGATTACGACCGCTGGAAATTTACAGTCAGAGATGAATTCAACCTGAAGCTGTGGGGTATGTTCAATTACAATATTGCTTTGGGAGGTTTTCTAAACAACCGCCAGGTAGAAATTCCGGATTACCAGCATTTCAATGGCAACCGGTTTTTGATAGCAGCCACATACATGAACAGCTTTCAACTGGCGCAATATTATGAACTGAGCACAACATCACATTTTTTCAGCACACTGAATATTGAACATCATTTCAATGGTTTTCTTACCAATAAAATCCCCTTCATTAAAACACTTAATATCCGTCTTGTAGCAGGTGGCAATGCATTTTTGGCAGATAAAAACAATTATTATTATGAAGTATTTAGCGGGATAGAAAATATTTTAAAAATATTCAGAGTAGATTATGTTCGGGGATACAGCAATGCAGGTTATAAAGACTGGGGTATCCGCATCGGTATCCGTGGAGTCACAGGCAACTAATCTCAAAATTCAAATCTCAAATCTCAAATTCTCTATATCTTTGCGCCGTTTAGAAATTTTGTTCGTCATGCAAACGACCCGTCTTTAACCAGGACATAAAATTTCAATAATTATGGCAGTATTACACAATCGCGTTTCCCAAAAGGAACTAAAGCAGCTTATGCTGCAGGATAAAGAGCCCCGCACTACGATTTCTTTTTACCGGTATTTTCATATAAGCGACCCCAAACATTTCAGGGATGAATTGTACAAAAATCTTTTTGCGTTAAAAGTATTCGGGAGGATATATATAGCTGCCGAAGGTATTAATGCCCAGGTTAGTGTTCCTTCATCTCAGTTCGATAAGCTGAAAAATTATCTTGATAGTATTCCGGGGCTTGAAAACTTAAGGCTCAATATTGCAGTGGAGGATGATGGCAAATCCTTTTGGGTACTGAAAATAAAAATCAGGGAAAAGATTGTAGCCGATGGTATTACTGATCCACATTTTGATATGAGCAAAAAAGGAAAATATGTGGATGCGGCAGGTTTCAACCGGCTTGCCAAAGATCCGCAGACCATCCTGATAGATATGCGCAATCATTATGAATACGAAGTGGGGCATTTCAAAAATGCCATTGAAATACCCAGTGATACCTTCAGGGAGCAGTTGCCGATGGCTGTAGAAATGATGCAGGAGCACAAAGAAAAAAACATCATTATGTATTGCACCGGTGGTATACGTTGCGAAAAAGCAAGCGCCTATATGCTGCACAACGGATTTCAAAATGTATATCATCTTGAAGGCGGTATTATCAATTATGTACGTATGGCAAAAGCAGAGGGATTGGAGAACACATTCATCGGTAAGAATTTTGTTTTTGACGACAGGCTGGGCGAACGTATATCGGAGGATATTATATCGCATTGCCATCAATGCGGCAAACCCTGCGATACCCATACTAACTGCAAAAATGAGGGTTGCCATCTGCTGTTTATCCAGTGCAGCGAATGTGCAGAAAAATACAAAGGCTGCTGCAGTGATGCCTGTTATGAAGTGTTCCAGCTTCCTGCAGAGCAGCAAAAAGAGTTAAGAAAAGGTATAGACAAAGGGCAGCATATTTTTAATAAGGCTAAATCAAGACTGAGACCATTACTTAAAAACCCGCAAAAGTAACCGGGCATTACCCCTTCACTCCAGAGCTACACCGGCTGCTATTGCAGGTATTAGAACAGATAATATTGCCCGTTCAGTTGATATATCTCATTTTTATATTCAGTCAATAATGTTTACCCTTTATATACGTTTTAGAAAAAACAAATTAAAACCCGGGCCCCGGTGCTAAAAAAACATGACGAAGCATCGGGGCTCATTTTTTTAATGAGTTTTCCACTTCATGTTCTTAATTCTTTAATAGATACAATAAATATTGACAAGATTGAACCGACCAGCCAAGGTATTGTACAATAATTTTTGGTTCCAAGCTTACAGAACTACTATTAAGCTTTGGTCGTGCCTGCTCCGATAATTATCGTGAGTCACACGCTTGTACTTCAACAATTTTATTCAGCAATATATGTAGCACTCTGGTATCTATCAGTGGTGGTCTGACATCATTCCTTTCCGAAATTGTTTCTCTAACAATACCATTATAAAATTTATAATCCTATTATGCTTTCTCCACCCATTCAGTATTTTACTTATGTAGTACAAAGCAGATTAAACAAACACTATTCCCCTGCCGATTGATATCACAAGTGATGAAATAATATTATTAGCAGATAACAGGTGACATTTTTTGAAAAGGTGTTGCAAAGGGGAAAGCAATGTTTTATAAAATAAATCAATATGCTTGTACGTTGGGAAATACGAACATTTTACGACAGAAAAAACGACAGAAAATGGGAATATTATCAATTTTAGGAAAAGGTATTCAGGCAATGATTGACGAAGCCACTACACCTGAGTCATTCAAAATGGGCGAAAAGTTTGAAAACTATGTTCGAGAATATTTATTTATTAACAGCTATTATGACCTTTTAGAACGAACACACGATTACAAAACAAACAAAGACTACGTAAAATCTTCGTTGAAACCAGACTTTACTTTTCGTGACAATTGGACAAAAAAAGAATTCTACATTGAAGCCAAATTCAGAACAGGACTATACAATAATAAAATTGTTTGGTGCAATGACAGTCAATTAAATAGATATTTGGAACACAACAAGGAACGACCTGTATTTCTAATTTTAGGTATGGGAAACAAACCTGACAATCCGGAATTTTTATCATTAATTCCACTAATACACGCTAAATATACAGGGCTTTTTCCTTCTCATGTGGAAAAATTTAAAATTAATATTGATAAACCTGTTTCATCAAAAACACTTTGGGAACGATAAATTTACTGCCTGTTACAAGACTTGCTATTCATGATTTAGGTACGAGGTCTTTGATATGATTTCCTGCAACTTTCGAGGGCAAACACTTTATCAAGTTTTTGTTTCCAGTTCTCCAGACATAAATTTTTTTATTTAAGCAGGGATGTTTACTTGAACTCTTCGAAGAGCCCATCTCACAGGCAATGTGCGTTGACAGCACTCTTCGGTAGGTGGAGAATAAAAATTGCAATAAAAACTTCAAGCATCTAAATAAAGTGAAAATTGATGAAATAGTGATAATGATTATGCCGCTCAGAGGGTACATTCCAAATTTTCGCATCAGATTTATAGGAAGTAATGGTTAAAATAATTTTAACTAAAAGACCTTATGACAATAGTAGTCCTGTTTGATCATAAAATAAAAACCTTATTGGCTTATTGGGATCAATAAGGTTAATAAGGTTTAGTGATAGAGGATACATCTTTCTACTAAGGTCTTAAACAACAACCTGCAGTTAGGCAGTTACAGATCTTTAGACTTTACTTCTGAATGCCCCCACTTTCTCCAAAAGCAGCTTGACGAAAATGCCATAACCAAAAAAACTATCAACCAATGGCTGTGACTTTGAATTGAAAATATTTTGGTCACATTGAAGGATTAAACCTTATAGAATAAGACAACTCCCAACAGGTACATGTTACATAATGTCTGTGGGTGGGGAGCAGACACTCAACTTATGAACTGCCGACATCATTACCCCGGCTGAGCTATATTATCTGGGTGATAGAATTAACAATTAACTTCAATATCTTTATCCGGCATTTGTTACGGGTCTGACAGTTCCGGTGAATGTCAGACTCAGTCACTGCTGAACGATTTTCAAATGCCACCACAAACACAAATGCTTCACCGTTAGCGGTAACCGTATTGAACATCTCATCATGGACAAAGATTTATTTGGAGACGATATAAAACTTTTACCTCCTGACATTAATGAAAAGTATATTAGGGACAGAGACAAAACTTATTTAGCAGACAAGACGAAAAGGCTAAGGTATCTACATAAAATAAATTCAGACAGTTTAACATTTTTGGCAATATGGCGGCTTGACGTTAAAATGCTCAACTATGGACGGGGGATAATGCATTATGCACAGGCTTACTAAGAAACAAAAGGGATTTACTATTTACCACTGGTGAACATTACCGTTCACTTAAAAAAACTTAAAACTTCTGTCAACAACAGGTAAACTTATTTTAAACCATATATGGACAGCTCCCCTCTATTAACTCAGCTTAAACAGGTATATAAAGTTTCTGATAAAGATTGTGAGAAGCTTATTCAATTATTTGAGCAACAGGAGGTAAAAAAGAATGAACATCTTTATCAGTCGGGGGAGATTGCCAGGTATGTTTATTTTGTGGAGAAAGGTTGTCTGCGACAGTATTATATTAATAACAATGGTGAAGAACGTACTATTTATTTTAAAGTGGAAGACGGATGGTGCAGCGAATTAGTAAGTTTCCTGGATAATAAGCCAACTGAATTATGTGTGCAGGCACTCGAAGACAGTATACTTCAAAGAATTAATCAAAAAAACTGGGTGTATGCTGTAACCCATATTCAATCTTTTACAATGGGTTTTATAAGGGCACAGCAGGACACGAATTATATGTTGAAAAAAAGACTTGCAGAAGCTACTGTTGAAACTCCTGAAGAAAAATACCTGCGTTTTGTAAAAGAGGAACCTGCATTATTGCAACGGATACCACTGTACCATATCGCTGCTTATCTATCCATGACACCGGAAACCCTAAGCCGCATCAGAAAAAAAATTGCCGCTAAATAATTTCTTATCTCAAATCAAGGACTTTATTGTTTCATCCTGATAGTTTTGACAACAATAAAATTATAATTATGAAAAAAGAAACAATTAAAGTAGGTCAGGTTATTATTGATTTTTTATTAGAAGCAGCAGATACCAATGGTTCCGCAGCCATGTTTGAGTTTACAGTACCGGTAGGTGCAAAAGTACCTGTGCCCCACTACCACGAACATTACGATGAAACCATTTATGGGTTGTCGGGCACTTTAACTTTTACAGTTGAGGGAAAAGCTATAGACATCCGGCCGGGCGAAACCTGTTTCATTCCCCGTGGCGCTGTTCATGGTTTTGACAATTTAAAACAAGCTGATGCCAAAGGACTGGCAGTAATAACCCCTGCCCTGCTCGGACCAATCTTTTTTAAAGAAGTAGCTGAAGTATTAAATGCAGGAGGGGCGCCCGATCATCAAAAATTAGGGATGATAATGAAAAAACACGGACTTGTACCTGTTGTTCCAAAAATGCAAAATGCATAATAGTACTGCAAATAATATACAGTTTCCCCTTCGCCGTGGTTCGTGTCCCACGAGCCACTCTCTGCAACCTCAATGAAAGGGCGGCGGAATTTTGTATATTGAGTGAGTTATGAATTATCAGGAAAAACACCGAAAGTCGTATATCCGCATTGGTGA
>JBDHYJ010000095.1:0-16645 GCA_039811345.1 Chitinophagaceae bacterium
ACCGGAATGACCCTTATCCTTCGCACTTAATAATATTTTGCAAAATTTTCCAATAGCTTCATGCCAAACTTGTGGCTTTTTTCAGGATGAAACTGTACCCCCAGAATATTATCATGTTCAATTCCGGCAGTAAAATCATATCCATAGTGTGCATAAGCCAGAGTATCTTTGGCATGGTCTAACTGCAGATGATAAGAGTGTACAAAGTAAAAACGGGGGTCATTATACATACCGGTAAATAGTTTTGAATGTTCAAACCCTTTGATATCAGTCCAACCCATGTGCGGAACGGTATGAAAACTATCAAGCTTCGACTGATCGAAGGCAACGGTTCTTCCTTTTATCCAGCCGAGGCCTTTTTCCCTGCCTTCTTCACTGCTTTCGGTTAATAATTGTACCCCGAGGCATATCCCCAGCAATGGAGTCTTGTTATGAAAAACTTTATTTTGAATAACTTCAACTAAGCCGGATTGTCGTAACTGCTGCATACCATAATCAAAATGACCGACCCCAGGAAGGATAAGTTTATCGGCCTGCTCAATGTCTGTTATATTGCTACTTATTAAAGAATCAATAGCAATCTTTTTTAAAATGTTTTTGATAGAGCTAAGATTACCTACACCATAATCTATTATAACAAGCATAATTACATTTCTAAGGTTCTAAAAAGATTACGCTTCCTAAATGAATAGGCAAAGAAACCTAAAGTAAACAGCAAAGTAATCATTATCTTAACCGAATAGGAAACATCTTTAATTGCATACACTATGAATGTAAGGGCAATAATAATTAAAATCACCTGCCGTGGCTTATACTTAATATTGAAAGTGTTAAGCTCCCTGAAAGATCTTAAATAATAGGCTGAGAAACCCATATACATCATAGCTGCAAATGTAGTAATAGCCGCAGCCTGTACGCCGTACAGGGGAATGAAAATAAAATTCAAAATCAGGTTAAGCATACCCGCCACAAACGAGATTTTCCACAATTGCGTTGTTTTTTGAAAATACTGAAGTTTATTTACAGCCATCCAGTAATATGGACGATAAACATACCCCATAATAATAATAATAGCTAAAGGATAGGCTATTTTCAATTCCTCATTGCTTATCAGAATATTCATTAATTCTTTGCTCCATAATGCAACCAGAAATCCAGCTATTATAAAAGCAATCTGTAGCCATTTTGTAAGAACATATAGATCAAATTCTGTTTTCTGATTATTTTTTGCGATCATCCCCGTGTAAACCGGGCCCACCGCCATACCTAAAGCTGTTCCGCCAAATTCAAAATAATTTCCAAATATATAGGCTATATTATACATGCCAATATTGGAAACGTTCACATGCAAACGGTCCATCACCACCCGGTCAGAAGAATTTAATAAATAAGATGAATAGTTATGGGGAATAAGAGGCAACGAGACTCTTAGCTGTTTGATCAAAAAATTTTTCCTAAACGAAAACAGGGGGGATAATTTATATTTAATGTACACAGGGTACACAAAAAATAGAAATTGTACTAACGAAGCAATAGCAGTAGACCAAAACCAGCCCATAAAACCCATGCGCAAGTAAGCAATAGTGTACAGGTTCAATAAAATAGCTACAACCCCCACTATGGCCGAAGCAATACCCAAATACAGGGGCTTCCTTGCAAACTGGTAGTATCTTGAAGCCAGAAACTGAACGGGCGCAAACAGAATCTGGGGTACGCAGATTAACAGGATGATTTCCCATACGTGAGTACTAACGGCGGCAGGAATGACAAAAAAGAGAAGAAGCCCCAGTAGAGCACTATAAATAACCGACCAGCACAACAGGTAAAAATGAACTTGCTTCCATATAATCTGCCACTTATTTGGATATTGAAAAAATGAGTTTACGAGTATTACAACAAGTCCAAGGTCACTAATAGCACTTACAATACCCACATAAGATGTAATTATCCCATATACTCCATAATCCTGTGTTGTTAAATATCCAGTGATAACAGGCAGAACAAATAATCCTGCAATACGAGGCAACTGGGGCGCCAATGCGTAGATTAGCGAATGTGATATTAATTTCTTAAGAAACACCTGGTAATTTCTTTTTTCTAATCAGCCGGGCCGGCACCCCTCCAACAATAGCAAATGATTCTACATCTTTTGTCACAACAGCGTTTGCACCTACCACCGCATTATCACCTATAGTAATTCCCGGATTAATAAACACATTTGCCCCAATCAAAACATTTGCCCCAATTGTGATGTTACCGGTCTTATTCTGAATAGGCTGCATTGAAAAATCCTGGTTGCTAACAGCCGAATGAGTGTACATCCGTACGTTATGACTAATACTACATCCTTCTCCAATGATCACCTTACAATTATCAAATGCCTGAATTGTTGAGTATTCCCCGATATACGAATTCTTACCGGCAATAATTTCACCATTACCATACAATTGAATATGACTGCCATTAAACCGAAAATCGGGGTGCAGCATATATTTTTTTCGATACGAATCGTACACGCGAGTTTCCTCCAATTGCCTCCCGGTGATATATATCTTAAGACAAATCTTTCGAAATAACTCTTTTACCATGTTGCAGGATTTGTTTCCATAAATCATCCTTTAGATAACAAAGATCGCTTATAGAAATACTTTCACCTTCCTCTGCCATTAATTCGGAAGAAGTAAACATATTCCTGAAATCCTCTGTAGTCTTAATATCATAGAGATTGTTGACTTTCACATTTGAAAAATCGGCTTTTGAAATACCGGTAAAAATTCTGCAGGTTTTTTTCCCCATAATCAATGCGTCAAAAAAGGCAGTACTGAAAACCGTTGTAATTACTACGTCATGATTTGCAATATCATCAAGAATATTAGGTTCACTGGAGAAGCTATACTTTGTCTGTAATTCCGGCGAAACCCAGTCAACTATTTCTTCTCTTTTTATATGATTTACCGGGTGAAGGCGAAAACAAAGTTCGTAATTATTCATTTCTTTAAGCGCCGCTTCGATTATTGCATATTCTGCTTTAAAAAAATTAAGCAGGGTTGTGCACCACAGTATTTTTATTTTTTTATTGTTTTGATTGCATCTTGGTCCCGCCTGGCTGATCTGGTAATACTTCAAATTACCTGCCGGTATCACGTAATCCTTAGGAAGAGAATTATAACTTAAAAAAAGGTTTGCAAAATAAGTACCCCATGAAATAAAGAAGTCTGGCTTTGGCATTCCATCGTTCTTTTTGATATAATCTTCAAGTTCAAGGTTTGAAATTCTATACACGGTATGATTTTCCAATACAAGCCCATGCTGCACGCCATAGGTGTTTATCCTGTTGACATTAGCAATTCTTGCCGCAGCCGAGATAATTCTGCCTGAAATATAAAATTCATCAGCGTAAAAAACGCTTACATCGTTATTGAGCCGTTTAAAATAATTAGAGAGCCATACGAAATTGAGAAAACTAAAATACTTCCATCCGATTAATATTTCATGTAATAATAAACTGAATGGTATCTCAACATTTTCAACTTTGCAAGACTTCTTATCATAAGAGATAATACGACCATAGACTTTTATCTGCTCAAGAAAAAGGCTCCAAAGCTGCCGATAAGAAGGGTAAGCACGAAGAAAAATTTCGTCTGTATTACTCCAGTCATATTTATGAATCTTATAAGTATAGAAAATAGGTATACCTATGCTCTCGGTTAGTGATGAGCTAAGCCTAAACACTGCACCCAAATCACCGTCTGTTTCGATATTATTATCCGAGGGGCCAGTTGCCATGAAAATAAAAACATTTCTTTGTTTTGAATGCAACTGTTTTGCCTTCTTTAATTTTAGTTGCCACTTTAAAATAACAGACCGAATCAAAGATTTTAAAGCATAAATAAAATTACTGAGCCTTGTTATTTTTGGGGGGATACTACCAACGTAAACAAATTCGGGTAAATCAAGAGCAGTAATCCGGAAGAACTCGTTCAACAAAGGCTTAATGTGATTGTAGGCCGCAGGAAGTAGAATTGTAGTTTTGGTTTTGAATAATTCAGCTTTATTTTTTAATAAAGTATAGAGTATCCAGGCATCTTTACCCCAATGAAAGCTATCATGCTTTTCTGCCAACGGGGTAAACCAAAATAGAGGCTGGTCAGCTATAGTAATTGTTCTTACGTTGATGTCATCTACACTAGCCCTGCTCAAGCTTCCGATAAAATTTACATAGTGTTTAATCGCAAGGACTTCTAACTCTCCGTTTTCGTCAATTGCGCCAAGACGGAAAAGTCCTCGGTAGGGGCCATTGATAACGCCGGTAATATCCAGTATTTGATTTTCTGAATAAGATTGTTTAATAAGATTATTTGTTGCCCCGGAATCTCTGCACAGATTGACGACCACGATCTAACCAGTGTTTAAAAATTTGAGAAAAGCAGAGTCATTTTGTATTAATCGTCTGTCCCGTCTTCCTTAACCGTGTGTCTCAATTTCCAGGATCCATTTTCCTGCTTCCATAAGTGTGGTGATCGGAAAGAGTCGCATAACTGGTGAAAAACATCGGGCTTCATTTCAATATAGTCCATAATCTCATTAAAATATTTATCCGGGAATTCACCATCGAATTTTTTTACTAAGGCCTGTCCCTCTTCTCTGGTAATATGGTGATTGCGAATCTCCTGCGATGCGTCGTAGGTAGCGCGTCCAATCCCAAATTTGATATGCGTGGTATAATAATGGAGATCATCAATCATATCATCAATACTATTGTATTTGCTGTAAGTGCCTTGCGTGCGAAACGGTCTGGCCTTAAATCCGGTATTTTCCACCGCGTAATAATATACCTCCTGAGGGGTCCAGCGCAGGTAGTAACCCAAATAATGCACCTGTATATTGGCCTGTTCAAGCTCCTTTGCATCGGCCGGTAAAAACGCCATTAGATCACTAAGTTGCACATTATATTTTTCTCGGAGCTCCCTTACGGATACGCCACCCAAGTACAATTCATCAATATTGTTAAACGTATGAAATGATTTATCTCGCAGTGAACTGGAATTATCCGCAATGGGATTGCCGTATTCAGCCTCATTCTCCCCGTAAAAAACCAAAGGGATTCCAAATTTTGCAGCCAGCTTTGGTCCAAGGTTTTTTTGTCCGAGAATAAAAGTTTGAAATGGGTGTAGCAAATTTTCTATCGCAAGCTTAGTAAGCAGTTTCATTACACGACCATTACGGCGAAAAGAAATATTATCAAACCCGCCAATATCAATCCAGTTCTTCCAGTTCTGGTATCCATACTCTGTATATAAGATTGGTGGCCAGGTAACTGTTAGCGGGTTCATACCATATTTATACTTTAAAATATGCGCTTGAAATGCACTGTCTTTTCCGCCACTTCCGGGAACAAGGCAATCATAAGAACCATCATTTTTGCGATACTGATCCAATAGTTTCAGTAATTCATCTTCGCGCTTCTTCCAATCAATTCGTTCTTTTTGCTCATTGGCGCGACAAGCATCACAAATTCCTTCTGCATCAAAAGCCATTGTTTTTTTTCGCGTAGCTATATTATGTTTGAATTCTACTTCAGACACCGGCCGCTGGTTACTCATCACACATTTTTTGCAAAATTTTACGGCACGGGGCAATCCGTATTTTACTTCGAGTTCCTGTTTCATGATTTCCTTTATGATTTTTTCTTGAATTTATTTTGGTTGCTCTTTATTTGGCAAACTGGTTAAACCAGGCTTTGTAAATATTAAGTCCATACAAACCACTCTTTTCGGGGTGAAATTGCGTAGCAAAAATGTTGTCTTTTATCACCGCAGAACAATAGGTTTGGTTGCCATAAGCAGTAGTAGCCAGCACATATCTTGTGTCATGAGGAGATGCATAAAACGAATGTACGAAATACATAAAGTCACCTTGTTTACAAACGTTTAATGGTGTATTTCGCCACCGTCCCTCCTCCGGCTCGCTAATAGTATTCCACTGTATCTGCGGAACTTTATAGATTCTCTGACCGTTTGACTGAACTTCAAACTTTTTTACTCTTCCCGGAATCAGGTCCAGTCCAGGGGTATTTCCAAATTCTTCGCTATCAGACAGCAATAATTGCAAGCCAAGGCAAATTCCCATCATAGGTTTCCCTGTTTTCACATAGTCTCTAATCCCTTCGGTAAGCCCAAAAACTTTTAGCTTCTGCATAGCATCATTAAATGCGCCTACACCAGGCAATATTGCATAGTCGGCCCTAAGTAATTTTTCTGGGTCGAAGCTGATCTCTGCATCATAACCAAGATAATCGCATGCTTGCTTTACACTAAACAGATTTCCCAACTGGTAATCTATTATCACTACTTTTTTCGGCATATTGAATAATTAAATGCGGCAACTGACACCGGCGTTATGTAAGCTCAATTTTATTTCATGTAAACTAGCTGGTTGAATTTTGCCAAACCGGGTGCGGCCACTTTTCAGAAAAGAAATATTCCCTTCAGACCGACTTTCCATGTCGCTCCGTCTATTGGTAATAAAATCGTAATGTATTACTGAAGCTACTGCTAAAGCATCCGCTTTGCCTACAGTAACTGCTTCTGCAAAGTGTGTCAACTGCCCCGGGCCACCATGCGCAATTACCGGTATGCTAACTCCAGAAGAAATTGTACTTGTTAATTCTATGTCATACCCTTCACCCGTGCCTTCTCTATCTACTGAAGTTATAACAATTTCGCCCGCTCCAAATGCTTCTACTTTTTTCGCCCAGTCCAACACTTCAATACCAGTGAACTCGCGCCCGTTGTCAACAAAAGCCAGATACTTCCCATCCTGTTGTTTAATAGCTTCGATTGCAACTACTATAGTAGAAGATCCAAACTTTAAAGCAGCCTCTCTTATAAAATTTGGATTACGAATTGCAGCAGTATTAATACAAACTTTGTCTCCTCCGGCGCGCAATACTTCCCGGATATCATTGATGGTTCTGATACCACCACCTACAGTAAGTGGTATAAAGCTTTTTTTTGCAGTGGCGGAAATAAATTCCTGCAAACTGTTCCGCTCGTATAAGCTCGCCACCACATCCTGATAGAACAATTCATCGGCACCATTTTCGTAATAATATTTAGCAAAGTCTTCCGGCTTACCTAATACCCTCAATCCTTCAAGGTGTATACCTTTAACAAGATTTGGCCCTTTTATATCCAATCGGGCAATGACCCTACAATTTTCCATCTGTACGTACTAAATGATTGTTTAATAAATACTCCGCATTATTCCAATCGGAAAGATTATCTATATCAATCCCATATTCTGCAGGAATTACGTATTTGACTATTTGTGGAAGTTTTGAGAGTGAATCATACAAACGTAGACTATTTATTTTTATAACATAAAGATTTCCATTATACTGATAAATCTTGGGGGTTTCCTGTCGGCTCACTGCTGTTGACGTTTTAGACAACTGCAGATATCCCTCTTTATTTTCTTCAAATAGATTGAAATATGGATTTGCCTTACTTTCATTTACTGCTACTACCATATCTATTTGCGAAGTAAAGAGAGAAGAGGCCTCTTCAAAAAAATGACGACAGCGAAATGGAGAAGTAGGTTGTAACAATACGACGCCATCGAAGATATACCCTTTTTCTTCGTATGTATCTATTGCATGAATCAGTACATCACGCATGCCGGTTGCATCGCCGGATAGATTATCCGGGCGTAAAAATGGCAGCGTATACCGCGCAGACCTTACCACATCCGCAATTTCCTGGCTATCTGTAGTAACGCATATATTACTGTCGTCCGTAAACAATCTTGCATATTGCAAAGAATATAATATGAGCGGTTTGCCACATAGGTCTTTAATATTCTTGCCCTTTAATCCTTTAGATCCTCCCCGGGCAGGGATTATGAATAAATATCTCATTATAAATGCAGATGTAAAATGTCTTTTTGTGCCCGGGCAAAATCTTCCGGCTTTCCAATATCTAACCAATACCCCAAAACCGGGTAGTTAATCAGTTTATACTTTTTTTGAATTAGCAGGCTCATAAGATCTGTGACATTGTAAAAAGAATTTTTAGGTACAAGTTCTATCAAAGATTTTTTTAAAAGATATATTCCCGCATTCGCAAAATAAGTATATCTGGGCTTTTCCTTAAAATCAACCACTTCAGTTCCATCCAATTCCATAATAGCGTAAGGGAGGTCTACATGATAAGGAACGGTAGCAACAGCCATATCAGCCTCCCGGCTTTTAAACTCGTTGTAAAAGTCTGCAAAATCAATATTTGTAAGTAAATCGGAATTCATGACGAGTATATCTGCACTACGAAACTCCTTCACCAGAGATATTGAACCAAGAGTACCCATCGGTTTATTTTCCTTCACGTATTCAATTTTGATTCCTTTGTTAGTACCTTCTTTAAAATAATCGCTGATGACATGACCAAGATAGTTAATGCTGATGTGAAAATGCTGAATTCCGTAGGCTTTAAGCTGATCAATATTATGTTCTATGATAGGTTTGTCACCCACTTTCAACATTGGTTTTGGAACCGATTTGGTTAGAGGCAACAAGCGTTCTCCCTTTCCTCCAGCCATGATAATAGCGTGCAAGGGTAGAATGGTTTTTAGTTCATCCAAATTAATAATACTCTTAATTACTCCGGATGGATCTACGGATGGCAATACTGTTACGCCTTCCTGTTTACTTTTTTTTATATAATCAGTGTCTATACTACCATTTAATATTTTTCTGACTTTTTGATTTGCCACCGACATTATCGTATGTTCCAATTGTACATTACCAATCAAGCCTCTTCTTATATCGCCATCGGTGACACTTCCTAATAAAACTCCAACTTCATCAGTTACAAATAACACACAGTTGATCTCGCCAAGATCATTAATAACATTTAATGCCTGCCTGACGGTAAGCGTGTTGGAGATAACATATTTTTCCCAATTATTCATACATCTAAGTCGTAAAATTTCTTTTTTACTGAATTGAGCTTCCCTATTTTGCGAATATTGTGGATGATAGCAGCGGCAGTTCCGGGTTTACTATACGGATTACTGGCTGTCTTACATTGTCGGTTAAATTTGACTGAGAGGGACTGCTGAATAGCTTGGATAATACTTCTGCTATCAGTGTTCGAAGAAACTATTGTTTTACTCTTTATCCTTCCCTGTTGTCGGCTACCAATATCAATTGTTGGAATATGCATTTCCGGGGCTTCAATAATCCCACTGGAAGAATTGCCTATTACCAACTGTACCTGTTTTAGAAGGGACAGATACCGCAGTTGTCCTAAACTAGTAAAAAGCTTTACCCTTTCTGGATCTTCATTTGCATACTGCTCCATCAAACGCATAATTGCCCGGCCCTCTGCATCGGCGTTTGGCATAGTAATCACTATTTTTGCCTCTTTGAAAAAATTAAGTGCTTTGAGTAATTCCTTCACCTGATGTGCTGCGGTTTGTCTCTCCAATGTTACAGGGTGATAAGTAACTAGGAAATTTAGTTTTCCAAATTTCATTCCCAACTGTTTCTCCAATTGACCACGGGAAAGCAGCTTAAGCTTCCGAATTGACTCTAATCCAATAGCTCCCACATTTATTACCCGTTCAGGAGACTCTCCTAATTGAATAACTCTTTTACGATACACTTCTGTGCTGGTGTAATGCAGGTAGGCCATTTTGGTGATGGCGTGTCTCATGGCATCATCTGTAGCACCTTCCGTCAACTCACCTCCGTGCAAATGTGCCACCGGAATTTTTAACTGGTATGCTGCAAAGGCTGCAGCAAAGGTTTCAAACCTGTCTCCAAGAACAACCACCCAATCAGGGCACAAACGATTCAAAGCGTCGGATATTCCTATCATACCAAGTGCGGTGGACTTCACGATAGCGCTATCTGTATCACTAGACAAAAGCATTTCTATTTTTTCGTCAATTAAATATCCGTCGTTCTCTATTTGTTGGTAGGTAAGTCCAAATTCAGGCGACAAATGCATTCCTGTCACCAACAATTGCAATTTCAATGATCTGTCTTTTTGAACAATATCCAGCAATGGTTTGAACAAACCATACTCCGCCCTTGAACCGGTAACCACCGCAATTTTCAATTGAGGTTTATTCATAATTCTATCAGATCATCTGGAAAAAAATCCTTTTTTGCTACTTGCCCAATTACTTTGTCCCATTGCATTGGACTTATACCCGTACCAGGTCTTTTTACCGTGCAATTATTTTCAGTAAATGGTTCTCCAGTCCGGATATGAGTAGCCGCAACAATACTTTTGCGGGCGACTGCTTTGTTTTTTTGTTCAGAGCCGCTTGGTTTTTTAATACCATCTCCTAAAGCAATTTCAATGTTTCTGATAGCCTCTACCATATTCTTAAGTTCGGTAGGCTCTAGTGAGGCTTTATGGTCCGGACCTTCCATGTCCCTGCTAAGTGTAAAATGCTTTTCAATAACATTTGCACCTAGCGCTACCGCAGCAATAGGTACTTCTATTCCATAAGTATGATCGGAATAACCAAAACGCACATTAAACTCGCTTTGGATGTGCAACATCGCTCTAAGGTTAACATCCTTCATGGGAGTAGGGTATTCAGTATTACAATGTAGTATGGTAATTTTTTCTTTTTGAGCTCCATTGCGCAGTAACACATTAATTGCCTCTCGTATTTCTCCCATTTCAGCCATGCCCGTTGACAAGATGATATTGGGAAAAAGGGTTGCTGCCTTTTTCAGGTAAGGCAGGTTAGTAATTTCACCGGACGGAATTTTTGCTAACCGGAGACCAAGTGAATATAAAAACTCCAAGCTGCTAATGTCAAAACCCGTAGATAGGAACTTGATATTCTTATCTGCGCAGTAGTCAATCAATTCTTGGTGCCACTCTTCTTTAAGTTCTAATTTTTTTAACATTCTAAACTGTGTATCGTCGCCATCGGTTGTATTGTTTTTTTGGTAAGCCGCTTTAGGAGCGCTTTTAACAACCAGTTTGTCCGCTTTAAACGTTTGAAACTTTATATAGTCGGCCCTTGCATCCGCTGCCGCATCGACAAGTCTTTTAGCTAAACCTAAATCCCCATTGTGATTAACGCCAGCCTCCGCGATAATTAATACGTTATTCAATGTAATCAGAAATTTTTGATATTGGGTTACCTGCATAAACTCCGGACTCTGTAATATCTTTGATAACCACACTTCCGGCGCCGATAACGACCTTTGATGTTATATTAATATACTGTATTATTACACTGTTACTTCCTACAAGTACTTCATTTCCTATGTTGCAACCTCCGTTTATTACTGCGCCTGTAGATATGTGGCAATGATCTCCAATAACACAATCATGTTCAACTAAAGAATTATTATTAATAATTACATTTCTTCCAATTTTTACATCTATGTTAACTATTGCATTGTGAAAAATGATTGTTCCCTCATGAATAAATGTGCTTCTGGATACAAGAGAATAGGGACTAACAATAGTCGCAAACTTTCCGTGATTATTTTGGACAAGGTCAAATAATCTTTTTCTTAATGATGCTGTTTTTACTTGTCCGGCAGTAATAAGAAAATGATTCTGTGGAGTTTTTGCAAGCACGGGTATCATTGAATCATTGCCGAGGAGATTATAATGAGTATTAACTCTGTCTTCTTTATCAATTATACCAAAAATGTTGTATTTGCGATCTAATTCTATGACTTCAATACAGGATTTACAATGTCCTCCCCCTCCAATCAATATGATATTATTAGTTTTCATTCCCTTCTGCATTATGACTCATCAAAAATAAAACCTACAATCATATATTATATATGTTTACTTTATAACGAGACAGATTTTGTGGTTCGGAAAACCATGTAATGGTTTTAGCTAGTCCTTGTTCCAGATTGTGTGCTGGTTTCCATCCGGTAAGCATACATATTTTTTGATTTTTGCCCAATAACCGCTCAACTTCGCTTTTATCAGGGCGTAATCTTTGTTTATCACTGATGATAACAGCTGATGGATTTATTTTATCAATAAGGTACCGAGCTAAATTTCGTATACTTATTTCCTGTTGTGTGGCTATATTTATTTCTTCCCCGATTACTTTATCAGATTTTGCTATAGCCAAAAATCCGTTAACAGTATCTTCAACAAACAACAAATCCCGTGTAGGTTCGAGCGCACCTAATCTAATTTCATTTTTTCCCGCGAGTAACTGAATAATAATAGAAGGAATAACAGCTCTTGCAGATTGTCTCGGGCCATAAGTATTAAATGGACGTACTATTGTGACGGGTAAATTAAAGCTTTTGAAAAATGATTCAGCTAATGCATCAGCGCCAATTTTGGTAGCCGAGTATGGAGATTGGCCTTGCCTGGGATGCTTTTCATCTATAGGTACATATAATGCCGTTCCGTAAACCTCCGATGTAGATGTAACCAATATTTTTTCAACCTTGGCATCCTTTGCTGCCTGTAGAATATTAAGCGTTCCTCTAATATTAGTATCTATATAGTTATCCGGTGAATGATAGCTAAAGGGAATAGCTATGAGTGCTGCCAGATGAAAAACTACATCCACGTCCTTCATTGCAGTCCTTATTCCATTAGGATCCCTTATATCACCAGAAAAAACTTCTATTTTATCAAGTTGTTCAGGAGAAAAACTATCTAACCAGCCCCAACTGTTAAAAGAGTTATAATAGACAAATGCTCTAACCTTACAGCGCTCAGATAATAATTTTTCTACGAGGTGGCTACCTATAAATCCATCTGCCCCAGTAACAAGAATTCGCTTATTAATAAGATCCATTATTATTTTTTTTTACCTTTAAAAAGTGTCGCTTCTTGTTGATCATCTAATCTTAAATATTTTTTTCCATTTTCCCTTTTTCAATGATTTTAGTTCCTGAAAATAATCCCCCCCGTAACCATATCCATAGCCATAACCATAATAAGTTCCACCACCATAGCCGTAATATCCTTTATATCGTCCACGGGTTTGAATATCGTTGATAACAAGACCCATATTTGGCAGGCGCTTCTTTTGATAGAGATCATCCACCATATTCAGTTGTCTTTTCAGGGTATAGCCATGGCGAATTATATAAAGACTGGCATTAGCGTATGTGCTAAGGGTAAAGGCATCGCTTACCAGCCCCACCGGGGCACTGTCAATAATAATATTGTCAAACCGGGATTTTAACTCCTCAAAAAGCTGGCTTACCTGTTTATCCAGTAACAGCTCCGATGGGTTGGGCGGTACGGGTCCGCAACCAATCACAAAGAGATTTGAAAACTCAGGCACCGGTTGAATAATTTCATCAAGGGAAGTATTGCCCATGATATAATTGGTCAGTCCTTTTTGAGTTTTCATATCTAACCCTTTCAGCAGGCGAGGTTTGCGGATATCGAATTCGAGTACCACTGTTTTTTTACCGGTAAGCGCAAGAACTGCCCCAAAATTGGTAGCTACAAACGACTTTCCCTCCCCACTAACTGAAGATGTTACCAGCACAACCGGCTTATTGATTTTATGAATCAGGTACTGCACATTAGTTCGCATAATGCGGAATTGTTCAGCCACTACCGTACGGCTACCGGCATGCACAATAAGGGTATTTTCACCGGCATGACCGATTTCCCCAATAATGGGTGATTTTACCTGTTTTACAATCTCTTCACGTTCCCGAATCTTATCATTCAGCATTTCTAATAGTGCAATTATACCAACCGGAATTAATATGCCGGCAAACAGCGCCAATAGTAATATACTTTTTTTATTGGGACTTACCGGGACCTTTGAAGCTGATGCTTCTTCTAAAGGATTAGAACTGGCTACAGTAGCTGCAACAGAAATAGCTGCTTCTTCACGCTTTTGCAGCAAAAACAAATATAAATCCTGTTTTATTTTTTGCTGACGTTCAATGTCAAGCAAGCCTTTAGCCTTGGCCGGAACCCCTTTAATTTTTGATTGGGCTCCGGCTATCTGTTCCTTCATTTTGTTTGCGGCAATACCGTAAGCATGCAAAACATTCTTTAGCGCCTCATGTATTTGCAGCCTCAATTTTGTAAGTGTAGCCTCAATTGATAAAAGAGCCGTGTTTGAAGGGCCCGTTGTTTGCTGCAGGGTATTGCGCTGCAACTGTAAGGTATTATACTGGGTTAGTAAGGGGAGCAGGGTCGGTTCCTGGATTCCCAAATCAGTGGGTACAATTTTGTATTGATTGCCGGGGTCATTGATGTATTGCAACAAATATTCTACAACCCCCATCTGCACCTGTTGGGTAATTAATTGTTTATTGTTCTCGGCAAGGTTTCCATAATACAATTGCGACTGATTAGAAAGATCTATTACCTCATTTTTTTCGCGAAACCTCAGCAATCCACTCTCCACATTACCCAATTCATTTTTAATAGTATCCAACCGTTCATCAATAAACTGCATGGTTGCCCGCGATATCTGTCTCTTGTCTTCTACATTCATTTTGCCATATTCCTTCATCAACTCATTTACCACATCTTTGCCATAAGTAATATTATCTGTCTCAATTGAAATATCGAGGATGGTGGCCTGATCAATGGACTGCGAAGTGTTGATTGCTGAGGATAAGGCTGAAGTGGCGCTGGAGATTGGCGTATATACAATCGAAAAATTATTGCTACCGAAATCAGTAATTTTCCTACGGGGTATTCTTATGACACGAAATGTTCCTGCACTGTTTTCAAATATTTTATTGTATTCAAAGCTGTTTTTTGATTTTTGAAACCGGAATTGTTTGTCTGTAGCTTCAATATTAAACGTAAAAGCCCGATTGGAGTCTTTAAGTGCCACAACATCCAGTGCTATGGGTGATACCCCATATATGTTAGATGATCTTACATTACCGGTATTATAATAGCCAATCTGTAAACCCAGGTTTTTTACTACCCGCTGTACCAAAGGTTTAGATCTTAAAATTTCAAGTTCATTTTTCAGGTTAACATTGTTGGAAAACATAAACATATCTTCAAGACCCTCGTTTCTGCCGCCAATTTTATTTTCTTTATTAATAAATAGCGATCCGGTCACATTATATATGGGAGTAGCATACCGAATTTTTATCAACGCCAAAAGGAGTGCAAGCAAGATGCAGGCAGCAAGCAGCGGCCAGTATCGCAGGTATTTAAAAATAAATTCTTTTAGATTAAACTCCTTTTGCGGTTGCCTGGCTTCAAAATCAGCTTCTATATTGTTTTGCATGTGCGCATTACGATTTGTTAATGATTTTTGCGGAGGGTACAATGTGATTGAAGCACCTGATTACCTTTCACGCTCATTTAAATATTTGAACAAGTACCAGGGTGAGCGAAAGCAGGATGGAGGATACGGTGGCTGCACGTGCAAAATTGCGGTTTGCTACCTGCTCTGATACGTTAGGTTTTTGGGGATTTGCTTTCACTATCACTACATCGTTTTGTTGTAAATAATAATATGGCGAAAGCATCACTTCGGGTTTGCTTACGTCTAAATAACCAAAACTTCTTCTGCCATTCGCTTCCCTTATCACCAGGATGCTGTCTTTTTCCCCGTATAAACTAATATCTCCGGCCATACCTAATGCTTCAAGGATGCTAATCTTTTCATTAGGTATTGTATAGATACCCTGTTTGGATACTTCACCAAGTATAGTGAATTTATTATTGAGAAATCTTATTGTACAATATGGGTTTTTAAGAAACGGAGAGAGCTTTTCTTTTAGTAGTTGTTCAAGACTTGCCTTTGTGAGTCCTTCAATATGCAATAATCCTAAAGACTGGAAACGGATATCGCCATTGACATCAACAAGGTATCCCGGCATGGAAGGAACGGGCTGGCTTGCGCCACCACTTAACCCACTGCTTGGAGTTTCGGCAGAAGAAAGGGTGGTCGTGGACATCTGCTGATTATACACTGCTGTTGCATCGGGATTGTCGCTGAAAACAGTTATACCAATCAGGTCTCCTTTTTGAATTACCGTTTCAGGAATCTGTATTTTACTCAGTGCAGCAGTATCAATCAGACCCTCGAGGTACTGCGCCTGCCTCGGTGTTTTGCAGGCGGGCAGGATAAAAAGCAGCACTATACCTATGACAATAGAACTGCCGGCTATATACCGGGTGGGTTGTTTACAAAGGATAATCATTGTGTTGGTTCTAAATAAATATTTGCAAATGACTCAGCTCACGGGTCGGATTTCATTTTTGATTAAATGAGCCGTGAGCTTAAAGCCCAAGCTGACCAGGATGACCTGTACCTTGTTCTTCCCGGTTTTTACTACAACTGCTTCATTATCCATCAGCACACCATTCATAATCTTAACCCGCTGCTCGGGTTTCAGGTCAACCGGCGATGCCTCTATATAATCATATTCGTTGAGGAACCGCTTGATCAGGCTAATCTCTTCATTTCGTATAACGGCAGGACGGTTATTCCAGTATACAAAATTCACCACTCCGTTTTCCTGTTTTACTTTGCTTATTTCCTCATCCCGGATATTAACAAATACATAAGATTTAAACACCGGCTCTTCCACCACTTTATACCTGTCGCTCCATCTTCTCCTTACTTTATGAAGCGGGCAATAAGTTGTAAATCCTTTTTCTGAAAGTAACGAAAAAAC
>JBDHYJ010000096.1:0-15321 GCA_039811345.1 Chitinophagaceae bacterium
GAAATTGGATAAAGATTCATAGTTTTGAAGTGTTTTAAGTTAATAAGGAACCCTCAGGGTAAATTTAAAACGGGCTTTGTATTGATTGCAGTCGAGACAAAGCGAAACCTCTGATCTTTTCAGAGGTTTTTATTTTGAATATACTGATTTCATACCCGGTAAAAATATCCTGACGGTTTTTGGTTAAACCTATTATTGTACAGAACTAAGACCCTTTTAAAAACAAAAGTCCTATTGTGTATTGAAGTTTATTCTGATCAATCGCAAAACATATCAGAAAATGGAAATGAAAACAATGATAATGATTCTTAACAGCGAGACCTTCAACGTATCTATTGCTTTGCCCAATTGATTTTGAATTGTTTTTCTCTTTATACCCAATTGTCCTGCTATATCCTTTGTAGATAATCCATCATGGTAACGCATTCTGAAAATAACCTGACGTTTAGGAGGCAGCGACTGCAACAACACTTCATAAGAATTAAAAAATTCTTTCCAGAGTAAATTTGAATCGGCTAAAGAATGGTTTTCAGATAAACTATCCAGCAAACTGAAAAACGGATGTTTAGCTTTTTGCTTAGCCATCAGCTTAAGTACCCTGTTACGAACAGCAATATGTAAATATGCCGGTAAATTTTTGATACTAAGTGTCTGCCTGTTTATCCAGATATGGGTAAATATTTCCTGAACTATATCTTTTGCATCATCACTATCTTTTAATCGTTTGTATGCTTCAGTAAAAGTTTTATCCCAATATTTTTCAAACAACAAATTAAACGCCGCCTCACTTCCCTGAGCTATTTGCTCAAGTAAAACTGCATCATCAGACAAATAATTTTCAGGCAAGTTCATTACAAAAGTGAGTTAACCAAATGTAAGAAATATTATGGCTTAAAAAGGCTATGCATTTTTCTTTAAAATATCTTTTACCCTGTTGGCAACAACGGAAACCTGGTCTGGTCTTAGCAATACAACGCCTACCCGAAGTTCACTTTTACCTTCTTTACTTCTTCCAAAAACGCCTGCAATACTTGGTGTGCCACTCCTTAAAGCTTCTGCCACTTCTTTGCCGGTAATTTTTACTTTTTGTTCATCCCAATGTAGCATAAGACTTGGAAATGCATTAGCCGGTCCGGGATATACACTGGTTTCGCCGGAAATACCCGGTACGGTTTCCACAACGGTCTTGATTCGTTTAATACGATCAAACCAGTCCTGCCATTCTTTCTTATGATCACGTTCAAGGTATGCTTTCAGTGCTGCATACATACCAAACATTTCTTCTTTATTCACCTTCATTGGTCTTCCTATAGGCGCTTCATGCGGACTATGATTCAGTTTAGCTGCTTCAATCAAATCTTTTCGTCCAAATAACAACCCTGCGCTCTGGGGCCCGCGAATCATTTTTCCTCCCGAAAAAGTAACAAGATCAAATCCCATTTTCTGGTATTTGAAAAGGTTTTCTACTGGTGGTACATCTGCTGCGGCATCAATAAAAGAAGGTATATTATGTTTTTTGGAAATGGCTACAAATTCTTCATGTGTAACACTCGACTTCTCGGCAGCATTGAAGAACAGTGTCATAACGGTATTAGCATTAAAGGCCTTGTCCATTTCTTCCGGACCTTCCACTTCAATAATCTGAGCTCCTGTGGTTGTTACCGCCTGGTCAAACAGATAGCGATGTGTTTTCTGCATAATTACTTCCGGCCGTGGTCCGGGAAGATTTGGAATCATTTTTATTTTTTGCGGATCCTGTCCGGTAATGGCAGCGGCTGTACCCAACAAAATACCGCATGCAGCACCTGATGTTACCATCGCAGCTTCACAGTGCAGCATTTCAGCAATCTTTGCTCCAACCTTATCCTGTAATTCATACATGTTTGCAAAATCATGCGCCGTGGAATTGATTGCTTCCAGCACTTCAGGCAACATTAATGACCCTGAGAGAAAAGTCATCGTTACTCCGGCATTGATCACCCGAGTAACGCCTAATTCTTTAAATAAATCCCGCTTTTCAGGTAATGTGCCCGCTCTTGAATCAGCAGGAACAACGGCACCGGCTACACTACCTGAAATAGAAAGCAGACCGATATTTTTAATTACTTCTCTTCTTTTCATAACAATTATTTGAAGGCGCACAGGCGCCATTTGCATTTTATATATAAGCGATACAATCCATTTCTACAAGAGAATCGCCGGGTACTCCACCTTTGGCAACAGCAACGGTTGTACGAACGGGTGGGTTTTTCCCAAAGCGCCCTTTATACACTTCGTTCATGGCCTTATAATCTGCAATGTCATTCAGGAAAACAGAAACTTTCAATACCTTTTCCATAGAGCTACCAGCTTTGATTAGTTCTTTTTCCAGTTCCTGAAGTACAATTTCAGTATGTGCCTTAATTTCGAAAGGAGCAGTGTGTGCACCTTTACCGGCTATATAAACAATATTACCATGCCGTGTTGATCCAGAAAACAATGGCACATTCTGGAAATTAGTTACATTTTGTACAACTTTTTCTGATGCTGTATCAGGACTGCTACCAGCTTTTGCTGCAAGTCCAAATCCCATAAATGCCGTGGCGGAAGCAAATAATTTTTTGAGAACTGATCTTCTTTCTGTTTTCATTGCTGTAAATTTTAGTGTTGATTAAATATTTAATTTCTAAAATGAAAAATATTTTGACTGTTTTATTATTATATACTCTGTGATTCTCAAATCACGATATCTTTTTGGCTTTCCATTCAGACAGTCCGTATTCACCCATACTCAATGTACCCTGCATAATATCTGCTGATGCCACACCACTGAATTCAAAATTTAATCGCACACCCTGTTTGGTATACGAACTGCGTAAAAGCAGATTGGAACCATTAATAGTACCGAAAATTTCACGGGTAGCATAACTTCCAAACTGCATACCCTTAATATTATTTCCGCTCTGCTCAATTTGTATTTTTTGTTTACTTGTTGTAGCTGCAAATTTTATTTCCATTTCCCAATTACCACTGATATCAATATTGGCAGGCGCAATGTCACGATGTATAACCGGTGGATTTGATAATATTTTATATACCCGGTCTGCAATTATTTTTTCGTCTCCATCTTCCAGTTGTGATGAATTGATCAAAATATTGGGATTTTCATTAGGTGGAAAAGGAAGATAACTCCCGGCCCCGCTCACGGCTACCCGCGGCGTTCCTTCCCATAAAAGATTTTCAACATCATAACCCGTAAGCGGGATAATGTTTTTATCCCACCTGACATATAAATCAGGAGATGGATTTGATCGTCCTGATGGTTGCTTTATTTCTGTTAACACTCCCTGAATTTTATTCAGTTTGGCTGCAATAAAATTCAGCCTGTTTTCCCATTTCTTTTTTTCTGCAGCATGATCCCGTTTCCACCACATTTCCACTGCCGACAGCATCCCCATTATTTCTTCACGTCCCACTTTGTATCCCCGTCCAAAACCATGATGCGGTGCACTGGTGATCCAAGCTGATTTTACAAGGTCTTTACGGCCTATCAACAAACCTGTACATTGAGGTCCGTTTAAATATTTTCCACCACTATATGCTACCAGGTCTGCGCCATTAGAAAGATGGGGATTTGGTAATTCCAAACCCTCTGCAGCAGCATCCACCAGAACAGGAATTTTGTAGGGCTTCACTATCTCCGATATAGTTGCCAATGAAAGTGCCCCATGTTCAGACTGATTTCCTGCAAGCACAAGCACCATTGCAGTGTTATTATTTATTGCCGACTTAAGTTGCACTGCATTTTCTACTTCTATCATTTTTACACCAACTCCTCTTACGGCAGATTCATAAGCCGTCCATGAATAGGCAGGAATAATCACTTCATTTTTCATTCCATTCAGATCGGGCAGTTTCCAAAGCTTATCGGGATCACCACCTGTAACAATTCCCGCAGCAGCAACGGTTAATGCACCTGTAGCACCGGTGGTGACAATACCCCATTCAGCACCGGTGAGTGCAGCAAGCTTAACGGCAACAGCATCCATTAGTTCATCTATTTGTACATAGTTGCGGGTTGCTGCTTTCATTGCAAGCTCCACTTCGGGCAACATGCGCGATGCACCAATAATTGTAACCGTACCCCGGCCGTTGATCACGGTCTTCACACCCAGGGTTTCGTATATATTATTATACCCTTCATTTAAATGCTTATTACCTGTCTGCAAAGAGCATGGAATACCCTCATTACAGAAGGCATCAATGCCTCCAGTCACGAAAGGTAATACAGTGATATTTTTAATTAATGCTCTTCGATTCAAGATTTGTTGTTTTATTATTTTTTGGGGTGGCTATTGGCTTTGAGCTGTGGGCGATGGGCTGTGAGTAGTTAGCTTTCAGCTGTCAGCAATTAACAGTCAGACAATAATACCTGATAGCTGATAGCTGACGCCTGATACCTTATTGCTCACACCCCCGCTTTCAAAAACTCCTCTCTTAATCTCTTTGCTACTATCTTCTCTTCGCCGGGATTCAGCATAAAAACTGTTGTATTAAATCCACCATCTTTGTTGCCAATCACTTCTACTGAAGGGTTGCCGTTACGCAACCTTTCCATAAATTCTTCGCGTGTAATTTTTATTTGATCCTTATCCCATACTACATGCAAAGTGGGAGTATGGTTAGCTATCGGCGGTACAAATATTTTAGTGGTAACCCCGTTAATATTTTTAATAGCCTTATTGATAGTATCAATCCTGTCTTCCCAAATCCGCCATTCTTTATCATGGTCCTGGTTGATATACTTTTCTAATGCGGCATACATACCGAGCATCTCTTCCTTATTCACTTTCATACCTCTTCCAATAGTTACGCCGTTAGGAGAGTTGTTTAACCGGGCAGCGGTAATGATATCTTTTTTACCCATGAGAATACCGGTACTTTGCGGGCCGCGAATGGCTTTACCGCCGGAGAGTGCAACAAAGCTAAAGCCCATATCATTATATTTCCAGAGATTGGATACCGGAGGAACATCTGCGGCTATATCAATAGTGGCCGGGAGATTGTGCTTCTTTGCCAATTGCAGCCATTCTTCGTGCATAATTTTTCCTTCTGCTGCATTACAATTCAGGAAATGCATTGCCGCAGTTTTTTCGTTCACGGCACGATCCACGTCTTCAGCCGTTTCAACAGGTATTAGTTTTATACCGGTATTATACAGAGCCTGTTCGTATCCATCGTAGTGACCTTTCTGTAAAAGCACTTCCGATTTAATCCCTGATTCTTCCAGCCGGTGTGGTATTTGTTTTACTTTCTCTTTATCAGTGCCTGTAATTATACCTGCCATTCCCAAAGTGAGCGCAGAGAAAGCGCCGGCTGTTACCATTGCACTTTCAGCATGTACCATTTGTGCAATTTTTTCTCCCACCTTGTCCTGCACTTCATTGAGCATACAGAATTCTTTAGCACTTTGTGCAATGGCTTCAACCACTTCATCGTGCATTAGTGATGCCGTCATGGTAGTGTATGTGCCTGCTGCATTGATAAAAGTACGTACACCTAATTCCCGGAGCAGGTTTCTTTTCAGTTTGCCGTTGGCGGGAGAAGCCTGTAGCAATTTTCCTGAAAACATAGTCCCCAGGAAAGTTCCTCCAATCGGGAGCAGTCCTAATCCTTTGACGATTTCTCTGCGCTTCATGTTGAAATTTTTTGTGGTTCGATATGGTAAATAGTGACTTGTGAATGGTCAATACCTAATCGCTGACACCTGATAGCTGACACCAAACAGCTATTCTCCATCATTTATCCCACCATACCCTTGTCAGTAAATTATCTTCATTTAATTCCGCAAATCCTTGTCGCTGTAAGGCTTCCAGATAATTCTTTTGGTTGGTAAGATTTTCTGAATTTGGCAACGAAAAGCGTCTGAACATTTTTCCTCCCGTAACATTTCCCGGATAATTTACCGGCGTGAGTACAGGATAACCTGTGCGTCTCCAGTTTGCATAAATTTCATAATCATTGCCAAATAAAGTTATCCATTTTTGTACAGATATCTGCTCTAATTGTTCATCAAAACTTCCGCCTGCAGGATATGGGTTTCGCAAAAGATAATCATTGATCTGTGCATCAGAAATAATATTGGGACTGGGTGCCACAGCAGGGAAAAGTGCCCATTGCTTCATACCTGCACGCACTCCGGCATTATAAGCCGTTTCTGCGGTCATTCCATTATACCATCCCCTTAAGGCAGCTTCGGCTAAAAGCAGATAGGCTTCTGAAGGGCTAAAAAGTATAATTGGTGCAGCCACATTCAATACAAGTGGAGAAGGTTCTGAATAAGTGTCGAAATCAACAGGTTTGGTATTCAGACTACCGCTGATCATTCCGCGTTGCACTGCAAATGAAGTATCAGCAGTATATGTTGTGGCACCGGGTGAAGTGGGAACCCACACCACTGATATTACAGGGAGTCGGGGATCACGGGTGCTTTTTAAATAGTCAAGAAAAGTGGCGGCATATTTTCCACCCTCTACGTTATCACCGCCGGGGCTAATATAATTGCCATTACGTAAATCAAGTACCTGTGGATTCTGACTTCCTGCAGCATCGGAATATTTTATTTTTGCCACATCATCATCACCTAACACACCACCGGCAATTGCTTTTTGCACCCAGGTTTTAGCAAGATCAGGATCTACCTTTGTGAGCCGCATTCCTAAACGTAACATTAACGAATAGGCGAATTTTTTCCATTTAATCACATCGCCATTGTAAAGCAGATCAGCTTTACCAAAAGTGGGCTTAGCCGGATCGAGTGCTGCGGCTGCCTCATCCAGTTCCTTAAACATATTCAGGTATATATCCTTCTGGGTATCATATTTTGGAGTAAGGTTTTCCTGGCATTTGAGGGCTTCAGAATAAGGAATATCACCTGCTACATCCGTTAACTGGTTAAATGTGTATACTTTTAAAATACGCACCAGTGATTTTTTATTGATATCATCAGGACCCTGTACTGCCGGTTCTATTTGCAACAACCGATTAAGTTTTGTTGTATAAAAGCCGGTGAAATCAGCTACTGTGCCGTTGAAGCTATAAAACTTATCGCCGATAGCAGGCACTTCTTTGTAGGTTGAAAAATACTGCATCCCTTGTGCCAGTACAGAATAACTGAAAGCAGGCATTGACAATACTGCACCGGTAAACATATAGTCGGGTTGAGCATTTTGTGTGGCATTAGGATCTATGTTAAGATCGGTGAGACTCTTGTCGTTGCAGGACATTAGTACTGCAGTTCCAAGAAGGATATAATAAATGCGCTTTAAGAATTGCGTTTTCATAATTTCTTTGTTCATGAGTTAAAAATTAGAATTTAACACTGAGGTTCACACCTATATCACGTGTTCTCGGTTCGCCGGTACCGGATGTACCGGTTGTGTTGCTGACTGTTTGTCCGAATTCAGGATCCAAACCTGCATCTCTCACTCTCTTATCCCGGTATAAAATGAGCAGGTTGCGTGAAACTATCGCAATAGAAGCCGACTGCAGTTTTACAAATCGCAGCTTATTGACAGGAAGGTTATAGCTAAAAATAAGACTGCGAAGTTTAACAAAATCTGTTTTGAAAACATTCACACTGCCTGCATAGTTATTACCTCTGTTGTTATAATAAGTATCAAGGAGTTCAACCGGCCATAACTTACTATATGGATTGCCGTCCTGGTCCACACCGGTCAGTTGTAATCCACTTTCACGCCCCGGCAATGTTTCTTTGGTCAAACCAAACCTTGATGCGTATTGCCAGAGGTTACTATAACCCATTGCACCAAATTTTGCATCAAGCAGAATACTGAGAGAGAACCGTTTATACCTGAATTCGTTAGTAAGCCCCATCAGGTACGGTGGATTTGCAACGCCAAGGTTTTGCCTCACACTTGCCTCATAACCTGTTGTGGCATTATATACCTGCTGACCCTTATTATCCTTCAGAAATACCAATCCCTGCAAAGTAGCATAAGGTAGACCAACCTGTGATATAACATTTACCCCACCGGAGATACCTGAACCTATAGTAAGTGTAGTTAATCCCGGAGCAAGACTTAATATTTCATTTTTATTCCAGGACATATTATAACTGATATTCCATCTGAAATTAGGCGTAATAGCCGGAACGGCAGTGATCAGTAATTCTATGCCACGGTTTCGCAGAGTACCCACATTCTGGTTTCCTGCCAGGTATCCTGTAGTATTGGAAATATCAGGCTGCAAAATATTGTTGGTTGTTTTCCTGTCGTAGTAAGTTGCATCCAGCCCTAACCTGTTGTTTAAAAACTGAATCTCAAAACCTCCCTCAGAAGTAGTTACTGTCAACGGCCGCAATCCGGGATTAGGTAGCCGGTTGGATGCATTGAGTACAGGTAATCCATTGAAGCCTCCTGGTGTAAGGCTGTAGGTTTGATTAATGGCATAGGGATCTACCGTTGCATTACCCACCTGTGCCCATGAACCACGAAGTTTCAAAAAGCTTATTACGGTTGGTAGTTTTAACGCATCCGATAAAATGACACTACCGCCTACTGACGGATAAAAGATTGCATTGTTCCCGGCATTTAGGGCAGAAAACCAATCCTGTCTGCCGGTAAAAGAGAGATATACAATCTTTTTAAAATCAAGATCTACTGAGCCAAACAGTGAATTGGTACCAAAGTGGCTCTCTGTTCTGTTGGGTACGTTGAGTGTAGACAGATTGGTATAGCTGATAAAATCAGGAAGTATAAAATCCCTTCCCGTTATGCTGCTTGAGATAGCATTATGCCTTTCACGGTTTACACCCACAAATGCACTTACACTAAACTCTTTAAGAAAATCAGTATTATAGTTCAGGGTAACACGGCTGTTGTCAATATCATACTTATCGGTATACGAATTAAAATAACCCTTAGGTGTAAACGCAGTTCCGATAGGTACATAATTGTAGCGGTCTACATAACTGAAATCTTTTGAAACAATACCTTTTACAAAAAGATTATTCAGAATATTTACCTGCACACTCGCTGAACCGATAAACCTGTTCTTTTTGTCTTCATTGCCAATTTTATTTACAATAAACCAGGGATTGGGTGCTGCCGGTACCGGGTTCCATTCTATTTCTTTTCCGTCGGGAGTATACCCAGGTGCAAGCGACCTGATATCTACTGTATTCCCAAGCAGGTAAGTAGCCCAGCTTGGGTTTAATTCTGCATAACCCACATTAGGTCGATTATGTCCTTTTTCATAATTGTACTGGGCATTCCCTTCAATGGTAATAAAATCATTCTTACCAAGATGAGAAGTAACACTTAAATTGGTGGTTTTTCTGTTGAAAGAAGAATTAGGAGTTTGTGCCCTGGCATCCAGGTCAGAAGCCGACAACCGGAAATTAATTGCATTGGTACCACCGTAAAATGCTATGGTATTGGTAAAGTTTCTACTGGGGCGATAAAAGTTGTTGATATTATCTTTAACCTTAACGGGCGAATAAGGACGTTCTACACCGTCAAACTGCAGCACCATGGAACCGTCCATTTTTGCACCATAAGACAGGCGACCGGCACTTAATGCCGCTGCTTTTGTTGCAGGTTTCACACCATCATTACCCGAACCGTATTCATACTGGTAATTGGGATAGGCTGAAGGAGTGCCATATACAATATTTGAATTGTAATCTACTCCAATTCCTTTTTGCACACGGCCTGATTTGGTAGTGATTAAGATAACCCCGTTTGCCGCCTGGCTTCCGTACAATGCAGCGGCTGCACCGCTTTTAAGCACCGTGATAGATTCTATATCATCTGGATTGATACTTGAAATACCATCACCAGTGTCGTAGTTAAACCCGGTACTGCTTGCCGATGCACCACCATTGCCATTATAAATCGGGGAACCGTTTACTACATATAGCGGCTGGTTATTAGCTGAGGGGTTAATGGCGCCCACACCTCTGATTACAATACGGCTTGATCCGCCAGGTCCGGAAGCAATTTGTGTTGCATCCACACCGGCAATTTTACCGGTAAGTGCACTGGCTACATTGGTTTCACGGGCTTCGGTAAATTCAGATCCTTTTACTTCTGCAGTAGAGTATACCAGTCCGCGCCTGTTCTTTTTAATACCCAGCGCCGTAACAACCACTTCGTTCAGTTCTTTTGTTTCTTTCACTAAAACCATATCCACAGTAGACAGGTTGTTCACAGCCACCTCCTGTGAAAGATATCCTACTATTGAAAACATCAAAATTCCATTTTCCTGCACATTGATACTGTAATTGCCGTCTTTGTCGGTGGTAGTACCCATGCCCGATCCTTTAACCGTGACACTTACACCAACCAACGGTGTGCCTTTGTCATCTGTAACCCTGCCTTTTACAATATTTGCTACTATAGTATATGGCATTTTGTAAGCATCAGCACCGTTTATAGGAATCATATTTTTTGAAGCCATAATTAATATCTGGTCTCCAAGTTGCTGATAAGTAAGAGAGGTTCCTTTTAATGCAGTTTTCAAAAACTCTTCAATGCTTATCCTGGAAAAAGGTATATTGAGGTTGCGGATTTTTTTTACCTCATCTTTTCTGTACATGAAATGATACCGGGTGCCGGCTTCAATTTTTTGAAACGCTTCAATCAGGGTCTCATTATTGAGCCCAAGATTAATTTTTACTTCATCTATCGGCTGGCTTTTGATTGGAGATGCACAAAGCAATTGGAGGGATGTAGTAATAAGTAAAGCAGTCGTTACTATTCCAATTCGCATAATGTTTGTTAAGATTGACTTGGGAAACATTAGCTTTTTCCCTTTTGGTTGGGAAAAAATGTAAATATCCCCCGTTAGAGACGAAAGATTCATACAACATTTGTTTTAAGTTAATAAGGAACCCATTTATGGGCATTTTAATGAACAGCATATCTGCCGATTGCAGTCGGCCAATACATACTGCCTTTGAAAGCAGTTTTCAAAGGTTTTTATAAAAGAAATTATTCCAGCCTGATCAGGTTGGAGTTTCGATGTGTGTTGTTGTGTTGATTTATCATATTTGCAGTTTTAGTTGTTGGTTAATGTTTTTTATTTTCGTGAGATGGCAACAATTGCTTTCTCTCTGTCATAACTATAGGTCAACCCGTTGAAAAGACATATGCTGTTCAGTGTTTGTTCAAGTTTCTCATTTTTGGGGAAGGTAGTTGTAAACCTCAGCGACTTCACTTCAGGATCGCTGATAAAGATTTGTACATTATAACGTTCCTCCATCAGCTTTGCCGCTTCAGAAATTGTAAGGTTGTCAATAAACAAATCCTTATCCTGCCAGTTGAGATAATTTTCATTACTTACTGTGGTAACTACCGAGATGATCTTCTTCTTGTCGTAAGTAATCTGCTGATTTGGGGTGATTACACCCAACACTTTATTTTTATCACTCACTCTTACTTTGCCCCGTTTCACGGTTACTACAATATCTTTTTCTCCGTTGATTGCTTTAATATTGAATGCCGTGCCCAATACAGCGGTTGCCAGGTTACCGGTATGCACCACAAAGGTTTTTGCCGGATTATGCCTTACATCAAAAAAGGCCTCACCGTCTAAAAATACTTCCCGTTTATCCATACCATCAAAAGAAGAAGGGTAGTTTAGTTTGCTACCGGCACTCAGCATTACCTTGCTTCCGTCTGGAAGGAAAATAATACGGTTTTCTTTTAAATGATCCGGTAGTTTAACTGCGGCATCATTATCCTTATTTAGCAACGGCTGGTTCTTTATTACTGCAACAGCTTTAGTCTTCTTTGAAGGAAGATTAAAGATATATACCACACTACCAAGCACCCCTGTTACAATTGCCGCAGCAACAGCAATCCTCCAGAACCGCTTTGATTTCATACTAACTACAGTATCTGGTTGTTTTTCGTTTACTATAATGTCATCCCAAATACCTTTCAACATTTTGTCCTTGAATTCATTTTTCCCTGCTGCACTGAAGGTCTGTAAAATATCCGGTTCGTTTTGAAATAAATCATAGTAGGCTTCCAGAAATCGTTTTTCCTCGGGAGTGAGATCACCCCGTTGATATTTTTCCAGCAATTCAATAAAATATTGCTTATCCATTTATCACTTAATGTTATTTTCCAATCTAACTATGACCATTTCAATGCAAAAAGTCCCACCCGGTAAAAATTTATTTTTAAATATTTTTTGAACCCCCGCTGTTGCTGATTAAACTAATTTTAGCAATTTATTGATATAGCAATACCGAAGTACAATGAATAAAGAAAAACTAAACCAGGAATTTTTTAAAACAAAGCAGCATTTTGAGATACTTGATGGTTTGAGAGGTGTTGCTGCACTGGCTATTGTCATTTTTCATTTTATGGAATGGGTTTTCACCGATATCAATACCAACTTTATTGGTCATGGTTTTTTAGCAGTGGATTTTTTCTTCTGTCTATCCGGATTTGTAATCGGGTATGCTTATGATAATCGTATCCGGGAGATGGGTACAGGAGAGTTTTTCAGGTCGAGGCTGATAAGGTTGCACCCTTTAGTAGTTTTGGGTTCGGTACTTGGATTACTGGCATTTCTTTTTGATCCCTTTGGAGTGCCATCGGATTACAGCTTGGGCAAACTCGTCTTGCTATTTGTATGCTCAATTTTTCTTATACCGCTTCCATTGATGGAAGACCGTGCATTTAACCTCTTTGGCTTTAATGCTCCGGCATGGTCACTTTTTTGGGAATATATTGCCAATATTTTTTACGCTTTTATTCTTTGCAGGATGGGACGCCGTACCCTTACAGTATTCACAATTGTGGCTGCTGCCGGTATTTGCTTTGTTAGTTACCGGGCAGGTAACCTTTTGGGGGGATGGTCAAAGGATAACTTTTTTGACGGAGGTGCCCGTGTTGCTTATTCCTTTTTAGCCGGGCTAGTTATATACCGTTCGAATTGGATTATAAAAAACAGGATCGGATTTGCCGGGCTTGCTGTTATGCTGTCCCTGGTATTTATCATGCCAGGGTCAAAATGGAACTGGCTGACTGAGGCGCTTGTCGTACTTTTTTATTTTCCATTACTGGTTTCTCTTGGAGCAGGATCAGGCTTGTCAGCTCAGTGGAAAAAAGTTTGCCGTTTTTCAGGCAATATATCCTATCCGCTTTATATGACACATTATGCCGCAATTTGGATTTATGGAAATTATTACACTCAAAAAAAACCGGAGTCAACTGAGCTAACGTTCATCATAATAACCGGCGTTATATTAATGGTCGTTTTTGCTTATTTTGTAATGATATTGTTCGATACACCTGTCAGGCAATACCTGACACAAAAAAGACTGGAAGAGAAAAAGAAATAACTTTAAAATCCTTATGATTGATGAAAGGAATATTTTACATTTTAACTTACTAAGAAAGTTTAAAAATGAAACCGGATCAAAATTATTTAGAAATAAACAAACAGTCCTGGAATAACAGAACGGACACCCATATAGCATCGGAGTTCTATGGGTTAGATGCTTTTTTAAACGGAAAAAGCTCATTAAACGATATCGAATTACAACTGCTGGGCAATATACAGGGAAAAACAATTTTGCATTTACAATGTCATTTCGGGCAGGATACAATTTCTTTAAGCAGGTTCGGGGCAGAAGTAACCGGAATTGATATGTCGGACAAAGCGATAGAAAGGGCAGATCAAATTGCCAGGAGAACCAATTCAAATGCTAATTTTATCTGTTGCAATATTTATGACCTGCCCAATCATTTAGATAAACAATTTGACATAGTCTTTACGAGTTACGGTACAATTAACTGGCTGCCGGACTTAGACAAATGGGCGCGTATTGTTGCAACATACCTAAAGCCTGGTGGGAAATTTGTTATTGTAGAATTTCATCCTGTAGTCTGGATGTTTGATGATAATTTTGAAAATGTCGGTTACAGATACTTTAACTCCGGACCTATAAGAGAAACAGAAAATGGGACTTATGCCGACAGGACGGCAAATATCAGCCAGGAATCAATTACCTGGAATCACGGATTGAGCGAAGTCATCAATAACTTAATTAAGGAAAAACTTGAAATCATATCGTTTGAAGAATATGATTATTCACCCTATAATTGCTTTAACAACACTATTGAGTTTGAGCCAAACAAATTTCGGATAAAGCACCTGGGCAATAATATACCAATGCTGTATTCAATTGTGGCTAAGAAAAAGGATTAGTAATAGCCGTCTGAAGAGAAAGCTTATTGCAGGATATTCGTGTCATTCTTTGTACAAAATGATGAAGTCGGGAAAAGTTAAAATGCTTTTTTATTTATAAATGAACTCCGGAATCAATACCCGGAGTTTTTTATTGCTGCATCTGAAAAATTTGTAACTTCTACTATAAATCAGATTATGAAAAAGATTTTTGTTTTAACAGGAGTTTTGTTTTTCAGTTTAAATTTTTTGAATGCTCAAAAAATTTCAGATGTGACACCAGAACAGCAAAAATTTTATGATAAAGCTATGCCTGTAATAAAAAGGGAATATAAGGATATTGTGATTAACACTGCAAAACAGTTAAGAGGTAAAATTATCAATAGTGATAGCCTGGTTAATGCAATGAAAGCAAAGAGTGTATTGTCAAATCTCCAGTCCTCAGATATTGAAGCTTTGTGTTTTCTGGTATTGATGGAGGCATCAAAAGATTCCCGGGAAGATTTAAAGTCAATCATGGCAGAAACCAAAGAGGTCAATAAAGAAAAGCAAAGCATGAGAAATCAAAAGAGAAATTTTACGAAATCAAAAAACGACTCCTCTAAGCCAAATTTAAGCATGCAAACAAAAAACTTAAAAAATCAAAATGAGAAAGCAGACCAAATGAACAATGACGATGAATCATCACTTCGGTTGCAAATGGTTATGGACAGAAGATCTAAGATTTTGTCAGCGTTAAGTAATATTATGAATAAAATTTCCAAATCACAGGAGCAAATCATCAGTAATCTGAAATAATCTCAATAAAAATTATGTAGGGTTTCCCTCGGCCTTGTGCAGGTTTGGTAGCATTGTCTTATGCCAGGCCAGACTTGCTGCCGTGATGTTACTTATCTTACTTACACCTGCACAATTACAAAATAAGCAGAGCCCGAACATCAGGTTAGCTATCACACAGCACCACTACCGCAGACATGCGTCAGATACTGGCGTATTCGGTATTTGCTTTATTGTCATTGGAATGTAGTTGCACTCTTGACCTCGACTGTCTTGATGATTTGCCTGGGCCATTGGGCAACTGCAGATTAGTCTTTAGATGGCAAGGAAACCTTT
>JBDHYJ010000097.1:0-14848 GCA_039811345.1 Chitinophagaceae bacterium
TACCAATTTCGCCACCCGGGCAATATTAAGCCGCACCTGGTTTTCAAATGCGGGCTGCAAATATAAGCGGAATAATTATTTTCACTTTAAATTTTTAACGGATTTCCGGCTGGTTAGCAAAACACCGGCAATTACCAAAGCTGTACCACCCCATTGCGCCACAAAAAGCGGTTCATCTAATATAAAATGCGCCTGCAGGATGGTTGATACCGGCCCTATAGAAGAGATAATAGCTACATTATTGGATCCAATCTGCTTCATACCCGACGCAATCATAAAAGTAGGCAACACTGTAGCTACTATAGCCAGGTAAATGCCATACCATATATGAGAGCCGGAAATATCAATAGCCGAAATTTTCTCTGAAAATAGAAAGTGTAAGAATATACCCGCTGTTGCAGCTAACATGGCATAAGCAGTAAAGCGTGAAGCACCAACCTGTGGTATCAGTCTGCCACTACCGACCAGGTAAACCGCAAAAGTAACTGAGCATAAAAAAATCAATGTACTGCCCCATAAAAAATTGGGGTTGTTGACATCTACTCTAAGTTCACCCCAGAACGCCCATGCAATACCGGCATAAGTAAGTAGTAAAGCAATTGTTTGAACAGGTGTTACACGTTGTTTAAAAATGTAGGCATTGATTAATACAGCAAAAGACGGGTAGAGAAAAAGTATAAGCCTTTCAAGCCCGGCGCTGATGTACTGTAACCCTAAAAAATCGAAAAGGCTGCTGAGATAATATCCGAAAAGCCCTAATATTATGATGGAGGTCCATTGCTTTGAAGTAATTGGTGCAGCATCTTTTTTGCTGCTCGCAATGAATGCTGCAACAATATAAAATGGCAACGAAAAAAGCATTCGCAATGCCAGCAGGGTAAGCCCATTCATTTCAGTGTGCCTGAATGCCAGCTTAACTGCAATGGCTTTGGTAGAAAATAAAATGGAACCTGCAAAAGTGAGTATAAAACCAAGCAGGGTTACCTTAAAAACTTTTTCTTGTCCCATATAAAAAAAGCCCTGATGATATAACGATCAGGGCTGCAGATGAAAATTATATATTACCCTAAACGCTTAAATTAAAATCTCTCAGCGCATCATTCAGGCTCGTTTTGAGATCGGTGCTGGCTTTACGCTGCCCGATAATTAGGGCGCAACTTACCCCGAATTCTCCTGCCGGAAATTTTTTATTGTAAGTACCGGGTATGACTACACTGCGTGAAGGTATTCGTCCCTTATATTCCACCGGTTCAGATCCACTCACATCAATAATCTTAGTGCTTTTTGTAAGTACTACATTAGCGCCCAATACAGCTTCTTTTTCTACTATCACACCTTCTACTACTATACAACGGCTACCAATGAAGCAGCCATCTTCCACAATTACAGGGCTTGCCTGCAGGGGCTCCAATACACCACCAATGCCTACACCGCCACTGAGATGTACATTTTTACCGATCTGTGCACAACTTCCAACAGTTGCCCAGGTATCTACCATTGTTCCCTCATCCACATAAGCGCCGATATTTACATAGCTGGGCATCAGCACTACGTTCTTAGAAATATAGGCGCCATATCTTGCCACAGCATGTGGTACCACTCTTATACCAAGATCTTTGTACCCGCTTTTCAACAGCATTTTATCATTAAATTCCAATGGGCCGGCAGTCCAGGTTTGCATGGTTTGTATTCCAAAATATAACAGGATGGCCTGCTTCACCCATTCATTTACTATCCATCCGTTTTCTGAGGGTGATGCTGTACGTAACCTTCCCTTATCAATATCTTCAATTACCGACTTTACAGCTTCTTTATATGTTTCATCCTTTAATAATTCTCTGTTGGCCCATGCCTCTGTAATTAACTTTTTTAAGTCCATTGCTTTTAAAATTATTTCTGCAAACTTAATCAGTTTGCCTATGCAATGCATTACTATTTTTGCAGGATGAATTTTTCAGAAGATATTGAGGCCTGTCTTAGTGTACTTAATGCCGGAGGTGTAATATTATATCCTACAGACACTGTGTGGGGGCTTGGCTGTGATGCGACTAATAATGAAGCGGTACAAAAGATATATACTATTAAACAAAGAACCGAATCAAAAGCATTAATAGTTTTGCTGACAGAAGAAAGGGATGTGATCCGATATGTGTCCCAGCCCGATCTGCGTGTATTTGATTATTTACAACAAACTACCCGGCCTACTACTGTTATATATCCCGGGGCTATTGGACTGGCTGAAAATTTGGTGGCAGAAGATGGCAGCATTGCCATCCGGTTGGTACAGGATGAGTTTTGCAGGCATCTGATTAAACGGTTCAGAAAGCCTATCGTATCTACATCTGCCAATATATCAGGACAGCCTGCTCCTGCAATATTTCCAGACGTATCAAAAAAAATTATTGAGGCAGCAGATTATGTGGTACATTATCGGCGCGATGATCTTACTGTCCGGCAGCCTTCTGCTGTGGTGTTATGGAATGACGACGGAACAGTAAAGGTGTTGAGAGGATAAAAAATTGTGCCGGGAAAGCTTAACTTACTGTCGAATCATTATGCAAAAATTCCTGGTCATACAAACAGCTTTTATTGGCGATGTGGTATTGGCAACCGCACTTGCAGAAAAACTTCACGTTTTTTATCCTGAAGCACAAATAGATTTTTTACTGAGGAAAGGAAATGAAAATCTGTTGAAAGGGCATCCATTCATACATGAAATAATAATTTGGGATAAAAAAAATGGTAAATACCAATCGTTGTGGAAACTTTTGCGGAAGATCAGGGATGTAAAATATGACAAGGTGATTAATGTGCAGCGATATGGTGCTACAGGATTCCTTACTGCTTTTTCCGGCGCAGGGCAACGTATAGGATTTGATAAAAACCCTTTCAGCCATTTTTTTGATATACGCATCAGGCATCAGATGGGGGCAGGGAATCACCCACATGAGATTGAAAGGAATCTGCTATTAATTAAAGATTTTACTGATACAGCTATATATAAACCCAGGCTTTATCCTACTGCTGCAGATTATAACCATGTAAAGCAATTTAAAAATGGCCGTTACATTTGTATAGCACCGGCTTCAGTATGGTTTACCAAGCAATATCCTGCAGAAAAATGGGTCAGCTTTATTAATAAAATTGCGGAGAATATCAATGTTTTTTTAATTGGCGCTCCTGGTGAAAAAACATTATGCTCAGGTATTGCTGCAAGTGCCGGAAGAAATGTAGTTGACCTTTCCGGACAACTGAGTTTTCTTCAGTCTGCCGCATTGATGAAAGATGCTGTGATGAATTATGTAAATGATTCGGCGCCGATGCATTTTGCCTCAGCCATGAATGCCCCTGTTACTGCTGTATATTGCTCTACTATACCTGCATTTGGTTATGGACCATTGTCTGATAACAGTAGTATTGTTGAAATAACAGAGATGCTGCCCTGCCGGCCCTGTGGTCTGCATGGATATAAAGCATGTCCGCTGCAACATTTTAAATGTGCTATGAATATAGCTGATGAACAACTTCTGCAAACTTTAAATTCAGTAATCTGATATGCTGCTAACAATGTTTATGGCAGATGGTTGATTTGTTTCATTATACTTTTGCAAAGGCTGTCAGGATTAAATGGCTTGCTTATTATATCGGCAAAATCAGATTTGTTATTGGTTACCGGTACTTCTTCAGGGGTAGTTGCTGTGAGGGCGATAATTGGAACTGAAGGGTACTTTTCTTTTATAAGCCTTGCTGCTTCATAACCATCCATTATTGGCATGTTGAGATCCATAAGAATAACCTGGTGTATTGCGGGGTTAAACTTTTCTATCGCTTCTTTACCATTAATGGCAACATCTATTGTGGCCCCGGACTCAATAAGTATAGATTTTGCCACAAGCGTATTAAATACATTGTCTTCAGCCAGGAGTATATGACATCCCTGTAAGGGTTTACTGCTTAATCTTGATGATGTTGACGCTGAAAAACCATTTGAAGCAGAGGAAGAAATAATTACAGGGAATGTTTGAATAAACCAAAAGGCAGAACCTTTGCCAGGCTCGCTTTTTACATGAAGGATAGTATGCTGTAGTTCAAGTATTTTTTTGCAAATAGCCAGCCCGAGTCCTGTGCCACCATAGCTGCGCGAAGTAGATGAGTCAGCCTGGGTAAATCGTTCAAAAATTATATTTAAGTGTTCCTTTTCAATCCCTATACCTGTATCTTCAATTAATATCCTGACAGGCACACTGCTTTCTGTTTCTCCGTCATCTTTAAGTATACTTAGTCGTACCCAGCCTTCTTTTGTAAATTTAATGGCATTATGAACCAGGTTGTTAATAACCTGTGTCAACCTTGTAGGGTCACCTATTATTTTGGGGGGAATATTTTTATCAAATTCATATTTCAAAATAATATTTTTTTCATTTGCAAAATGTTGCTGGGATTTGATGATGTTTTCACCTATCTGCTTAAGGTCCATTTCTACCTGCTCAAATCTGATTTTTTCTGCTTCAAGCTTACTGAAATCAAGAATATTGTTTACGATGGACATCAGGTTATTGGCAGAAAAAGATAACACTTCAAGGTTTTCTCTCTGATCTTCCCTGGGTTTATCGTGCAGAAGAATATTGGACATACCGATTACTGCATTTAGCGGTGTCCTTATTTCATGCGACATTGTAGACAGGAACTCCGTTTTTGCTTTTAACCCCTGTTGCGCATCTTCAGCTGCTTTCTTTAACCGGAAAGAAACCCTGTACGAGAGTATGAGTGATTGCAAAAAAAGAAAAATAATATACCCAGAAAAAATTGCAGCCTTCATAGGATAGATTATTCCAAAGTAGTTCAGGTTTATAGTAAAGAAAAGTATTAAAGCTACACCTGAACTTAAAAAAGCATAGTCAGACCCGTTTCGGTGGTGTCTTGATGCCATTGCAAATACATAAAATGCATATCCGATATAAAAGAACAATGTTATGAGATATGCAGGTAAAATTGCCGAAAATATTTTTGCAGGGGCTATAATTATGATTGCCGTATAAATAATACAAATCCAGAATAAAATTTTTATCAATGTCCTGTTGGTTTCTTCAGGATACAAATGTTGCATGTACAAAGCAAAAAAAGCTACACTTAATGCAAGTGATGCATACTCCAACCGGATAGTAACAAACCAACTTAAATTATCAATCAGCCCGTGAAGTATATATGGTTCTGTACCTATAATACGGTAACAGTAGATGATACAAAAGATCGAAAAATAAAGAATTGATTTATCATCTCTGGCAAACAGGTATAAACCAAAGAATAATAGTCCGCTCATGAAAATGCAACCCGCCAGGAACATATCCATTCCCCAGTCAGTATCATTATCTCGCATAAGCTGTTCCATTGCGGAGAGCACAGGTGCTTTATAAACACCCCCTTTAATGTTCCAGAAATTGGCCACCTGCATTGTCAGGTTGAGTGTGTCGGTATCTGCTGGCACAGTTACGGTTTGGGTGTTCCAAAACGGGATGGCTTCAGCTTTGGTAGTAGCGGGTGTTCCATTTTCTGCTACCAAAGAATCATTGATATAAAATTTATAGGAACAATAAACATCATATATCTTAAGTCCGAGCCGGGGTCGCTTTTGAGGCAATATTACTTTGAGTTTATAGGTTGCATATCCATCAGAAGTTAACGGCTTCCCATTCAATTCTGAATTATTCCAGATTGAAGGTATATTAATATATGCAGGTGCAAGTTGAGTGGTATCTCCGGGGCCTAACAACTGCGACCAGTAAAACTCCCATTGTCCTTCCAGGATAAAGTTCCCGGTACTTACATCATCATTTGATAAATTAAGAATGCCTCTTTTGGCAGGCTCTTTAGCGTGAAGTGATTTTTGTCTGAAACCAAAAATGAAAATACCTGATGCTATGATAAAGAACATTACTGTTAGCCAGAATCTCTTCATATAATATTCCGAATAAGGTTTTATCAGATAAAGCATGTTGCCATTCAAATACTCAACAGGCAGGCATATACTAAAGTATTAAATGGTTATTAAAGATATAGCTTTCTTTATGTGATTAAAAGAAACTCCTGTATTATTCTATAATTAATTGGGTTGCTGTTATTTTGTTTCACTCGTTATCTCAGGTAACCTGTCTTTTACAGGGATAAGATTTTTTAAGTCAACGGTTATGGGTACTGCTCCCAGTTGAACAATGACTTTTTTATCCCTGATCTCTTTTACTATACCCACCTGGTTATTTTGAGTCATTTTTACTTTTATACCGGGTTTTAATTCCTCGTTGGTTTCTATGTATTTTGAGTCAAATTTTTTTCTGTCTTTTTCTTTTACCTGTTTTTCTTTTTGCTTGAATAGTAAAGCCTTCATCTGCCGGATAAGAGTGGTTTTATCTTCTGCACTTTCTGTTCTATGCCAGTCAAAAACAATTTGCTTCAACCTGCGTTCCATGTCTTTTAAATATGCGATGCGTTCTTCACTTATTTTGTTTTGATGCTTTAGCAGTTCCACCTGCTGCCGGTGTTTTTCTTTTTGGATAATTTGTTCCATTTCTTTTTTCAGTCGTTCATTCTCCTTCAACAACTTTTGAAGCTCTTTTTCTTTCACCTCAATGCGCCGCATATCCTGCTCGGCATTGTTCAGCAATTTGTCGAGATTAAAATGTTCATTATCCACCATTGCTTTTGCACGGGCAATAAGTCGTGGGTCCAAACCAATACGTTCTGCAATGGAAAAAGTATATGAACTTCCCGGCTTACCTATAACTAACTGGTAAAGAGGTAAAAGATTTTTTTCATCAAAAGCCATTGCCCCATTAATTATACCGGGTGTCTTGTTTGCCATCACTTTAAGGTTCAGATAGTGCGTGGTAACAATACCGAAGGCATGCTTTTTTGAAAGTTCTTCCAGTATTACTTCTGCAAAGGCTCCACCAAGATTTGGGTCGCTTCCGCTGCCGAGTTCATCAATAAAAAATAATGTCTTTCCGTTTGCATGCTCAATAAGGTACTTCATGTTTTTGAGATGCGAACTATAGGTGCTAAGCTCAAATTCGAGGCTTTGGGTATCACCAATATGAATCATCAGTTGCCTAAATATGCCCATTTGTGAGTCGGGATGTACCGGCACAAGCAACCCGCTCTGAAGCATCATCTGCAGCAGCCCCACAGTTTTAAGGGTTACCGTTTTCCCGCCGGCATTGGGCCCCGATATTACCAATATCCTTGATTTATCGTTTAGTGTAACAGAAACGGGTACTGTGGGTTTGCCTGCTTTCCTGTTGTATAGAAGCAATAAAGGGTGATATGCCCTGATGATATCTATAATGGCTTTATCATGCAATTGCGGAAAGTTGCCATCTATATCAATAGCAAATTTTGCTTTGGCCCTGATAAAATCATATTCACCCATAATGGTATGATATTCTCTGAGCAACGGTGCATATATCGAAAGCTGTTCCGTGAGTACCCGAAGTATACGGTACACTTCCCGGCTTTCTTCATGCTCCAGCCCGAACACTTCGTTATTAAGTTCTATGGTTTCATCAGGTTCTATAAATGCGGTCTTCCGGGTATCGCTTTCCCCCAGCAATATGCCTTTTACCTGACGTTTGTATTCAGCATGCACGGCTATTACCCGTCTGCCGTTTAAAAAAGCTTCTTCTATATCTGATACAAATCCGCTTTTATTCCATTTGGCTACTACTCTGTCAAATACACGTCGCAGTTCTGCTCTTTTCCGGGAAAGATTTGTACGTATTTGTGCCAGTTCTCCCGAAGCCGTATCCTTTACATTGCCTCCTTCATCTAATACACTACTGATTAACACAATGATATTTTTTTCATAATGACTATGCTGAACAACTTTCAGGAGTGCCGGATATACCACACGTCTTTCCTCATCAAACCAATGGAATACCTGTTTTGTATTCTCTGCCAGTTTCCGGATTTCCACCAGGCTTTCTTTTTTCAATACTGCTCCTGGGATTGAGAGGAGCCTTAATTCTTTTGAAAGGTCGGGCACTATATCGTAGGGGAAATATTGGCTGTTCAGCAGTAGTTGCTTGTATTCGTGGCTTTGCTGCAGTTCGGGTTCAATATAGTCAGTTCGGGTATGAATACGCAGGTTCTCCGCTTTATTTTTTGCATAAGCAGTGTTGCAATGAGAGGCAAGCAGTGTCTTCACTTTGTCAAATTCCAATTGCATCATTGCCGATTCAGGAAACAGTTTCATACTTTATGATTACATACAAATTTAGGCTGGCAAATTTAAGCTGAAACAAATGATATAACTTTTGATATAGTTTCTCCTGAAAAACACCTGTGTCATACTTGAATGTATTTGAAAGGCGTACCTTAACTTTAACCCATGAAGTTACTCATTACTGTTCTCCGTTACGTTGTAGGTATTTTATTTATTTTCTCGGGGTTGGTAAAGGCCAATGATCCTTTGGGGCTCGCTTATAAAATGCAGGAGTTTTTTGAAGTATGGGCCCAGTCAGGTTTTTTGCCGGGACTCATGCATTCCCTGGATAATCTCGCACTTCCTTTTTCTATCATAATGATCAGCTTTGAAATAGTAGCTGGGGTTGCAGTAATTGTGGGCTGGAGAATGCGCCTGTTTAGCTGGCTGTTATTGTTACTTATTATTTTCTTTACATTCCTAACCGGTTATGCTTATCTCTCTGGCAAGTTCAGGAGTTGTGGTTGTTTTGGAGATTGTATACCGCTTACCCCACGTGCTTCTTTTGTAAAAGATATATTCCTGACCCTGTTTATTTTGGCAATTTTCGCATATCGCAATAAAATAAAACCTCCCCGTTCTGTTTTTCTGAGTGTGGGTGTTTTAGCTTTTACTGCTTTCTTTAGTCTCTGGCTGCAGTGGCATGTATTAAGGCATTTGCCTATTGCAGACTGCCTTCCTTTTAAAAAGGGTAATAATATTCCAGAGAATATGAAGATGCCACCAGGGGCTATACCCGATAGCACGGTAATTACTTTTGTTTATCAAAAACAGGGTCAGACTATAGAATTTACTGCAGATAATTTCCCTGAAGACTTCGATGACTCATTGTATCATTTTGTGAAGCGATATGACAAGATTGTAAGAAAAGGGAATGCTGAAATACCTATAAAAGACTTTGTGTTGAATACCTTGTCGGGGACAGATACCACAAATGCGCTGCTTTCTGCTAAGGGTTATATGTTGCTGCTGTTCATTAAAGATGATGCAGGTGAAGGCAATTGGACCGGCTCATTTAAAAATATTGAAAGTATAGCGGTGCAAAAAAATATCCCTGCATTTGTTATTACAAATAATATTGAAGATAATACCGCATATCTTAACGGTATAAATAGTCTTACCTGGCTCAGGTGTGATGTGGTGCCGATAAAGACAGCTGCGAGGGCAAACCCCACACTATATCTTCTGTATAATGGAACTATAATTGATAAATGGGGTTTTGCTGATTTTGACAATGCTAAAGAAAGAGTTAATGAAATAAATAACAGTTAATACCCGGGTTGAAAGTCATTGTAAAAAAAAGTCCATCAATCTTCAAAATAAAATTTTGGTACAATTCATTTTTAAAAAAATAGTGTATGCAGTGTTTGTGCTGGCTGGTGTAGTTGCCATTGTTTTTTTTCTTTTTCAGGGTTTTGGCGATCCGGCAAGACTGGTATTAGGGCAAACCGGAGACAGCGCTACAATCCGTAATATCCGAAAGGAGTTGTACCTCGATCAGCCTAAATGGAAGCAGTTTCTCTTGTATGTACGTGATATATCACCCATCAGTATACACTCCCGTGATGAAATTGCAGAAAAACAACTAAAGGGAATTTTCATCGGTGGCCATACAAAACAACTTGCTATTAAACTTCCCTATCTGAGACATTCTTACCAGTCAAAGCGGGATGTATTGGAAATATTGATGGAAGCACTTCCCGGCACTTTATTGCTGGCAATAGCGTCTATGCTTTTTGCTACTATAGTGGGTATCGGGCTTGGTGTACTTGCGGCAGTAAAACAAAATACATGGATGGATACATCTGCAGTTTTCGGAAGTGTACTCGGTATATCTGCACCTTCTTTTTTTATGGGCATACTGATCGCTTATTTTTTTGCAATAGCGCTTGGCCCATATACCGGGTTGAATCTTACAGGGAGCTATTATGAATATGACGATTTTACCGGCGCAAGATATCTTTCTTTAAAAAACCTTATTCTGCCTGCACTTACCCTTGGTATAAGACCACTTGCCATCATTACCCAGCTAACCCGCGGTGCAATGCTTGATGTGCTGCACCAGGATTATATCCGTACGGCTTATGCCAAAGGATTAAGCAAGACAAAAGTTATTTTTAAACATGCATTACGCAATGCACTCAATCCGGTATTGACAGCAATTACGGGATGGTTTGCAGAGTTACTCGCCGGAGCCTTTTTTGTGGAATATATCTTTGGATGGAAAGGTGTGGGAAAAATAACAGTTGATGCGCTTGACAAACTCGATTTCCCGGTAGTAATGGGAAGTGTGCTTATAACCGCCAGCCTGTTTGTGCTCATCAATATTCTCGCTGATATACTTTACAGTATTGTAGATCCACGTGTGAAAATAACTTAAAGGTTAAAGCTTCTCCAGCCTGAAAGTATCGTTATAAAAAAGCGGGATATCATCTTCTTTTGTGAATCCTATTATAACTACTCTTAAACGTTTGGCATCGTCATTATTGTAAAAACGTATCGTAACAGGTTTCCCTTTTTCTGATGGCAGGAAAGGATTCCAGTATAATACATCACGGGTGTCTTTACCGCTGATTTTATAATTGGCGTCAGCATAATCCGGAGATGTAAATGGCGCCACTTTATCAAAGCCTGCCAGTACACTGTTAGGAAGCGAAGGTGTTTTCTGATCATTGGCACGTTGTGTATCTCCTCTGCGGGTATAGATAGCCACAGCTCCGCCGCCACCACCGCCTATGCCACCAAGAAATGGTCCTTTTATCACTTTTACCATTGCTATATCACTAACCGGCAGATTATTAATTGCGCTGGCATCTACCTGCATTTCATCAAGGTATAATCCTACCTGGCTGCCTCTTAACATGGGAACGTAATTACCGTTTTGCATTTGTATCTGCAAGCCGGCTACACGTCCCTGCAACCATTGCAGGATATTAGTGAAGCTTGCCGCATCCTGGTTTTCATTTACAAGATCAAATACATTTTCGTTCATACTTCGAAACATCCCTGAGCTGAGTTTTTCATTTAGTTTTTCAGCATTACTTTTTTTCTGGGCTACCACCTTTACTTCTTCAAGTGTTTTGAATTTTGTTTCTGTTTCTTTTTGATTTTTCCTGGTATTCAGAGCTCTGGCCAAATCTGCCGGTAATACATCCTTAACGGGACGTTTCACCAGCTTATATTCACTTTCTGGTAGTGTGCCTTTAAATTCAACAGATTTTGTAAGTGGTTCAAATGTTATAGATATCTCTCTGGGAGCAGCCTTTTTATTATTTACCTGGTAATACACTTTTACGGGTTCTTCATAGATCATATTCTTCATTTCAAATACTCCTTTCGAGTCAGTTGTTACCTGTGAGAATTGATTAGTAGAATCGGCAAAATAGAAAATCAGGTTGATCGTTTCATTAGGAACTACACCGGTTGCGCCATACACTGTTCCTTTATAAGACAGATAAGGCGAAGGTGGAAATTTTATAGCAGGAAAATTTCCTGCAATAATAGATTTCCAGTCGAAGCGTTTCCATTTTTCAGTCATTAACAAAGCATCAAGTGCAGCTGTATTAGCATCAGGCCCGAGGTATTGACCTGCTGAATCTACTCTTGTTGTGAGATCACCCGTTAGCCACATTGTAGAGAGTATATTGTCTGACCCAAGATTATCTTTAACACTTCCGTCCGATACAAGAATAGTATAATGGGTATAGCTGGTATCGGGTATCAGATCGAATGCATTAATGCCACGGGGTATGCTACTGAGATACAACTTAGGAAACGCTGGTCGGCCTACAAGCAATTGCTGCGGTTGTATAAAACACAGACGTTGTGCTACCACATTATCATCTCCGTCAAAAACCGTAAGTTGTAAAATACCGTTGATCAGTTTATCCACAGGAATAGAACTGCTTATTTCCGGTACATTCTTCACTATACTGGCTTTATAAACGAATGTATTGTTCATAGTTCCAATAATTTTATATCCCTTAGGATTAACAGGCATATTTTTAAACTGGATAGCATAAAATATTGCTTTATCTGTACTATTTACCTGCAGGCTTACCCCCGAAGTTGTGGCAGGCGGCAGGTCAATGGTCTGCTTTTTGCCTTTTTTATCCTGCACAATCACACGGTATTTTTTACCTGCTTCAGGTATAATGCTGAATAGTCCTACATTTTTATCGAAAGCATCAAAACTTACAATTTTTTCTGTTGGTTTGGATGCTTCAATGAGATAACCGTTCCAACCCGAAGGAAATGCACCGGTAGAGTTCATTCGTACTGCAACCCTGTTGCTAATGCCAGCAATGAAATTTCCACTTTCGGGATATGCTGCCGCTGACCATGCTGCTGTTGAATCAATTACCAGCTTTTGCGGAGATGCGGTATTATTTATTGCAAACGAATGAACATATTGAAAAGCTTCCTCAAAATTCAGCATCCAGTCGGTATATGCACGTATATAATAAACACCTTCTGCCAGTGAATCGGGAATTGCAATACTACCCTGTCCTTCTGCTCCAAAAAGTGGAACCAGTTTCCGGCTGATCAGTGATTTTTTTGCATTGTACATTTCTACATACATACTGGTAGAAATATTGGAATGATTATACCCGTCAAAGACAAATGCCTTAAACCACATTGTTTCACCAGCCAGGTAATTATCCTTATCATAGAGCAGGTATATTTTCTCCTGTGGATATTTTTCTGAAAGTGTTTGCAGGGCTGTTTCCACTTTATCCTGTGCATATATACTGCTAAAACAAATAGAAAACAGGAGGGAAAAGAATAGAAATATTTTCATTAGTCTGTTTGTTTTTGAATTCAGCTTATAGTGGTAAGGGGTTTTGCAATTTACCATGGTAATCTGTTAGTGCGAGGTTAATTTTCACTCTGGCGAAGATCGTTAATCAAATATATTCTGCAAACAGTTATTTCAAATGTAAACATATATGGTCATTATATCTTTCTTTAACTTAGTTACCAGATAGTCACCCTTCTTTACTTAATTGGTTATGTTGAATAATGAAAGTATTCCTGTTTTACCCTCACAATGTATCCGGTTTTTAAAATTATTAAAGCGCAACAATAATCGCGAGTGGTTTAATTCGAACAAAGAAGCATTTTTAACTGCACAGCAAGCGGTAGAAATTTTTGCTGATGCATTATTGAAAGAACTCAATCGCCATGATTTTATTGAAACCCCCTCGGGTAAAAAAAGCCTGGGACGTATATACCGTGACATTCGCTTTTCGGTAGACAAAACACCATATAAAACCAGTTGGAACGGACATTTTAAAAGAGCTACCCGTAGTAGACGTGGCGGGTATTATTTTCATGTAGAACCTGCTAATAAAAGTTTTATAGCAGGAGGCTTTTGGGCCCCTGGGGCACCGGACTTAAAACGTATCCGTGATGATATTGCTTTTGATCCGGCGCCCCTGAAAAAGATATTAAAAAGTAAATCTTTTGTTGAAAAGTTTGGTACACTTCAGGGTGAACAATTGAAGAAAGTCCCAAGGGGATATCAATCCTCAGGCGAAGTATCAGACCTGCTCCGGTATAAACAGTTTCTGCTTATCAGAAAATTTAATGATGAGGAGATTACAGATACTTCATTTTTTTCTAAAGCCAGTCAAACGTTCAGAAGCATGCGTCCTTTTTTTGATTATATGAGCGATGTGCTTTCTACTGATGTGAATGGTGAGTCATTAATTTAATCTGGAGAAAGTGTTGTTTTCCCTGAAACTTCTGCCGTTTCAGATTGCAGGAGATCAAAAATAAGTATTTCATTCTTCCCTTTTTTAGCCTTGATGCCGGGTAATGCACGTGATACTTACAATGGGTCTAAATTTCAGTAACTTCAGGGATTGTGACCGGTTATATACATTATCCTTTTGGTATAGCCGCTCATATCAAAATGTATATCTCCGGTTTCTGATTGAGAAAATATTTCCGTTCAAAGCCTTTCCTGGTAAGGCTTTCCGAATAATCAGCGAAAGTATTTTCAAAATATATTTGGCAACAAACAAAACCTGACTATCTTTGCGACCCGCTTTCAAAAAAAGCGATAGTTCTTAAAAAATGAAAAGGCAGGAAGGTGTTAAGAAGTTCAGAAAAAGAGAGAAAGATTTGGTGATATAGAAATTATCTCTACCTTTGCACCCCAATCAAAAAACATCCAGCTCTTAAGTGATTTTGTAGTGATTTTGTGAATAAAAAAGCAAACAAAAATTTGCTGATAAAAAGAGTGATTCTAACTTTGCAGGCCGTCTCAATTTTTTTGAAATTAGTTCTTGATTTATAGAGTATTATCCACTGAAATTTTGGAAAAATATTTCAAAATTAATTTGGTGAAAATAATAAAACCTCTACCTTTGCAACCCGTTTCAAAACGGAAACAAAATAGAGATAAAGATCTTTGAAAGTTTGGAAGCAACAGCACTTGATTTTTTTTAAAAAATCAGGGTAAGGTAAACCAGCCACAAAATTTGATTTCAAGAGCAATCTTCAAATCTCAACATTATTTACAATGGAGAGTTTGATCCTGGCTCAGGATGAACGCTAGCGGCAGGCTTAATACATGCAAGTCGTGGG
>JBDHYJ010000098.1:0-14602 GCA_039811345.1 Chitinophagaceae bacterium
GCAATCGTATTTTCAGGAACTTTTGTATGATCGCCCCTGTGTGCTATTACAACAAGGTTGTACTTTGTTTTAGGTAAAACCGATGTTCCTTCCTGTGCCAGGATACCGGTTATACACAGCCAGGAAATGAGTAGGGATACAATACTTTTCATTTATATATTATTTTAATACCCTTCCGGAGGGAAACTTTACATTGCAGGAGCAATAAAAATATAGATTATACTCATGATTTTCGTTTGATGTTTCCCGTTTTCAGCGTCATTGCTACAAAGCAAGCAGGCTGCAGCCTCTGATATCACTATTGTCAATTCTTCCCAATATTTCAAAACTTCCATCGGGATATAGCCTGCCTGCATCCTCCGTTGCTATAAAGCTGCAGGAATAAATATTAGCAAGATCTATGATATTGACTGTTCCGGTGAGGACTGATTGTTCAGGTATATTTACATTCATCGGATCTTCTTCATCCCTGATAAGGACTTTCATCCAGGGCGGACAGTAAAATATGCCATCCTCTTTAGAATAAGCCTGCGAAAGCAGTTCAGTCATACCATACTCAGAGTGTATTTGGTTTGTTTGAAAAGCTTTTTTTAATACCTGCTGTACTTCATCCCTGGTCAGTTCCTGTCTGCGACCTTTCATGCCACCCGTTTCCATAATTATTGTGTGTTGTAATGGCATGGGATATGTTTCTGCAAAATCCAGCAGGGCAAAGGTTACGCCTATAAGTAATGTCTTTTGTTGCTGTTGTTCCAGGCGTTGCAGGGTGGCATGAAGTTTATCCTGCTCATAGAGATAAAACCCGCTGTCTGTATGGTTGCTTTTACGGATAAGCTCATCTGCCATTACTACCAGTGACGAATTGTTGCGCTCAAGATAGGAGGGGAGCAAACCAATAATACACCATTCAGACGGATTGCCATAAAACAACTCAAATGCTTTTAAGAAACTTTTTTTATATATGGAAATGTCCTTAATAAAATGACGGCTGTTTATGGTTTGAGTGGTACCGCTGCTTTCAAAAATTGCTTCGGGTACGAAATCAGAAGTTTTGATGATATGCGATTTAAAAAATTGTATGGGAAGAAATGGTATATCAGTAATACGGGAAACTTTTTTGGGATCAATCTTAAGTGCAGTTATAAAAGCCTGGTAAACTTCGTTTTCATAATATTGAAACCGGAAAACTTCGAGAGCAGAACGCTCAAAGTCAGAAATGTTAAAATCATTCAATACATACTCCATGTTCTTATATGACGGGCGTTTATTCAAAGGGAATATTTACATTTGTTTCCAGAAAATCAGAATATGCAATTAAGACTGGGTATACTTTTTTTTGTTTTGATGATAGCTGTTTCCTGTGGCAAAGATAAGTTTGGTGATAAACCAACGCTAAAATTTAAAGAAATGTCCGGCGATTATCTTCCATCAGGAGGCAACTATGCAGTGCAGGTTAAGCTGGAGTATACAGATGCCCAGGGTGATATAGCCGGTGTACCTTTGTTTATTCAAAAACTATCATCATCATATCCCTGTGCTGATAATACAAAAGATCCTACCTTTCTCGATAGTCTTAAATACACACTCCCTGCTGATGTGCCACCCAGCAGCAATCAAAAGGGTGAAATAATCATTACTTTATCCGATGACTATTTACTGGTTAATCGAATTCAATGCGGACCTTTGGATACTCTTGAAGATGCTACATTCAAATTTTGGTTTAGAGACCAGGCAGGTAATATGAGCGATACCGTAACTACACCTGTGATTAAAGTTGTTAAACCATAGGCAATAAATAATTTGCCTATTTTTGACCATATAATAAAAATATATGGCAAAACAATCTAAGGCAAAGCACAAATCAATTTTAAAAGACAGTTCCCTCAGTTTTTTCAGAAATTATATTAATAATGCATCTCCTACAGGCTTTGAAAGCAGCGGGCAAAAACTCTGGCTCGAATATATAAAGCCATATATTGACACCAATTTTGTAGATCCTTACGGTAGTGCGGTTGGCATCATTAACCCGAATGAAAAATTTAAAGTGGTGATAGAAGCCCATGCCGACGAAATAAGCTGGTTTGTTAACTATATCACCAGCGACGGACTGATTTACCTGAAGCGCAATGGTGGGGTGGATCATCAGATTGCCCCGGGTAAAAGGGTATTGATTCATGGCAGAAAAGGTATGGTAAAAGCAGTATTTGGTTGGCCTGCTATCCATACCAGGATTGGCGGTGCTGAAAAAGAAACTCAACCAAAAGTGGAGAACCTTTTTTTAGATACCGGTGCAAGAAGTAAAAAAGAAGTGGAAGCACTCGGAGTGCATGTAGGCGCTGTTGCCACTTATGAGGAAGGGTTTGATGAACTGGCATATAATTATTATATCGGCAGGGCAATGGACAACAGGGTTGGTGGTTTTATGATTGCTGAAGTGGCAAGGTTGCTCAGCGAGAACAAAAAGAAAATTCCATTTGGGTTGTATATAGTAAATGCTGTGCAGGAAGAAATAGGGCTGCGTGGTGCGGAAATGATTGCACGGCGCATCAAACCGGATGTAGCCATCATCACCGACGTTACACACGACACCACCACACCCATGATTAATAAAGCCATCGAAGGCGATATTGCCTGCGGGAAAGGTCCTTCGTTGGCGTATGCACCCGCAGTACACAATAAGTTGCTGCAGTTTGTGCAGGATGTTGCTGAAGAACATAAAATTCCTGTACAGTTGAGAACACTCAGCCGCAGTACCGGAACAGATACCGACTCTTTTGCTTACGCTAATGATGGTTGCCCGTCTGTGCTGATTTCGATTCCCCTGCGATATATGCATACAACGGTAGAGATGTTGCATAAAGACGATATAGAAAATACCATCAGACTGATGTATGAATCTGTACTTGCCTTATCACCAAAAACAAAGCTGAGTTATTTTTAAAATAAGTAGTATTTGATTATGGACATATTTGCTTACATAGATCCCGGCAGCGGCAGTTACCTGGTGCAGGTAATTGTTGCCGCTGTACTTGGTATTTCTTTTTATTTCAAATCACTTATGGCCTGGGTTAAATCTATTTTTGGGATAAAACCAAAAACACAGGATAAAGACCAAAAGTCAGATGAGTAAGGAGATCCATCACCCGGCTTCTTTCAGAGACCCATCTGGTTTTGTATTTGAATTTGAAGGAAAATTTTACCGGCAGGTCAATCAATGTTATGCAGACAACTATCAACTCCTGCATACTTCCGGGTTATTCTCATCACTTACTAAATCCGGGAGACTGATCACTCATGAAGAACTTACAGCGAATATTCATCAATCAGGGAAAGGATACTTAACTCTTTTACCTGAACAACTTACCTGTATCAGCTATCCCTATGAATGGTGTTTTGATCAGTTAAAAGACGCGGCTTTGCTTACGCTGGATATCCTTAAAGTATCCATTGATCACGGTATGATATTAAAAGATGCCACTCCTTTTAATATCCAGTTCAGGGGTACTAAGCTGGTTTTTATTGATACCCTCTCGTTCGAAAAGTATGACGATACAAAACCCTGGGTGGCTTATCGCCAGTTTATTGAATGTTTTGCTTTACCCCTTTTACTAGCTTCATACAGGTCACCGGAGCTTATAAGGATGCTACAGTTATACCCGGATGGGATACCACTGCATATAGCCTCAAGATTGCTTCCTTTCAGAAGCAAATTTAATTTTAATGTGTTGCTGCATGTTTTTTTAGCTGCAAAACTGAATACACGGCAATCAAACAATACGGTAAACCGGCAAAACTTTTCGAAGCAAAAACTAAATAACATCATTAATAGCTTATACACACTTATCAGCCGGCTTGAATTGAAGCGAACTAAATCAGTCTGGAACAATTATTATACAGATACGGTACTCGGCAATGAATATGTAGATCAAAAAAAGAGTATCATCAGTGACTGGCTGCAGTTTGTTCATGGCAATTCAGTGCTGGATATTGGTACCAATACCGGTTTGTTTGCCCTGGAAGCCTGTTCTAAATTTTCTATGGTTACTGCAATAGATTCAGATAGTTTATGTGTAAACGACCTGTATCGGAAAGCTAAAAATGCCGGAAACAACAACCTGCTGCCGCTTTGTGTGGATATAACAATGCCAAGTCCGGCTATAGGATGGAACAATAAAGAACGCAGTGATTTTTTTTCGAGGTACAGGGCAGATGTAGTTTATGCTTTAGCGCTTATCCATCATCTTGCCATTTCAAAGAATATCCCGTTACCGTCTATTGCTGCAAAGTTTAGTCAGATCTGCAGATTTTTGATCATAGAGTTTGTACCTAAAGATGATCCTAAAGTGGTATTGATGCTGGCTTCGAGAGAGGATATTTTTGAGGCATATAGTGAAACTTCATTTGAAGAAGCGTTTTCTGAATTTTTTGAAATAAAGCGGAAGACAATAGTTGGCTCCACTGACAGGGTTTTATATTTAATGAATAAAAGATAGCTGCAAAGATGCGTGAATATATTACCAGGTTACCCTTGCATTGGATTATGGTGCCTGTATTTTTCATTTTGCATATAGTGAATGAATTTTACGGGTTATTATATAACACGATTGTATTCTCATACCTCGGATATTACCTGTTGCTTACAGTGGTTGTATTTTTTGTTGGTAAACTGATATACAGATCTGATAAAAAATCCGCAGTATGGACAACTGTATTAATGTCAATATTCTTTTTTTGGGGCGTTTTTCATGATTTTCTCAAAGGATTAGGTATGCCCCGGTTTTTCACTTCTTACACTCTTCTACTGCCTGTCTTGTTTTTTTTGTTGCTGTTTTTTACTTGGATACTCCGGAAAAGAAAGGATGTGAATAAAATGACAGCTCTTCTGAATATAGTTTTTGCAGTCCTTATTGTGATAGACCTGACACAAATTGCATATAAATATTTATCTCCCGGTGATGAAAATGATCTTTCAAGAAATAATCCGTCTTTGAACATAGAAATTAAGCCTGTTCCCGATTCATTAAAACCGGATATATATTTTATCGTGTTTGACGAATATGCGAGTTCTTTAAGCCTTAAAAAGTATTTTAACTTTGATAATCATACATTGGATTCGATGATGGAAAGTTATGGGTTCTATATTGCTAAAAATTCAAGAAGCAATTATAATGCTACCCCGTTATCAGTTTCAAGTACTTTTAATTTGCAATATTTCCATGAAAACTATGAAGGTGTTTATACTGGTGCAAAAATCCTACAACAGGGATTTTATACCTTAAACCTAAGTATTATCCCAAAAATTTTAAAAGCCAACGGTTATCAGATTTATCATTACGGACTGGATCCGGACAATACGAATCTTGCTCCTGTGAAGTTCGCAGAAAAGATCTGCAGAAAAATATTTTTTATCCATACTTTTCCCGGGCGAATTGAAAGGGATATATTATGGAATTTTAAAATTCCGTTGAGTTCGAAGGAACAGATTGCACGATGGAGACAGGAAAGTAATTCTGGTGTTGAAAAATACAGACAGGAAGTGATGAATAATTTTTACCACTTGATTGCTGAAATGAATAAACCCTCGGGGAAGGCTAAGTTTGTGTATGCCCACATGTTATTACCACATTCTCCATTTATCCTCGACCGGAATGGGAATATTGTTGACCAGTCGAAAAAAGAAACCCAGGTTTCAGGTGGTTATATAGAGCAGGTTTTGTACACCAATAAATTAATTGAGCAAATCGTTCATCTTACAAAAAAATCTGGTGATCGTCCACGGGTAGTGATTATTGAAGGGGATCATGGGTTCAGGGGTGATACTCCGGTTCCAAATACACGAGAAACCTATTTTATGAATCTGAGTACTTTTTATTTTTCAGATGGGGACTACCGACTATTGTATGACAGTATAAGTCCGGTGAATACTTTCAGGGTAGTTTTAGACAAATATTTTAAGGCTGATCTCCCCATGCTGAAAGATACATCTATTTTGATTAAATATAAATGACAGATAAATACATTGAAGAGGATCTTTCTGTATAATGAAAGTTGGAGATCAATGCTTGCAATAGCATATAATGCTATTCTCTTTATTTCATTTTTTCTTATTACCACTCCACTTTTAAACAGCAGTGATAATGCTTTCTGTCTTTACCTGATGGGGGGTGGTTTTGGTAACGCTCCTACGGAGTTGATTTACTATAACCATTTACTTCATCCATTAATTACAATACCTGTAAAAGAACTCTTTTTATTAAACGCTAATATTAATTGGTATTCGGTTGTTTTAATTTTATTTCATTTTTTAGCGTGCTCTGTTATTTTCAACAGAATTTTGAAGCTAAAACCATTGCACACAGGTATCATAATCTATACCTTATTCTTTTGTATTTTCGAAGCTCATTTTTTGCTGAGTCTTACCTTTACAAGCACATCTTTGATCCTAACTATTTCTGCGATTATAATATTATTGACATCCGGAGAAAATAAGAGATTGAATTTTAAACATATTCTGATTTCAGCAGTGTTGTTAGTAAGTGCTTCCCTGTTTCGAATATATACAATACTTCCGGTTGTGGGTATAGCGTTGCCTTTATTCGTCTTTTTCCTGAAGAAAAAAGATATTATAACGGTATGCTTGTCTTTTACAGCCGTGATTGTTATTATCTGTATTAACAGTTATACACAACGTGAATATTATAAACATAAGATTCCTAACTGGAGCAATGAAGAACAATATCGCCAGATACTTTATGGTTTTTTCAACGATGAAAACGCATACCATGGGTTAGATTCAACCTGGGAAATTGAAGAAAAATTATTAAAAGATGCTTTGATTATTGATACAAACTTTCTGAGTACTGAAAAGTTGTTGCAGATGCAGAAGGAATCACAAAGGAATTCGTCTCAAAATATCTTCAATTCGGAACGTTTCAGTTTTAAATGGTTTGTGATAAATAATAGAATATTTATAGGATATTTTATCTTTTTAATGCTCTTTGGTGGCATATTGAACAGGAAATATATTTTTGCCTCTATTATTTCATTCGCCTGTTTAATACTGGGTATTGTTTTTTTGTATCTTTTTGCAAAACTTCCTGATTATATCTTTTTATCCGGACTTACATTGCTTTCTTTGTTAATTTCTTCAATTGGTTTTAATAGCCCGCGAAAAGGATTATTGTTATATGCAAATATTGCCGGGATGGTTTTCTTTATGGTTTGGGGTATTGTCAGGATTTATAAGGAAAACCTGAAAAATCTGAATAACCATCTTCACTTCCGGCAAGCTGCTACGGAAGTTGCAAATTATCCCGATAAATTATTTTTTGTTACTGATTATACATTTCCTTCTGATTATATCTCAGTATTTGATGTTCCCCAAAAATATCCGCTTACAAATGTTGTTCTTGGCTGGCATTATTCCTATTCATATAGCCTGCAAATGCTGAAGAAATTCGGTATAAATGATATTAAAGACTTACCCCAATCACAAAATGTATTATTATGGGGAAAACCGGTAAAAGAGTTATTGGATTACTTTTCAAAAACGGCAAAGCTAAAGTTGCAATATTCACCTCCATTACCTCAATTTAAATATGGTGAAGTACGAAAGTTGCAGATATTGCAATAATAAAAACAACAACCTATTCTTTCTCTGACTTTCCCTGTCCTTTCTCAAAATCTTTTTCATAAGCCCTGATGATAGCTTTTACCAGGCGGTGACGTACCACATCATCCTCATCCAGTTCAATATGAGTGATGCCTTCTATATTGCGCAGGATGCGGGTTGCCTTTTCCAATCCGCTCTTCTGATGTTTCGGCAGGTCTACCTGTGTGAGGTCGCCGGTGATAATAGCCTTAGCGTTGGCCCCTATACGGGTAAGAAACATTTTGATCTGAAGGTCGGTAGCATTCTGGGCTTCGTCCAGTATAATGAAAGCATTATCCAGCGTACGACCTCGCATATATGCGAGGGGTGCAATTTCTATTACCCTTGTGCTCATATAATACCCCAGTTTATCGGCAGGTATCATATCGTCGAGCGCATCGTATAGCGGGCGCAGATAGGGATCAATCTTTTCTTTGAGATCGCCGGGCAAAAAACCAAGACTTTCCCCGGCCTCTACTGCCGGTCGGGTGAGGATAATCTTTTTGACAGATTTGTTTTTCAATGCCCTTACTGCAAGCGCCACTGCGGTATATGTTTTACCTGTACCTGCCGGGCCTATAGCGAATACCACATCGTTTTTGTCTGTGGCGGTCACCATACGTTTCTGGTTAGCAGTTCTTGCGCGTACGCTTTTGCCGTTGGGCCCAAATACAAGTACATCGTTGGGATTGCGTTCTACAAAATTGTCAATGCTTTCCGCATCATCACCGCCAAGAATCTGCTCAAAATAGTTTTCACTTACATGCCCGTTGCGTTCCAGGTATTGAATCAGCAATTCGATTTTCTCTTTTGCTATTTCAATCTGCTCCGGTGCACCGCTCAGTTTCATCTGCGTGCCGCGACTGAGGATTTTGAGTAAAGGAAATTTCTTTTTGAGGAGGTCTAATTTGCCATTGTTAACGCCAAAAAATTCAATAGGGTTAACGGTTTCCAGGTTAATAATTGTTTCTGTCAATGAGTTCGGTTTTAAGTTCACAAATAGTCTTGCATATATTTTACAGACTAACCTATCCTTTAATTCAAATTTAATACATCGTAATCTAATTATCCAATATTTACTTATTCACACATGTGGAAAGATGCTAAAACCTCGCTAAAATTTTTAAATTCAATAATCTTGGTGTCAGCCGGTTGGGAATGGTGTATACGGTGTTGGAAAAATCTTTAATAAACATATACGAAATTGTATTGCTCCTGTCGAGCAGGTTGAACACTTCAAAACTTGCCCAGATATTTTCAAATTTCCTGAATGGGCTATGGCTTCGCCGGTTAATTTTATCACCCGATAATAATTGCGCGCTGAAACCAATATCCACTCTCATATACGGCTCAATGATCAGTGCGTTTCTGTACCGCACACTCCCGGGAATATTATATGGCATATTGCTGCCGAACAACATATTGAGATGAACTTTGAAATTTTTATTTGTACTTAAGTAATCCTGGAAAAACATTCCGAAAGTGATGAGTCTGTCTGTGGGTCGCCGCATCCATCCCTTGTCAAATTTTACACTGTCGGCTACCACCTGGTCTTCTGTTTGTGCAGTTATATATTCCCCTGACGCATTTTTATACCGATAATAATAAAAGCTGTCAATTTTTTCCATGGTGCGCATCACACCCAGGCTAATCCAGCTTTCCGCATCCTTTACTAATTCGCTAAAGAGCCTCATTTCAATACCGGTAGCATAAGCTTTCGCATTGTTGTTGCCAAAATACCGGATACGCACATTGTCAATATCGTAAGGATCAAGATGACGAATATTTTTATAATAAGCTTCAACAGCAAGCCTTGACGGCCTGCCCCAGGCTTCGAAATTATAATCTGCACCCAGCACGGTTTGCCAGCTTCTTTGCGCTTTAACAGCGGTATTCAGTGTTCCATCATATTTCCTCAGTTCGCGGTAGAAAGGGGGCTGATCATAAGCGCCTGCAGCAAATTTCAGCGCCCAGTTTTTTCTTTCACCGGGTATCCAGGATATTTGTGCACGGGGCGAAACAATAAATTCTTTGTTGAGCGAATTATAGTTAAACCGCAAGCCGGCCTGTAAACTAAAGTCAGATGATTTTCCAAATGAAATATTATCCTGTATATAGCCCGATATTTTATTCACTGCCAGGTCAGCAGTGGAATGAACTACTTTATGTAATAGCAACTGATCTGTTTGGTAGGGAAGATTATAACCTGCGGAGTCCTGCGCTTCCCATTCATTTAGTTTATCGCGAATGATAGTGCGGTCAGCGCTTAACCCCCACTGTAAGGCATGTGATTTAACAGTAAAGTTTCCCTTATGCGCAATACTCCAGTTGGCAATATTGAGTGTATTGCGGGCATGGTTCATAAATACTCCGGCGCCAAGTGGGTTTATAATAGTGCCGAAATCAGCTTTTGTTTTATCAAAGCTGCGTTCACCAAAAAGATATGCACCCCATATATCATACGCTTCCTGCTCATCATCTTCAAACCTGCTCACCAGCCATTTTAATTTAAGCCGGGGATTAACGGTATGTGTTGCTGAGAATCCTAACATTTTTGTAGCATACCTGTCCTCTTCGCGGCCTTCAAAATATATATCCAGGCCGAGGTTGGCGCTGAACAGTGGCGAAAGCACAGATGAAGTGAGCTTCGCTTCTTCAGGTACCAATGTAAATTTTGTGGTTGAATAATTGCCCAGCATCTCTATCTGCCATTTGTTGTTGATGCGATAAGTAAGCAATGCCTGTATATCTGATGAAGATGGGGTATAGTTTCCTTTTGTTTCCTGTGAGCTAAGCAGGTTGCGGTTCGATCTGTTGCGCACCCCCAGCAGGTAGGTAAATTTCTGATCTTTGGAAAAACCTTCCACATGAAAACCCTGCTCCAGCAAACTGATATAGGCAGATCCTCCAAATTGTTTTGGCTTTCGGTACTGCACATCAAGTACACTGCTCATTTTATCGCCATACTTTGCCTGGAACCCGCCGGTATAAAAACTCACACTTCCGGCAAGTTCGGGATTAATAAAACTTAATCCTTCCTGTTGACCGCTTCTTACAAGATAGGGCCTGAAAATTTCAAAATCATTTACATACACCAGGTTCTCATCATAATTACCGCCACGCACCGTGTACTGAGAAGTGAGTTCATTATTGCTGCCCACGAAAATCTTAATCAGGCTTTCCACACCACCCGTTGCCGAAGGCATGGTAAGCGCATGTTTGGGATCAACACGTATCAGCCCTGCTTCCTTTTTCTCGCGGTCGTCTTTTATTATCACTTCTTCCAGTTCCTTAGACGATCTTGAAAGCCTGATAATTACTTTCTCATGTTCATTTTCATTCAGGTAAAAATTTCTTTGAGTCTCTCTATATCCCGCCGAAGAAAATACCAGTGCAATAGCTTTGGCAGCAGGAACCCTGATGGAAAAAGTTCCCGAATCAGATGTGGCGGTACCCTGCTGCCGCCCCAGTATTACTATGGATACATGGCTTAAAGGCGATTCATTTTCATCCACCACTCTGCCGGTTATTAAAGCAGATCTTTGCTGCGCCGATACAAAGAAAGAGAGCAGTGTAAAAAGTAATAATAAAAAGGTTTTGGCGCTGTTCATCAGCAAATTAACGGCTTTATTCGGGCAATATTACACATAATCGCAGGGATAGCTTTGTAAAAAAACAAACAGGTTATAGCCGTTAAGAATTTTTTTGGGTTACCGGCAGCAGTACTTCGATTGTACTGCAGTGGCGACGCTCCGTTCAGCTACTGATCAATGTGGGACAATGATTATAAAGGATGTTTTTCCCTATACTTTTGGTGCATTTTAAATTCCGCCTGCACCTGAATGAAACAAAAGTTTTATGTTGTTAATGAATTGATCATTTGGAACTGTAGTTGAAAAACATACAGAGAAGAAGAAGGCGTGAATGTAAACGAAAACAATTAACCGCAGAGAAACGCTGAGAAATACACGCAGAGAAAAACAATGAGGGAAGTGTAATTGAAGATATCCCCTTGCGCACTCTGCGAAAAATCTCTGCGCCCTTTGCGGTAAAAACAATATTAACCGCAGAGGAACGCTGAGATATACACGCAGAGAATGAAATAGAGTAACCTGTTATCAGCAAGGCTAAACGACTGCACATTCCGACACTTAACAAGGCTCTGACCAAACCCATCCGCCCCCCCAGATTTTAAAAACTGACATTTTTTTGAAAAAAATTTGCGTAACATATAAGTTACTCATACTTTTGAGTAACCAAAAGGTTACATAATATGCAAAAAGAAATCAAACATCAATTTACTTTCTCACAACCGCCCGAAGTGGTTTGGGAATATTTGACAAATTCTGAGCTTTTGGCTCAGTGGCTAATGCCAAACGACTTTAAACTAATAGTTGGACACAGATTCCAATTTGGTGCGAAACCAAAGCTGAAATTCGGTTTTGACGGAAGAATTTACTGCGAAGTAATGGAAATCGTGCCTTTCAAGAAATTGGTTTATTCATGGAAAGGCGGTTTGTCAAAAGAAAATCCTTCACTTAACTCTACTGTTATTTGGACACTTACGCCATCAAACAACGGAACTGTTTTGACTTTGGAACATAAAGGATTTAAAGGAATAAAAAATTATTTGGCTTATTTCATAATGAACAAGGGTTGGGCAAAAATCGGCAAACGATTATTCAAACAATTAATTCTTGGAAAGCTATGAAAACACAAACATTTGACACATTTCAAGCTATTGCAGACCCAAGTAGACGGCAAATTTTGCAACTTTTATCAAAAGACAGCCTGACAATAAATTCTCTTGCAAAAAATTTTGAAATGAGCAGACCTGCGGTCTCTAAACACATAAAAATTTTGTATGGTGCAGGATTTATTTCAATTCAAAACATCGGCAGAGAACGCTACTGCATTTTGAAACAAGATGGCTTTGACGAACTACAAGAGTGGATTGATTTCTTTGACAAGTTTTGGCATTCAAAACTGAAAAAGTTAGAAACGATATTAAGCAAAAAGGTAAATAACAAATGACACGAACAATAAAACTAAAAGCAGTTTTGCCTTACCCACAGGAAAAAGTTTGGCAGGCATTGACAGACCCACAACTTTTGGGCAGTTGGTTTATGCAAAACAATATTGAACCAACGCAAGGATATTATTTCACATTCAGAATGAAACCGCAAAAAGGTTGGGACGGAATAACGCATTGTGAAATTAAAGCAGTTGAACCACAAAAACATATTTCTTATACATATCGTGGCGAAGCCACAGGTGAAAAGGCTTTAGCTTGTGCAGGTATTCATTCAGACACGGCAGACAAGTTGACGAAAGGCATTTTTGCCAAATTAGACACAGTTCTAAGTTTTACATTAGAACCAACTTGTGGCGGGACAATTTTGCATTTGGAACATTCGGGCTACAAAGGACTGAAACTTGGAATCATCAGTTTGATAATGCAAATGGGTTGGAAAAAACAACTGACAAAGAAGTTGCCGAAAGTTTTGGAACAAATGACGACCTAAAAGCCCATGCTGGTAACATCGGTTAGGCATTATGGCGGCTGACGTGCATTATTTAAGCTTAGTGTTACTATTAAACTTTGATGCTAAATTTGGGCTGATTTTTTTCAAATGCCGCCACAAACGCAAGCCGGCTAACGTAAACAGAAATAATCCCTTTTGAGTCCGCTGCGAAAAGTTCCGTGTTCGCTGCGAAAAACTCCGCTTATTATGTAAGAAGTAAAGACGCATTAAGTTTTTTCACTTAACTTACTTAATTCCTAAAGATTATTAGTTGCAATGAAATCCGCAGTTCAAAAATCAGCCATTCCGGCTTCTAGAGTATTTGTTGCAAAAGAATTAAAGGACAAACATTTTGATCCTACATGGCATGCGCACAACGAATACCAGTTGTTCCTGGTGCTCAACGGAACCGGCACCCGCTTCATAGGCAATACCGTAAAATCATTTACTCCCGGCGATCTTACCTTCCTTGCTCCGGGTATGCCGCATCTGTGGCGCAGCGATAGTATATATTTCGATCGTCGCAACAAACATGCTTCACAGGGGCTGGTGATATATTTCAAAAAAGATTTTATTGCCGATATGCTGGATAAGGAAGAGATGCAGCAGATCAGTAAACTTTTTACCAAAGCTAAAAGAGGTATTGAATATCGTGATGATACTGCAGTTCGCCTGGCGGCTATGATGCAGCAAATAGTGTTGCTCCATGGTGTGGAAAGCGTGATTGCTTTATTTCAGATGTTGAGTGTAATGTCTGTTGCCAAAGATTATCATTTACTCCATAATGCCGACTATCAGTACAAACTTAAAGATGCTGAAACCCAAAGAATCAACCTCGTTTATAATTATGCTGCCCAGCATTTTGCCTCGGGTGTACTGCTAAAAGATGTGGCTGCATTGCTGAATATGACGCCCACTTCTTTCAGCCGTTATTTCAGGATGAAAACCAGTAAATCGTTTTCGGAATTTATTGCCGAATTACGCATACGCCACGCCTGTAAACTACTTGCCGGTGATGACCGTAAAAGTATTCACCAGGTAAGCCTTGCCTGTGGATTTAATACCCTGTCCAACTTCAACCGTATCTTCAGACAGTTTATGAAAACAACTCCCAAAGATTATAGAAAAGTGTTCTCCTCACTGTAATGGACGCATTTCAAATTAACAAAGCTGGTACACACGCAAAACCGGGGATATATCCTAAGGGTACTCAGATCATATCATTGTGCCCAAAAGCATAGCTTTGTTTATTTAAAAAATTAAACAGCAGTCATCCTAACCGACGACAAATTGATGTGATAGAAATTGATTCAAATATGAATATATCCACGTGGCTTTGGCGAGAGAATGGATTATTTGTAAACTTGAATGATCAGGAAAGTTACAAATCATCAGCCTGTTTCCGTCATTGCGATCCCGCCAGTAA
>JBDHYJ010000099.1:0-13732 GCA_039811345.1 Chitinophagaceae bacterium
CGATCAGAGATGATCGGTTTTTTTATTGCTGCCTATGTACTACGTATATCTCCTCTACTCCTCGAAATGTGATCGTTGGTGGCATTTTTACTAAACCCTTTACCTCGACAAAAATTGAAAATCAAACGTGAAAAAGTTAACAAACCAATTTGCATATTTACCAATTTTTGGTAACTTTGAAGAAGGTTTATAAAAATGAAAAATACATCAATATCACTTGGAAATTATTTTGACCAATTTGTAAGTAGTCAAGTATCAGCAGGACGCTACAAAAACGTAAGTGAAGTTATTCGTGCCGGACTTCGCCTTTTGGAAGACGAAGAAAGCAAAGTGATAGCACTGAGAGCCGCAATTCAAAAAGGATTAGATAGCCCAAGAGTTGAGAACTTCAACTTTAAAGAAAATTTGAAAAGACTAAAAGAAGAAAAAGCTAAAAATGGCTAAAGTTATCTTAAGACAAAAAGCCATTGATGACTTGAATGATATTTGGGCTTACACTTTTGAAAAATGGTCGGAAAAGCAAGCGGACAAATATTATGCAACTTTGAAATTTGCTTGTACTCAAATTGGGAAAAATCCAGAACTCGGGAAAGAATATGAAGGTATTAACAGTAACTTACGTGGGATGAGAACAGGCAAACACATTATTTTCTATCAAGTCATAAACAAAAAGGAAATTGAGATAATTAGAATTTTGCACGAACGAATGGACTTGAAAAACAGAATTAATGAATAAAAAACTGCCACCAACATCGGGTTTTGTGTAAGTATGGCTTGACAAACAAACATCTTTGAGCTTTAGTTCTTAACTTCAACTTCATATTTTCAAGCAGCAGCGGCTGTGGGCGGACGGAATACTAATGCCACACCTGCACAAAGCCCTGTTCGTTATTATATTGGTTATTGTGCTGATATTGAAGCAAGGCTCCGGCATTATAATTCAGGAATTGTAACAGCGACCCGCAATTGCTGTCCTTATATTCTTCGAGGTTTCAGGTTATTTGAAACAGAAACAGAAGCAAGAAAAGAAGAAGCCCGTATAAAAAAACAAAAAAGCAGAAAATATATTGAATGGTTATTGGAAGGGAATTGGTAGACACGCCCCGATTTAAATCGGGTTCCGGGGCACTCATTTAGCCGATCAAAGATGATCGGCTTTTTTATTGCACTTTGCTGCATCAAAATGTTTCTCACATAGATAAAAATTCTTGATTAGCACATAGCTAATAAATAATTAGTGAACAAAGTTGGTTAATTCGGGGTTACTGATTATGCTGTTGAATCAGATACCGGATTTAAAAATTCACAACTTCCCTGTGTGGCACAATGCCAGGAGAATATTGTAAGGGAATAATTTCAAAATCGGAGCATTGCTTTATTAAGCTGGACTTGTAAGAAATTTTGCCTTAGATAGGGAAAGTGCGGATATTACAGGAGCGGTAAAATCGTATTTTTATTTCTTTTCCATTGATAAACATCATTTGTGTGAATCAATTTACTTTTTTCTGTGAATATTGGTCAGGGTTCTATTCCCTGTTTTGTGATTAACTATTTTCTGGAACCAGCCCGCTATTTCATTCTGCATACTTTCCGTAAAATGGTTGTATGTTTCCGGTTGATCTAAGGAAAATTTTGATGGAGCTTTTAGAGTTGTGTATATCCCGGATACTTTTACTGCTATTTGCTTAACATCATTTTTGGGATGATATCTGTCATCGGATGGTGATATTACCATCAGATATCCCGGGGCAATGGCCGCTAGTATTTCATCAAAGTCAACGGGTATCCGTCTTTCATTACCGATAAAAAAGCCAAGTCTTGGCAATAACCCATGAAGATGTGAAAAATGCCGGATGCCCTCTGTTTCTATATCATTTGTTCTCCATGAATCAAATGCGCTCACCACTGCTGTCCCTTTAATACGGTTATCAAGAGCTGCAGTAAATAAAGCAACAGTGCCACCCAATGAATAACCGGTTAAAAAAATATTATCCTTATCAATGAAATCCATACGATTGATTACGTCATTTATAATCATTCTTGTGTCTGCTACCATTTTACCCATTATGGACCATTGAGGATAGCGCTGATAAAAATTTGAAAACTCATCAATACGGGTACCATAGCCTATCATGTCGAAAGCCAAGACTGCAAATCCGGATTGGGAGAATTTTTCAATAATCGATTCGCTTCTTCTTCTATAACCTGTTCCATGAGAATATTCGTGTAAAAAAATAATAAGAGGAAGTTTGTGGCGATTAGCTTCTGCGGTTTGCTTTGTTTGTTTTGGTAAGTATAGGTTGGCCCATAAATATTCTCCTGCAGCATTATATGGTCCAACTATTACTTCTTTTATTTCTTTATTCAGGTTTGGTTTCATGATTACTGCAGAGAGAAAATCATCAGTTGGATTTGTATTAGCAGTGTCTATTTTACCATTTGCAGAAATTCCTGGTGGTTCTTCTCCCAATAGCCAATTTATTTTTTCTCTTATTTTTTTCTGAAAAGCTGGTATTTTTTCAGTTTTATTTATAGATAAAGGAGCGGTGTGTTCAGTAAAATTCAGTGGATCAATTTGTATTTTATTCTGTTGTTTCCATTTTTCAAATGAATAATTATAATAAAGTCTATTTTCAGGTTTGATTTGTGTTCTTCCAAAAACATAGTCAAAGAAATCCAAATAATTCTCAATATCTCTTGCAGAAGTACCATGCCTTCCATTTCTGAATAATATGCCAAGGTTTTTCTCAGCGTTTATGAATTGATATACCTTTTTTGCGGAATTAAAAGCCTGCTCAATTCCCCAGGGACCTCCTTCACTTTCGGTGAGAGCAGAACTAAGCATTAATCCCCTCGGAGCAATCAATGCCATTAAGGAGTTTTGGTCAACAGGAAGTTTATTTTCTTTTCCAATAAATAAGCGGAGACGCGGATGAAACCAATCCGGAAAGTTTTTTGTAATATCATCTATCGATTCATTGTCAAAAGTATCATCAGTATAACGAAAAGGATTTTCGCCGCCGGTACCGGCACTACTGCTTACTACAGCTTTAATGCGTTCGTCAAATGCTGCAGCCATTAATGATTGTTTGCCATTACGTGAATGACCGGTCAATGCAATCTTTGTAGTGTCAACTTCAGGAAGCATATACAAATAATCTATTGCACGGCCGGCAGCCCAGGCTCTTCTCATCAAAGTTGCGAATGTATATCCGGGATATAAAGAAGAATAATTTTTAGTGTCGTCTTTATCATCTGCTCCTGCATATACGCAACCAATGTAGCCCCGTCTCACTGCGACTTGCGCCCAGCCACGGTGGTTCCATTGTGTCATAAAAACAGGGAGTTTTTTTTGTGCAGGTGGTATCATTATTTCTACCGTCAGCTTTGCTTTATTACCCGGGCCAAAATATAATTCCACCTTTCTTATCATTACACTATTTTCTTTATTCTCAGAAATCAATTTCACATTTATTGAATCTGGTGCCGGGGGTACTGTTCCGGAAATCCAATATTGATACTGTTCTTTTATCCATTTCCTTTTATTCTGCCACTGATTATTATCAACTATTGGAATATTCTTTATCCCCTCATTTAATAGCAATGGATCAGGTAAGAAAGGAATAGAAGGGAGATAATTTATTGATTCATTGTTATTATTGTTAGCCGGCAATTGCGCAACAACAATTATTGTGCAAAGATGAAAGCAAAATGCACAGATAAATATGTAAAACATTTTTTTCTTCATATCATAGCTTTAAACCAGTTATGTTATATGTGTTAATTAATATCAGAAAGTTATTTTAGTCCGGTAGGTCTTATAAAACCAGGCGTTAGAGATTGAATTAGTTTTGCAAAATACAATAACTCCGGCTCTGAGAAACGCGGGCCAATAATTTGAATAGTAATTGGTAAGCCGTCTTTGTTTAAGCCCAGGGGAATTGTTATTGAGGGACATTCAATAGGATTAAGAATAGTAGTGTAGGGTGCATAATTAAAATATGAAATAGTTGTACCGTCAATGTTTATCGGAGTTCCCTTAGGACATTTTTTAAATGCCGGACCAAAAGTAATCGGGCAAATTAAAAAATCATATTGTTTGAAAAAGGATTCCCACTTTTCTTTTAATAATTTATTTTCTCTGAGCCATTTTGTCCATGCGGAATCATCGGGATTATTTATCGCTTCATAAAAGGGAGTTAATGTACCTGTGCCATCATCCCAGGGTTTCATATTTTTACTGATCGCCTTTCTTTCTTCATCTGACAAACCCTCACCTGCCAGTAGACCAAGGCAGACGAAGTACGACCGCATCATTTCATTATAAGTATCGGGTGCAGTTTTTTTTACTGGCGCACCCTGTTGGGTTAAGGAATTAATAAGCTGGTTTAGTTTTTCTTTTACATCTTTACTTGTTTTAGGAGTAGCACTTCCATTTTCCCAGTCGTCTATCCAGGCCAGGCGATACTGGTTTATTTTTCTTTCTGAAGGTTTTTTCCAATTTATGTGTTGTTGAATAACAGTGTCAGGTTTTGCATCACGCAGAATTAACCATGCAGCTTCCAAATCTTCTGGTGTGCGGGCCATTGGACCAGCAACATTTAGTGCGAACCTTCTTTTTTTAGTTGCTATCCCCGGTCCGTCTCCCTGGGTGATGTTTAATGATCTGAATGTAGTTTTCAATCCATATAACCCACAAAAAGAAGAAGGCAAACGTATACTGCCACCCAAATCGCTGCCCAGTTCAATTGTGGTGAAGCCTGCTGCTAATGCTGCCGCCGCACCTCCTGAACTTCCTCCGGGAGTTCTTGTTGTATCATAGGGATTGTTTGCCGGCGGGTATATTTCACCCTGTACCTGAAAGTCCATCAGCATTGTTGGAATATTGGTTTTCCCAAGAATAATGGCCCCCGATTTTTTTAATTGCTTAATCAGTTCCCCGTCCTCCGGAGCAATGAAATCTTTATGCAATAATGAATTTAATGTTACAGGGGATCCTTTAATCCAGTATTCTTCTTTTACTGTTACAGGTACACCGTGTAAGGCTGATAATTGCTGGCCTTTTGCTACTGCTTCATCAGCTTTAGCCGCTTCTTCAAGGGCTTCTTTCTCTCTAAGCCAAACTATTGCATTGTATTTGTAGTTGTTGTTTTTAATATTAGCAATAAACTCTTTTACGATATCTACCGATGTAGCTTCATGGTTGCGTATCATTGCTGCCAGTTCCAATGCTGATTTAAACAGATATTTTCCTTTTACCGGCAGACTGTCTTTTGGTTTTGAAAATAACCCTGCACCCTGATCATGATAACTTTCATTTTTTTTGTCTGGTGCTGAACAGTTATAAATGCTCAAACTAATTACAATAAGCAAATAAACTCTGATTACAGGCTTCTTATAGTTCATTATTTTGAGCATGAAGTTGTTATTAATGATCAGTTAAATGGTCTTTACATATCTGCGTTTAATCCAAATATTAATGATTCAACCGGTAATAAAAAACTGTGTTATGAATAGTTCTATAAGGATTGTAAAAGTTATTTTACTGTTTTAGGTTACGTACACGAATATATTGAAAAAGGATTATACAGATTGTTTAGTCATTTCAAAATTTTTGAAAATGATTATTGGGATTGCTCTCAATTGTTTCAGATAAACTCAAATATTTCAAAACTTTAATTAGAGCATATATGGTTTCTCCTTTTAGTATTACTAAATTAAAAACGACTTTTACTAACTGGATTTTTAGAATCGCTTGTTTGAATGTGAGTTTTTTTGTAAAAATTGTATTACAAATAAATAAAAAAGTATTATATTCGTGTCCGTACACGGATATATTTTCCGATGATGCTGTCCAAATGCAAAACCCTGTTTTAAAAACTTATACCAATATATACTAATTGCGTGACGGCTGAAGTTTTACATACTGATCATTACCTGCTTGATCAGGTCTCGGGAGGTGATCCTATTGCTTTTAAGGCCATATATCTCCGCTACTGGCGTCCTTTACTGAATGCAGCTTATAAAAGATTAAAAGATAAACAACAGGCTGAAGATGTTGTACAAAATGTATTTCTGGGATTATGGAACAAGCGGGAGCATCATAATATACTCAATCTGTCGGCTTACCTGCATAGTGCTGTACGATATGAGGTTTTAAAATTTATATCCCGAAGTAAAGGGAACTTATATTTTCATAGCCTTTTTGAAGAATTAATTATGGATGCTGATAGTGCAGATGCTAAAATATTATCCAGCGAAATGATGGAACTGGTACTTGCTTATGCGCAAACACTACCACAAAAAAGACGGAGCATTTTTCTACTACATCTGCAGGATAACTTAACTACAAAGCAAATTGCTGATTCACTACAGATTACACAAAAGACTGTTCAAAATCAACTTCGCACAGCTTTAAATGGACTCCAGGCTGAAGTCAGTCCGACAATTTTGATAATACTGGCTTATTTACTTAAAATATAGGAAGCAGATTTATGCGCTTCTGTTGTTATTCTCAAAAATCTTTCAACTTATTTGGGAGTTTTTCTTTTTTATGGGGCATAATTAGAAAAGCCGGATTTTGAGTATGCTGTCTAAAGCCCAGATAAATCGTCTAAATAAGCTGGTTAATAAATATCTCCGGGGAGAAGCGACCTCTGAAGAGGCAGCTTTTGTAGAGAAATATTACCAATACTTTGATCATTCTGCTGATCTCACCGATTCCCTTTCAGAAAATGATATTGATGACCTTCAGCATAAAATACTTGAAAAGATAAAAGAAGAGATGTCGGGTGATAAAGACAAGCCTTCATCAACGCGTAATAAATGGATGGGCAGGTTGATGGCTGCTGCTGCAGTAGCGATTATTGCAATAGGAGGAACGATCTTCTTTCGGGCTGCCTGGAAAACAAGTAAAGTAGAAGAGAAAAGGACAGTGCTTGCGCCTGTACAAAATGATGTGGCACCCGGAGGGAATAGAGCAATGATTACGCTGGAAGACGGATCACGTATATTTCTGGATAGCTCAAATAACGGAACTATTTCGCAACAAGGTAATATACAGGTCGTCAAGCTTTCCGATGGAGAAGTTGTATATAAGAAACTGAATAATAAAAGTTCTATTGTATCAATAAATACAATGTCCACACCAAGAGGCGGACAGTATCAATTGACTTTGGCAGATGGTACAAAAGTATGGATGAATGCAGAATCTTCAATTACATATCCTACTGCTTTTACTCAAAACGAAAGAAAGGTGGCGATTACCGGAGAGGTTTATTTTGAAGTTGCTCCAATGTTTCATAAAAGTGGCCGTAGCAAAGTTCCTTTTATTGTAAAAGTTAATTCAACTACCGGGGCTGGAGACATGGAGATACAGGTACTGGGAACTCATTTCAATGTTAACACTTACACTGATAATGGATCAACCACTACTACTCTTATAGAAGGTTCGGTGGTCATTAAAAATAATATGGAAGAGCAAATACTTAAGCCAGGACAACAGGCAACAGTACAGCATACAATCAAAGTGAATGATAATGTAGATACAGAAATGGTAATGGCCTGGAAAAACGGCTTTTTTTCTTTTAGTAATACCAGCCTGGAAATGGTGATGAAGCAATTGACAAGATGGTATGATGTAGATGTACTTTATGAAGGTAAGAAACCTGATATGAAATTCTGGGGTAGTATAAGTATGAATTCCAACTTATCGCAGGTACTGAAGATATTAGAAGAAAGTAAAGTGAATTTCCGGATTGAAAATAAAACAATAATTGTGTTATCAAATCGGCAAAAACCAAAAATAAAAAAGTAAAAAAGAAAACCGGATTCTGCTGAAGACAGAACCCGGGAAATATTTGAGTTATCAAAAACAATCGGTAAGACTATTTATTGAATTAACCCCAAACAATGCAAAGTTATGCACTTTAACGCAATTTGTTTAAAGGCCTTTTGCCTGGAACAAAAACAAAAAAATCAAAGAGAAACATGCCAAACAAGCTATTTGCCGTCGGCAGCGGTGTTAAAAAAAATCTTGTTAATGATGAAACTGACAGCTTTTCTATTGGTGGCAGCATTTCTGCAGGTAAGCGCTGAAGGGTTCACACAAAGCGTTACGCTTTCGGAGAAAAATGTACCGCTTAAAAAAGTGTTTACGAAAATCAGTAAACAAACGGGTTTTGCTTTTTTTTGCAATGAGTCTTTACTGGAGAATACCGGTATGGTATCGGTAAAGTTAAAAGATGCAACCCTGCAGTCAGCACTGGATAATTGTTTAAAAGAGCAGAATCTTACCTATACAATTATCGGGAATACTGTTGTTATTAAAGCAAAAGAAAAGATTATACCTCCTGTTATTGTTGCTGAACCTGAAACAAACCTGTTTGTTGATATAAGAGGGCGGGTAATTAATGAAATGGGAGAACCGCTTGCAGGGGCTTCTGTTAAAGTAAAAGGTACAGACATTGGGACTGCCACGGATGCGAATGGATATTTTTCTGTCAATACTAATCTTAATAATACTCTCGTCATTTCATTTGTCGGCTATACTCCTATAGAAGTTGTGATTCGAAAACAGGAGTTAGGAACTTTTTCGCTTAAGCTTACAGAAAACAGTGTGAATGAGCAGGTGGTTGTTGTAGGATATGGAAAAGTGCAAAGAAAAAATTTAACAGGTTCTGTTGCCAGTGTTAAGGCAACGGATGTGGTTAAAAGTCCCGAAGTTTCTCTTAACTCAGCTTTACAAGGGAGGGCAGCCGGTGTAAGTGTTGTGTCATCAAGTGGTGATCCCGGTGCACCTGTAAATATTATTATACGGGGCGGGTCATCTATTTCTGCAAGCAATGACCCATTGTATGTAATAAATGGATTTCCGCAATTGGGAGGATCTAATCTCAATATTAATGTTAATGATATTGAAAGCATTGATATATTGAAAGATGGTGAAGCTGCAGCTTATGGATCCCGGGGCGCTAACGGAGTTATTTTAATTACCACTAAATCTGGAAAATCCGGCAAGTTTAGCATCTCTTATGTTGCAAATGTTACCTCTCAGGCTATTGCAAGAAAGATCAAATCAATGAATACCGGGCAATTTGCCGAATTCCAGCATTTTTTACAGAGAAGATCATTATTCGGTGATACTTCAGTTTTTCGAAACTATCAAGGCTTTAAAGATTCTGCTACAATTAACTGGATGGACCGAATTTCAAGAACTCCAATTGGACAATCACATACACTTTCAATGTCAGGTGGAACTGAGAACCTGAGATATTTAGTCTCGATGGGTTATTTTAATCAACCCGGTATTCTTTTAGGATCGAAATATGACAGATACACTTCTAATATTAATTTGTCTTCAAAATTGAATAAAATAGTATCGAATGAAACCGTAATATATTTATCGAAAGGAATTAAAACAGGGGCAGATGTTACCGGGCTTTCCGGTGCTGTTTATTCGGCTGTTCGTGGTGCCCCATATCTGGGAACCGGCTATAATACACTCACAGATTTTATTTTAAATCATCTCGGTGGAATATATGGGTCTTTTGGAAGTGATCCGCTTGCAGAAACGCGTGATCCGAAATTAAAAGAATCTTCATTTGAGCTCAATTTTAATACGGCTTTCACTTTCCGCATCACCGATCATCTGAACTTCAAAGTGAGTGGTGGTGTAAGTAATTCAGATTCGAAGTACAAGTTTTTTTATCCGACATCTACTTCATCAGGTAGCCTTCCTAATGGAAGAGGCGGAGTTAGTACAGGAGAGTATTTGAGTTGGTTGAATGAAAATACACTTAACTATACAAATCTTTTCAAAGGCATACATAACGTGGATGCAACGCTTGGATTTTCCATGCAGAAAACTACAAATGAGTTTTACAGAATGGAAGCACGTAATTTCAATATTCAAAGCCTCGGTTATGATGCCTTGGATATTGGAACCTTAGCCGTCAATCCTGGATCCGGTAAATCTCAGTCACAGTTAGCCAGTTTGTTTGGAATTGTTCGGTACACGCTTAAAGACCGTTATCTATTTACCGCACAAATGCGGGCAGATGGCAGTTCCAAGTTTCCCAAAAACAGGTGGGGATATTTTCCTTATGTTGGAGTAGGATGGAAAATACATGAAGAGCCATTCTTTGCAGGTGTAAAAAATATTTCAACTCTTAAATTGAGCATTAACTATGCACATACTGGTAATGAGGGTATTCCTTCTTATTCTTCGTTATCCCGCTATTCGCCTATTCCGTCAAACCGTGACGCAGAACAAGGGCTCACTACTGCTTTGGTACCAATGAACTATGGAGTGGGAGATTTGCGTTGGGAAACAAATATTCAGTCAAACCTCCAGTTGAATCTGGGCTTATTCAATGACCGGATTTTACTTACTGCAGATGCATACCATAAAAAATCAAAAGATCTGCTTTTGGCGGATGAGATCAGTGTGGTTTCTGGTTATAGCGCTGTATATAGGAATGTTGGAGATGTGGAAGTAAAAGGGCTGGAATTTAATCTGAATACACAGAATATTAAAGGAAAAAAATTCTCCTGGTATACCAACTTCAATATTGCATTTACCAAGGGTAAAGTCCTGAAGCTAAATGGTAAAATTGATGAATTTATTTCTTCTGGAGGCAGAAATGCCAACTTCCTGGTAAAGGTAGGTGAGCGGCTTGGTAATATGTATGGATATGTTGTTGATGGAATTTACAATACTACTGAAGAGTTTTATAATTCACCGGAAAACCAGGTGTTGAGTGCTAATGTAGGGTTTAGGAAATTTAAAGATATAAGTGGGGAAGATGGAAAACCTGATGGGGTTGTGGACGATTTCGACCGTACAATTCTTGGAAACGGTAACCCGAAATTTTTTGGTGGTTTTAATAATGAATTCCGGTTTTCAAACATTGATTTTAGTTTTCTCTTTACTTATTCGTATGGCAACGATGTCATCAACATGAATAAGTCGCTTTACACATTAGCCGGTTTATGGCAGTCGGGACTCGAAGAGTACTACCTGCATCATTTTACCAATCAAAATCCACAGGTAAATGCTAATGCATGGTCAGGTGCTTATGATAATGAGTGGGACCAAACCACTTCGTATTTGGTTGAAGATGGTTCCTATCTCAGGTTAAAGAATATAATGCTCGGCTACACACTGCCTGTTCAAAAGTTTAATAATTCATTTGTGAAAAGTTTGCGTTTATATCTGAGTGCACAAAACCTTTTGACTTTTACAAAATATACCGGTTTCGATCCTGAGGTAAACTTGAACAACAGCATATTAGTACCAGGTGTTGACTATGGGTCTTATCCGCGTAGCAGGTTTTATTCGTTAGGTATAAATGCCAATTTTTAAAAATTAAAGTTCAGTACAACAAAAAATATTGAAATGAAAAAAATATTATTCTTACTGTTAATCGTTGTAGCCGGACTACTGGGAGGCTGTAAAAAGTTTCTCGAAGAAAAACCATTTTCCTTTCTTTCTCCGGCCAACTTTCCAACTAATGCCCAGGAGGCTGATATAGCATTGCGCGGGGTTTATGCGATAATGCAGGGACGTGAGGAATATGAAGGATTCGACAGGCGGATGTTTGATTATACTCTTCCTGGCGCTTTAAGCATCAGCAATGATATAATAGATGGTTCAGCATTTTTTACAATGAATGAGGGGCGAGGGCAACGTTATACCGATCCTTCTTTCACTGCTTTTTATTTAGGGATTAATAGTGCCAATACTCTTATTGCTGCTTTGGAAGGTAAAACAGAACCCTGGGTAGAAGCAAAGGTTGCAGAAGCCAGAGCTATAAGGGCCTTGTATTATTTCTATCTTGTACGGATGTTTTCTGATGTTCCATTGAAATTGACACCTACTACATCTGCCACCGAAAAATATTCCCGTACACCTGTTCCTGAAATTTATAATCAAATAGTAGAAGACCTGACATTTGCTGAGGATAAATTGCCTAATCGGGCTGACCCAGATGGGAGAATAACCATGGGGGGGTGCAAAGGAATTCTTGCCCAGGTATATATTTCAATGGCCGGATTTTACCGTACTCCCGAAGGGCAAAATGTTTCTATAACAAATGATGCAACAAAATACTGGGGACTTGCCCGGGAAAAAGCACAGGAAATTTTGAATATGGGAGTTTATACACTCGCAAGTGATTATACACAAGTTTTTAAAGACCTTACTACCGATGTATATAACAATGAAATATTGTTTGATATCCCATTTTCTTGGCATGGAGGTGGGGATGTTGGTGCAGGTTTCCCTCTTATTTATGGACCTGCTGATGAAACAGGAGGAGACGGAACCAGGGGAGGTGGTAAGTATGGTATTTTACCTGTGTTAGTAGAATGGGTACGTGAACTGGAACCAGGGGATGAAAGGGTGCCATGGAATATTGCAACCTACTTATACCGGACAAATACCTGGGATGAAGTGCCATACACAGATTCTACACAATGGAATCTGGCAAAATTCAGAAAATGGCCTTATGGGGTTGATGGTGGTGGTTGGATGACTTTTAGTACGAATTTCCCCGTGGTGCGTCTGTCAGAAATAAAGTTAATTCTTGCTGAAGCAGAGAATGAATTAAATGGACCAGCTTCGGCTTATCAGCATGTTAATGATATTAGAATCAGGGCCGGTTTACCTGCATTACCAAGTGGATTGTCAAAAGATAATCTTCGGGACAAAATAATTGCAGAACGTGCAATAGAGCTTTGTGGCGAAGCAAAGCGCCATTTTGATTTGGTAAGATGGGGAATCTTTAAGCAAAAAATGGATAGTCGTAAACTTAGCTCCTGGGTTCAGGATCACGGGGGAGTTGATGAATCCTATATAAATACTTTTATTCCTCAGAGTGAAATTGATAAAAATGGCTGGACACAAAACAAATGATTTTTCAATTCTTTAAATCACATTAATATGTACAATAACATAAAATATAAATCGGTTTTAAGTTTACTCATCGTTTATTTTATGGTAATTCTGACCGGTTGTGAAAAACCGGGAATTACAATTGAGAACTTCAAGGCTTCTAATCTTGCAGTTTATGATTGCTGGAATGATGGTGAAAACACAGAATTGTATTTTACTATTGACACATCAAATACTTTGCATGATGGCTCTTTGTCCTTTGGCAGAATTTTAGATTATTTAATTGTGTACAGTGGGAACAGAACTGCCAAATTTATTAACGCAGGTGATGGTTCATCAGTTGTAAACGCAAATATTGCTCTTGAAGATAAGAAAGTATATTCCTTATTTTTAACCGGTACTTTATCTGCACCGGAAACAGTTTTTATTGAAGACGCTGTCGTACCCGGCCCAACACCCGATAAATATAAACTGCGGGTTGCTAATATGATTTCAGGTGCAGGTTCCGCTTATACTGTTGCTATTGCAGCTACAGGGGAGCCTTTATCATCAGCCACAATTTTAGAAAGTGCCATTAATAATAAAACAGTTTCAGATTTTAAAGAATTCAGCGAGATTAGAGGAAAACGATATGATATATATGCTATTAATCCCGGTGTAGATACGATTTTAAATCCGAATGTTCTGTTGGTTGGTGAACGGTCTTATACAATCAGTCTGTCTGGTCAGAAAGGCTCAGCATACGGATCAAGAATGGATTTGTTTGAAAATGTTTTGCGCTATTAAGAAATTAATAGTTCTCCAACTTTTTCAGGTTTTAAATGGCTTCATTGGAAT
>JBDHYJ010000100.1:0-13118 GCA_039811345.1 Chitinophagaceae bacterium
TTTTTTCTCTCACAGATTACGCAGATTACCACAGATTATTTTTCTGTGTAAATCAGTGGCATCTGTGAGAACTTTTTCTCTCACAGATTGCACAGAATATCACAGATTATTTTTTTCTGAGTGAATAATAGCATCTAAAAGTATTAATTGATAATCCTAATAAGACTCTCCTTATCCTTTAAGCTACTCACATTAAAGTTGACTAAAATTCCAATTTTCTTGTCCGACAATCTGAGATATGTGAGCAACTGTTTTTTATGAATATCACGTATAGATTCAATAGATTTAATTTCGATAATTACAGATTCCTCTACAAGTATATCAATGCGGAAACCCAATTCGAGATGTATTCCATTATAATCTACAGGTAGTCCAACCTGGGAAACTGCTTTTAGATTCTTTTCACGTAGTTCATAAAGTAGTGCTGCTTCATAAACGCTTTCTAATAATCCAGGACCAAGCGTCTGGTGTACTTTAAATATAGCACCTCGTATACTATATGTCAATTCGTTTATATCCATAGGTTTGCCTTTCAAAGATTATTTATTTTTATGTAAAACAGTGCAATCTGTGAATAATTATTTTTCTCACAGATTGCTCAGATTATCACAGATTATTCTTTCTGTGCAAATCAGTGGCATCTGTGAGAACTAATTTCTCTCACAGATTACGCAGATTACCACAGATTATTTTTTTTCTGTGCAAATCAGTGGCATCTGTGAGAACTATTTTCTCTCACAGATTTCTCAAATTATCACAGATTATTCTTTCTGTGTAAATCAGTGGCATCTGTGAGAAACTATTTCTTTCTGTGTAAATCAGTGGCATCCGTGAGAAATTGTTTTCCTAGCCCTATTTCTCCAGCACAGTTTTTAAATTGGTAAGCCCGGTACTAAAATCATCGCCAATGGCTTTGTCCATATCCATGAACAGCTTCATGATATTCATAGGATATGACATCTTACTGTCGAAACTCCAGGTAACTTTCGTATGAGTAGAATCCAGGGCAGTAGTTGTCATTGTTGCACTTGCTTTTGATTCAAATGGTTTAATGAACCGAAGCTCTGTTTCAAGTCTTTCTCCCTCTACAATTTTAGTAATTTCCTGTTCTCCTTTGCCTACTTCACTATTACCTTCCCATGCACTTACAAAACCCACAGTGCCATCTGTACCCCTGTATTCTGATTTCATGTTAGGGTCAAGCTTGTTCCATTTACTGTAGTTGTTTTGATTCTTCAGCATTTTTATGTAGTCAAACACTTCAGATTTAGGTTTGTTAATTACAATGTCGCGACTTGCTTTCATGTCTTTACTTACAAATAAAGCGACAATTAACAACAGGGCTATAATGCCCAGAATAATAAAAATTAAACGTTTCAAAAATTTCATGATTGGAAGTTTTAATGATTAAGATATTTTTCGGGAACACTATGAAGGGCAATACGGTTCCCTTCCGTATCCAGGAAGTAGCCCATATATCCATATTCATCGCTGATTAATGTTTTTGGCATAATAACTTTTCCTCCTGCAGCTTCTACCCTATCCATAAAGATCTGTAAATCGGGATTTCCGTTTAAGTATATTAAGGGACCATCCGTAGCTGAGGGTTTATAAAATCCTCTTGAATCAATAAGAGTCCCTCCTATTCCTTCCATTGGATCATCAATGGGGAACATTCTCATTTTTGTATCACCGAAGTCCATTGGTTGCATTTGAAACTGGAAAACAGTCTCATAAAATTTTTGTGCCCTGTCTATATTTATTGCTGGTATTTCAAACCAACTGATTGCATGTTTCATGTTTTATTGTTTTTTATTGATGACGAAATGAAGATTAAGAATACAGGTACATATTGCAGAAATATTTTTAAATCTTAAACCATTTAGGCCGCAATAATTTTGTAGGGAGGTGTTAAGTTGATGGGAATTTCATTTATTAACATAGTATCTCCTGGTCATCCAACTGATAGGCAAACCAATACACAATACCAGAATTGCAATAGCCCGAACTACTCCTGCAACTGTAAACAAGGGTGTTGGCACGTGACTCAGAGGTATTATTACCAGGTTTGTTACCAGCCAGGCAATGACAGCTATCAGTATACTATTCAGGAATATACCTCGTTGCAAAAACTTAAGCTTTGGATAAAGTATAAAGAAAATAGCAGTACAGGCAAAAGCAATTACAAAGTGAAAGAATAATCCCCATGCCATCATTCCTAACTTACCTGAAAAAGCTTTTTCGCCGAAAACCCCACTGGCAATATATTTTAGTACACGATCAGGCTTTACACCATTTACAATATAAGCACTGATACAAGCAGCCATGATATCGAGGCTACCGGCAAGCAGTCCAGTTTTGAAAATTGCTTTATTAAGCATAAAACCAATTACTTCTCAAATTTAAGCATCCGGAATTTCAGGTTCAACTAATTTCATTAATTTCTCCAGAGATTCCTGCCATCCCAGGTAACACATTTCTGCCGGAATCAGTTCTGGTATGCCCTCCTGTACAATTTTTATTTCAGTACCACAGCTAACTTTGCTGAACCATACAGAGGTAGTCATTTCACCGGGTAAATTAGGATCGTCAAAGCGGTCAGTGTTTTTTATAAACTCGTTGGTTTTTATTTCTACGAATTTACCACCGAATGTGTGTCCATTGCCTGTTGAGAAATTAATGAACTTCATTTTGTAATCTCCACCGGGTTTAAAATCGAAATGTTCTACTACACAAAGAAAACCATAAGGGGGAAGCCATGCTGCCTGTGCAGTAGCGTCGCTGAATGCTTTAAATACTTTTTCGGGTGAAGCTTTAATTACCCGGTGAAGTGATACAGTATTGGTTGACATAATCTTTAAATTTAAACATTATTAATGAATATTTTCACAGCAAAGATTGTATCAGCCAGTTTATTTAAAACTGTGCAAACGCGACAATTTTGGGGGTAGATTTTGACATCTGGCCCTGGGCTATTCCAAATTATTAATACTAAAACTGGAAATTAATGTTCATAATATATCATGTTGAATAATTTAAAACATCCATTTATGAAATTTGAGCAATTCTTTTTAACGGTAATTATTCTTTTTTTTTCATTAAACAATTCCCAAAGTCAAGTATCATTTGCTGAAATTTCCGGAATTTTTGAAGGGGCAAAAGATCATTCCATGGTTTATTTTATCTCTAATCATGGAGAAAAAGATTCAACTTATATAAAGAACGGTGAATACAAATGCAGGGTTAATGCTGATGACTGGTGGGATATATATTTCGTTAGCTGCCCAAGTCTTTCAAAAAGTTTTTTGTTTCCATTATTTGTCAGAAAAGGCTCCTCAATTCACCTGAATATGAATAAAGAATTAAATCAACCGGTGATCTCAGGAGATAATACAGCAATGGAACAAAATACATACTATCAGGAACTAAATATAATATCCAAACCATATTTGCAAATTTTAAAAAGAACAGACAGTTTGAAAAATGCAACTAATGAAAATCTGTCAAATGAATTAATAAAGATAAAGAAAGAGGTTAGTGATTTTCATATCAGGTGGGTCGAAAACCACAGGAGCTCTCCATTTAGTGCAGCAGTTATTCGCTTATTTATAGATAAGACCAATATTCTGAAACAAATAGACACTGTTGCAACAAAATGCTACGATTTATTAACTGAAAGTGCCAGGGAAAACAATTATCAGTCCTGGTTGCTTTCCCGCCTGTTTGCAGTATATGATGATAAGTATTCCGAAACTGCGATTCACCAGGCAGCTCCTCCATTTACAATACCCGATACAAGTGGCAACTATTTCAGCCTCTCTGATTTTAAAGGGAAATGGTTGCTGATTGATTTTTGGGCTAGTTGGTGTGGCCCTTGCAGAAAAAATAACCCCTTGCTAAATCAACTATATCAAAATTATAAATTCAAAGGTCTGCAGGTGCTAAGTATTTCTGTTGATATAAATAAAGAAAAATGGAAACAAGCAATTCAAAAAGATAAAATGACCTGGAAACATGGATCAGATTTAAAAGGAACAGATTATGGTATTGGGCAATTATACCAGGTGTATGTAATACCATACTACCTGTTGATTTCACCGGAAGGTTTAGTTGTTGCGAAAAGTATCGGGGGTGATATAGGAAAAATTGAATCTATAATCTGGGAAATTTTCAACTGAAAATCCGGTCAAAATGATTTTCGAGGTGCATGCGCATTGCATTGCGGAATTGTTCCGGTGTCCCTTTTTCCAGAATTTCCACCAGCCCTTTATGCGATACGAATGTCCTTAGATGGGTTTGCTTTTTTAATAAACCACTTTTATGTACATAATCAAAAACCGGTAACAGCATTTTCTGAAATTTTTTCATGGCTTTATTTCGGGTAATTTCATATAGTTTTCCATGAAAAGCAATTTCATGCTCAATATTAAATAAATGCCGATCGGTTACTTTGGGCTCATGGCTAACAATTTTTTTCAGGTCCTTTAAATCATCCGGTGTTATGCGTTGAAAAATAAAATCAGCCATACCAATTTCCAATACCAGCCTTATTTCAAAAATATCTCTGAGGGTATCCTGGTCTAATACATGGGGATTCAGAGTTTTTCCCATGATCCCAAAAAGATCAGGGCTTGTAATTACGGTTCCTTTCTTTTTTTTGGTTTCAATCAAACCCATCATCCGCAACCGTAGCAGTGCTTCCCGGATGACAGTCCTGCTTACCCCCAGTGCATCTGCCAGTTCTATTTCTTTTGGGATACTATCTCCCACCTGCATTTTTTTTTCCTGCAACAACTCAATTAGCCTTGACTCTACCCTGTCTACTAAACTGCCGGTATCAACGGATCTCAGGTTTTCTATAATGGTGTCTACGCTCATGTAAGGTACTATATGTATTATTGGACAAGATTAAATATTAAATTCAATACTAAACATTTTTTTAAAATAATCTCTGATCAATAACCTGCGAAATATTTTATTTCTTATAAACCCGGCTGTTCACTGCCTTAACTCAAATAAAAAAATTCGCTAAAATTTGGTGAGTTCAAATAATCCCTTTATTTTTATTATGTCATACATAATACGAATTTACTAATTTTTAAAAAAATCTGCTGTATGAGATTGCTTAAAACAAAACTGGGGTTATTGCTACCCTGTATCTTCTTAGTATTGTCGGGATGGACGCAAACCAAAAAAATTTCCGGAAAAGTTACTTCACAGGATGGGACACCATTAATGGGTGTAAGCGTTACAGTAAAAGGAAAAACTACGGGTACTTCAACTACTGTTGAAGGGACATTTACACTGGAAGCCTCAACCGGAGATGTACTGGTCTTTAGTTCGGTAGGCTTTAACAACACTGAATACACCGTGGGCTCTTCAGATGTTATCAGCATCGTAATGAGTGAGGGAGAATCTAAAATGAATGAAATTGTGGTTGTCGGTTACGGAACGGTAAAACGATCCAAACTCACTTCATCAGTTTCCAAAGTTGATAGTAAATTTCTGGAGAGTGGACTTCGTTCCAATCCGGCTCAGGCTTTAGCAGGTAGTGTACCTGGGGTAAGAGTAGCCACCGGAACAGGTCGTCCAGGTTCATTACCGGATATTGTACTACGGGGAGGTACCAATTTTGACGGATCTGGCAGCCCCCTGATTTTGATGGACGGCCAGGTACGCAGTTCACTTAGTGATATCAATCCTGAAGATATAGCCAGCATGGAAGTGCTGAAAGATGCATCTGCTACTGCAATATATGGAGCACGGGCGAGCAATGGAGTAATACTGATTACATCTAAAAGAGGTAAAAGCGGAAAATCTTCACTGACCATTGATGTAAAAAGAGGAACCAGCTATTTAAACGTACCCTATCATTTCCTTAGTGCCGAAGACTACATAAAATGGAGCCGTCTGGGAGTAGTTCAGGCTATTATTAATGGAACATTCGGTACCGTATCATCCAATACTGCTTTATCAGGAGTAGGTCCTCGTGCTACCGGCAACCTATATAAGGATCCTAATACCGGTGACATATTAGACGGTAACTATGATAACCGTGCTGTATGGAGTGTTATGAGGCTAAACGAAACAAACCGCGAACTGCTTAGTCAACCTGGCTGGAAACAAATGAAAGATGCTGTTCCTACCAATGCCGCAGGTAATTATGACCCCAATGGTACCTATGCAGATCTTATCTACAAAGATTTTAACTATGGCGATTATGGATTACACAAAAAAGCTACTGTGCAGGAATATAATATTGGTATGAGTGGTGGCAATGACCGTGGGGCCTATTTTGCCAATCTTGGATATTACGACGAAGGTGGCTTATCGCTTAAAACTTTTTATAAGCGCTTAACCTTCACTTTGAACGGTGATTATAAAATAAAAGATTGGCTAAAATCAGAAAGCAGCCTGCAGTTTAATAAAGCCAACTGGCGCGACCAATCCCTGCAAAATGGTGAAGCCAACTATTGGGGACGTATGCTTTCTGCACCTCCTACAATGAGAGGAACAAATGCAAATGGTGAATATATTTTAGGCCGTGATGCAAGTGATGGAAATCCGATAATAAATATTGATAAATATAAAAGAAGTAACCAGACTGATAAATTTACTTTAGGACAATCTTTCAAAATAGATTTTACTAAAGATCTGTATATAAAAGTAGGTGCAATATGGATGTATGATGAAGGTTTTGCTGAAAGCTTTAATCAGGACTTCAGAACAGGACTATTAAGCCGGACAGATCCTAACAGAGGCTGGAACAGAACCAGGTTTAGTGATGCTTCATTTGATCGGACTATCAGACAAACTTATAATGCAATAATCAATTACAGTACTTCCTTCCTGGATAAAAATAATATTGATGCCATGGCTGGTTTTGAATATTATGATGCTTATAGCAAAGGATTACTGGCCTCAGGTAGCCAGGCACCAACAGATGATTTTCAGGATTTACAGTACACTTTAAATAATACCACCACACAAACCCGTACTACAGACAGCTATCATAACAGAGATAGGATCATGTCGGGTTTCGGACGTTTGCTATATGACTGGAATGGCAAATACCTTGCTTCATTCACTATTAGAAGAGATGGTGTGTCTCGTTTAACAGGTGATAACCAATATGGTTTCTTCCCTGCTGCTTCAATCGGTTGGATGCTGCATAAAGAAAACTTTATGTCATCCACATCAGACTGGTTATCTTATTTTAAACTCAGGGCTAGCTGGGGTAAGAATGGAAATATAGGTATTGGTACCAGCAATGCTGTTGGGTTATATGAAGTACAGGGCTCCTATGGTTCTCAAACACCATACAATGGCAACATTGGTTTTTTACAAACCAGTCTGGCTAATCCTTCACTGCGCTGGGAAAAAACCAATACTACAGAAGTGGGTGCGGATATGGGATTTTTAAAAAACCGGTTAAATGCTTCTGTTGCTTTCTATAACAGGATTACTCAGGATAAACTGGCATTTATAAGCCTCCCCACTTCTTCGGGGATATCCAGTATAAGGACCAATAACGGAAGTATGCGTAACCGTGGGGTAGAATTGGACCTGGGGTATAAAATTATTCAGCAAAAAGACCTCTTATGGCAGGTAAATGCAAACCTTTCCTGGAATAAAAATATCATCCTGAAACTTCCTTATAACGGAAATGCTAAAAACCGCCAGGGTGGCGAACAAATTTATGATCCGGCAACAAAACAACTGATATGGGTTGGCGGTCTGCAGGAAGGACAGGAATGGGGAGAAATATTTGGATTTGTTTCGGAAGGAATTATCAGAAACCAGAAGGACCTTGAAAGTTATAATAAATTTGATGAAGCTGCTAAACAGGCATACTCTAACGGCGGCGCAGGAAGAGGGGTAGCCAGTCAGAAATTGATTGACCAATATAATTTGAATGCAGGCGGTTTGAAATATATACCCACTCAAATGGGTGATATGATGTGGAAAGATTTTGACAAGAATGACACTATTGACTACCGGGACAGAGTTTCTCTTGGACGTACTCTGCCACGCTGGACCGGAGGATTTAATACTTCAGTCTCCTGGAAAGGTTTTAGTCTCTTTGCACGACTCGATTTTGCATTTGGACATGTACAGCGCGATTTCATGCAATTATGGTCGCTTGCAATGGCACAGGGAGAATTTAATGCTACAGATATAGTTAAAGAAACATGGACACCTGAAAACCCGAATGCAAAATATCCAAGGTATATATGGGCAGATCAATTGAACACCAAAAACTTTGACAGGCCAAGTAGCATGTTCTATGTAAACTCAAGCTACCTCGCATTCAGGGAAGTTTCTTTAAGTTATTCACTACCTACAGCATTGCTAAAAAAAGCTAAGATTAGCGGTTTACGGCTTACTGTTACCGGGCAAAACCTGGGATATTTAACCAATAGCCTGCTAAACTTGCCTGAACGTACAGGTTCGCAAACCAGTGCATATACCATACCTACCCAGTTGATATTTGGGGCAAACCTGACTTTTTAATTCATTTTGATAAACCTGATTATTATGAATAAGCTTAAATATATTTTATTTGTATCACTGGTAGCTTTTTTAGCTACTTCCTGCCGGAAAACATTAGAATTAGCTCCGGAGGATTATTATGGCGATGGTAATTTCTGGAAGAATGAATCGCAGGTTACCAATTTTATGACCGGCTTGCATAAACAATTCCGGGACAATCAGTTTATGTTTTTGCGACTGGGTGAAATGCGTGGCGGAGGGTTCAGCAATGTTGACCGTCAAAACACATCGTTAAATGAATTGACAATTATTAACCAGGCAATAGAAGAAACATCATCCGGTGTACAAAACTGGGCAGGGTTCTATAGCCCTATTCTGCAACTTAATCTTTTTATCCAGAAAGTAGAAGCAGCAGATTTTTTAGCCACAGACAAAAAGAATTATTTGCTGGGCCAAGCTTATGCTATGCGTGCATATTACTATTTCCATTTGTTACGAACTTATGGTGGCGTTCCTATAGTTCTTGAACCAGAAGTGTCCAACGGTAATACAGATGCAGTAGCATTGCGCAAGGCAAGATCATCTGAAGCAGAAGTTCTTACCACAATTAAATCAGATATAAATAAATCAATCAGTTTGTTTGGATCTGCAGCTACTCCGGCAGATAAAAGTCAGTGGAATCCATCTGCGGCACTAATGCTTAAAGGTGAAATTTATTTATGGTCAGCAAAAGTATACAATACCTCTTCAGATCTTGCTGAAGCTAAGACAGCTTTGAATGCTATATCCGGCACTTCACTTTTACCAAATTTTGCAAATGTCTTTTCAACAAAAAACAACAGCGAGATTATCTTAGCTATACGCTACCGGGATGGAGAAGCCGAAATGGGTACAGCCTATTCTTATTTTCTGTACTCAACATTCAACTTCGATAACCTGCATGTAAAAGATTCTACTACTCTTGGACCAACTCTTGTAGACCCGCTTAATATTGCCAGTGCACCATCGCAGATAATTCAACGTTATGCATATACCTTTGAATTATTTCAGTCGTATGACCTTGCCGACACCAGACGTAATGCAACTTTTTACGATTATTATAAAACCAGCGCTTCCGGTTCAGATGTAATTGTTACAGTACGAAATACTGCATTGGTAAAGTTTCTTGGAGAAATTAATGCAGCAAATCGCAGAGTGTTTACAAACGATTGGCCGGTTTATCGCGAAGCAGACCGCTTATTGATGCTTGCAGAAATCACCAACGCTGAAGGTGGAGATCCTGCACAATATATAAAAGCAATACGTGACCGTGCTTTTGCCAATGCCGATCCTACGCCATTTGTAAACGGAACACAGGATGCCAATGAATTGGCCATCTTTGCAGAACGCAGTAAGGAATTTGTATATGAAGGCAAACGCTGGTATGATATCAGACGGATGAAATATGCAGGTGAGCCTCTTGTATATATCAGTCCAAATCAACCCTACGGCGTTTTGGACAAAGCAACACAAGGGTATAAAATACTTTGGCCCATAGAAACAGCCATCTGGACTAACGACCCTCTGGTTGATCAAACCCCCGGATATACCACTTCGAAACCTAAATAAAACAGTATTTCAGCAGGTTGAATTCATTTTTTCAGCCTGCTGAATATATTCTATATTGTAACTTACTTCAGTTAAGCTGTGAAAAGCCTATTTCTACTTAACTTGAAACAGGTATTATTTGCAATTACAAAACATGATTATGAACGCTCAACATCTCAAGGGGCTAATAGCTGCTCCATTTACGCCTATGCATCCTGATGGTTCCATTAATACTGAAATTATCCAGGCTTATTACACCATGCTAAAAGCCAATGCTGTTACCGGAGCTTTCATCTGTGGTTCTACAGGTGAAGGTGTTTCCATGACAGCCAAAGAAAAAATGCAGGTAGCAGAAGCCTGGGCAAAAGCTACAAAAGCTGATAATGATTTCAAAGTAATGATGTTTCTGGGTGGCACAAGTATTGCAGATTGCAAAGAGCTGGCTTTGTATGCAAAGCAGATCGGCTTATATGCTATTTCATTTACTTCACCTTTTTATTTCAAACCGGCCAATGTGGATATGCTGGCCAAAGCCTGTGCCGAAGTGGCATCCGTAGTACCCGACATGCCATTCTATTATTACCATATCCCTGTATTAACGGGTGTTGGCTTCGCCATGTACGACCTGCTGCAGGCCATTGATGAAAAGGTTCCCAACTTTGCAGGTATTAAATATACCCACGAAGACTTTATGGACTTCCTCTCCTGCCTGAACTTTAAAAACGGAAAATATGATATGCTCTGGGGAAGAGATGAAAACATGTTGTCCGCTCTTGTTTTGGGAACAAAAGGATCTGTAGGAAGTACCTTTAATTATGCTGCCCCTTTGTATCACGATCTCATGGCTGCATTCGAAAAAAATGATTTGAAAAAAGCAAATGCTTTACAACAACAATCCATTGATATGATCCGGCTCCTCGGCAAATATGGCGGCATAGCTACAGGCAAAGCTTATATGAAGTTAGTAGGTATGGACTGCGGCGAATTCAGACTGCCGGTAAAGAATATGAGCACAGCCGAATTTGAACATTTTAAAGCAGATACGGAGAAAATTAATTTTAGTAAATATTGCTCAAAGAAGCCTTAAAGCTGAATTATATTCATGCGTTTAATCTTATCAATTATCCTCATGTCAACACTAGCTAACATTAGCTCCTGCAACAACGGGTCGCAACCCGTTCATATTGACTGGAATCAAAATACTACACTACCCGATATAAACGGGAAACCATCTTTCGGATATGCAGGTCCGGTAGCAGGATGCATTGGTGATACTATTATTGTAGCTGGCGGTGCCAACTTTCCCGACAGTATGCCCTGGCTGGGTGGGAAGAAAAAATATTATAATGATGCTTTTGTATATCTGAAGAAAGATACCGGATTGCAATTTCTGTATCAATCGAAATTGCCTGATACAATTGCCTATCCTGCAGTTTGCTCTATACCAGAAGGTGTTGTATATGCGGGTGGAGAAAATCAACATAGCTTTAGTAATAAAGTACGGCTGATTAAAAATCAAAACAAAGATTCTCTCGGTTTTGTTTTACTGCCTGACTTACCTGAAGCAACAGCCAATGCATCAATGACGATCCGCAATAATCATTTGTATATTGTCGGTGGGGAAACTTCCGGAGGTGTATCAGCAAAACTTTATACACTCAATTTATCATCTACCGAATCAGGCTGGAAAGAGCTGGCAGCTTTGCCCAAACCTGCATCACATGGTTTGTTGATTGCCCAGTCAGGAAAATTATTTTTTATTGGCGGCAGAATGAAAACAACAAGTGGTATCAGCGATTTGTATAACTCAGTTTACGTTTATGATTTAGCATCTAATCAATGGATCGAAAAAAAACCGTTGCCTTACGCATTAAGCGCAGGTACCGGAATCGCATACAACACAGATGAGATTTTGTTGTTTGGTGGGGATAGAGGCGAGACCTTTCATAAGACAGAGGAATTTCTCGCTGCAATAGCAAATGAAAAAGATACAACAAAAAAAGAAGAACTGGTACTTCAGAAAAATAAGCTGCAATCAACTCATCCCGGCTTCAGCAGTGAGGTTTTGCAGTATAATACTGAAAAAGATGAGTGGGTTGTTGCGGGGACTATACCATTCGATACACCTGTCACTACCACAGCCTTTACAATTGGTGACACTGTATTTATTCCAAGCGGGGAAATAAGAGCCGGAGTAAGATTGTCTAAAATAATAATGGGAGTTTTAAAAAATTAACTGAACTTGTTAAGGTAAAAACAATAAACTGCCAATAATACATTTCACGCAAAGACGCAGAGGAAATACACGCAGAGATCGCAGCGAGTGAGAAAAACTTTGTGAACCTTTGTGAATCCTTTGTGCTCTTTGTGAAAAATACATTTCACGCAAAGATCGCAGAGAAAATACACGCAGGGAACGCAGCGAATAAAAAAAACTTTGTGTACCTCTGTGAATACTTTGTGCTCTTTGTAAAAATACATTTCACGCAGAGACGCAGAGGAAATACACGCAGAGAACGCAGCGAGTGAGAAAAAACTTTGTGAACCTTTGTGAATACTTTGTGCTCTTTGTGAAAAATATCTTTCACGCAGAGACGCAAAGGAAATACACACAGAGATCACAGCGAGTGAGAAAAAACTTTGTGAACCTTTGTGAATACTTTGTGCTCTTTGTGTAAAAATACATTTCACGCAGAGACGCAAAGGAAATACACGCAGAGAATGCAGAGAGTGAGAAAAATCTTTGTGAACCTCTGTGAATACTTTGTGCTCTTTGTGTATAAATATATTTCACGCAGAGACGCAAAGGAAATACACACAGGGATCGCAGCGAGTGAGAAAAACTTTGTGAACCTCTGTGAATACTTTGTGCTCTTTGTGTAAAATATCTTTCACGCAAAGACGCAAAGACAAATGAAGAAAAAACTTTGAGTTCCTTGTACTAAAATAATAATGAACAGAGAAGGAAAATATAAATGGGTGGTGGTTGCCCTCTTATGGGTGGTAGCATTGCTGAACTATATGGACAGGCAAATGCT
>JBDHYJ010000101.1:0-13015 GCA_039811345.1 Chitinophagaceae bacterium
AAAAATGACTTCGTTTGAGGATTGAATATTTTAAGATATCCCATTAAGTCAATAATATAGATACGGCCGTCAGGAGCAAAATCAAATTGGATCGCTCCCTGTAAATCTTTCATGCCTTCCGCTACAACTACTTTTCTGAAACGATCTTCAGGTGGCATATTCGATGGCGAAGACTCTTTGCAACCAACAAAACTCCAGACAGCTAATAAAAAAGCCATCGTAATACGTATTCCCATAATCCGCATTGAACAGAAATTATAATAAGAAAAATCCAGGTTAATCTAAAAAGAGTCGGTTTAGAAGATAAACCACTTAAACTCAAAGACACAATAAGCTATTTTTCAGTTTTGATATTCAACACTCCTTCCTGACTTTGTGGTAAATCATTACTTCTTAGGCAACCAAGATATACAAAAAGTTTTAAAAATCGGGTTTTGAGCCGACAGGTTGTTTTATTGATCTATATTCGGAATAAATAAAATTTTTCAATTCCCCCGTAAATATTCCAAACAAACCGGAAGCGACTGTAAAAGAAAAAACACATGAACATCTGCAAACATCGCCAAACATGTATCAGGGCAAATCAGGCAAGTAGCCTACTAAAAATCAGTGGAAGTATTTAGTAAATGATATATTGAACAGAAATATTAAGGCTTATTTGCTATCATTAATTGGAAGAATTTTGCTCCTGATCACAGCAGCAATACTGGCAGCTCTTTGTTTGGCAAGTAAGGCTTTTTCCCCGGAAAAATATTCATCAACTACCGCATCAAATAGCTCAATCCAGCGGTCAAAATGAGAAGGATTAAGGGAAAACCGTTCATGTAAATGCTGATGCAGATGCATAGGATTGCCTGAATAAGCTCCGCTGAAAAAAATAGTATTATCCCAAAAATCATACATCACCGGCAAATGCTTTTCCCAGTTTACTTTTGCTATATCGTCAAAAACAGGACCAAGCAAACTATCTGCTCTTACCTTTTCGTAAAAACAATCTACCAGCCGCTCAATATCCTTTCTTGTTTTGATATCTTTTTTCATTGCTGCAAACAGGCATCTTTCAGTTAATCAGGTAATACAGCCTAAGCGAATACTGTTACAAGTCTTTTCTGTTGAATTTTCTGAGAGAAAGTTTGAAGACAACGAAAATCCATAACAGCAGTACCACCAGGGCAATCAGCATACCTGTTTGCGTACCAAAAAAATCTCTGAAAACAGCACCTGTATATCCCATCAGTGCAGATATATCCATTTTCAGGAGAATAAGTATACGACCAAGATCAACCGGATTAAGCGCTGCTGCCACAACCATAGCTTTTTCAAGCGGATAATCTTCAAACTGAAACAATGCAAACAATACCAGTCCGTCGAATAAAACAGCAAAGAACAACCACAGGAAAATAGAAATACCTATACCCTTTGCCTTATCACGTGTTGCCACTGCAGCCAGCATGGCTATAGCAACAAAAATAATAGTCAGCACAACACCCATACCGGTCATCATCCAGGCAGTGGCTGTAGCATCATAAATAATGACAGGCAGACCTACACCAATTAAAAAGGCAAGTGATAATGAGCCTGCTAAGCCAATAAAAAGGCTGCTCCACAAATGCTTCCGGCGCAACGGCTGACTTACCAGCAACTCTATAAATTCAGCACTGTTGTATATATAGATAGTAGAGAAGATAACGGACACCAATGGTACAATTATCAATACCAGATTCAGCAGGCTAAGCATTCCCTTGGCGGCATTATCTTCGAGGCTGAATAAACTCAGGGAGATAAGCAAAAGAAAAAAAGTGTACCCAATCACTATCCTGTTGCGCAGGATATCTGTACATACATATTTTACAAGCTTGTTCATTTGTTTATTTTTTCAGCATTACAGCAGCAATAGCTTTTGATAATTTTATTTCACCGGTATCTGCCTGCAGGTCTCCGATTTTTTTATGAAACAGCATAGAACCTTCCTGCATATATATTACATGGGTAATAAGGTCATCAAGCTCACTTAGTATATGAGAAGTAATCAACACAAGTTTCCCTTTCGATTTTTCAAGAATAATCCTTTCTTTCAACACTTCTGCAGCCACAGGGTCAAGACCCGCTGTAGGTTCATCAAGAATAAATACATCAGGATCGAACATAAATGCAATTGATGCGCTTACTTTCTGACGTGTCCCTCCCGATAAAGTACGCATCCTTTTTTGCAGTATGTCCATAAGTCCAAACTGCTCTGCCAGTGAATTATCGGGTTGCTTATTTCCCTCGGCCGAGCGGATATCTTTCATCATACTGAACACCTGTTCAATCGTCATATTATCGGGATAACGGCCTATCTGCGGCATATAGCCAATATGGCGGCGGTAAAGCCAGTCGTGCAATATATTTTTCCCGTTGAAAGTAATAAACCCGCTATCAGGAACAACCATCCCCAGTATACTCTTTATCAGCGTTGTTTTGCCGCTACCGTTTGGTCCCAGTAAGGCAATACATTCACCCTTGTTGCAGGCAACGGACACATTATCCAGCGCCTTTAGCTTTCCAAATTTTTTTGACACATTACTTGCTATAATCATAACGGCAGTGGTTTCATCCGTGGAAAATTATCTTTCAGGCTTTCCGGTGTCAGCGTCGGTAGTATCTTTTCAGATTTATCGAGCAGAGAAGTCATAAAGCTCCTGAAGAGCATCATAGCTGCAGGGTTCTTTTCTACTATCATCGAATATAAGCTTACCGGACGGTAAGGTACATCTCCGGTTTTATCCCTGTTGAGATCGTAACCTTCATATTTATCCCAGTAATTATGATCAAATTTGTTCATCACCAGCGACCCGTTGGTGCCTATGTCAAAGCTGTTTGCTTTGAAATTATTGTTGACAACAACATTATCCACACAACTCGCCTGTATCTTCATTGCCCATCCATTTCCGGTAAATACATTTTTCTCAACAAGTATACGGTTAGTACCTTCCATAAAAATCCCGCTGGTATTGTGCAGAAATTTATTACCTGCAATATGACTGTCGGATATTTCTTTCAAAAAAATTCCATATGCTGCATCACCCCAGTTCTCTTCAAAAATATTATTAAACATTTTCACTTTATGGGTATACATTACCGAAACCCCTGCTCCATTATTTTGGAAAATATTGGAGATATAGGCATCGTTATCAGAAAACATAAAATGCAGCCCATAGCGCATATTTTTGTAGGAGTGATTACGCCAGATAACAGAATTGGTAACAAACTCAAAATATATTCCGTCGCGGTGCCCGGTAACGGTGTTAGCAATAATTTTCAGGCTGTCGCTTTTCCAGCAATGAATGCCATTTCCACTCGCCTGCTCTGTAACCGCAATTCCTGTTAATTTGTTATTCTCAAAAGTGCAATTGGCAGAACCTTGCGAATAGATACCAAAAAATGTATCATAAAAAATGTTATCTGCAATATAAACGTTGTGAGTGTTGTAAATTTTTATCGCGGCAATATCCACTATACTTGATACACCGGAATGAATGAGTTTAAATCCCCTGATAATAACGCCCGGTGTTTTAACAGATATTATTTCATAAGTATGTTCACCATCGAGTACCGGGTAATCTTTACCAAGCAGGGTCAGTTTTTTTGTTATGGTGATATTTTTTTCCTTATAAGTACCGGGATATACCCATACCGTATCGCCATCATCGGCAAGTTGTAATGCCTGGTGAATAGTTGTAACATCCTGTCCCTTACCTACCCTGATGGTTGTGCTCCGGGCTTCGATGCCGTACACCATCAATGCTAATAATATAATCAAATATTTTTTCATTGCTTGTACACATCATTCCACAATACTATATCACCAGCAAACAATGTCTTTACTTTACCCAGGCTATCCCTGTTATCAAAGGCCGCAATATTTCCCCCCATCGGGCTACGAAGCTGGTCGCTTTTAAGCAGGACGGCATTTTCGGACAATATCATACCATGGTCGCCACTAAAATTGACAAAATAAATTTTTGAGTTTTTATAGTCCTGCTCCTTAGCTTCTTTGAGGAATGCCAGGAGGCAATGGGTGTCGTCAAATTTATAGATCTTCCCTTTAGCTGTAATTATTTCAGCACCAAAGCGTGCATCACTTACAGTCATTTTGCAAAAATCGCAGGCATCTTTGCCTATTCGCAATGGAACAGGGGAAGTATTACATGAAGAAATAGTAAAAAACAATATAGAAGCAATAGCTGTACTAACCGCAGGGTTCACTTTCTTAAAAGCCTTTGAACGCCTCCATTCAGTAATGGAAGTGAACAATAATATTAATCCTACTGCAACAAACAGCCATCCACCTGCTGCAGGAAAGGACCATGCACTGAAATTGAGTAATTGTTTAAAACCGATTAGAGGCGGCTGATAAGCCATACCGGGAACTACGATAGCTGCATTGGGGTCGAGATGATGACCATAATCATATTCCCATCGCCAGAAGTCAACCATCGAAATAATGCCAAAGCAAATAAAGAGGATGGTAGCAAAATACACTCCTTTTTTATAACCCAGCAAACCAACAACTAAAAATAAAAGAGCAAAAAATCCAATAATATACGGCAGTATAGTAAACTCAATAAAATCCTCGTTATGCAAATGCTTCATACCGATATAATGATTTAAACCATTAATGATATCTACATTGCCACGTAACCCGTCGGGATAAATGATTAAGCCGAGCCCTTCAGGATATTGTGGGGCAACGAGGTCTATTTTCCAGAGCGGAACAAAGATCACAATCACCATCAGCACTGCACTTAAAATCAATAACACTTTTGATCTTCCGGTAATTTTATTCTGTTTCATAACTTTAAGAACTTATACGTGTGCAGAGAGAATACTTAAAAAAGATGATGCCCACGATGCCGCAGGCATCATCTTTAATACGATTATTTAGAAGCAGCACTATCAGCAGGAGGCAGGTTAGTACCTGTAGAGAAAGTTAAAGGTACATTACTGTTTGCAGGAGAAATTCTGATATAACCCTGCATTTCCTGGTGTAACGCACTGCAAAAGTCGGTACAATAGAATGGATAAATACCGGCTTTCTCAGGTGTCCATTTCAAAGTTTGGGTTTCACCCGGCATGATAAGTAACTCACCGGTTGGTGCGCCCTTTATAGCAAAACCATGTGGAATATCCCAATCCTGTTCCAGATTAGTTACATGCCAATATACATCGTCTCCAACTTTTACACCTTCAATATTATCAGGCGCAAAGTGAGAACGTATGCTTGTAATATAAATATCTACCCGTTTTCCGTTACGAACCACTTTTGTTTCAGGTTCACCCTTAGCTGCATAAGGATTTGCATTTTCAGAGATATTAAAGAACCTTACAGAATTGTTTTTAATTAAATCTGCACTTACAGCCTGAGCATAGTGGGGTTCACCAATAGTCGGGAAGTCGAGTATCAGTTTCATTTTCTCTCCTGAGATATCAAAGAGCTGCGCACTTTGAGCCAGTTCAGGACCAGTCGGCAGATAACGGTCTTTGGTAATTTTGTTATATACCATAACATATTTACCATTTGGTTTTTTAGTGTCGCCACCAGGGATACAAAGGTGACCTGGAGAATAATATGTAGGCTGACGATCAATGATCTTCAAATCCTTAACATTCCATTTTACAATTTCAGAAGAAACAAAGCAGGTAGTAATAGCATTGCCACGACCATCAAACTCTGTATGCAGAGGTCCGAGACCTACTTTTTGCATTTCACCATGTAAAGCAGATTCATACTTGATCACTGGTATACCTGAATAATCACCAATAAAATCCTTTGCTGCAATTGCTTTTTGAATTTTGTCGAAACTGAATACGGGCGCCATTGATGCCAGCTTTCCGCTACCAACAATAAATTCACCTGTAGGGTCTACGTCACAACCGTGCGGAGATTTTGGACAAGGAATAAAATAGCAAATGTCTTTCAATTCTGATGCATCCAGTACGGTTACTTCAGTTTCAATTTTTGAAGATGCAGAATGAGTTTTTTCATCATATACATTATGAGCATATCTCACTGTTTCTTTTTTACCCTTACCTGCTGCCAGGTACTCTTCTGCTTTTTTCCAGTTCACTGCCATGATAAAGTCTTTATCACGCTGTGAAGCGTTTACTTCAAGCAGAGTATTGGCCTGTTCAGTATTATAAGTAGAAAAGAAAAACCAACCATGAGATTTGTTCTTACCGGCATGACTCAAATCGAAATTTACACCGGGTGTTCTAAGCTGGAAGGCAATATTCATGTTGCCAGTCTTGGGGTCTACTTTTACAAAACTAATTGAGCCTTTAAAGTTTTTCTTATAGGTATTGATAGGTACATCTCCATTATCATTATCCATAGGAACACTAAACCTTGTACCGGCAACTACATACTCTGTATTTTCAGTAATGAAAGGAGAAGAGTGGTTACCTGCACTATTGGGCAGTTCCAGGATTTCAGCAGTACGGAATGTTTTCAGGTCAACTCTTGCCAACCTGGGTGTATTATTACCATTAACAAATACCCAACGTCCGTCAATTTCACCATTAGTTTGAGAGAGTTCCACATGGTGCAGGTCATCCCAGGGTACCTGGCCATGCGAAGTATTCAACATTGGCTTAGTTTCTTCGCTAAATCCATATCCTTTTTCGGGGTCGGTTGAGAATACAGGGATAACTCTAAGCAGTCTGCCAGATGGTATACCATAAACGCTGAGTTGTCCGCTAAAGCCACCGGAAACAAAATTGTAAAATTCATCATATTTGCCAGGGGGTACATAAGCCTGCGATGCAGCATCGCCGCTTACCGCAGTTACAGCACTTTTTGGTTTGCATGAATATCCGATAATTAACATCATGGCGATGCCTGCCGCCACGATTTGTGGAGTTTTGTGTATCATAATCTTCAATTGTATATTTAAAAAATGGTTATTTCACACCGTCGTTTTTGCGCATAAACTCGAAAAGATTGTGAGCTTCTTCATCGCTCAGATTCTGGTTTGGCATACGCACCAGGCATATTTCAAGCATTGCCTGGGCCTTGGGATCCTTATCCAGCATTTCATCGGGGTTGGTAATAAAATTCATAATCCAGGCTGCTGTATGGCGTGTAGTAACACCCTTCCAGCCCGGACCTACCAGTTTCTCATCGCTGAGCTTATGGCAGGAGCTACATTTTACCGAATACACTTTTTCACCGGCTTCGGCCTTTGTAGCATCAACCGTAGCAGCAACTTCTACATTAGTAAATTTTCCGGCACCCCGGTTAGGGTCGTAAGAAGGATTACCATTTGCAGTTTGTTCAGGCTGTTCTGTAGATGCGGATTCTGTTTTTTGCTGAGCGTCGTTACCACCGCCACAGGAAGAGAAGAGAATTGCAGCAGCTACAACTGGAAGTAAGTATTTCATAATTATGAGTGTTTTAAACAGACCGCAAATTGCCTTAAATGTGTATTAAATTTTATGACTCTGATCATAAGAGGATAATAATATTCATCATAGCATTTATAGTGGCAATTATGTCATTTACTGACTCAGATCAATCAATTTTGAAATAAAAGTCATAACTTAAAGCATATTGCAGGAATATTTTTGAAACATATAGCAAATCAAACCTTCCGGTTATGATGATTGACATTGATACTTTACTGGCCTGGGGAGCCGCTTACAAAAAAATAGAATCTGAAGAAATAATTTTCAATGAAGGGTCTGAAGGGCATTTTTATCACCAGTTAGTTAGCGGATCTGTAAGATGGGTAACAATTACAGATGCAGGCAGAGAATTCATTCAATATATGGCTGAGCCCGGAGAATGCTTTGGTGAATTACCGCTTTTTGACAATGGACTTTATGCAGGCTCAGCTATCGCCAATTGTGAATCTGTAATAATACGACTGCACAGGGATATTTTCCGTCAATTATTAAAAGAGCATCCTGAAATGCATTTTTCTTTCTCCCGTATAATGACGGAAAGGATGAGATTCAAATTTATGATGCTTAATGAACTGGCCCACAATAGCCCTGAGCATTGTATTTCAGCGTTATTAACTTATTTTAAGAAAAGAAAAAAATTCATTTGCTCCAACTGTACCCAGATTCAGCTTACCCGACAGCAAATTGCCGATATGACCGGACTAAGGGTCGAAACAGTAATTCGTGCTATGAAATCTCTCGAAAATAAAGGCAGCCTTGTTATTGACAAAGGGAAAGTTTTTTGCTGATTTTATGATTCTGCGCATATCGCATTTCCATCTGTTGTAATTATTTTGCGTTGCAAATCAAAAATATACAGATGCTTAAGAGGTGGCTACAAATATCTTTCTTAAACCTGGCAATCGTTGCGCTGTTAGGTGTTATCATGCGCTATAAAATCATTTACCCTTTACCAATAGTTGATCAAAAAAATTTACTGCATGCCCATTCACATTTTGCATTTGCCGGCTGGGTGACACAGGCTTTGATGAGCCTGCTTGTTTCCCAGCTTAGGGGCAGTAATATAGATTTTTTTAAGAAATACCGCCCTATACTGATCGCCAATCTGCTTACAGCTTATGGAATGCTTTTTACTTTTCCTTTTTGGGGTTACGGATTAATTCCAGTTATTTTTTCAACACTTTCAATATTCACTTCATATTGGTTTGCTATCTACTACTGGCGCGACCTGAACCGGGAGCCGGCAAAAGAAGTTAGCCATAGCTGGTTTAAAGCAGCAGTTGTATTTAATGCAATCTCATCTGCAGGACCATTTATGTTAGCCGGAATGATGTCAACAAAATCCATTAACATGGAATGGTACCTGGCATCAATCTATTATTTCCTGCATTTTCAATACAATGGATGGTTTTTCTTTGCATGTATGGGATTACTTACCAGTCAGCTACAACGATATAACGTGAATAAAGAGAAGTTAATTAAAATATTCCGCCTGTTTTTATATGCTGGCATACCTGCTTACCTACTTTCAATATTGTGGGCAAAACTACCCTGGTGGCTATATATCTTTGCAATTCTTGCAGTGGTCTTACAATTATTTGGCTGGGTCATTACAGTGAAGCAGATACGAAAACTTTTGCAACAAAAACTTCCAGCAATAGAACGTCTCCCCTATATACTACTCGGTTTATGTGGTTTAGCCTATTCCATTAAACTGGTATTACAAACAGCATCCGTTATTCCTTCACTCAGCCATTTTGCCTATGGATTCAGACCTATTGTGATAGGTTATCTGCACCTTGTATTGTTGGGAGTCATTACACTGTTCATTATCGCGTATATCATAACCCTAAAACTTATCAGTATAAATGTTTTATTAAGAAGTGGTGTAGTTTTAGCAACTACAGGCATTATTCTAAATGAACTATTTTTGATGATACAGGGAATATCAGACATGAGTTATATACCTATACCTTCTGTCAATTTCCTGTTATTGATTGCAGCTTTAGTGTTATTCTCCGGATTTCTTACAGTATTCATTTCACAACAAAACAAACAATCCAACACATAAGACTTTGCTAATTTTGTTGTTTATCGTTTCACGTTTACGGCTAAGTATAACAACAATATTTTCCAACAGTGGTATATTACTTGGCAAATGCTCCTGTCCATTCACCTTCTTTATTAAAAACATTGATCCCGCTATCGGAATCTGAACAGGCAAATTCACCGGTCCATTCATCTTTCAAATCAAAAAAATTATAAGTTTTTGAATCCGTCTGCACCATATACCCGGTCCATTTTCCGCTTACATCAAAATTTAGCATCACCATTTGATCGGCCCTAACGCAATACCCTTTGTGATTCCCATCCTTGTCAAATAAATAATATCCCACCCAATTGCCGTTTATGAGCGGGTTGAGGCTCAATGAACGAAGCGGATTGAGAACTTCATTAAAATGAGGATTGACTTTAGTATTCATCTTCGGATTAATCAAAGCATTACTTGAAGGATTAATTGCCGCATTCGAATACGGATTAAGATTCCAATTGAAGAGCGGATTAATTTTTAGGTTTTTTTCCGGTGAAATGCGCTCATTTTCATACGGGCTCAATGTTTTATTTATCTGCGGATTCCGGTTAACGGGAACCTGGGCATATCCTCCGATATAACATAAAGCGAAAAATAAAGTAAGTATAATTATTCTCACATCAGGATAATTTAATAAGCTTTAGCCTATAAAAAAGGGTCAGGTGATTACATCAATAACCTGAAGTGATATTGGATTATATTACAGCCATTACATAGTCGTAAATTAAGTCATTCGGGCTGCATCTAAGTATAATAATATTGAATTTTACAAAGTCTTCAATACATTATTCATGTTTCTAACTGCATCAGCCGATTTTGCAAACAATGCTTTCTCGTCATCGTTCAAATTAAAATCAACAATTTTTTCCCAGCCATTTTTGCCAACAATTACCGGTACACCAAGACAAATATCTTTCTGACCATATTCACCATCGAGGTAAACACAGCAGGGCATCAGACGTTTTTCGTCTCTCACTATTGTTTTTACCAAGTCGGCTCCGGAAGCTCCGGGGGCATACCATGCAGATGTACCCAGTAAACGTGTTAGTGTTGCACCGCCTACCATTGTATCAGCAGCTACTTTTTGAAGTACTTCAGCAGAAAGGTATTGACTAACCGGCGTACTGTTGTACGTTGCTAATCTTGTAAGAGGTATCATTGTAGTATCTCCATGACCTCCTATCACTACACCCTGAATATCGTTAGGTGAGGCCGGAATTGCCTGACTCAGATAATACTTAAACCTTGAACTATCAAGAATGCCGCCCATGCCAATCACACGATTTTTGGGTAAACCACTTGATGTGAGTGCCAGGTAAGTCATGGTATCCATAGGGTTGCTGATGATAATGATAATGGCATCAGGGGAATGCTGGAGTATATTCTGGGTAACATTTTTTACAATTCCGGCATTTATTCCAATTAATTCTTCCCTTGTCATACCAGGCTTACGGGGAATACCTGAAGTGATCAGCACCACATCACTATTCTTTGTTTTTGTATAATCATTAGTGCTCCCGATTATCCTGGTGTCAAATCGCAGCAATGCTGCAGTTTGCATCATATCCATAGCCTTACCTTCGGCCAATCCTTCTTTGATATCAAGCAATACCAGTTCATCGCATAAAGCTGCCCTGGCAATATTATCAGCACATGTTGCGCCTACTGCACCGGCGCCTACTACAGTTACTTTCATTGGTATATTTTTTTATTGACTATTCAATTAGGTGGCAAAATAAACTATTTAACATATTTCAGCAAATCATCCATTGGCGGAGAGCCTTCAAAAGTTTTTACCAAAGCATATTTTTTATCGTAAATAGCGATAAATGGAAACATCCGCATCTTAAAATAACTTGTAAAAAAGAATTTCGGATCATACCCGACAATTACGTTTTTATATTGATCAAGCCCATATTTTAAATAAAATTCGTGCATCTTTTCAAAAGACATTGGGGTTACCATAAGTAATTGTGCCCGCTTAAAATCGGACAAATGCTGTTTGATCAGTTCCGTTTCATGCTGGCAATGTTCGCAGTCCGGACTGAAAACCATCACAACTGTTTTTTTATTTTTAGGAAGGTCCTTTTTAGTAAACCATGTAGTGCTATCAGGTAAAAGCACCGAAAACTGAGGAAGTGGATACAGGGTATATGTGGGTGGCGACGTAGTATCCTTTTGGGCATAACTGTTTGCAATTGCAAAACATAAAATAGCCAAAGCAACCAAAATCTTCTTCATTTATTAATTTTGATTAAAAGTACATAATCATATAATAACCGGCGGTTGTTAAAATATTGTCAGTATAAACAATACATTAACATTGTTTGTCAACAATATGTAGATTTGCCGAAGCGTTGTAACCGGTCTTAACAACTACAATATGAAGAAAGTATTTAGTTTTTTATTGGTTATCTGTGGCGGATATATGGGTTTTGCCCAGAGTATAGCACACACTACTTCAACAAAAGAACTCCTGGTATTAAAGGAACCTAAATTCGATTTTGGAAAAATTCCCCAGGGCAAGCCTGTTACCCATGTTTTTGAAGTAATAAATACGGGCAGCGAGCCTTTACAAATAGAAAATGTACAGGCCTCCTGCGGATGCACCACTCCAAAGTGGGATCATGATCCTATTGCACCGGGAGGATCAAAAAAAATAACTGTAGGATATAATGCAGCAGCAAACGGTCATTTTGAAAAAACAATAACAATATTCTACGATTCCGGTAAAACAAAGCAGTTCTTTATTACAGGCGAAGTATGGCAGACCCCTGCCGAGCCTGCTCCGGCAAATGCAAGTGTTCAATTATTAAAAAATATAAACCGTTAAATAATGAAAAAATTACTATTTACTTTGGCAGCTTTTGCCATTACCTCATGGGGAGTAGCACAAAATAACCAGGCAAAACCTAAAGCTGAAGATTTAATAAGCTTCAAAGAAAAAAAGCATGATTTCGGAAAGATAAAACAAGGTGTACCGGTTACTTATGATTTTTCATTCAGTAATATTTCCGATAAACCGGTGATCATTGAAAATGCATGGGCATCCTGCGGTTGTACAACCCCAACCAAACCAGAGCAGCCTATTGCCAAAGGCAAGAGCAACGTGATAAAAGCCGGCTTTAATGCTGCCGCTGCCGGCACTTTTGATAAAACGGTATATGTAAAAGTGCAGGGTATTGATATCCCGCTCGAACTTAAAATTACCGGTGAAGTATTGAATGCTGATGCTTATGCAAAATATGAAGCTGAGAAAAAAGGCAGTAAAGGTGGAAAATAACTGATAGTTTAATATTTTAGTTTTGAAAAAGCCCGGTAAGAATCCGGGCTTTTTTTTTATATACAATTCAAGACAGTATTCAGAATCTTTTTTTAATCATCAATAAGTTTTTGAGATTTAAATCTGCGCCCTTACTTTTGCGCCGGAGAGATGGCAGAGCGGTCGAATGCGGCGGTCTTGAAAACCGTTGACTG
>JBDHYJ010000102.1:0-12623 GCA_039811345.1 Chitinophagaceae bacterium
GCCTGCTTCAACAACTCTACTGATTTATTATATACTTCCTCATCGGTTGCGAATTGAAATTTCTGATCTGCTGCGTTGTTGAGTAATGTATTTATCTCTGGTGTGCGCACAACAGAAGCCACAACTAATGATGATAGTGCCGTCTTCATACGACTAACTACCGAAGGGTATTGCCCAAAATTGTTTCCCGAAAAAGACCCATTGGTAGTAACACCATGCTTATCGGGAGAAACACCGGTGAGCATTGTAGACCATCCGGAACTGGTATAAGCCGGCACACCACCATAACCGCTCATGCTATAGGAAGCATTCGCTTTGATGGCGCCAATACCCGGTGTAGCTGCATAATCAATAGCGGTATTAATAATGCCATCCACACCAATTACAAGTATTTTTTTAGTTTTTGATTGAGCAGAAACCAGTTTACCCTCCAAGAGAAAAGCAGCCAGAACCAGGAAACTATATTTAAAAAAATATTTCATTCGCATTTCGTATTTCTTTTATTTGTATAATCGAACCACATAACTACCAGGGATACCAATTACAAAATTGAAATTGTAAGATTCATAACTCACCTGATCTACACCACCTACATTAGTAACTATTTTCCAGGTGGCATAAGTATCAGCTTCCTTTACCGGAAATTTGACACTCCAAATTTCTCCGTCATCAGTGTCATCAACAAAAGTGCCCTTGAACCCGGCAGCACGGTCTTTGGTAAAATCTATATAGTCGCCGGGGAGCTGTTGCCCGTCGAGATAAGCCACAAAACGGATCTGGTTTGGAGCATCTCCTACCCTTTCGATTTCCGGTTGCTTGGCCATATCCGGCGACCAGGCTAGTACATCCCACTCTTTGAATTCTACTACCAGGGCATCTGTCAAGAGTTTGCTTCCAGACCGGTTTGACACCTTTATATCAAAATGATACTCTCCTGCAGGAATCTTGTTCCCTTCCTGAATCTCCAGCACACCGGTGTTCTCATTAATACTCAAAGCAGGTACCAACACAGTGTCGGTTTTCAGCGCCAACTCGGCCGCGCTTTCATTACCTACAATCGCTTCTTTATAGCGGACTACAGGGATTTCATCTGTCAATGCACTTACAGGTTTTCCGCCTGGTTCCCTGATCTCTACAATTTCAAATTTCAATGGCAGTGTGGAGGTGGAAGGCTGAAAGTCCCCAATATTCAGTTGCAAACCGGATATTGCGTACTGTTTCCTGTTTTTATAATTAATATCAGGAGCAATACTCCCCTCCTGTGGAATCTTGGTGCAGGCGCTGCTCAGCAGCAGGGTTGCCCCTAATGCTACCAACATAAATTGAAATATCCTGTTTTTGTGTCTCATCTCTTTCCTAATTAAATCCAAAAATGTGTGAATCAGCAGCGAGCACATGCACTATCCCGTTAGTCGAATGCAGGTCTGCAGTTTCTACCTGAACAGACTGGTATATTTCTGCTCCGCCCGGAGCTCCGAGGTTGAGTGAAAAAACTATATACTTAGCGCCCATATTCACATTGCCCAGGTAATCATCCTGCACGATATTAAAACGTGCTTTGGTTCCTGCGTAAGTTGTATCATAACTATATGTTGTGGATAACCCGCTGCGAACAATTTCTTTGCCGGGAATTATATAGTTTTTTAAAATTTTCGTTATCCCTTCCATTTCCTCGTCGGTAATTTCACTGAATGATTTTGGCCTTTTTTCAGGATCAGGATAAACCAATTTGAAAAAATTATAAATAGAATAATTTTTAGGTGCCATGAACGTGGAACCATTGGCGTTCACTTCTGATTCAAGTCCTGCCATTGTTATTAGCGTAGTGAGTGTATCAAACACTTCCGGGCGACTTTTCAGGTAATCCATTGTAGACATTCCTAGTGTCTCTGTTTTGTCAAGATCCTGTAAACCTCCGTCTGCATAATAATCCTTGCTGCATCCCGAGGTTAACACTACTGTTACAAGCGCTATTGAGATAAATAGTTTCATTCTTGTTTGTTGTTTTAGTTATGGGCTGTGGGCTGTGGGCTTTGAGCTATGGGCTTTGAGCTTACGCCTTATACCTTACATCCTCCTCACCTACTGATTAAATTGCCAATAATAAGTTTGCTCCATATTAGGATTGTTAGCAAATGCTTCATCACTTACCGGGTAAAAACCGGCGCCATCTTTTTCTCCCTGTTCAGTAATACTGGAATTAAACTCGTGTAAACGACCCAGGCGAACCAGGTCGTACACCCTTTGAAATTCACCTATTAATTCCCGCCGCCTTTCCTCCAACACCTCTTCTATTACAGTTGGTGCATCATCGCGGGTAAATTCCGGAATGCCTGCACGAGTTCGCACTGCATTCAGGTTAATAAGCGCATCTGCCACCTTACCCAGCCTGGCATCAGCTTCAGCCTTTAGCAGCAATATATCTGCATACCTGAAAACAGGTACCGGCGCTTCCATCAGGCTGTAGCTACGGTCTTTCACTTTTCTGAACTTGGCGAACATAATAGCTCTTTCTCCATTAGCCAGCGGATCAGCCAACACAGGTCTCAACTCACTGGCACTTACAGAAAAGTCTATACTCTGAAAAAATGCCGGTACTCTTTTATCTGATCCGTCTCGGGCATAATCAGGATATATCTCCAAAATTTTTGATTTTGCTACTGCGAGTGAAAGGTTGCTCCTGGAAGTATACGGATTGGTTAGGTAATAGGTCATTATATGTCCGTAGTAATCCGCAGTTTCACCCTTCTTGATATCATAGTACATTTCGAGAATCACCTCTTCTGATTCACCGGCATCAAATAAATTCCGGAACTGGTCTATTGGTACCAGTTTAAAAATATTGGAGTTGATAATTTCTTTCATAGCATCGGAAGCACCCTGGTAATCTTTCAACCACATCAGTGCATGGGCTTTCATGGCAAGTGCCGCGCCCTTTGTTCCTCTCGACATAGATTCTTTTATAGTGCCTTCGCGTTTCCAGGGCAGGTCGGGAATAGCAATATTGGCTTCTTCCACTACCATTTTCATTACATCATTGAGAGGTTCCCTGCCCAACGGTTTCACATTTCGGGCTTCAAGATTAATAGGAACATCACCCCATATTCTTGCCGCATAGAAATGTGCCAGTGCACGTAAAAAATGAGCTTCGGCCAACAATTGTTTCTTCCTTTCTTCAGTAAGCCCATCTGTAATGGATGGAATTTTTTCCAGCACCAGGTTACACTGTTCAATTGTCCTGTAATAAAGCCTCCAGTTGGTCATGGGTTCCAGCTCAGTACGCTCTTTCAAGTGATTTTGAAAACAGGCTCCCCAATCGCCGTCATCATTAGGCGTAATCCAGTCTCCGGAACGGGCATCTCCCCAGAAATAATAATCCCCCCAGGAGCCATTACGAGTGGTTGCAGGAGTATCATCCTTGGTCAATCCCGACAATGCCCTGCGGAAAATGGCAAAAGCAGCAGCTACCGCACCCTCTGCATCGGCACCTGTCTTCCAGGCCTGATCTTCAGTTACTGTATTGATCGGTAATTGATCCAACCACTTTTTACAGGATTGACCCAAAACAGAGATTAGCCATACACAACCAATAATTAAAAATTTATTTTTCATGTTCACCGTCTTTAATTTTTATCGTACTACTCAAATTGATTAAAGTGAAATGGACACACCAAACAAAAACATCCTTCGCATAGGGTAACCTTTCGACATGTCATAACCATCAATGGTAACCAACTCAGCATCTGGCCCGCTATAATTCTGGAAGGTCACCAGGTTGTCTGCAGTACAGTAAACCCGCATTCTATCAAAAGGAAGCCGCCGTATAAACCTCTTATTAAAAGTGTAGGAGAGTGTAGCAGACCTGATCTTAAAATAAGAACCATCCTCTATATACTCAGAATCATAATTGATCACCTGCGTAGCATCACTCCATGGGTTGAGCGTTGGGAACCTGGCATTATCGCCGCTTTTTTCCCAAATGGAATAATTGTCGAAATTGGGGAGGGATCCATTCCCCGCAAAAGCTTTACCCAGTTTAAGCCTGTCAAGAAGGTCAGTATTGACAATATCCCTGCCAACCACGAAAGTGGAGACAATATTAAGACTGAATCCTCTATAGGTGAAATCGTTGGTCCAGCCACCACTCCATTTGGGATTCGGGTCACCGGAATATACACGGTCTGAAACATCAATGATATAATCACCATTTTGATCTTTAAAATTACGATCGCCAACCTGCAGGTTTTTATTCTGCAGCCCTACCAGTTTTTTGCCGGTTTTGGGATTTACCGGAATCTGGTTTTCTGCCTGGTAAATACCCTGTGATTCATAGAAAAAGAAACCGTTGAGCGGATCACCAACACGTACAATGGAACCAAAATCCTGGCCGGAAGTGCTGACTTTAATAATATCAGCATTACCATCGGGTAGCTTGACAACCCTGTTTTTATTATAGGCAAAATTCATGTTGCTGCCCCATGTAAAATCATTACCAAATCTCAGGTTGGTACTTACTGTAAACTCCAGTCCCTGGTTCAGCACATCTGCTGCATTGCGGTACACTTCATTATAACCCGATGTTGTAGGCAGTGAAGTAGATAAGAGTAACCCCTTGGTTAATTTTTCGTACGCATCAAAAATAAATTCAACTTTCCCCTGGAATAAGGTTAAGTCAACACCAAGATTGGCCATACTGGTTTTAACCCAGGTAAGATTATCGTTTTTAAAACCATCATACCATGTGGGCGTAAATCCTGCAATGCCGCCATAAGCAATCTGGATTAAAGAATTATACTGGTCGAGCTTGCCTCCGTCCATAATACCCAATGCGAGATAGTTATTATCCCAGGTAGTACCCGACAGTCCGAAACTACCACGAATCTTACCGTTGGTCAACCAGTCTGAATTAGCAAAAAGATTTTCTTTGGCAAAATTCCAGCCTGCAGAAATAGAAGGGAATACCCCCCAGCGATTGGCGCTGCCAAACTTTGATGACCCGTCTGTTCGGATGGATGCACCCAACAGATATTTTTGTTGAAAATTATAATCGAGGCGACTGAAATAAGACATCAGGGTGCTTGCGCCATAGTTGCTGGATCCGATACTGCCACCCTTTGGCCAGTTCACAGTTTGAGAAAGTGTGGGCGCTGCGCTAACACTATTTACTGTTGTTGTTTTTGCTTCAGTTTTTTCCATACTCTGCCCCAATAAAATACTGAGGCTGTGCCCGTTTCCAAATTTAGGGGTATAAGTTAATGTGTTTTGAAAAAGAAGATTTTGATTCTCTCCTGCAGCACTTTGGTTAGTTGCTCTTAAAGTGCGTCTCGATTCAGAATAAGAATCCTGCATAGCTCTCAAATATTCCAGACTAAGACTTGCTTTATAACTAAGATTCTGCAAAATATTCAGTGTTGCGTCAGAACTAAAACGTACTCGATCATTAAGGTTAGAAATATGGCCCGGTGTGTAAACTTCTGATCCTTTTACCAACGGATTATCCGGTAGAGGTATCAGTGAAGAGTAAGAAGTAGAAAGTCCGTCAGGGTTTTTGCCCTGATCAGTTCTGGAAACTGCTAGTGTATTATTAATGATCAGTCTATTTTTTAAAGCATTGAAACTGGTGTTGGCCATGAGGCTGTAGCGTTTGAAACCGGTATTGAACAAAATTCCTTTACTATCCATATAACCCATGCTTATACTGTATTGACCAAAATCACCCGCTCCGCGAATTGAGGCATTATAGTCTTGTGTAACTGAAGTATTATACAAGTATCCCTGCCAGTCGGATGAGTTATTATAAAATGGGTTAGTTACATCCGAGTACATAGCCGGCATTGATATACCATAAGGCGCATACAGATCATAGAGTCGTTTTACCTGTTCCCTTTCTTTAACGCCGCCGGCAACATCGCGCAACTGCGGTACAAAGTTTACCCCGGTACGAATATTAAGATTGATCTGGGGTTTACCTCTTTTCCCTTTTTTAGTCGTGATCAGGATCACCCCGTTAGCCGCCCTGGAGCCGTATATAGCTGCTGCAGAAGCATCTTTCAGCACAACCACATCTTCAATATCACTGGGGTTGAGGTCTGCCAGTACGTTAGTGCTGGTAACAGCAAACTCACTGCTCATTCTTGAAATTATGGGAATGCCGTCAATCACATACAAAGGTTCTGAAATCGCGGAAGCATCGCCACGGCTTACCGCCGCAAGCCCGCGGATAATGATAGCGGGTGTTGCACCGGGTTCACCTGAATTCAATTGAATATTTACTCCGGCTACTTTACCCTGCAACAGGGAACCGAATGATTCCGCTGCCTGCCCTTCTGTAATCTTATCCATTTTGATGGTGGAAACAGCACCTGTTATTTCCGCTCTTATCTGGCTTTTATAACCAGTAACCACCACATCACTCAGGGTTTTATTTTCTTCAGTCAATTTGATCTTCAGATCGGAAACTTTTTTAAACACTATTTGACGGGATTCAAATCCTATGGATGAAAGCGTTAGTGTATCACCCGGGTTCAACCGCAACCGGAAATTTCCCGCTGCATCAGTAGTAGTACCTGCGCTTTTGCCTTTAATCCCCACTGATACACCTGCAACGGGTTTACCATCCGAATCGGTAATTTTACCCGTCATTACTGACTGCGAATATCCCATTAAGGAGATCATCAATATTGCAGCCAGGAAACAGGCTCCTTTCAATAATGCCTTCATTACATTAGTTTTTTCGGTTGATCTTTTTATATTCTAATAGTTCCAAAAATTTGTGAAAAGTGAAACCAAAGATGCAGTATACCCACATTTATCGTCTGACCTTTCACTCTTTGAAATAGCACCACATTATTTCCAATATTCATTCTGGCTCCATCCATTGCCTTTTATACTTGCAGCTGATAATGGCCAAAAGGCGGCTCCGTTAGCAATATCAGCTTCGGTAAATGCAGGTATATAGGTGGATACTTCATCAAATCTGATCAAATCAAACATACGTTGTCCGGTGCCTACCAACTGGCGTTGCCTTTCCAGCAGGAGTGCATCGCCAAATGTAGTTTCGGTTAAAGTGCTATAATCCTCAGTAGCGCCGTCTGATCCGTTAATAAGCCATTCTTTGGCCTCCTCAAGCCGTCCGGTGCGCCAGGCAGCTTCAGCGAAGAGCAAACTAATCTCCCGTATAGTCAGCAGGTCTACCTTACTGGCATCCCGTACGATCAACGTAGCAGCATTGCCGGAAATATTAAACATACTCTCACGACGGGCATCACCATCCGGGTAAATAGTATTGAATGCTGACAGAGGCATACTCAGAACAGAGGCACTCAAAGGAGCCTGAGGAATTTCTGTGCGCCGGTCTTCTCCAATAGCAAGTCCAAATCCGGATAAACTATCAATTGCACTGCTGGTAAAAGTATTAGTAAGTATATCGTAAGCGTCTTGTCCGTTATCAAGCCAGAGCGCTTCCTGTGCTAATAATGAAGTAACAGCCGTTTTATTAAACCGTACAGCAGTTAAGGCCGCGCTTTGTATACCATCGTCATTGAGCAACATCCAGGGTATTAGTTTTTGCGCTTCAGTAGCATATACTATTGCCTGGTTAACGGCTTCTTCTTTGGTCAGATGAGCGCCAAAATTATTTTTTTCAGCAGAGGGAACAGCTCCCCAGATACGGGCCAGGTAGAAATAAGCCATGGATTTGAGAGCCAACGCTTCAGCTTTGTAAACATTAAACTGATAGCTGCTCAGTACACCTTCTGGTGCATTGTTTACTATGTCTAGCACATCATTGGCATCTTTGATCACATCATAGAAATAACCCCAGTCTGAAAGTTGCACCAGATATTCGTCTGCATCAGTCAATTGCTGTCCGGCTACCTGTTGCTGGTAATCAACCGCTACTTTAAGGTCTCCCACCCTGGCTTCACCATACATCATCCATGCGTAGTTAGCTAACAACGCCCTCCTTAAATCTACATAGCCCCCGATTACAGCCTGCTGTATACGTTGCGCAGACTGATAATAGCCTTCCTCCACTGTGCTGTTTTCCTGATTTACCGTAAGACTTTTACGACAGGAACAAAGCAGCACTATTACTAATAACAAGCCAGTAGTGAAACGAGAGAAGAAAGACGTGAGACGTGGTAATTGAGAAGTGAGTATCTGACTTCTGTCGTTTCTTCTGTCACCTATAAATAACTTCCAATATTTCATCAGTTGTGTCATGTTGTTCATTTTAAATAGCATCATGCTTAAAACACTACTTTGATCCCCAGGGCTACAGAAGTAGGCAGGGGTGTTCCGGTATACATCAAATCGTACCTGCGGATACCTGTTATATTTTCTTCAGGATTGATGCCGCTGTACCTGGAAAGAGTCAACAGATTATCACCCCGAACAAATATTTCCAGGTCGTTTAATGCTTCTATTTTTTTAGCTATTGAATTGAAATGCCAGGCAACAAAAGCTCTGCTTAGGCGAATAAAACTGCCATCTTCAATAGTTCTGATGCCCTGGTAAATGGTGCGTCTATCATCGCCTTTATCAACAAAATAATAGGGTGTTTCTGCGCTCTTAACCGGGAAATCATAATTGATGTTTTGAGCATCGTAGCGGCTGTTGAAAGATTCGGCTGCTATATCTGCCCCCCATGCATAAGTTATTATAAAAGCAGCGGAGATATTACGATAACGAAGTGTATTCGTCAATCCTCCAAAACCTTTCGGTGCGCTGTTACCAATCTTTTTTTCAATACTGCCCTGCCAGGCCACAAGTGAAGTAACCGGTGCACCTGAAATAGTACCAAGATGAGCCAGGCTGGTATTTTCTATATCGCCAGGTAAGGATTTTATTTTGTTTTGATAGAAGGCGATATTCAGGTTACTGCTCCAGGAAAAATGAGTGGAGTGTATCCAGTTGCCATCGAACGATACTTCTACACCGGATAACCTGAGTTTTCCTCCGGTTTCAAATTTGTAATCAATACCACTGATATTAGGCTGGTAGCGCTGATAGGTGAAATTGGAATAGTTCTTATTAAAATAATCAACAGAGATATTCAATGCTGACCCTAATGCAATAGTTACTCCGGCATCAACCTGGGTAACGTCAATACTTTTGGCGCCGCTAAAGGCAGGATACAATTCTCCAATTCCCAAATAATTGCCTCCATAATAATCACCGTAAGCATCCAATTGCCCGCGATACACTTCTGGTCGGCTCAGCACACCTGTTTTTCCGATGCCCGCATTGATTTTTACAGGGATGCTCATACTGTTTTTCAAATTATAATGAATACCCAGCGCCGGGTAAAAAGCCCATTTCCTGTCGTATAAAGAACTGCCATCCGCACGGGCTACCAGGTTAACATCAAGGTCTTTTTTATATTTGAAATTCCAGGTTCCGTAAAAAGATAAGAGCTTTTCAATATTATGATTGGATAATGCAACCGTCTGGTTAGCATTATATCCTGTCACCACTTTTACAAAGTTTGATCCGCCATTTTCCAAGCTACGTTTACCATTTACTGATGTGAGCCGGTCATCGGTACTCCTGAATTCACCGCCGAGGGTCATATCCATTTTCAACGCATCAGAAAATTCATGCAGCCAGTTTGCAGAAGTATTCCATGTAATCAATTGTCTTTTGTAAGCTGCACTGGAAGCATAAATTTTCCCATCCAGCAGATTGGATGGGACATACAAATCGCGGCTGGCTCCTTCGTAAGATAGTCCTGCCACAGAGCGCAAGGTGATGCCATGACTAAGAAGATAGGTCAGTCCCATCGAAGACATTAAACCAAGATTCCTGTTCTTGTCCATATAAAATTCTTCACTGCCAACAACAGGCAGCGTCATAATACGGCTGTACTCACCGGTATATCTTCCATTACGATTGGCGAGAGTCATATTATTGTAGAAATGAGCAGAGAAGCGATCAGTAATATTATATTTCGCATTCAGAAATAAGTTTTGCCTTCCGAATCCCGACCCTTTAATTATTCCTTTATCCTGGTGATTAGAAAGACCGAATAAATAGGAGCCATAAGTACCGGCGCCATCGACCAATAGTGTTTCATCATTTATCATACCACCATTTCCATACACTTCTCTGCGGGCTGTTGTATTAAAGTTGTAGAAAGCATCCCGTTTGTAATCCATATTTTGCAGAAAATTTACCCCTGCATAAGCATTGGCCTTAACATGAATTGACCCGGGTTTTCCTTCTTTCATAATAATATTAATCGCTCCATTGGGTGCCTGCACACCATATGCAGCAAGGCGGTCAATGTCTTTAATTACTACTATACGATCAATTTGTTCCGGAGAAAAATAAGTGAGTGGATTAATTCCTGTTATATTAGAAGGGCCTGCCACCATAGGCACGCCGTTGATAAGGATCAGGGGCATGGTAGCCTGATCTGTAGGATCAAGGCTTAAGCCGCGTAAGTTGAGTGTGGATTGAGCACCAGTAGTACCTGACCAACTTTTTATATATAATCCGGCTTCACTTCCCTGTAAGATGTTCTCAATTCCGCCCCGGTTCGATAAGATCATACTATCTACTCTCAGTGTATCCTGAGCCCATAAACCCATTGTGATGCCAAAGGATGTGATAAGAAAAAACAAAGGTTTCCCCGCCGGTTTAGGTAATAATCTCATAGCTACTGTTTCTTGGTTTACTTATACTTTCTTTAGTAATATTAAACAATGTTTACCATTACTATCTATTTTGTTAAAAAAAAAGTTATCCACATTGTTTGTTAATTCCAATTAAATAACTTTTACCTAATTCGTTTTCGGTATAATTAAGCTACCCAAAGGCCCCACTTTCTGTATTTATATAAAGCAAGTCTGTTTTGTTGGAAACCACTTTATCATTTTCATATTTAAAATCAGTTTCGAGGTGTACATTTTAAAGTCTCAATTTTCAGGATGATGATTTTTCAGCATTGCCGTCAAAAGAGTTTGTAGTTTATTAAATACTTCGGAGAAATAAAATGGTTTCAGCAAGTGCAAAGTCTTTGATAAAGCTTTTATAGTAACTTCTTTATGGCATTTACTTCTGTAGTTTTTACCGTATGCATTATGGATTAGAAATACATATCGGAAATGGTGTTTAAAAGTTTTAATCATTATACAACCTGCCAGAAGAACTGAATATAAAATCGTAAGTTATAATGAGTATAGGCAGAAAAAAATTTACTCTGCTATATAACGTAGTACTGTACTGTGTTTCTAGGTAACGAAGTGTTGAGATATCTTTTCTAAGTTTTAGTTATTCCAATTTTTTGTAATCCTTGTATTAAATTATTAGTATTTCATATGCCTGACTGCAAATACCAAATCCAAACTAAAACATTCTTTATTTTTTCCAAATTCAATCACCCTCTAAATACAGAAACCATGATAACCTAAAACTTTAATTAAACTATGAGAACATATTATCGATTGCTAAAATATTATTTACCGACTATCCATTGAGTATAATACGGCAATCTGAATTAATAATCTGCTATTCCTGTTTGTATACTAAAACTTTCAAAAAATGCGATTACTTCCCATAATTTTTATAGCTGTTTGTATACAGCTCATACCCTATGCTGGTATATCCAGATATCTTTTAAAAAAGAATTTCTCAACAAATTTTTCAACAAAAAAAGCTCATGTAGACATCCGTGGTACCATAACAGATGCATCCGGCCAACCTGTCTCTGGTGTATCTATTACCATTAAAGGCAAAAACCGGGGAACCAGCACTGCAGAAGACGGTTCCTTCACTATTGATGCTGACAAAGGTGATATATTACAGATTAGTTCCGTAGGTTATAAGAAACAAGAAATAACTATTAAAGATGTAACTAACTTATCCATACAATTGGAAAGGGCTGATGGCAGTATGGATGAGGTTGTTGTAACGGCATTGGGCATACGAAGAGAAACCAAATCGCTCGGATATTCAGTTACTAAAGTAGACGGTAAAGAATTTTCCAAAGTTCGTGAAACCAATTTTATGAATTCGCTTGAAGGTAAAGTAGCCGGAGTAGATGTAGGCGGTGTGGGCGCGGGGCCTGCTGCTTCTACCAGGGTTACCATAAGAGGTAATACCTCTATTGCCGGCGACAATCAACCATTATACATCATCAACGGTATACCAATGGATAATACTAAGTTTGGTGAATCTTCTGATGCTGCACCGAACTGGGGAGATAATGTGTCGTCATTAAATGCCGAAGACATTGAAGAGATTACCGTACTCAAAGGAGCAACCGCTGCTGCACTTTATGGTTCCCGGGCTAAAAACGGTGCAATAGTGATTACCACTAAATCAGGAAAAGGACAAAACGGTATAGGAGTTGATTTCACTACACACAATACTTTTGATATTCCGCATTTCATCTGGCAACTGCAAAAAGAATATGGACAGGGTTATGGTGGCAGACGACCAGCCAGTAAAGAAGATGCTGCTAACCATGGACAGAATCACTGGGGTGAACCTTATGATGGAAAACCAACCGTACAACTGGACGGTGTAGAACGTCCTTATTCTTACGTAAAAGATCAGTTACTCGACGATTTTTATAAGACAGGTTTTACATCCAGCAATACCGTTGCCTTTACAGGAGG
>JBDHYJ010000103.1:0-12440 GCA_039811345.1 Chitinophagaceae bacterium
TTAATGTACAAACCTTATTGTTTTACAATTTTTAATGTGGTTGTAAATCCTTCCTGGTAAATTATTACTTGTACAAAATTGTATAGTCCTGAAATAGGTTGACTACAAAATTGTGGATATGTCAACTAAAATCAGGGCGAGACAAAATAAGGAAATGATATGCTTACTATTTCTTTTCTTTTAATGCACGAATTTCTTCTTGCATTGATAAAATGGCTTTTTCCATCTGTTTGTTCATTTCCTGTTGTTCCATATTTTTTTGCTTCTGTTGTGTAATCATCTCCTGTTGCTCCTGCACGGCTTTCACCAGTGGCATAATAAACTGGCTGTATGCTAAGCTGTAATGGTCTCGATCATTTGCAGGTTTATGAATACCATCAAAATAATAACCTAATTCTTCTGCAATTTTTTCTACATCCTGTGCTAAGAAGCCGGTATGCAATTCTTCAGCACCGGTATAGTTCACGGGGTGAATATTGGAGTTATCAATTACACCGGTTTTTGTGTAAGCATCTAACTTTTTTGTATCGAAATAATACGTTACCGGTTTGAGTTTCGTAATGAAATCCAGGCCGGGCACATTATCTTTGATATTATATTTAAAGCGAGCATCGGAAGGGAAGGAGTAAGCTACCTGGCCTTCGATAACGTTAACACTGGAATTACCTAAGCGGATTTTATTAGAAGCATTAACAGTAGCATTATAACCGATAGCAGTGGCATTAGTGAGGTTCCCGGCGCTCACATCGGCACGATAACCGATGGCTGTATTTCCAGATCCAGTGGTGTTATTAAAAAGTGCCTGGTAACCATTGGCCGTATTGTTTTCGCCGATAGTATTTTTATAAAGGGAAAAGGCGCCACTGGAAGTGTTGTTCTTTCCAGTGGTATTGTTATAAAGAGACTGATTACCCAATGCCACATTATAATTTCCATTGGTATTGTAATTAAGGGATTGTGAACCGATAGCTACATTAAAGAATCCGGATATATTTGAACTTAAAGAAAAATTTCCGAAGGCACTATTTGCATAACCATCGGAATTTGCAAAAAGTGATTTAAAACCAACAGCCGTATTATAGTAACCACCTAACGTTGAAAACAGCGCTTTTGTTCCCACAGCTGTATTATATGTTAATCCTTCATTGGTAAATAAAGCACTATCACCAATAGCCACCAGGAAATCACCATAGGTATTTTGATTTAAAGCACCGGACCCTATAGCTGCATTATGTTTTCCAATCGTTGTATTTTGACCGCTTCCTTTTCCCCAAAACACATTTCCATTCGAACTCAGATATCCGGCCCGGCTATTGTTGACCCTGAAATTCAGCGGTTGGTCATCAGCCGTACCGATAAAATTAGTTGCTGGATCTGTATTATTATTTCCATTTAATAACCAAGCTTTCCCACCGGAGGTAATCATCTTCCAGGTACTGCCATCGTAATAATAAAAACCAGCTGTGTTATTAGTCTGGTAAATAAGTAAGCCGGTAGCCGGTGTGGCAATGGCATCTCGTTGCGCTTTGGTCATGCGGGGCGCTAACAGGCCACTGGTTGTACTGCTGATATCTAATTGAGCTGAGACATCCGGTGTAGTGGTACCAATACCTACATTTTGTGACCGGCTCATACCGGCCACCAGGAGAAACAGGAAAAGCGGAAGCAACTTTTTCATTCAAGTAATTTTAATTGATTAAAAAATAGATCGAATTGATAGCGTTTAATTCTATCAGGTTTTAGAAGCAATATTTACTTCCGGTTGGGTATTTTACAGTTTTTTTATTGTGAGTGAGAATTAAAAATGTTTAATTTATTTTACCAAAAACAGCAATTCCCATATTATTATTAACTCCATAAGCGCCCACTAAAAAGCGTCTTGTAGTGGCATCAAGGCTAACACTACATCCAAAAACATCACCACTAGCACCAGCAGGATCAACTACATTTTGCAGTTTACGCCATAAAGGGCCGTTTCTATAGTAAATACGAGCCGACCCTTGATTTAAATTTGCCCCCATTTGATCAAATGTAACTCCTACAATTGCATAATTACCGGAAATGGATACACTTGTACCAAAATTATCGTTAGCGGCTCCATCGACATCGGTAATTTTTTGCATTAATACCCAGCTGCTTGCAGTGTAATGGTAAATACTGGCTGAACCCTGGTTTGAATTTACACCCACATCATCACTAGAAGCACCCACAATAGCATAATTATTGTCTATGGATACACTTGTACCAAAATTATCGTTAGCAGCTCCGGTGGCATCGGTAATTTTTTGCATCAACACCCAGCTACTGCCATTGTACCGGTAAATACTGGCTGAACCCTGGTTAGTATTTGTCCCCACATCATCATTAGAAGCACCCACAATAGCATAATTACCCGAAATGGATACACTTTTACCAAAATTATCGTTAGCAGCTCCGGTAGCATCGGTAATTTTTTGCATCAGCACCCAGCTACTGCCATTGTATTGGTAAATACTGGCTGAACCCTGGTTTGCATTTGTTCCAACTTTATCTAAATGAGATCCTACAATGGCGTAATTACCGGAAATGGATACACTTATACCAAAATTATCGTCAGCAGCCCCGTCGGCATCGGTAATTTTTTGCATCAATAACCAGTTGATGCCATTGTACTGGTAAATACTGGCCGAACCCTGGTCTAGATTTACTCCCACATCATCGCTTGGAGCACCTACAATGGCATAATTACCGGAAATAGATACACTTGAACCAAAATAATCACTAGAAGTTCCGGCGGCATCGGTAATTTTTTGCATCTTTATCCATCCATTCTCATCGTGCCTGTAAATGCTAACAGAGCCCTGGTCAGGATTTGTATTTACATCATCGCCCGGAGAGCCCACAATGGCAAAATTACTCGATATGCATACGCTGTAACCTCCAAAATCACCTAAAGAACCTGAATTGTCTACCACTGGCTGATATTCGCTAATATTGCCATTGGTGGCACAGTCGCCCCAAACACCATAACCAATATTGCTGCCACTATTGCTGTTTAAAGCCCAGCTTGCATTGCCGTTGGCATCGCTGGTAAGTACTTTTCCTTCGCCAGCACCGGAGGTTAGTTTAAAAGCAGAGGGTTTAAGCGTATCGGCTTTTACATTGCCGACCACATGCAGTTTTTCACTAGGATTATTGGTGCCAATACCTACATTTTGTGACCGGCTCATACTGGCCACCAAGAGAAACAGGAAAAGCGGAAGGAACTTTTTCATACAAGTAATTTTGAATGATTATAAAATAGATTGAAATGATAGTGTTAATTTTAATCTGGTTTTGAAAACAACAATTCCCATTGGGCGCATAAAAGATATTTCAAGTCAATAAAGATGTAAGCTGGCCTGTAAAGTCCTGAAATAGGTTGGCTCCAAAAAATGGATAAGTCAACTAAAATCTGGCGATACAACATATATTAAGACAGGATATGTTTAATGAATAATGGCTGCTATCAATCCGTGATAATCTCCCATGCTTGAAGTGGTGAGCACCAGGCCAATTCCCATTGCATAATAATACTGCGTAAAAAATCCGGTGCTAATCAGGTTTCCGTTCATATTAATTTTACTTTCAGCTTCCAGCAGGATCACATTCGGATAGTTAGTACCCTCTACATTTTTTTCAATACCCATCTCTTTAACTGTAAACTGCAATACGCTGTTCAATCCGTTAGCTGTAAATGTTGCTTCCCAATTTTCACCCACTTGTAAACTATCTTTTAGCCATAGCTGAAAATTATTTTTCTCCATTAGCTCATTATACATACATCCGTTTTCAATTTTTACAGTAGTAATATCCTGGGCATTACTGTTTTTCATCGTAATAATATTGCCCGCTATTTCAACTACTTCATTTGAATATACACTTCCGTCTTTTTGTTTGTACTCCCATTTGTTGCCGGGAGTCAAAGGATAATAGTTCATCATATTTGATTTAAATTATTGATAAGAAAATATTTTGGTCCAGCTGGGTAATCCATTTAACACATCAATCATTTTTATCACACGCCCCTTCGCATCAAACTCATAAGAAATTTGATGCGATTCAATAATTCCGTTTTCATTCAATGTAACTTGTGTTTTTATTAAATTCTTACTCTGCTTGCCATAAAATTTCTGCCCCATTGCAATAGAACTTATAGAATTCATTTTATCGGTATAATAAGTGTAGTGAGTTGAGTATAACCATTCACCATTTTTCTTAAAACGGCTAACACTGTCTATATTTCCGTTGCTCCAGTAGTAGTAATAATCATATTCAATTTGTGTATTTTTTGAGTTACCGAATTTAACATACTGATTATTGTCATAATTATAAGACACCTGATAATCGGGATTATTTACCGAATTCCTGAAAATCACATTCCCGTCACTGTTTAATTCATTATGATATTCGTTGGTTAAAACGCCGTTAGTGAATTCTTTTGAAATAACAAGACCAGGCTGATATTCGAATTTCTGTACAAAGCCATTATTATAATCAACCTGCACACATCTCCCTTCGTTGTCATAAGTGTAATTGACAACCTCCGAATTTCTAGTCGTTGACTTAATCAAGCTTATTGATTCTCCTTTTGGTAAATTCTCTTTTTTACAGGAGAGCAGGATAGCACTCATGCTAATCATCAGAACAGATAAATACTTTTTCATAAAAGGTGTTTTTATATTTTTAATAAATTAACGGAACAAAATTGCATAGGGTATATCTTCCTGAAAAGCACAGATGAGCTACTCGTCTTTTTTATGAGTAGATTGACAATTACAGTTAGCACGGGTGAAAGCCGAAACAGGGCAAAAAAAGTCAAAGTAATAATCGTCATTTAATGAGTTAATCAAAATCGGATAATGCATTTTTATTCAGCACTACTTTTTTAACTCAAAAGATATTCTCAAGAAAAAAAGAAAGCAAATGCAGCAATGCTACATTTGCTTTTAGAAAACTTCAAACGGATCCACCTATTTGTAGGTAATAATATCAGAAGACATAAAATTGCCCGAAGAATAAGTATCCATTTTTATAACCCGCCCCTTATTATCAAACTCATATTCAAACGTAAACACTTTGGTTGGAGTGCCGTTTGCATATATAAATTCTTGTTTAGTTAATATGTTTTTCCTTAATACAGGCATAAACAATAGTCCCATAAACTCCTCCGATATTGTATTTAACTTGCTTAAATCGAAGGTATTTATTACTGTTGAAACCAATTGTCCGTTTTTATCATAGTTTCTGATACTGTCGGCATTACCTTTACTAAAAAAATACTTTTTACTGCTTGAATAGGCCCCATTTATATAATTGCTCTCCAAAAGGTTATTTTGATTATCATATGTATAACTATAGTTCAATCCAGGATTTAAACCCGAAGTTTCTTTTATCATTTTACCATTTGCGCTCAGCAAATATTCCCGGTCAGATGTTAGCACATTGAGCGTATCGTAAAATTTTGAAATCACCTTTCCGGTCTCGTAAATATATTTTCTTGTGCCGGAATTAGAATCAAATGTTTCAACTAACCTCCCTTGATTATCATAGGTATAGCTGGTTTGATAACCATTTATTGTATGAGTTTTTATCCTATCTGTGTTAATAGTGGGGGCAGGCAGAATAACATCAGATTTAGATTTGTTGCAAGCAAAAATTGCAAAACTTAAAATGACAAAGGCCAGATAGATGCTTTTTTTCATTTCTTTTTTATTTTATTGTTATCAAAAAATATTCAATTTTCTTGTTTGAAAAACAGCTTTGAGTAATTATCAAAGGTGATGAGTGAATGGAAAAATATTCTTTGTAGTATGACCACAATATTAAAAACCGGGACATCATCACAAAACAACTAAACAGTTACAATCATAGTGTCTCTATTCGTAAACAATGTTTTGGGTTGAATTGAGGACTCCTGCCTGATAAACATTATAATTTATGACACGATCCTTATTATCAAATTCATAAACATAATTATAGGCGTAAGAAGCAGATCCATCTGCGTAGTAAGTTTCTTCAGTTTTTATTAAATTTTTACTTAAATGCGGCCGAAAGAATAGCCCCTCATTATCACTGGAGAGTGTATTTTTTTTATCTGTATAATAAGTATACAGGGTAGAAGTTGTCCATTCATCATATGCGTTAAAATAGCGAACACTGTCTAAATTTCCATTACTGAAGAAGTACTTATAATAATAGTGAGTATTATTATCGTGAAAACTGTATTTATTTAAATTATGTTCGTTATCATACGTAAATGTAGTTTCCCTACCAGGGATTAATGGGAATTTTTCTTTTACTACTTTTCCATCTGTCCCAAAAAATATTTCTTTATGCATTACCAATGTTCCGTATTCATCAAAATATTTATAGATCGCTTTCCCTGTTTCATAGGTATAAAATATTTTGGCTCCATCTGAATATTCAGCCTTAACAAGTCGTCCCTGGTTATCATAACTATAATTTTTCGTTAAACCATCAGTAATCCAGGTTTTTATTTTATCGGCGCTGGAAACCGGTGAGAGAACCTCGTTATTAGACTTTCTACAGGAAATCAACAACAGACTAAATGCTGTTATACTGCTAAAAAAAATCTTTTTCATTTTTAATTAGTTTTGCTTTAATGATTATTGCTCAAAAATCGTAAAGTATAATACAGCGGAAAAATGCCTATGAGTAAATTGACTATTTGTTGAGTATATAACAAACAGAAGAAAACAAATGGATACAGTAGATGATGAAACAGTTGAGAAAAAACATCCAATCACCATTGTTGGTATTATGAAATGAGCATAAAAATTAGCGAGCTAAATTATACCCAGAGCGACGATAATTTTTATGCGAATTCCTTCTGACCATTAAAACAATAAAAAATAAACAGATGAAAAAAAATGTATTCACTAAATTACATTCTGGCTATTTCAGCAAATAGCTTACTAAATGAAAGTTGAAAAGCGGTATATCAAATTCCATTAAATGGGTAAAGGCTTCAGTGTATTTGCTAAGCAGATGTTCCTGTGAACAGAGACAATGATGAGCTGCATCAAAATTTTTCAAACTTCTCCATAAATTCCTGTCGCTTTGAACGGCTGATACTTATTGGTGCCTCGTTATCCATCAATATGTAGCCCCCTTCTCCCCTGATCAGTTTTTTAATATGATTGATGTTGATTAAAAATGAACTGTGAACCCGGTAAAAGTCAGGCCCGCTAAGTACTTCATCTATATCTTTCAGAACTTTTGATACCACAATTTTTTTTCCGCCTTGAAGTACCACCTGTGTATAGTTGCTTTGAGCTTCACAATAAATTATTTCTGATGTAGGAACAAAAATGAGCCCGTCGCCGGTAGTTAAAGCTATGCGTTGTGGTGTGGTTTTATTTGAATCTTTTAATACCTGTAAAAGCAATTCTATTTGTTCTTTAGACTGAGATCCTTTTTTAGCTTCAATACGCTGAACGGTAGCTTTCAGATCATCAGGGTCAATGGGTTTAAGTAAATAGTCAATGGCGCTGTATTTAAAAGCTTTTACTGCAAACTGATCATAAGCTGTACAAAACACCACATCAAAAAACAGTTTGTCAAATTTTCCCAACATATCAAATCCATTCAGGTTGGGCATTTCTATATCCAGAAAAACAACATCCGGTTTCAATCGGTTAATGGCTTCTATGCCCTGGGTGGAGCTATCGCATAAAGCCACAATCTCCACCTGCGGACAATAAGATTTAATGAGCCACTCCATCATTTCCAGTGCATTTTTTTCATCGTCAATTAATATACAACGTATCATAGTCAGGTTATTTAATCATTATCAATCGGGATTTGCAGAACCACTCTTGTTCCGGCAGCATGGTTCAATTCATTTTTCAAATCTTCAATTTGTACACTGGAACGTATTTGAGCATACTGATTCAAAAGCATCAACCGGCTTTCTGTTAGCTCCATTCCCAAAGATTTTTTTGTAGTAGCCGACTGGCTTTTCAAAGCAGCAGCTTTCTCACGGCCAATACCATTATCTTCTATAATACACCGTAAAAGATGTGGCTTTGGCATGGAAATGCCAATGTACAAATTTCCGTTTTCGGGTTTGTGAAGTAATCCATGCCAAATAGCATTTTCAACATAAGGCTGAATGATTAAGGGTGGTATCTCAATGCTATCGGCCTGTACGTTTTCATCTACCTCAATCTGATATGAAAATTTCATGTCAAACCGCAGAGCTTCCATTTCAATATACAAGCATAATGCTTCCAACTCATTTGACAGCACTACATTTTTGTTTCTGGAGTTATCTAAAATCAAACGGATTAATTTGGCAAAACGGGTAAGGTAAAGGGAAGCAGTTGCCTGATCACTTTTAACGATATACCGGTTAATGGAATTGAGACAATTAAAAATGAAATGCGGATTCATTTGCGCTCTAAGTGCCTGCATTTCCATTTCAGCCATTTTATGCTTTGTTTCTGCTAACATCATTTCAGCTCTTCTTTTTTCTGAATCAGTTTTTGCCTGAGTAATTTTTATTGCGCAAAAAGAAGCAAGAGTTTTGAGAATATACAGATGGTTTTGAGTAAAGAACCGTTTTTTTGAGTGTTCGCAGTCTATCACACCCAGAAGCTGGCCTTCCGAAACAATGGGCACGGTTATTTCTGAATAACGTATTTCATCATCGGCAATATACCGGGAGTCTTTAGAAGTGTCCTCAATTATTTCCGGATTCAATTTCTCCGCCACCGAGCCCACAATTCCTTTTCCTATCGGAATATCAATGGGTTTATTGATTTCAAAATTGCGGGTGTTCTTAGGACCATGTGCGGCTTTTTGCACCAATACCTTTCTCTCTTCATCAAATAAATAGACAACACAATCTTCAAAATTTAACTGGCTGATGCAGTTCTTTGTTAAATCCCAAAGTATTTCATCTACTGTTTGCTGCTTATAAATGCTGGCAGAAAAATAGTTTATTACTTTTTGTGTTTTCAACTCTTCTCTCTTCCTGTTCAAAACCTGATATCTCTTTTTAATTACGAAAAGTAAAACAGATAAGGTCAGTAATGCAATTAATCCAATAAACCACCATTGTTTATAATAGGGCGTTTCTATTGTAAACATAAAACTCTGGGGTGATTCATACCATATTTTTTTATCTGTACTGGCCATAACCTTAAAGCTGTATTTACCCGGAGGTAATGATGAGTAACGGGCCTGACGTATATCTACCCCTATTTGCCAGTCTTTGTCATATCCTTCCAGCTTGTATTTGTAAAATATGTTATGTGAGCCAAGCAGGTTTACCGCAACAAAACTGAAAAGAATATTATTGTTTCTATATTTTATCTTGCTTGATGAATTGGAAACCAAATACGTGCTGTCGCCCGAAAAAATAGTATTGATATGAACCTGTAAGGGGACGATTGTATTTTTAATCTGATTCGGATAAAAATAATTGATGCCACTTTGCGTACTCCACAAAAACTCCCCATCGCTTGATTTGAGAGCTCCTGCCGGTTTAAATCCTCCTTTATTCAATCCTACTGATTCGTCAAAAACTTCAAAGGATTTTTGCACTGGGTCAAACTTTACCAGGCATTTTGCATTGGCTATCCAAATCTTTGCCTGATCATCTTCCAAAAAAGCATCTGATTTATCATATTTCAATCCATTCTTTTTTGTGTAGGTTGATATTGTTTCATCTGCATGTACAATACTAAATCCGCTAAACGACCCAATGTAAACATCATTGGAACTGCTACACAACAACTCCAGACAATCGTTATCCAGCAAACCATCTTTTTGAGTGAATTGCTTGATTGTTTTTGTTTTTAAGTTATACTTGATAAGACCTTTGCCTCTTGTAGATATCCAGATATTCTGATTTTTATCTTCAGCAATGTCCTCTGTCCAGGTTGTACAATATTCTTTGAAAATTGTATTGTTACTTAACGATATGGTTTTATGTGTTTTGGGATTTATCAGATAAAATCCACTGTTACTTGCTACCCACATAGATCCATCGCTTGCTTCAAAGAAATCCAGAATCAGATTGCCCCTTTGTGCACTATCGGAAGTGTTGAGGGGTATTTTCTTAAAACTTCCTGTGGAAGGATTAAAAATTGTTATTCCAACGCTTAATACCCCGGCCCATAGTTGCCCCATTTTATCTAAATAAATCCTGATTATTTCTGGATTTGACTGTGGATTCTTCGTTTGATTATCTCTATAAAAATAAAACCGGGTCTTATTATTTTTCTTATCCCAGTGAATTAATCTGTCGAATGCACCCAACCAGAAACTATGATCTTTAGCTTCCACTATTTGAGTTAACCAGCTATCGTAAACATGATTGTTTTCGTCTTTGAATTTGTTTTTATAAAATGCTGCTCCGTTATCCAGTTTAAAAATACTTACACCATCACGCTCAGTACCTGCTACGATTATTCCATTAGCAGCAGCCAGTATCCTGACCATTCTGTTGGATGCAATAGATAAACTATTTGCAGGATCATGTGAAAACTGGGTTACCACATTACCCTGAATGGCAAACAATCCCTGGCTAAGAGAGGCATAAAGCAGTGTGCTGTCTGGTGCCAATTTTACTTCTGACCAGTTTGAATAAGTGATTTTGGGTTGAAAGTAATTGGAGAAGTCATAAGTTTTAAAAATTTGCCTTGTATTTAAATCCATTATTTGCAACTGTCCTTTGTTATTGGCAAGGGCAATTTTATGATTTGCTAATTTTTCCACACTCAGAATATCCTTCAGGGGATAGGTTTCAATTATCTGTTCGGTAGTTAAATCAAGCAGTATAATTTTATCACGCAGTACAATCAGCAGTTGATTTGCATCATAGCTAATAACATCCGTTAAATCGGAGAAACTAAAAAGTGTGGAGGCTGTTTTAATTTTTATCCATTTCTTATTCGCACCCCCATGGTAATAAAGACCATAATCTGTAATGAGTACTACGCCGTATTTTTTTGTTTCAACTACTTTAAAACAATTAAAAACAGTAATAGAATCTTCCAGCTTAATTTTATGAAATACTCTTTTTTGATCGGCCCGGGTGCATCCGTCTCCTGCACTTATCCAAACCTGGTTGCTCTCGTCACAAAAAAGATCAACAATATCTCTTTTTGGCAATGCCGGATAATCGTCGCTTGAATATCCGGAAATTAAATATCCATCATAGGAATTTAACCCTTCATTGGTTCCAATCCAGAGGAAGCCTTCTTTATCAACAACAAGTGAACGAATAAAATTATCAGATAAGCCATTAGATGTGTTCAGATTGGTAAAATGAATATCCTGCCCTGATGAAATATTGCAGAGAAATAAAAGCAGAACAATCTGCCAAAGACTTAATAAACAAGGGCTTTTCAGGTTTAACAAAATTCAATATGTTGTTCTGATTAAAGATAAGAAGATTAGCAAATTCAGAAAATCAGGAACTTTAATATGCTCTTTTATTTAGTATTTGGAAGATTTTTTGAGTAAGTGGAAAAAACGGCCAAAATGACTTATAAACAAATAGTTGACCTTACTTGATCATTTACCAGGGCTTTCCTCCGTATCATACTGCTCAACAGATTCAATACCATCTAAGTTTTGAAGGCGTTGCGCCAATTCATCCATTTCTTCTTTTATCGTGCACATAAAGCCGGATATTTCCCATAAACACAGCTTCTTTGGCTTCAATTGTCAATGCAGAAATATTTATTTTTAATTCACCGGAAATTAAAATAGTGATTTTATTTACCACACCCACATCGTACATTCCTACAATTTTAATACCGGAGAGGAAGGAAATTTCTTTATTTTTTGTCCATTTCGTTTTTACAATTCGGTGACCTTAGTTAGAAAGTAATTTGGTTGCGTTTGTGCAATTGGTTCTATGTATCGTTAATCCTTTTCCGGTTGTTACAAAGCAAACACATCATCACCTGGAATGGGTTTGCAACAATTGGCAAGGTTGTAAACTTTTTAGTCACTGCTTTCTCCAAAAATAATTAACTCAGTATCCTTGCAATCAGCCAGTTGATGGTGTTGAACAAAAACCGGCTTTTCCTGAAAAGTTTTTACCAGCCTGGGAATGTCACTTTTCTTCTTTAGATTAACTACCAAAGTCCGAACAATATCTTCAGTCTAAAAGTCACCCATATTTTTCCACTTAGGATTGGGAATATATAGTGATACACACCTAATTGAATTACTCTTGAGTGAACGGTGACAAAAATACCTGAAAGTGGTTACAGGACTGAAAACAAACTAATTCCCGTTGGTGACTACTCCACCGTTACACTTTTTGCAAGGTTTCTTGGCTTATCTACATCCACCCCTTTGGCAATGCCTACATAATAACTCAGCAACTGCATGGGGATGGTGCTTAGCAAGGGTGCAATAATTTCATCAGCTTCGGG
>JBDHYJ010000104.1:0-12154 GCA_039811345.1 Chitinophagaceae bacterium
ATCTCTGCTTTTGCGTTTCACAAGTTCGCTTACCCTGTACAGTAAGTATATGCTGATAATAGAAATGAAAATAACTACATAAGCTACTTTATTGTAGTTCTCCAGCGGACTGAATTTGTCTTTTTGTACAACAATCATTCCGGCAACCGCTGCAGCTATACCTCCCGCTATCTGTTGCAGGGAAGAGTTAATACTCATAAAAGCTCCCCTGTCCGGCGTATCGGGTATAGCACTAGTGAGTGCAGATGATGGTATCATACGGCTCATTATACCGGAGAGCATCAGTACATTCAATACCATTACTAACCATAGGGGAGTAGGCCCAAGATTGGTATACATAGCCACCATCAGCATCATCCATATAGAAGCAATGGCAAATATGGTGAACTTGTCTACTTTATCGCTTAGTCTTCCTACTGCCGGCATAATTATAAGAGAGCTTAGTCCGGATACCATGAACAATGCCGGTAGCTGATAAGTGGTGACATGAAGATTGTTGATTGCAAATGCAGCGCTGAATGGCATCATCATAAACCCACCGATGGACAAAAGGGCTGTTGCCGTAAATCCTATCCTGTAATCGCGAATGGTAATGGTATGTTTTAAATGGCTAAAGGCAGATTTGGTTTGTTGCAAAGCAAGGTGCCTGTTTACCGGTTGTAGCTTTAATGCAATGGTGATGGCGATAATAATAGCAAGTCCGGCAACCATAAGAAAGGTAGCTTCCCAACCCCAGTTGTTGGCAAGTACCAGCCCGATAGGAACACCCAAAACCTGGCTTGCACCAAAACCCATTTGCACAAATCCCATTACTCGTCCGCGTTGTTCCAATGTAAAAAGATCGGTAATAATTGCCATCGAAATAGAGCCTATAACACCTCCAAAAAGCCCGGTGATGATTCGGGCTGCAATTAATGTAGCATAAGAATTAGCCAGTCCGCAGAATATAGTACCGGCAATAAAACCCGAATAGAAGAATAACAATAATTTTTTTCGGTCAAACTTATCTGCAAATCCCGCAGTAAGCAGACCGGAAATACCAGCACTGAATGCATAAGCCGACACTGCCAGCCCAAACCTGGAAGGGCTAAGTGAAAGAGACTTCATAAGCATATCTCCCAATGGCGACATCACCATGAAATCTAGTATAACCGTAAACTGAGTAGTTGCCAAAATGAAAATCACGAATTTTTGATAGCTGCTGAAGGGGGGTATAATGAGAGCCGGTTTAGTCATGAAGGTCTATATTATCTTTTCAATCCTTTTATTACTAAATCAAAAGTCTGCCAAACCATCTTATCAGTCAGTTTGAATGGTTTGCCACCGACGGTGCTACCCTCATTATGAAAACGGATTAGTGAATACAAAGGTGCAAATGCTATAGACCAGTAAACTCCGACTGGTAATTCGCTGATTTCTCCTCTCTTTACAGCATTCTGACAAAAAACCCGCATCCTGTTTGAAAATTCATCCATATAGTTTTCAAAGATGTATTGCTGGTAAGTTGAACTGCGTAATTTTTCAAGAAATAATCCAAGTTCAGGATATTTGGTCATATACCTGTACCTGTTTTTCCATTGTATGCGAAGTCCTTCTTCGAAAGAGCTTTCGGGATCAAAATCTTTCAGGACAGCTTCAGTCATTCGGTTTACTTCTTCTGTAGCTATACTTATTATAAGATCATCTTTATCCTTATAGTATATGTACAGGGTGGCCACAGAGATGCCACAGGCTTTTGCTAGCTTATTGACACTAAATCCTTCAAAGCCATCCTTCACTATCAGTTCAATAGCCTTGGCTTTTACCAGTTGCTGCTTATCTGAGTTTCTGGTTCTGATAATAAATTTTTTTCAAAAGTAAGTGATCGCTCACTTATAAAAAAAATTATTCTGTAAAGAGGTGTGACAATTTTTTAATTACTTCTTCTTCTTTTTTATTTTTTCCCCTGTAAGATTCTGCAATGGCTTTAGTTGTTAGTAAAATATTGCTTTTAATTTCAGGAGTAAAGTTTGATTTATTCTGTTTATAAAATATTTCAAAAGACCCGAAATAGTTTTCTGAAGCAGACTTCTCCTCTTCAAATTCAAATGCAAAATCAATCAGATATGCTCTGTCAGATCCGAATCTGTCTTCAGAGCTTTCCAAAGGTTTCCACTTTTCTATGATAAATTTCTGCAAAGTTTCTTTTTCTGCCGGTGCAACCTTACCGTCTGCTCCGGAAATATAGTAAAACAATTTTCCTAACTCCATGTACAATTCTTTGTAAAACATAAACCTTTTTTTAAGATTGATTAATAATTATTATTCTGTTACGACAGTTAAAAATTTTTTACTTTATAGATGATTGTCTTCATTAGTTTGAGTTCGTTTTTTTACTATAGTGACTTACCATTCAACTCTTCACTTTTAATTTCTTCTGGTACAACCAGTAAGGGATGAGTAGTGGCGTATGCCATGTTTTTAGTGAAACTATCCATGAAAACCCTTTCCAGAGTGCTTTTTTTCCCGCGTATCATCACCATCATATCATGGGGAATCTGTGTATCCAGATTTTCTAATGCCTGATGAATAGAAGGGGCCTTCAAAATCTGAAAGTGTAAATTAGGACTGTGAAAAGTATTTTGCAATGTTTTAATATATGCATCAGATTCTGATACTTGCTTCAACCTGTCTTCCCAGGTCAGAAACGGGTCTGTCAAATGCACTACTGTTACGGTGGCATTATATAGTTTTGCCAGTGCCAGTGTTAATTCTAATGCCTTAAAGCCGTTAAATTTAGTATCTGCTGCAAACACGATATGCGCAGGTTCTTTCCGTTTAAAATTTTCTGGTATCAGCAGCACAGGTATATCGCTCCTCTCAATAATTCGTACGGCTGTTGAACCTATAATTGTTTTTTTCAACCCGCTAATACCTTGTGTGCCCATTACTATTAAGTCTGCCTTATTATGTTCTGCAAAGCCAAGAATATTGTCAACGATGGGAGAGTAACCTACAACAGTGGATACAGGTACACCCGGTAAGTTGGTTAGCACTTTCTTCTTAAGACGTTGAAGACGTTTTAATAAGTTAGTTTCACTTTGTGTATTATAAATTTCTCTTGTTTTCACTGTTCCGGTAAATGTATTTTCCAGCGGATTGAATATATGATACAGAATTACTGTGCCGGTTGCCCTTGAGGCAATATCCACCGCAAAGCGAAATGCCCTTTCTGCTGTGGGGGAGAAATCAGTAGGCACCAATATTCGCTTCATGTGATAAATTTTTATTTATAATTTTTTTCCAAGCCCCGGCAATGTAGATATTGTAACTATTTATTGTGTGCAATGAAAAGCACAGTATCAAGCTCGCGCATCAAAATATCTGCCATGCTGGTTTTAAACCATCGGGATAATTCACTGCGACGATATGCACCAAGCACTACCATTTCATTTCCCTTATGATTGCGCAGATGCCCTAGAATCTGTTGTTCGGGATCACCTTTTACAACTATATATTCCGCTTTCGAAAAATGGCGTTTTATAAATTCTCTCATTAACCTGTTATCAGGTAACCGAAGGGTATCCGGTTGCCCGCTTTTTACAGTAAAGACTTCAATAGGTAATTCATTGTATTCCCCAAAAAGGTAACTAAACATTTTTACTGCAAATACTGAAGAGGGGGTGCCGTCATACAGTAAAGTGATTTTATCTAATGGTTTATAAGCATCAGGCACTATTAATACCGGGCACTGCACATCTGCAAGCAGATCTTTTATGAAGTGAGTTGGAGGTTTTTGTTTGAAACGGTTGAATGTTTCATGACCGCTGATGATAATCAAATCTGCAAACATACTTTCATGCTTCAGTTCCTGCAGGGCAATGCTTTTGTTTCTGTGAACCGAATAGCTGATTTTTGCCCTGCTGCAACTTTGTTCAAACTTTCGTACTGCTTCGTCTCTTTTCTTATTATCTGCTTCATCTAATTGTTTTATTACTGCTTCCGGGTTTTTTTTATATTGTTTGTACACTTCAGTGACACTGTAGCTTCTATAAATAAACTCGTCAAGAAAGCAACCTACGAGATGGGCATTTGTAGTATAAGCCACTTCTTCGGCATACGCCAATGTACTTTTCGAGATATGATATCCGTCAAAAACAGCAATAATTTTTTTCATTTAATAAAGAATTTAATGATGAGATAAGAATTAATATTTATTTCTATTGTATATAGCAGATGTCTATTTATTATGCTTTTACCGGAATAGCTAATAAAGGAATTGTAGAATGTATAGCCATTTTCTTTGTCATACTCTTCTTAAATAACCTTTCTATAAATTTTTTCGGATAGGTTATCATTGCAATCAAATCAATATCATTTTTCCCATCATATGATTCAATGGTTTGTTCAAAATTCCTGCCCTCCAGCACTTCTGCTTTAAACCTGATTGACGGATAAGTTTTTTTCAAATACTCCAGGTAATGATCTAATTTATTCTGGCCTTTAATATATTCCAGGGCTTCATCTTCGTCTACATATACTACAACGTGAACTGCAGATGAAAACAAGGTTGCTAACCGGGTAATCATATCAAGTGATCCTGCATTTTCTTCAAAATGGTTAGTGGCAAACAAGATGGAATCAGGTTCTTTCATTTCAAATCCGGCAGGAACCGTAATGACCGGTATTTTTGTACTACCGATTATACCAGAGGCCACACTGCCTATTAGCAGCTCTTTAATTGCTCCGGCTCCGGTTGTGCCCATTACTATCAAATCGGGTTGATAATCTTCGGCATAGTCAAGAATGGAAAAAAGAATCCTTCCGGTAATCACTCCTGCCTCAATCTTAATGTCAGGATAAGTACTGATAACTGTCTGCTTTAAATCATCAAGACTTTTCAGGCTATTCTTTATTAATGTATCCTGCTCCTTTACGTCAAATGCTAATGGTTCGATTATTATATCCGTTACATTATCAACAACATGAAGTAAAAAAACAGTTGCATCAGTTTTCTTTGCAATTTCAGCTGCATAACTAATAGCCTTCATGGCAGTAGTAGAAAAATCTGTTGGAACAAGAATTCTTTTCATTTTTAGCTGTATAATATCTGGTATTTTATTTTTCTAAATTAGCCTGCTAACCTATTGCAATCAATGATACTAGTTAGTGCTTTAAATGACGATGGTCAAAAAGGGATAGAGTGATATATATCATGTTCTATTATTACTTCAGTCATTCATTAAGAGATTAGACAATTTTAACTTTACTGTCCCCAAAAATTTAAGCCATGACAACCTCAACAATTTCTTCAGGCAGATATTCAGTATATCCCGGTGAGTTTGTTCCCCTGCCTTCAACGGGGAAACTGATGAAGAAAATTAAATCGTCATCTACTGATCATAATCGCCTGCCGGTGAATATGAGTGAGTTTGATACTTATTTCAAGGCAGAAATAATGATGCCTGGAATAATGAGAGAGGAAATGATGGTATTTGTCAAAGGCAATATTTTATCTGTTGTCACTTTGCAAAAGTCATCAGTTGCTGAGAAGAAAAAAACAGAGCTTCATGAATTTGATGCTCCTAATCAGAGAACTATTATATTGCCGGAAACTGCCGACACTGATTTTATAACAGCGGAATACAAAAATGGATTACTTGTTTTGCATATTCCGAAAACACCTGAAAAGACTTTCCCTGTTTTTCATCAGGTTATTGTTTATTGATTTGTTTTAATGGTTTTGTTCAAATAATATTTACATGTGTATTATCTCAACTGGTAGTACTAAATATTGTTACTAATTCCTATTAGGTTACAGAACTCTGAAGATATGCGATAGATAATGACCAATCTCATTAAAATTGCTGACTGAGGTAATTGATTTCCTTTTATACTGAAAATATATTTGCCTTGTAAACAATCTTTTCAAAAAAATAAAAAAAGGAGGAATTATGTCACACCAGGGATTAACCAGGTTTAATGAAAGAACTCCCTTCTTGTTTGATGATTTCTTTAAACCCTGGAATGATTGGTTTAATGATTATGGTCTTTGGGGAAAAACATTAACAGTACCCGCGGTCAACATTGTTGATGACAACGAAAGATTCAATGTATCATTGGCTGTACCAGGAATGAAAAAAGATGATTTTACTATTAATCTGGATGGTAATATGCTGACCATCAGTTGCGAAAAAGAGGAGAAAAAAGAAGATAAGGATGAGAAATTCACTCGCAGAGAATACAATTATTCCTCTTTTAAACGTAGTTTCACTCTTCCGCAGGAAGTAGATAAAGAAAAAATTGAAGCCAGGTATGAAGATGGAGTGTTAAAACTAATGCTCCCGAAAAAAGAAGAATTAAAGAAAATAGTTACCAGCAAAAATATTGCGGTTAAATAGCAGGTACATACATTCCTGACTTTGAAAATGCCCTGTTGTTAAACAGGGCATTAGTATACAATCTATTCTTGATTATGTGCAATCTGAATTTTAGACAACTTGAAGGTGAGGCTGATTCATGGAAAAGTTTGATAGTGAAGCTCACTGAAGAAAATAACCAACTTAAAAACAGGCTGGCTGAAACACTAAGGAACAACATTAGTCAAAGAATGTTGGTGGAGTTGGAAAATTTTCAAACCTGTTTTATAAATATAGATGAATTAATTTATCTGCTTAGAAGAGATATTGCAGAATGTGATAATTTACTTCAAAAGAAAATATCAGGTGACTCAATAGTAGTTGATGAAATAATTGTATTATGGAAGGAACTTAATCACAGTATAAAAACTACTGAAATTAAGTTCTGGAAATTAAAAACGGATTTTAATAAATACCTTCAGCAAAATAGTATTTCACGGCAAACCGGGTAAATCTTATTAATTAAGCAACTTTTCCAGCTTCTCTCTGTTCAGAATTTCAATATTCCCGTTCTTTATATCAATTATTTTTTCGTTTCGAAAATCACTTAACGTACGTATAAGAGATTCGGTGGCTGTACCAGCAATATTGGCAAGATTTTCACGGCTTATATCGATAACAAAGTTTCCGTCTTTCTTTTGCGGATATTTTTTTTGTAATAACAACAGAGCATCGGCTACTTTTCTGCGCAGTGAGTTGTAGGCAATTCTTAACAATTGATATTCTTTCTCACTGATATTTTTAGCCAATAGTTCAATAAATTTTTTGGACACTTCCTGGTTCTTATTCAATAAATCTTCAAAATCTGATTTAGGAATCAATGCAAGCTCAGTTTCATCTATGGTTTCAGCAGTATCTTTATAGGTTGTTCCCTCAAGCAGGGCAATATGTCCCAGAAAATCACCGGGACTGTATAAGTCGGTTACCAGTTCTTTACCTTCTTCATTAACCTTGTATGTTTTTACTTTTCCTTTTAATACATAAAATAGCCTGTTAGGATGATTGCCTTCCAGATAAACAATTTGTCTTTTCTTGTACTTATTAATATTACGTCCCTCCACCATGGTTTGAAGCGGATCTTTATCTAGTGATGATTTTATTAAAAAGTCGAGACCTTCAATCCCGGCAGGTAACTTACTTTTCAGTAACTCCATTTTTTTAAGCCGGCTGTCTACTGCATCCAGCAATTCTGTTCCGGTAAAGGGTTTTGTAATATAATCATCCGCACCCATTTCCATACCTTTTCTAAAATCACTTCTTTCTGTTTTTGCAGTGAGAAATATAAAAGGAGTATTTTTTATTTCATCATTCTTTTTAATTGCATGCAGTACCCCATAACCATCTAATTCAGGCATCATGATATCGCAGATTATCAAATCAGGTTTGGTTTCAATTGCTCTTTGAACCCCGGATTTGCCATTTTCGGCCACTACTACATTGTAGTTAGACAATTCCAGTATTTCTGCCGTATTGCTGCGAATATCATCATTGTCTTCAATCAGCAGTATCTTTTTCATGTATCTCTGTTTTAGTATTTAATGTAATAGTGATTTCAGTTCCCTTTCCCAGTTCACTCTTGAAAGCTATTTGCCCTTTTAAAATTTCAGTGTATTTTGCTACAATATGAAGACCTAGTCCTGTGCCCTGAATATCTGTAGTATTGGCGCCCCGAAAAAAACGCTCCATAAGGTGTTTCTGATCGTCTTTGGAAATACCTATACCATAATCTTTTACATTCAAAAGCAGTGTATCATTCTGGCAAATTGTTCCGATTTCAATAATGCTGTTTTCCATTGAAAATTTGCTGGCATTAGAAACCAGATTCATTAAAATGTGCCTCATTAATGAACAATCGAGCCATACCATCGTTTCCCCTTCATGTTTATAGTTGATGACCTGGCCTTTTTTCAATGTATGCTTTATTTCTTCAATAAATGTTGTTACCAGTTGCCGGATATTAAATTCTGAAAATTTAGTGTAGATTTTCCCTTCTTCAATTTTACCCACATTCAGGAAGTCATTCAGAATATCGGTTAGCATATTTACTGATGACACTATTCTTTGCAAGTGTTTCTCCCGTTTGGGCTGGTCATTCTCAGATGTATATTTTTCTATCAGATAAGCAGATGAAAGTACGGTACTGAGTGGTGTCCGGAATTCATGCGATGCCATAGACACAAACCTTGACTTCAATTCATTTAGTTCTTTCTCTTTTTGCAGTGATTGCCTGAGATTATCTTCTTTTTGTTTAAGTTCTGTTATATCAACTGCTACTCCGATATAACCTGTAATTTCATTGTTTTTATTACGTAGGGCAGTTACAATTTTTGAAACAGGAAACCGGCTTCCGTCTTTTCTGACAAAAATCCACTCATCTTTTTGCTGTATATTTCTTTTAGCTTTTGCAGTATAGGTCTCAAAGCCAGGTTTAATAGTTTCTCCCAATTCCTCAGAAAACTGTTTAGCCCTTCTTTTTAATTCTTCCGGACAGCGAAAAGCAATAGGCGTAAGTTTCCCGATGACTTCCTCAGCTGTATAACCGGAACATTTTTCTGCCCCGGGATTAAAACTTTGAATTATTCCATCCGTATTTGTAGAAATTATAATTGCACCTGCATTTTCAAGAACTGCTTTGTTAATTGCACCGACTTCCTCCAGCTTTTCTTTTGATTTTTTTAATTGCTCAATTGTGTCTTTCAACTCTTTTGTTCTTTGCTCAACCAGTATTTCCAGTTGATTATTCAGTTCGCTAAATTTTTCTTCAGCAAACTTTTGCGCTGTGATATTCCTGAAGAATACCATGATATATTCTATTCCATCGCATTTGTATTGGCTAAAACTGATTTCAACCGGAAATTCTGTTTTATCTTTTTTTAATATAGGAAGTTCTGTTTTTTGCCCCAAATTGAAAGGATGCGGGTTTTTAAAATACACTTCACGATAGGAATCATACCTGTTACGATATTCTTTAGGGATCAGCGTATTGATGTTTTTACCTGTCAGTTCACTTTCTGATAAATATCCAAGCTCTGTCAGGGCAAAAGGATTCGCTGATTTAATAATCCCATTTGTATCCGTACATAAAATTCCCATGGGAGCATTCATAAAGAATGCTTCAGAGTGACCTGGTAATACTTTTTTATTGGAAACAGTTACCTGCATAATGTATTAAATGTGAAGTTCATAAACACAGTGACTGATTTTGCTGACTGTAGTCAATCAATGATCTGATAAATGACAGGAAATCGATATAGGGGGTTTATTTAAGTATAATAATGGTTTAAAAGCGGTTGATATGCTGGAATGATGAAACGACACTCATCAGTTATGGTGATTTGCATCATTTTGGGAAGCTATCTTGCTTGCTACATTTGGATAGTACTTTTTTAGGTATTAATAAATAAACATAGATAACTATCTGACTATAGGCTATGAACAACGATACACTATCTGAAAAATTCGTCAGGAATTCTTTAGGCTTCTTGCTTTCGTTTGTAGCATTAAACGCATTTGCCGGAGGTTATTATGGAATGTCGGGAGCGAAAGATGTCCCTTTGGACTGGTTAAAAGGCAGTCCGTTTCGCAATTATTATATTCCTGGCCTTATACTTTTTGTTTTTGTAGGCGGCTCATCTTTAATAGCTGCCATTGCAGTATTCAGACGACATCACTTGGCTCGTAAAGCAGCTTTTATTTCCGGCTTCATTTCTCTGATTTGGCTTTCCGTACAAGTATTAATAATCGGATACGTTTCGTGGATGCAACCCACTACAGCAGTTGTGGCTATAGTTATCTTACTATTAACCATAAAACTACCTGTATTTGAAAGCCGATAGTTTAAGTTGCAGTAGTGATAAAGATATTTTACAATTCTAATAGCACTTTATGTCTGACTAATTTTAAAATACTATATGCTTAAGTATTTTTTTCCCTTTATAATTTTTGCGCATGCTCTAATACATTTAATGGGTTTTGCAAAGGCATACCATTTTGGCAATATATCACAATTAACCAGGGATATTTCAAAACCGTTGGGCTTATTATGGCTTTTCACGTGTATTTTATTTATCACAGCTATAATTTTATTTTATTCTGATAATGAAAAGTGGTGGCTTGCAGGTGCCATAGCTGCTGTTATTTCTCAGTTTTTAATTTTTTCAGTGTGGAAAGATGCTAAGTATGGAACGATAGTAAATGTCATTGCATTGACTATAGTTTTTTTGGGGTATTTAATGCAAATGTTTGAAAATAAGTATAAAAAAGATGTTTCGAAAAATTTGTTGCATGCAAATACAATTTCAACTGATTTGCTGACGGAATACGATTTTACTCAATTACCGGCTCCTGTGCAAATATATCTCAGGTACGCTGATGTGCTGAATAAACCCAAAGTAAAGAATGTAAGAATTGAATTTTACGGGCAAATGCGGAGCAAGGGTAAAGAATGGTTCCCGTTTACTTCTGAACAATACAACTTTTTTGATGAATATACACGCCTGTTTTTTATGAAGGGAAAAATGTTTGGCACAACAATACCGGGTTATCATATCTATAAGAATAAATATGCAAGTATGGATATCAGGTTACTTGGTCTTTTCCCGGTTGTTAATATAACAGGCGATAAGCTCTTCCGGGCGGAAACAGTAACGCTGTTTAATGATATGTGTTTGTTTGCCCCTGCAGCTTTGATTGATAGAAGAATTACCTGGGAAAATATAGATAGCAATTCAGTAAAAGCAACTTTAAATAACAACGGAACTATTATCAGCGCCATGCTTTATTTTAACAAAGAGGGGCAACTCATCAATTTTGTTTCAGACGACCGCATAGAAGTTTCAGATATGAAAAATTATCGCTTTTCTACCCCTGTAAAAGATTACAAAAATATTGGAGGATATAATTTAGGCACTTATGGCGAAGGTATATGGCATTATCCTGACGGAACATTTGTCTATGGACAGTTTAATGTTAAAAACGTGCAATACAATGTGACAGAATGAGAATGTAAATAACAATATAAATATTTCAGTCATGAATCAGCAGGTATATAAAATCGGATTTGTGTCGGGTATTTTTGCTTTTGTTGCCGCGGTGTCTTTTGTCATTGTGCAGGTATTGCAAATAGTGGGTGTTTTCATATTTCCGTGGGATGAAATATTAATTTACAGCACTTCAATTTGCATTGTCATCCCATTTATTCTTGAAATGTTAGCCTTGCATTATTCCACACCTGTTGAAAAAAGATTTTGGAGTCATACTGCACTTATCTTTACTATTTTATATTCGGTGTTTGTTACTGCTAATTATATTGTTCAATTAGCAACCGTCATCCCCATGAAGATGGCGGGAAAAGCAGAGAGTGTTGCCGTGCTGGAGCAAACTCCTCATTCCATGTTTTGGAATTTTGATGCACTGGGTTATATTTTCATGGGACTTGCAATGTTTGCTGCGGTACCACTGTTTGAAAAAAATGGATTTCAAAAGTGGGTGAGATGGGCTTTAATAGCGAATGTGCTTATGACACCATTGATATCTATTGTATATTTCTATCCTGTATTTTCTGTCACCTTATTATTTCTTGGTTTTCCCTGGGGTATTACGGCGCCGTTGGCAATGTTAATGCTGGCACTTTGGTTTAAAGAGGAATTGAGGTCGGCTCACTTAAAAAACAAAATAAAATGAAAATATTAGTAGTGGGTGCAAAAGATATTTAAAACTTATCAGGCTACTCTGCGGGTATTGCCAATAATGGTATT
>JBDHYJ010000105.1:0-12144 GCA_039811345.1 Chitinophagaceae bacterium
CACGGCTGATGCAAAAGATATTTTCAAAGAAATGAAAATCAGTTTTCAGGATTCGAGTGATGCAGATCAATGGAGCTATATGTATAACAATAATTATGCTCCCACGCTAAATGCGCTGGCAGTTGCAGACAATATTGTTCCGGATCTGAAAGGGATGGGGCTAAAAGATGCGATATACCTGCTGGAGAATATGAAACTAAAAGTTCAGGCAAAGGGAAGCGGAAAGATAATGAATCAGTCTCCCGCTGCAGGTACGGTATTTAATAAAGGACAAACAATAACACTGGAATTAAATTAAAATATCAACCGGCTTAATATAGCAGATGGCTGTTTTACAGGACATATTATATAAGGTAAGCATTCGCTCGGTGCATGGAAACATTGCAGTGAATGTAACTGACCTGCATATAGATTCGCGAAAAATAACAGCGGGGTCTTGTTTCATTGCCATTAAAGGTACCCTGCAGGATGGTCATCTTTATATAGCATCGGCTATAATGAAAGGTGCCACCTCCGTAGTGGCAGAACAATTACCATCTGAAATATCAGATAATGTAACTTATATCATCGTTGAAAACAGTGCCCTGGCAGCAGGTTATATGTCGGATAATTTTTATGGCTCACCATCTTCAAAAATGAAAGTGGTGGGAGTAACAGGCACCAATGGTAAAACCACTATTGCCACTTTACTCTTTAAATTATTTTCGGGGCTTGGTTACAAATGCGGGCTTTTTTCCACCGTTCAAAACCAGGTATCCGATACCGTTATATCCTCCACGCATACTACACCAGATGCGATCAGCATCAATGCGCTGATGAAACATATGCTGGATGAAGGATGTACACATGTGTTTATGGAATGTAGCAGCCATGCCATTCAGCAGCACCGCATTACCGGGTTGAAGTTTGCCGGTGGCATATTCAGCAATATTACTCACGATCATCTCGACTATCATAAAACCTTTGATGAATATATCAGGGTAAAAAAATCATTTTTTGACAACCTCCCTTCTGATGCATTTGCTATCAGCAATGCCGACGACAAAAGAGGGTTGGTGATGCTGCAAAACACTAATGCAAAAAAACACCTTTACAGCCTTCGGACATTGGCTGAGTTTAAAGGAAAAATCCTTGAAAACAACCTCACCGGCTTACTGATGAACATTAATGAACAGGAAGTTCATTTCAGGCTGATAGGCGAATTTAATGCATATAACCTGCTGGCGGTATATGCTGCAGCTATATGTCTTGGCGAAGAAAAACAAAAAGTATTACAGGCTTTAAGCAATCTTACCGGTGCTGAGGGGCGGTTCGACTATATCGTATCTCCTTCCGAAAAAATAATAGGTATAGTTGACTACGCACATACACCTGATGCATTGCTGAATGTGTTGAGCACAATAAAAAAATTAAGACAGGGAAACGAGAAGATAATAACGGTAGTAGGATGCGGCGGCGACAGGGATAAAACCAAACGGCCCATAATGGCTGAAGTGGCATGTGAACATAGCGATAAAGTGGTGTTTACTTCCGATAACCCGAGGAGCGAAGTGCCGGAAGAAATAATCAGGGATATGGAAACAGGGTTGCAGCCTTCCTTGAGGCGGAAATATATTTCCGTCACCGACCGTAAAGAAGCAATAAAGACTGCCATTAACCTTGCTGATAAAGAAGATATTCTTTTGATAGCCGGCAAAGGGCATGAAAAATACCAGGATATAAAAGGAGTGAAACATCCATTTGATGACAAACAGGTATTGATAGAAATGTTTGCATTATTGGGTAAATAAAAAAAATTAATAAACAACAAAGCGCAGATGCTGTATCATCTATTTGAATGGCTCAGAAACGAAGGCATTAAATTCCCGGGAAGCGGACTGATGCATTTCATCACCTTCAGGTTGCTGATGGCGGTATTGCTGTCGCTTTTCATATCTACTGTATATGGCAAACGCCTCATTAACCTACTCAGGAAAAAACAGATTGGTGAAAGCGTACGCGAACTGGGGCTGGAAGGAGAACAACAAAAGAAAGGTACCCCAACAATGGGTGGTATTATTATTTTACTTGCCATACTGATACCTACACTGCTTTTTGCTGACCTAAATAAAATATATATACGGCTGATGCTGCTTTGTACGGTATGGCTCGGCTTTATCGGTTTTATGGATGACTACCTGAAGCTGAAAGCAAGAAAAGCAGCACAGGCAAAAGGAGAAAAATATAAGAAAAAAGACAGCGACGGACTGGCAGGATATTCTAAAATCATAGGTCAGGTTGGGCTTGGTATCATCATAGGGGCTACTCTTTATTTCAATCAGAAAGTGGTGGTATGGAGAGAATACTACACTCCAACAGTTGCCGGACAAACTGCACCGATTCTTAAAAAAGGTGAAAAGAAAGTAGGCGATGAAATTGTAACTATCGAGGGTAAGGAACACAGGTATGCTGTTGTAAAAACCCCCATCACTACCATCCCCTTTGTAAAAAGTCATGAATTTAATTACAGCAGGCTCATCAGTTGGATTGGTGAAGGTGCAGAAAAATATACCTGGATCATTTATATCATCGCGGTCACTCTTATCATCACTGCCGTATCGAACGGGGCAAACCTTACCGACGGACTTGACGGGCTGGCGGCGGGAGTGAGTGCATTGATTGGCGCCTGTCTTGGGGTATTCATATACGTGAGTGGAAGCACCCGCTTTGCCGAATACCTTAATATAATGTATATACCCAACCTGGGAGAGTTGTCGGTATTCGTTGGCGCCTTTGTCGGTGGCTGTATAGGGTTTTTGTGGTACAACGCCTACCCTGCCCAGGTATTTATGGGCGACACCGGGAGTCTTGCCTTAGGCGGCATCATCGCGTCGCTGGCAATAATTGTCAGAAAAGAATTATTGATTCCCATTTTCTGTGGGGTATTCCTGGTTGAAAACCTGAGTGTGATACTGCAGGTAAGTTATTTTAAATACACTAAAAAGCGATATGGTGAAGGACGAAGAATATTTCTTATGAGCCCGCTGCATCATCATTACCAGAAACTAGGATACCATGAAAGCAAGATTGCAGTAAGGTTCTGGATTGTTACTATACTATGTGTATTATTTGCATTGGCAACGTTTAAAATGCGCTAATTAAAAGAAGGCAGATAAAAAGAGATGTCGAAAAAGTTTGTAATACTTGGTGGTGGCGAAAGCGGCGTAGGTGCGGCCATCCTTGCACGTAAGCAGGGGTATGAAGTCTTTTTGTCGGATGCAGGTCAACTGAAAGAAGGATATAAAAACGAACTCCTGCAGAATAATATTGCTTTTGAAGAAGGGAAACATAGTGAAGAAAAAATTTTAGCAGCGGATGAGATTATGAAGAGCCCTGGTATTCCTGAGAAAAACGAACTGGTAAAAAAAATAAGAGCAAAAGGTATTCCAGTGATCAGCGAAATAGAATTGGCATACCGCTTCAAAGGTGAAAGCAGGGTTATAGGTATCACCGGAAGTAATGGCAAAAGCACCACCACTTCATTGATATATCACATCTGCAGAACGGGTGGCATGGATGCAGCGCTGGTGGGCAATATCGGTTACTCATTTGCCAAACAGGTTGCTGAAGACCCTAAGCCGCTATATGTAGCAGAGATCAGCAGCTTCCAGTTGGATGATATCAAAGATTTCAGGCCGGATGTTGCGGTATTGCTCAACATTACGGAAGACCACCTCGACCGGTACGAGTACAAATTTGAAAACTATATACGATCCAAATTCAATATCATTAAAAACCAGAAGCCGGAAGATACTTTTATCTACTGCGCAGACGATCCTGTGATTACACAGTACATGAAAGAAAACCCATTACATTCCAACTTATTACCATTTTCTATGTATAACGAACTACCAAAAGGCGCTTATATCAGGGACAAAGACATGATACTTACTGTTGATGGAGACAGATTTGAAACCAGTGTATACGACTTCGCTTTAAAAGGGAAGCATAATCAATATAACAGTATGGCAGCATCTTTAACCGGCGCAACCATTGGCATACGCAAAGAAAAAATTCGTGTGGCAGTTGAAAATTTTGAAGGACTCGAACATCGTATGCAACATATACTTACGGTACGCGGGGTAGACTTCATCAATGACAGTAAGGCGACCAATGTCAACAGTACCTGGTATGCACTTGAGAGTATGGATCAACCTGTCATTCTCATCCTCGGTGGAGTTGATAAAGGAAATGACTATTCGGCACTCTTGAATTTGGTAAAAGAAAAAGTAAAAGCTATTGTTTGTCTTGGTACAGACAACCGAAAAATTCATGAAGCATTTGGAAAGCACGTGGAAGTGATGGTAAATACAAGCAGCGCAGCAGAAGCAGTTAAGGCTTCTTTTCACCTGGCAAACAAAGGGGATGTGGTTCTGCTAAGCCCGGCTTGTGCAAGCTTTGATTTATTTAAAAATTATGAAGACAGAGGCAGGCAGTTTATTGAAGCGGTGAGAGAATTGTGAGGTGAAAGATATCAGCGGTCAGGTATCAGTCTATCAGGACATAAGGGGTAAGAAAGTAAGGCTTAGGGTGCAAGGAACAATTTCAAATTTCAAATTTCAAATCTCAAATCTCAAATTCATACATGCAGGGAATAATTAACAGGACAAAAGGCGACAGGGTAATATGGGCAGCAGTTGTGTTGCTCACCCTGGTGAGTATGCTGGTGATCTATAGCAGCACCGGCACACTGGCCTATCGTCTTTCCCGCAGCGCAGAATCTTACCTGTTCAAGCAATTTGCGTTTACAGCAATCGGCCTATTTATTATATATTTTGCACACAGGGTAAACTATACCTTATACTCCCGGATTGCACTAATACTATTCATTATTGCCATCCCTCTGCTTATATATACATTGTTTTTTGGCGCTGAAATCAACGAAGGAACACGCTGGATAAAACTGCCGATCATTAATCTTACTTTCCAAACTTCAGACCTGGCCAGACTGGCGCTGTTTATGTATTTGTCAAGACAACTCAGTCGTTCTCAGGATGAAATCAAGGATTTTAAAAAAGGTTTCCTGCCGCTTATTGTTCCTGTGTTCATTATATGTAGCCTAATTGCACCTGCAAACTTATCAACTGCATTGCTGATTGGCGCTACAAGCCTGATCCTGATGTTCATCGGGCGTGTAAGTATAAAACATATAGCAATGGTTATTGGTATAGCATTAATTCCATTATTGCTGTTGATCTCCATTGCCTTTGGATTTTATAATAAAGAAGAACATCAGTCAAAAGAATTACCATCCATATTGCGCATCGGCAGGATACCTACATGGATCAAGCGTATACAGGACTTTGCTTATGCAGATAAAGAAGAAACCGCATACCAGGTACAGCAGGCAAAAATCGCAATAGCCAAAGGCGGGTGGTTAGGACTTGGTCCCGGCAATAGCGAACAGCGTAATTTTTTACCCCATCCCTACAGCGATTTTATCTATGCTATTATTATAGAAGAATATGGAATTATCGGCGGTATACTGATATTGTTTATCTACCTGTTATTCTTGTTCCGAAGTATAAGGATATTCAAAAAATGTCCATTCGCATTCGGCGCATTCTTGTCGCTGGCATTAAGTTTTACACTGGTAATTCAGGCTCTGGTAAATATGGCAGTGAATGTAAACCTGTTTCCGGTAACGGGTGTGCCTCTGCCCCTGGTAAGCATGGGCGGCAGCAGTTTTCTTTTCACCTGCATGTCGATAGGTATAATATTAAGTGTGGCACGAAATGCGGAAAAAATGGAAGGGAAGACTGCACCGGTGATAAACGAATAAAAAGAAATGAATTGGCTAAAAAAATAATCATAGCAGGCGGCGGAACAGGGGGGCATATCTTCCCGGCCATTGCCATTGCCAATGCGTTGAAAAAAAAAGACAGTGATACGCAAATAGTATTTGTGGGGGCAAAGGGGAAAATGGAAATGGAGAAGGTACCCCAGGCAGGATATCCTATCAGGGGTTTGGATATTGCCGGATTAAACAGAAGTTCTTTGATAAAAAACATTTGGTTGCCTTTTAAGCTTATCAAAAGCTTTTACCAGGTGAGAAAGATTATAAATGAATTTAACCCCGATGCTGTGGTTGGCGTAGGTGGTTATTCAAGTTTTCCTGCATTGCGTTATGCCCAGCAAAAGGGGATTGCCACTTTTATACATGAAGCAAATTCATTTGCAGGCAAAGCAAATATGCAGTTAGGTAAAAGAGCAAAAAAGATATTTACCGGCACAAAAGGGATGGAAAAATTTTTCCCTGCAGATAAGATTATGGTAACGGGAAACCCTGTACGAAAATCAATCGTTCAGAGCCATATCAGTAAAGCAGAAGGTTTACAATTCTTCGGGTTGGAAACCGGCAAAAAAACCATACTTGTTACAGGTGGTAGTCTTGGTGCCAAAACTATTAATGAAGCCATAGCAGCACATATCACGGAGTTTGAAAAAAATGATGTGCAGTTGATTTGGCAGACCGGTAAGCTGTTTACAGCAGAGGCAAAGGATTTAGCAAAAGGCAAGACTAATATTTGGACCAATGATTTCATCACACAAATGGAATATGCTTTTGCTGCAGCCGATGTGGTGATTTCAAGGGCTGGCGCTATGTCGGTAGCGGAACTATGTGTTGTAAAACAGGCGGTCATTTTTGTTCCCTATCCTTTTGCAGCCGAAGATCACCAGACTGTGAACGCACAGCAACTGGTACAGCAAAATGCAGCTATACTGGTAAAAGACAGTGATGCAAAAGAGCAATTGGTTGATACAGCTATAAGCCTGGCGAAAGATGAACAGCGGCAGCAGGTTTTGAAAACGAATATCGGCAGGCTGGCAATTACCAATGCTGATGAAATAGTAGCGGAAGAAATTTTGAAAAATATATAATAATCACAACAGGGAGTACCTGCAGGATGAAAACTATAAACGATATACATAAAATATATTTTATAGGAATAGGCGGCATCGGGATGAGCGCATTGGCAAGGTATTTTAAAGGAAAAGGAAAAGAAGTGAGTGGTTTTGACAGAACGGAAACCGCATTGACAAAACAATTAAAAGAAGAAGGGATAAGCGTTAGCTATAGTGATGATGCAGCGCTTATTCCCAAAGACGCAGATATAGTAGTATATACACCGGCTATCCCAAAGGATCATGCCGGTTTGGTATACTACCGCGAAAATGGTTATGATCTGTTAAAGCGCAGCGATGTGCTGGGTATCATCACTAAAAGTTCTTTTAATATTTGTGTGGCAGGCACTCATGGCAAAACCACTACTACCACAATGATAGCGCATATCCTGCGTCATTCCGGATATGGGTGCAATGCATTTCTTGGCGGTATTGCAGCCAACTACAACAGCAATTTCTGGAGTGATGAAAGAAATGTTTGCGTAGTGGAAGCAGATGAATACGACAGGAGCTTCCTGAAGCTGAGCCCAGATATAGCTATTATCACTGCTATGGATCCGGATCATCTGGATATCTATGGCACTGCGGAAGAAATGGATAAAGCTTTTGTGGAATTTGCCGGAAGAATTAAAAAAGGCGGAGTATTGATCAGTAAGCTTGGATTAGAAAAAAAAGGAGCATTGCATGCAGATCATCATTTCAGCTATGCACTCAGCAATACAACAGCAGATATCACTGCTGTAAATATTGTTTCAGGCAATGGAGGTTATGTGTTTGATGTAAAGAACAGAAATGTTATCATAGAAAAAGTGAACCTGAATATGGGCGGACTGCATAATGTGGAAAATGCAACAGCCGCAATAGCTGTAGCCATGCAACTGGGCATTGAAGCACAAAAGATCAAAGCGGCCGTTGCAGCTTTCAGGGGAGTGAAAAGGAGATTTGAGTATATCCTTTCACCGTCGGAGGGAAATGAAATAGTATATGTAGATGATTATGCACACCACCCCGCCGAACTGGAAGCATTGATCAAAAGTGCAGCATCGCTGTTCAGTGATAAAAAATGCACTGTGATTTTTCAACCGCATTTGTTCAGCCGTACCAAAGACTTTGCGGATGAGTTTGCACAGAGTCTCGACCTGGCAGATGAAGTGATACTGCTTCCGATTTATCCGGCCAGGGAGTTGCCTTTGAAAGGAGTAACAAGTGCAATGATAGCCGACAGGATGAAACCTGGTCATGTAAGGATAATGGAGAAAAACGAATTATTAAACTGGATTAAAGAGACATTTAAAAACAAAAAAAACGAACTATTAATAACAGCCGGTGCCGGGGATATAGACAAACTGGTACCTGAAATAAAAAACATTTTAGCAGTAGATAAATAATGGGAGCAAAAAGCAGAAAAATATGGAGGTTTATTGCAGCCACGCTGTGGATCAGTGCGGGCATAACCCTCATTATTTTCCTCGTTGCGGCTATGCGCAGACGTGATGATAAACTTTGCTCCGGATTAAAGATAGAGATCATTGATGTAAAGAATAATCTCTTTGCCGATAAGAACGATATTGGCGGAATGATTAATTATATGGCGCCACAAATTAAAAACCGGCCTATTAATGATTTCAACCTGCGGCAGATGGAAAAGACGCTTGAAGGAAATGTGTGGATCAAAGATGCGGAATTGTATTTCGACAATAATGAAGTATTACAGGTAAAAGTGAAAGAAAGAGAACCCATAGCAAGGATATTTACAGAATCGGGTAATAGCTATTATATAGATAAAGAGTTTGTGAGGTTGCCATTAAGCACTAAGTTTTCGGCAAGTGTGCCTGTTTTCACTAATTGCCCATTGGATAAAACAAAATGGAATAAGGCAGACAGTTCTGTGCTAACCCAAATTGTATCTATCAGTTCATTTTTAATGAACGATGCTTTCTGGATGGCGCAGATCGAACAGGTAGCTTGTACGGCACAAAATCAGTTTATCCTGTATCCTCAAATAGGAGATCATTCAATTATACTGGGCGATGGCAATAATCTTGAAGCCAAGTTCAGAAAATTGTTCATCTTTTATAAAGAGGTGCTGGCAAAAACCGGGTGGGACAGGTATTCAACTATTAATGTGCAGTTTAAAGACCAGGTAGTGGCTATGCCGGGGAATGAACCAAAAATGAAATTTAACTAAAATCAGTTTAAACCAACAGTTATACAAAGCAATAAACAACAGACCATGAATAACGAACAACCCATTATTGTAGGACTTGATATAGGAACAACAAAGATTGCAGCCATAGCCGGGAGAAAAAATGAATACGGCAAACTGGAGATATTAGGATTTGGCCGCGCCAACAGCAATGGAGTGCAACACGGCATGGTGCTGAACATTGATCAGACCATCAAAGCTATACAGGCTGCATTGGAAAATTGCATTGCCTCCAATCCTGATCTTGAAATCAGTGAAGTATATGTTGGTATAGCCGGACATCATATTAAAAGCCTGCAAACAAGAGGTGATATAGTAAGACAATATACCGATGAAGAGATATCCCAGGTGGAAATTGACCAACTGGTAGAAAACCAGTATAAAACCTATATCCCTGCGGGCGACCAGATAATTGATGTGATACCACAGGAATTTACTGTGGATAATTTTCAAAATATCACCAATCCTATTGGATATAGCGGTGTAAAAGTGGGCGCCAACTTTCATATTATTACCGGTGACAGAAATGCCATACGCAATATCAACAGGAGCGTTGAAAAGTCAAACCTTAAAGTAAAAGATCTCGTATTGCAGCCCCTTGCATCAGCAGCTTCAGTAATGTGCGAGCAGGATCTTGAAGCCGGCGTGGTGATTGTAGATATAGGTGGGGGCACTACTGATATCGCTATATTTTACGAAGGTGTATTAAAGCATACAGCAGTAATACCCTTTGGCGGAGAAAATATTACCAATGATATCAAAACCGGATTAGGTGTGCTAAAAACACAGGCCGAACAAATGAAAGTACAGTTTGGCAGTGCACTTACCGACGAAGCCCGCAGCAATGCTTTTATCACTATACCTGGACTTCGCGGTATGACGCCAAAAGAAATAAGTGTTCAAAACCTTGCCAAGATCATACAGGCCCGGATGAGTGAGATACTTGATTTCGTTACTTACCACCTCAACCAGGTAGGTATTGAGAAAAAATTGCTAAACGGTGGAATTATACTCACCGGTGGCGGATCACAGCTCAAACACCTGATACAACTTACAGAATATATTACCGGGCTTGATGCACGAATAGGATTCCCCAATGAGCACCTCGCTTCAGGACATATAGAGGAACTCACCAAACCCATGTATGCAACCTGCATAGGGCTGATATTGAAAGGATACAATGTTTATGAAAATGAAATTGAAAAACTTAAATACAAAACAGCACCGGCAAAGGAAATAGTTGCTGATCAAAAACCGGAAACAAAAACAAAACATAAAGAGAAAGGTATAGGAGCAGAGAAAACTAAAAAGCGGTCAAAAAGTATTAAAGACTTTATGGATTCCATTAAAGGCGGACTGATTGAACTTTTCAGGGAGGAAGAAGATGAGAAATTCAAATAAACAAAAGACAATTATTTAACCATAAAACAGATTCATTACTTATAACCATTAATTCACACAAATTCTTACAAGTTCACAAAACTGAAAGAATCAATTTAACCTGATATTATGATACACTTCGATTTGCCCAAAGAAAAGTCCTCCATCATTAAAGTAATAGGCGTAGGCGGGGGCGGCAGCAATGCGGTTAATTACATGTATAATCAGAATATTGAAGGCGTTAACTTCATTATCTGTAATACAGATGCACAGGCACTTTCGCAAAGTAAGGTTCCTAACAAAATACAGTTAGGACCCATGCTCACACAGGGTTTGGGAGCCGGCGCCAATCCCGATATTGGCAGGCAGGCTACCGAAGAAAGCCTCGAAGAGATCAACCGCATTCTGGAAGTAAACACCAAGATGGCATTCATTACTGCCGGCATGGGCGGTGGTACCGGCACCGGTGGTGCGCCTATACTTGCAAAGATCTGCAAAGACCTGGGCATACTTACGGTAGGTATAGTTACCACTCCATTTGCTTATGAAGGCAAAAAACGTTTTGCACAGGCACAGGAAGGTATCGAAAAATTAAAAGAGTATGTGGATACCCTGCTTGTAATCAGCAATGATAAAATGCGGCATCAGTATGGCAACCTGACAATGCGTGCAGCATTTTCTAAAGCAGATAATGTATTAGCTACCGCAGCCAAATGTATAACAGATGTCATCAATTCCACCGGACAAATTAATGTGGATTTCGCTGATGTATGTACCGTTATGCGCAACGGCGGTGTAGCTATACTTGGAAGCGCTGCAGCAGATGGAGAAAACCGTGCGCAGAAAGCGATACAGGATGCTATCAACTCACCGCTGCTTAACGATAATGATATACGCGGGGCAAAATGGATTCTCATCAATATCAATTCTGCAGAGGGTGATCATGAATTTACCATGGACGAGGTAGATGTTATACAGAATCACCTGTTGAGCCAGGCCGGCGAGCATGCAAATGTGATTATGGGATTAGGATACGATAATACCCTCGGTGAAAAAATCGGCATTACAATAATAGCCACAGGTTTTGAGCATAAAGATCCCTTTGGAGAAACAGAAGTGAAGGAAGAAACAGTGAAGGAAGAAAAAATCATTCTTACCCTTGATGGAGATCAGGTAAAGCAAAAAGAAATCCAGCAGCCGGTAGTGGAAGAAAAAGACCCCATGGCACCAAGCTTAATAGAAGTAACTGAAAATAAGAACATTCTGGATGTAGTTGCTTCAGCACCGCTTTTACCCGAAAAAGTTGAGAAAGAAATATTGCAGTTAGAAATAACTTCTTTATCTTCATCATCTCCACAATCCGTTGAAAAAAGCACCTCCCCAAGTGCAGTTCCGACCTTTGAACTAAACCCAGACCGATTTGATAATAACACAACTAATAATAAAGAAGCTAGCACCACCCCGACGTCAGGTGGTTATTTGTCCAAGCCATCCAACATCTATGCTGAGGAACCCGAGCAATCTTCAAATTCTGTTGAAGAACCAACACAGATGCAGCATCATCCATCGTCCGACGGGAATATGAATGAAATGCATATTGTGATTAAAGATTC
>JBDHYJ010000106.1:0-12065 GCA_039811345.1 Chitinophagaceae bacterium
AACTAAAGCTGGGCTTTATTCGTCAAGCCCCGAACTACAGTACAGCAGAATTACCGCTGCTGATTGTTCCAATGTCCAGCCCCACTATTGGCAATACCAATGTTAGCGGTTCGTGCTACTTCCTGAGGTCGTTGATTTTCTTTTCAATTCCGTTTTCGTCAACATACTTCCAAAATGTCCAACCGTTTTCTGTCACATTATCGTTTGCGCCATTGTCAATTTTAACGGCTATTGCGGCAGCACTCGGACTGTCAAACAGTTTCCCTTTATAAAAGACTTTAGTAGTTGCAGGGTTAAATGTGGCTTCTGCTTTGTTCCCTTTGTAAGAACTATACACATTAATATTAGCGGCTTCCTCATACTTAATTTCTTCGTAAAATTCTTCCCGAATTAAATCTCTTGGTTCAATTAACCTTTTCTTTATTATCTCGAAAATGGAGTTAGCTCTTAACTCCAAAAAGAATCCAAATTCTTTGTCATACTCACCGTTCAATAGTTCTTTAGTGATTAAGTGGTTTTCAAGAGATTTTTCGATTTCAGGATTTGTTAGTTTAATTTGACTTAGATATTCTGATGGTGTTTGGTCGCTTATTTTTATGTTTTGAATCTTAGGTATTAAAGTTCTGTTAGCAACACAGTCAATTAAATCTTTTTCACTTTCAGTAGTGAGGACTTGATTTAAATAATTTTTTGGATAGATGTGATGGTCTTCCAAGACTGAGTTTAGTGAAAGTTTTGCGTCATTATTCCAGTTGATTAAACCAGAGTTTTCAAAGTTTATGATATTTAATATGCCTTTGTAAACTGCATTAGCTTTTTTGTCAAAAGAAAAAATGTCGTCAGCAGAAAGTGTCTGAATTTTAGATAGTTTATTGAAATAGCTTGCTGAGTTAATTTTTTTACCTTTTGCTATTTGAAGTAAAATATTTGAATCTTCAATTATTCTCTCATTGGATGAGCCGGAATATCTGAGAGAAAACACAGAATTCCAATACCAATACTCTATGAATCTCTTTTGTGTTGGATTCATTTGATGAAAGTCTCCGCCAATTTCCTTCAAGAAATTCATCAAAGGAATAATCATGTTATCATAGGGCATCCAATCTTGTGAAATGATGAAATTATTCTGAAACAGAAAGTCTAATGTTACCTTATACAGCTTACAAAGTTTATCCCACCATTCCTTGAAGTCGTCTGCATTTAGTGATGTAAGGATATAGTTACGATTTATTTCCTTTGGTGAACTTTTAATAAAAGCTATTGTCCTTACGATAATCTCGGGAATTACTTCTATAGTGGGATTTTGTGTTTCAAATTCCTTAATTTTTTCTTTCAGGTTGAAATTGCCAGTATAAAGCTTTGCAGCTAATATGTCAATAAAGTTCAACTGTACGCCTCTTGTATTACTTCTTTCAAAAAAGACAACAAATTTTTCAAGATTCATGTCCAATAAGTAGTATGAAAGAAGCTTTTCCGATTTGAACAAGTCAGCTATTTTTTTTCTGAGATTTCTAAACCTTTTGAACTCGGCTTTTACATCAAATCCCTCGTCATTGGAATAATTGATATAATATGCCGTACTAAAAAAGAATTTTTCCTTTATCTCGTCTTCGTCGTAATCGTTCTGCTCTATATCCCAAACGTCCGATAATTTAATGCAAAGCCTTTCTGCATCTTGTTCGCCAGCAATTTCTTCAAGTAAGTCCTCAAGCTTTGCGTTTTCAAAATTGCCAGCTTCTATTTCATCTTCATTTTTTGAAACAAACCAAACTTCATCCGTCCCCTTCAAGGCTCGATATATTGATGTGGTTCGTTGTTGTCCGTCTAAAATAAGCCTGAAGTTTCCTCCGACTTTGTTTATCTGCTCAATTTCCTTTTTTGTTATAGTCTTAACCACTAATGCCGGTCTTTTCTTGCCTTTTGTAATTTTTCTTCTATTGTCAATCTCACGAATTGCTATGTCGAAAGATGGGATGCCAAAAATGATGGCACCAATAAAGATGTCTTTAATTAAAGAGTCGAAGAGGTCATAAGTCTTGGATATTTCCCATACAAAGTCTCTTTGAAATTCCGGAAGGAAAACTTTCTTGTCGTCAATGTCTAATAATAAGTCCTTAATAGATTGTGTTTGTTCCATTACTTTCTAAAATTATAGAGTGTCGCTCCAGCATGACCGCTAACGCGTAAATTTATGTTATTGGACGTATATTCTCAATTTTTTTATTCTTGAAAATCAACTTAATAGCGTTATACATTTTGTATTGTTATTAGTACAATCCGTTCTTGACATTTGGCATTAATATTTACTCAAATCTGTAAACTGGCCTTTCTTAATATCTTAGTCAATTTGTGTTGATGAGCAATTTTTCCCGACTTGTTATCATCTAATATTATTGTGCTGTTTGGAGTTTCCAGCGCCAATGCTTTTGCACTTGATTCACCCCGGTCTAATTTAAGTTCAAGAAGCAATTGTTTTGATTTATCATTTACGTTTACAATCTCAATCCAACCGGGAAGATGCTCTCCATATTCGGTTGCAATCTCTATTGTCGTTATAATTTGCCCGTATAATTTGTGTAAAATTTCAAGTTCGCCTATGTTGGTTAGTACGATAAGACAACTTGTGTCGGAAATGATTTTTTTAGGCATTAGCGATGTCTGTTGAAATGTCGGAAGCAGGATAGTTGAATATTGAAACGTTGTAAGTGCCCAATAATTCTGCAAACGTTCGCTTTGTTAGCCCAGCGAGTTCTGCCGCTTGTCCTAGAGATAGTTTTCCTAGTTCATAAAGCCGGCTTGCTACAAGCATGGCAACCTGCATATTGTCCAGATCTAAACTGTCAGGTATATTGATAGTTAAAACTTTCATAGTCCAAATTTAGCATTATTCATTGGAAACATCAACATCTATACCTACCATTCTATCTCTCCCTTTTTCCATAAATCATCAAAGGGACTTATGATGTTTACCAGTTGCTTTTTACTTACATGCAGGTACCGTTCTGTAGTTTTTATATTGAAGTGGCCTAATAAATCTTTAATGTATCGTATGTCAGTTCCTTTATCAAGTAGATGAGTGGCAAAACTATGACGCAGACTATGTACGCCCACTGCTTTGCCAATACCTGCCTTATGCTTTGCATTGGTAAATATTTGTTGTACCGTACGAATGGGATAAGCAGTAAAAGTTTGTTCGGACTCAAATAAATATACCTTGGGACGGGGTTTGTATTCTTTCACATATCGCCTTAGTATATCCAATAACAGGGGACTAAGATTAACATACCTGTCCTTTTTTCCTTTGGCGCGTTCTACAAATATTTGCATGCGCTTACTGTCAATGTCGGCAATTTTCAGGTGTACCACTTCACTCACCCGTAAGCCTGCACTATAGGCAGTAAAAAGCATTGCCTTATGTTTTTTGTTGGTCAATGCATTAAAAAGCCTGCGTATCTCATCCTCATTTAAAAGCTTTGGTAACAATTGCGGTTTCTTCGGTCGGGGTACTTCCCAAAAAAATCTGTCCCTTCCTAAAACCTGCTCATAATAAAACTTCAAAGCATTGATCCTGCTGTGCAATGTATTTTCGCTGAGTTCTAACTGTTCAAAGCAATATTGCAGATACGCTTTTATGCGGTTGACAGGAAATGTATCGGCAGCTTCACTTTTGAGTGCCTGCAAAAACTGACTCATCTCATTCATATAAGTCCTGATGGTAGAAGGACTATAGCTTTTCAATATAAGCTGTTGCTTCATCTTTGTCAGCGCATCTTTGTTTATTTCGTATATCCTGGTATTGGTAGGTGCAGTTGATTTCAGCCCAGGCATTGGGCTATATATGGCACTATTACCGGCAGCAGGTATCCCGGTAGTTTTTGAATAAACAGGTTGTTGTACGAACACGTTCCTGATACTGCTATCATCTATCCTTGCAATGCTCTGTAAACTATGCATGATATGCAGGTAGTTCTCTTTGTCAAATGGCAGCCACCAGCACTTTTTGGTTTGGCTCCACCGGATACCATTTATTTTTCTTACGGCTGATTGCAGTGCAGATTGGAAGGTAAAATATAGCGCAATGCGTATAGCGCCCCGGTGTGTAATGGCTTTTAATTGTATAGTCATGATGGTGTTTTGCACAGCTTCGCCCCCTCAGTCCCATGCCCGGCGCTGTTAATGAATGTTGAAACAGGGTATACCGTTGGTAAGTCAGAAGAAATAATGGATCAGTGATAAAAATAACAATATTCCTAAAAATACCAAAAGCATACTTCTCTAAATATATTTTTCCCAATTACCGATAAATATTCGTGCATTAGTGGCGCATATCAAGATTATTATTTTCAATTATTGTTTTTAAAACCTGATACTGCAGTTTTTAAAACCTAATATATCTTATGCTATCATTTTTACAACTCTCCGGTTCAACTGCAGGGACTGATTCACCCGCCGTAAAAACTTTTTATTCAAATCCTCATCAGGGCGGGATGGCAGTGACGTCCGGTGTGATTTGTTTTTGCATCTGGTGTAAAATCATCAGCCTGTTACCGCCATTGTGATCACGCCGGTAATTTGTATGTAATGACGCGAGAAGATACCTATACTTATAAAATAAGAGTTAACCCTTATCGGTTGCTGCTCCCCGACCGGGATTTTTCAAAAGGAATTCTTAAGCAAAACAAATCGTGATCATATTAAAAAGGGAAATATCCCAGACAAGTTTCGCTTAGCATTCTGCCAATGACATTTTCGCTATGATCTCATATTCTCATACTGCAATGGAATGCCGAGCCCCCAGCCTTTTGAAGCCTGAATAACTGTTTGCAGATCGTCTATTTTCTTGCCGGTTACTCTTACCAGGTCATCATTAATTGAAGCCTGCACTTTTAGTCCGGAATCTTTGATATGTTTTACAATCTTTTTGGCATCTTCCTGCTTCAGTCCGTTGCGCACACTCACTTCTTTCTTCCATACTTTGCCGCTTTGGTGGCCTTCTTTTGATAAATCAAAAGCTTCTGGCGCAATCCCCTGTTTGTGCGCCCTGCTGATCAATACATCAATCAATTGCCCCATTTTCATATCGCCATCTGTTTCTATATTCAGTCTGTATTCTTTCTTGTCAAAATCAATGACTACATGTGTATCCTTAAAATCAAACCGGTTGGTAATTTCTTTACGGGTTACATTCACGGCATTATCCAATGCCTGTGCATCTACCTTGCTTACAATATCAAATGATGGCATGACTTAATAGTTTTGTTTTGCAAAATTAATAAACCTGAAGGCACAAAAAGGGGTACATTCCAAAATCCTACTGCCATAAAAGATATAGCCCTAATGCCTGCCAGACCGGTAGGCATTCTGTACAACTAAAGAAGATATTGCCACTAATTCACGAATAGATAATTAATTAAAAAAACATTTGTGAATTTGTGGCTCCCCTTGTTCTGCGTAATTACCTGTTGTATCCTAAAATCTCAGCCACGTCACATGTCACCACGTGACGGGAATATGGTATTGGTACGTGACACGTACCAGGGCGTACCGGCATGACAACTTCCTTATTTCCTCACCACCGTCATCACTCCATTCATTATCCGCCAATGCCCGGGGTATGAACATATATAGGGATAATCACCTGGTATATCCGGTACACGAAACTTGAGACTGAATTTTGAATCGGGATTTATCAGCGGCGTAGAAAAGAGTACATCGGGTACTGCAGGCACATATTGCATACCTGCACCTTCGGGTGTTTGCGCCAGTTTATCGGCCGCCTCTCCTACCCTTTGCATACTGCCCGGTGATAAGATCAACATATTGTGTTGCATAAAATCCACATTAGTTACTACTATCTCTACCACGGTTCCGGCTTTTACAGTAAGTTTTTGCTGATCAAATTTCATTTCATGCTGAATAGTTTTCAATACTATTACCTGGTCTGGTTTACCCAGCAGTTCTTTTTCTTTTTCTACAAGCAGGCTTTCCAGCCTTGCATCTTTTATAATCCCAATTTCTCTTGTACTGTCAGGATAATTACCTGCCTTGTCCATACCACTTTTCCAGTAGTCATTACCCAGTCGCAATCCGGCATCCCGCAGGGGTATTTTGAATAAACCACCTGCTTTGCCCTCAGCTACTTTATTGCCGTCTTTATACAGCTCCATTATTCCACCTTTTTTCAGTTGTGCAACCACTGTAAATTTATCTGCAACCGTATCCTTCGACTGTATCAGGTAAGAATGTTTAGACTGGTTCACTTCAAAGCAGAGGTGCTTGTTATTGTTTATATATACCGAATAGCCATTGGTCATATTACCCTGGGCGACTATAAGCCCCGTTGGTCTTTCCTTACCTATTTCCACCTGAGCTGTAAAATATATCTCTCTTCCGGTGAGGTCGGGCAAGCGACCCGGACCATAACCGGTATGCTGTTGCAGTTGCAGCACACCCAGCACTTGTCCCATCATTATACGATTCACCAGTTTTACTTCACCCAGTTTTACATCTTCCGTCATACCTGCAGCTTTAAAAGCTTTTTCAAAACCGGCATGCTGCACATTAGCCGCTATATACAATGCTTTCTGTATCCATTTATCTTCCGCACTTTTGCTTTCTTTGGCAGCTATATCAAAAAGTATCTGTCCAAGTTTTTCCGACTGTGGTAAATCGCAGGTTTTTAAAATAGCAGCCAGCACCACACGAAGATCTTTGTCGGTAAATACACCTGATGCTATTAATGCTTCAGTAGTTTGGGCAGTGGCGGGTAATACTTCTACGGCGGCCCTGCGCACCCCCGCAGCAGGATGTTTGAGTGCTTTAATGGCCACATCCAGCGATTGTTTATCATCACCATTCAATGCATGCAATCCATGCATTGTCCACAAAGCATGCACGGCACCCGGGTTTAAACCAAGCCCGTCCGTCTTTTCATTCTGCACCAGTGCATAGAGTTTGCTTACCACTTTTTTATCGCCCTGGTCTACAAGCAGGCGTTGTGCTGTTGTGCGCCAAAACATGTTACTGTTGCTCAGGGCTTTTACAAGTGCGTCAGTATTTTTTTTATCCAGCGATTTTATATTTTTTGTTTCGTCCTTTTTATAAACGATTCTGTATATGCGTCCTTTAGCTGAGTCCCGCATAGGATTGATATAGGCATTGCCCTTTCCATTTTCAAAACCCTCTGGCGTTGGGTTATGCTGAATGATGAAATTGTACCAGTCGGCTACCCACACATTTCCATCCGGGCCAACAGATGCCTGCACAGGACCAAACCAGTCATCGGCGCTCGCCACAAAATTCCAACCATCTTCCCCTTCTTTAAATGATGCACCATCTGGCTCAATAATATTTTTATGTATCACCCTTCCTGTGGGTTCACATACAAATGCAATACGGTTCCAGTATTCATTGGGATAATTACGTGCTGTATACAGTTCATGTCCCGCAGCAGCAGTAAAGCCACCGTGCACATCTACCTGTCGCAGGTTTTTGGTAACTACGTGCATAGCATAGTGGCTCTCGGTTTTAGCAATTCCGGTTTCGCCCCTTTCACCCGCCATATCAAAATATCGCTTCGGTATAGTAAATGAAGCGCTATGTGTATTATTTGCCGTGGAGAGAAAAACATCAAAATCTTCTGAAAAACCCAACCCCCAGGTATTGTTGGAAGTGGAGCCTAAAAATTCAAGTTTTTTCCCATCGGGAGTAAAATGATACAGCCCCTGACTGAAACGCATTGTATCGGGACTATCGCCTACCACTCCCTTAAAACCGGAATAACCCACAGTACCCCATATTGTGTTATCAGGTCCGTAGCGAAGGTTGGAAGGCCCGGCATGGGTATCAAATGTACCCCACCCGGTGATTATTTTCTTTCTCACATCAGCCTTATCATCGCCATTGGTATCTTTCAAAAACAGGAAATCGGGAGCCTGCGCTACCACTATACCACCATTAATAAAAGCAAAACCTGTAGGTATATTGAGACTGTCGGCAAATACGGTAACCTTATCCGCCTTTCCATCCCCATTCGTATCCTCCAGGATTTTTATCATATCACGGCCTTCTTTTTTGTTTTCACGCACCATATTGGGATAGTCTATTGTTTCGGCTACCCATAACCGTCCTTTCTCATCCCAGTCAATATGTATAGGCTTTTGAATATCGGGTTCGGCTGCAAAAAGTTCCATTTTAAAACCTACAGGCACCTGTGTCAACTCCATGGATTCCTGTGGTGTTATCGGCGCCTGGAACTGAGGTGGTGGATTCCTCCTTTCGTAGTTAGGAATTTTGGCGTCAGTATATTTCGGTTCTGGCTTGGGATAAGCATCTACCAGCGAGCGTGCATGATCGCCCACCGCCCACATAATACCGTTGTACACCAGTTGCTGAAAACCGGGGTTATTCCAGGTATGCTCATCATGACCATAAGCTGTATAAAACACCCTACCTTTGCCATAAGTCCTCACCCAGGTATAAGGTTCGTGGTGGTTGCCTTCTACGCGTTCAGTAAGCACTTCAATTTTTTTGCTGAGTTTATCGTGTACATAAGTTTCATCAGTAGTAGTAAACTCAGGTACGTTCTTCATAACCGGGTGATCTGGTTTTACAATCACTGCTTTGAATGAATCGTACTGGTGGGTTTTAAACTGTCCGCCAATCAGGTCTACCACTTCGGGGGAATTTCGAAAACACCACGATGCGCAATGCAGTGGAATGAATCCCTTTCCCGAACGAACATAGTCAAGCAATGCTTTTTCCTGTGCCGGAGTAATACTATCGTAATTGGCATATAATATCAATCCGTCGTATAAAGTAAAATCTTCCCGAAGCATATCATCGGGATTAGTGGTATAGGTAATATTGATACCTTTTTTAAAATACTCCTGCGAGAGTATTTCAGCCAGTTTCTCAGAATCATGATGCTTGCTCTTATGCCCCAGGAAAAGTAATTCAAGCCGGCGGGGTTTATTATCAGTTTCCGGGGTTTTACAGGAATAAAAAATGGTTGCTGCAAAGCAAAAGGCAATAAAGGCAAACAAGATAATTCTGTTCATGGCAATATGTTTATAAATGATAGTCAGTTTTGGGGTTCTGAGTTTTGAGTTTCAGATTTTGAGTTTCTGGTTTCAGGTTACAAAGCTCATAGCTGATAGCTCAAAGCCCATAGCTAATTACTACCCTCCCTCAACGTAAACTCCGGCAACTTAATAATCTCTCCACCTTTCTGGGCCGACTCATGTGCAAGTATACCTACACAGGTGATATTTGCCGACTGCCGGGCATTTGGAAATGGTTCTCTTTTTTCTACCAGCGCCGATACAAATTCGTGTACCAGGTGCGGATGCGATCCGCCATGACCTGCACCCTGCGTAAATGAAAGGTGCTGATGATCATCTGTATCATATACACCTTTTGTTGTAAACCGCTGAATAGGTTCCGGTAAAAGATGTGCATAATCCGGTGATTCTACTTCCTGCGGAATTTCCGGCTCGGGTTTCTTTGCCGTGTGTACCACCAAAGGCCTGCCCTCAATCAGCGGCCATTCCACCGATTTTTTTGAACCATATACTTCAAAACTCTCCCGGTACTGTCGTGCAGTATCAAACAAAGAACGGTACACATAAGCGCTCAAGTCGGAATTGCGGAACTTTATATGTGTACTTTCCACTGCATAAGGAGAGTTATAGTGCTTGTGCAATTCTTCCCTGATGGTACCCGAACCGAAGCAGGAAACATATTCTGCTTCTGCTCTTGTTAATCCCAGTACCGGCCCCACACAATGGGTAGCATAATACATAGGAGGCAATCCGGGCCAATAGTTGGGCCATCCGTCCATATCCTGCTGGTGACTTGCTTTCAAAAATTGTAGTTTGCCCAACTCACCTTTTTCATACAATTCTTTCATAAATAAAAATTCCCTGGCATATACTACTGTTTCCATCATCATATAGGTGAGCCCTGTTGCTTTTACTGCTTCCACAATCTGCCGGCATTCATCTACTGTTGTTGCCATCGGCACTGTGCATGCTACGTGCTTTCCCGCCTTCAGCGCTTTGAGCGACTGTATAGCATGGTCGGGTATAGGAGTATTTATATGCACCGCATCGATGGCAGGGTCTTTCAGCAGTTCATCATAATCCGTATATCGTTTTTCTATTCCAAACTCATCTCCTGTTTTATCGAGATGCTGTTTATTGCGCTGGCATATTGCATACATGTTGGCATTAGGATGGCGCTGGTATATAGGAATAAATTCGGCGCCAAAGCCAAGTCCTATTATTGCTATATTAATTTTTTTGTCCGGCATATCAAATGGTTTTGTTGTGAAGGATTTTTATATCTCAGTTAATATTGTTTAAAATCTTCAAACACTATTTTCAAAAATTTCAGTCCGTCAGATGCAAACTTATCCTGGCTTTCGGCGAGTTTTTTCCAGATGCAAACTGCCCCTGCAAGAGTAGTATTATCGGGTGTAAAGCTCTCAATTGAAATAGCACCCTTATAATTAATTTTTTCCAGTCCGCGCCGCCATGCCATCCAGTTGGTTTGCCCTGAGCCTGGTGTGCCACGGTAATTCTCTGCAACCTGCACATGAAACAGTTTATCACCGGCTGTAAGTATTGCTTTTTCAATATCCGGCTCCTCAATATTTGTATGAAAACCATCCAGTCCTATACCGACTGCGGGATGATTGATGTCTTTTACCATACGTAATGCATCAGCAGCCGTATTCATCATATCCGATTCAAAACGATTAAGCGGTTCCAGTGCAAGTCGTATGCCGGATGAAGCTGCAATTTCCGCAACCACACTCAGGTTTTTAACGGCAGTATCCCATTCTTTTTTTCTTTGTTCAATACTCACCATCCTGGCTTTGCCCACTGCTGTGTACATTGGTCCGCCCAAAACCGGTGCACCTATTTGTGCAGCAATATCAATACACACTTTTATATAATCAATTGCATTTTGCTGCAGGGTTTTATCATCGCCGGAAATATCCCTGTCGGCGCCGAAAGCCCCACAAACAATGGCCGAGAGTCCATTGGCTCTTAGTGCTTCTTTTATTTTAACAGTATCTATCAGAGCCGGATCTTCCACCGCTATTTCTACCATATCAAAACCCATGCTCCTGATTTTTGCGAAAAGTGAAGAAGCATCTTTGGTAGAAAAAGGAGAAAGCCAAAGCCAGGTACTAACGCCAAAGGTTAACTGCATTATCGTTGCTTTATTTATAGTTTAGTTGAAAGAAGCAACTAAATTAAACAGAATTATAGCAGTTAAGCTACCGGATTTTATCCAATACTGACTGTTTTATATCCAAATCTACCAAAATATACAGTTGTTATTGGCAAAAGATTACAGTGAGGAGTATTCTAAATTTTCGCTGTCTTATTTTTCCCTCTCCCCTTTTAATCCTCTCTCCATCCCGAATGATCGGGAGAGAGGGGAAACAAAGGTGCAAAAATCAAATACCCTTTGAAGAAGACACCAGATACAAAAACAAACTACATCGCGGTCACTGCGATCCCGCCCTGATTAGGTTTTGAATTAAAAGGTTGTAGCGGCGGGAGAAGCAGTCTCTGCAGTGTGTAAATATGGAGATTGCTTCTCCCGCCCTAACATACATTAAATTAAATACATTTTACTGGCGGGATCGCAATGACGGAAACAGGCTGATGATTTGTAACTTTCCTGATCATTCAAGTTTACAAATAATCCTTTCTCACGCCAAAGCCAAGTGGATATATCCCGGTATGTGAAGACATATACCGGTAGAGAAAATCAAGTATCACTTTTACCTGAACTCTTACCGTCATGGCGAGGCGCACTGATGAATCTTGATTCATCAGCTATTTGCAGCGCCAAAGCCATCTCCATGAATTATACTATTTTCTGCTACAACATAGTTTTTTCACCGGAACATTAGAGCAAAAAAATCAATATGTAGTTAATTATATATACCCCTTGCAGAAGACACCAACTACAAAAACAAACTACATCGCAGTCACTGCGATCCCGCCCTGATTAGGTTTTGAATTAAAAGGTTGTAGCGGCGGGAG
>JBDHYJ010000107.1:0-11864 GCA_039811345.1 Chitinophagaceae bacterium
CCCTTGTGCCTTCGTGGCTGAAATGCTTGCCACAAAGACGCGAAGTAACACAAAGAAAGTCTTAGTGAGCCTTAGTGCCCTTGTGCCTTCGTGGCTGAAATGCTTGCCACAAAGACGCGAAGTCACGAAGTAACACAAAGAAATCTTAGTGAGCCGTAGTGCCCTTGTGTTTTCGTGGCTAATCGCTTGCATGTAAGACGTGATGATACAATGCAACAGAAAAACACTCTCATTATTTCTTAAGCATACACATTCACTTCCCGCTCCAGCATTATGCCAAACTTTTTTTCCACACTTTGCATTATCGCTTCGCTCAGATCGTAAATTTCTTTTCCTGAAGCATTGCTGTAATTAACCAGCACCAGCGCCTGTTTGGTATGGCAGCCTGCATCTCCGGTCCGGTATCCCTTCCAGCTTATACCCTCTTTGGGTCCGCTATGTTCTATCAGCCACCCGGCTGCTAATTTTACAGTACCATCCGGGTTGTTAAATCCAACTATACCGTTGAATTTTTCTTTTAATCTTAAAAAATCAGTTTGTGCAATTGAAGGATTTTTAAAAAAACTCCCCGCATTGCCAATGACTTTAGGATCGGGTAGCTTAGATGTGCGGATATTGATTACTGCCTGGGAGATTGCTTTGATGCTGAGTGTTGATACCTGCATTCGTTCCAGTTCTTCCCTGATTGCTCCATACTCTGTATGAAAGACAGGTGATTTACGCAAACGAAAATTCACCCGTAATATCACAAACTCATTTTTATATTTTCTTTTAAAAACGCTTTCCCGGTAACCAAATTCGCAGTCACCGGCTGTAAACGTATGAATAGTTTTGTCGTGAATGTGAAATGCAGTAAGGCTGTTAAATACCTCCTTTATTTCAACACCGTAGGCTCCTATATTTTGCATCGGTGAAGCACCAACATTTCCTGGTATCAACGAGAGGTTTTCAAGTCCGGCCCAGTTGCGTCCTATACAGTATTGTACAAATTGATGCCAGTTCTCACCGGCGCCTGCCTCTATATAAAAATGGTTTTCATCTTCACCTGTTACTACAATACCTTTTATCTCGTTCTTCAATACTATTCCATCAATATCTTTTGTGAGCAGTATATTGCTGCCACCTCCAAGTATCATTGCAGGAGATTCTTTAATATAGTCCAGCAAGTCTGTCAGTTCATCCGTTGCAGAAAAACCAGCGAAGCGTTTTGCCTTTACATTTATACCGAATGTATTATATTGTTTTAGCGAAAAATTTTCCTGAATTTGCATATTTAATACTCCGGCACAAAATAACAAAAAACATGCAAGGAAAAACAGCGGTACTTCTTGGCGCAACCGGTTTAATAGGCAGTAAACTTTTGCAGATGCTTTTGGAGAGCAGCGATTATACGAAGGTGAGTATATTGGTGCGAAAACCGGTAGACATCAAACATTCTAAATTGCATGTACATCTTATTGATTTCGGCAATGCTGAAAACTATCGTCAGGCGCTGGATCAAGGTGATGTAATATTTTGCTGCATTGGAACCACAATGAAAAAAGTGAACGGGAATAAAGTAAAGTATCGTTCTATAGATTATGATATTGCAGTAAATGCCGCAAAATGGGGAATGGAAAAAGGATTTAGCCATTTTTCTATTGTTTCAGCAATAGGTGCGGATAGCAGGTCTTCTAACTTTTACCTGCGACTTAAAGGAGAAGTGGAAGATACAATATCTTCTCTTGGATACAGTACATTAGATATATTCCGTCCTTCTCTATTAATGGGCAAAAGAAAAGATCAGCGTGCGGAAGAACGTTTTGCTCAAATGGTATTCCCTGTTATCTCTTTTTTGTTTGCCGGAGGATGGCGTAAATACAAACCGGTTAAAGCTGAATCTGTAGCACGCGCCATGCTTAATGCATCTCTTAAAGACAGGAGCGGAAGAAATGTGTTTGAATATGATCAGATCAAAGCTATGAATGTATAAAATAAGAAGAAATGAATAAAAAAATACGTTGGGGGATATTAGGTTGTGGACGCATTGCCCGGAAATTTGCTTCCGATCTTAGATATGTTGATGATGCAGTACTTAGTGCAGTGGCTTCCCGCGATACTTCAAATGCAGATAGTTTTGGTAAAGAGTTTGGTGCAGAGAGAATATATTATAGTTATGAAGACCTGGTACGTGCATCAGATACAGATATCATTTATGTGGCCACACCTCATGGGCTCCATTTTGAACATGTGATGCTTTGTTTGCAGCACAACAAAGCAGTATTATGTGAAAAGGCTTTTGCTATAAATACGAAGCAGGCAGCTACTATGATTGCTACAGCAAAAGAGAAAAAGCTTTTTTTGATGGAAGCATTATGGTCAAAATTCATTCCTTCATATCGGAAGATGATGCAGATAATAGAAACAGGTGCATTGGGAAAAATAAACAATGTACTGATCAACTTTGGATTTATTCCCCAGCCCCCTGTTGTAACCCGTATTTATGATCCTGCACTTGGCGGCGGAACTTTACTGGATATAGGTATTTATAATGTTTTTTTTGCGTTGTCTGCACTCGGAAAACCGGATGCTATAGATGCATGGATGACACCTGCTGCTACAGGAGTTGATGAACAATGCGCCATAGTGTTCAGGTATAATAACGGAGCCATTGCCCAGCTTTTTTCTTCTTATTCTTCTCATCTCCCTACTGAGGTTAATATAAGCGGCGACAAAGGAAGGCTTTTGCTTGGGCACAGGTTCTATGCCCCGGAAAGCACTCTCGAATTTTATCCGGGACGTTACGACACAAAACAAAAAGTAGAAGTGGAAAAAGTAGAAGGCTGGGGTTATCATTACGAAGCTGCTCATGCCTGCGATTGCTTACGTAAAGGACTAACCGAGAGCCCGGTTATGACCCATGCTGATACTCTCCTGCTGATGGAAACCCTTGATGAAATCAGACACAAAGCTGGGTTGCATTATCCCGCAGATTAAAAAGTGTTGGTAAAGTGATTGAAAATGGCAGGTTAAATTAGATCAAATAAGTTTTCTGCAAGTATTTTCGATTTTACCTTAGTAAAGCGTAAGAATGTTTTTTTTATGAAGACAATGCTATATCATGGCATATTGATTTTATTAGCCTGGTTTGCACATCAAACTGTTACCGGAAATTCTGGTAGTGGGAACAATGAATTAAAAGCGGGAACAGAAAGCAGCTATAGTAGTATCCAGCCTGATAACAACACTAATGTGGATTTTTTAAAAGTTGCCAAAGTATTTTCTTCAAATGACGATATATCACACAAACTCATTACTTACCTGGCGGACCCTGATGTAAAAACTATTTTCTTTCATGCCCCGGCTTATACAAGGTTGCAGCTAAACGGGGAGATTGCTATACCTTCCGGAAAAAAACTTTCTTTTGACGGATCAGTTATCCTCACAGGAGATGCCCGAATTAAGGGGGGATTGATTGAAGCACCTTTCGACAGGCAGATATTTGATACTACCATTTCGCTGACTAATATAAATGTTACAGCTACATATTTCCCGGCTGCATGGTATGGATTAAAAAATAATGGACAACCGGCAGATAACATAATTCAAAAATCTATGGAGGCTGCCGGAAAAAGAATTCCGGTATTTATACCTGCGGGGAAATATTTTTTTTCTCATCCTTTAATTGTTACATCTTCTTTGACAGGAGACCAGGGGGGTACTACCCTGCAATCCATTGCACACACTTCAACCGAACAACAGGTGCTGATGCAGATTGTTAAAGACAGTGTATCTATAAAGAATCTAAATCTTGATGGCAACGGGAGAGTGATATGGATAATTGAAATTCTCAACAACAAAAAGAATGTTGAGATTTCGGGATGTAGTATTAAAGGTGCAGCCCAAACAGCATCAAACAGAACCCAGGTTGCCGGTATACGCTTCAGAGACGGAATGGATTATCTGCATATTCATGATTGTACATTCACGGATATAAATGCAGGGATTACCGGTGTGGCAAGGGGTATACTTGGTAGCGGAAAGGTTAGCCCGAAGCATGTGATAATTGAGAATAACACTTTTGACGGGATAACGAGTGCCGGTGCACCCAACTGGGATGCGGACCAAATTGTAATACAGGACTATAAGGATTCTTCAGGTATGGTTATACGTTATAACCGTCATCTGAATATATCCAAAAGAGGTCAAAAATTTCAATCTCCCGGTATATTGAGTTATAAAAACGAATTTCAAAGCATCAGGTATAGAGCAGAGGGTAAAAGATCTTACGCTGCAATATCTGCTTATGCAGATGATATCATTATAAGGGATAATTTAGTGAGCGAAGGTGTATTTGAAAATTGTATTGAGGTAGGAGCTGCAATTGGTAAGTCATTCAATAATATTTGCATTGTGTCAAACCGGCTTTTACTTTCTGAAACTAAACTTGGCAATAATGATGGAATCAGAATATATGGCTCAGGTAATACAGGTTTGATAATCCGCAAAAATTATATACGGAATGTAAGAAAAGGAATATGGCTCGACTGTAGCAGCAGGGGGTCAGTTATTGACAGCAATGAAGTATATAACTGTACCGACAATGCGTATTGCGTAGATCCTATGTACAATAAATGGCCTGATACCTGGAATCGTGATGTTACAGTCACTAACAACAGGGCAGATAATGTTTTTACATCTTCGGCATTTTATTTTAACAGGATCTCAGGCGCCACTATTACCGGTAACCGTGCTGAGCATGTTTCTTCATTGGGTATTGATTTGAATAAGATAGATAGCCTCAGGGGAAAAATTATTATTGAAAATAATTCCGGCACAACTAGATAACTGCGGTTGCCGGTAATTGGAAATGCATCATTTAATAGTATCAGCTTTTTGCATAAGACACTTCTGCCGGGAATCTCGAGTCTTTTTCATTAATCATTAGTTCAGCGGCTGCAGCATTGCTGATGCGAATTAACAATCCATCATTTTCTTTTCCTGGAGGTAGTTCTCCCAAAACTTTAGCGAAAATTATTTTACTGTTTGCGGGGTTTGTTATTCGTACAATAGTTCCCGGAGAAATATTATTCATCAGTGCATAATATTTTGCATCCTGCCAGCCGCTTGTACTTTTAAACACAGCCGCAGATCCCATTTCGCTTCTGAAAGCACTGTTTGAAAGTGCCTGTTGTTTATACAGGTTTTTGAAAAATCCCGATCCTTCTGGTGATGTGGGTGAAGTATTTATTGTAGCGGCATTTTGCTGTGCGGGTTCTGTTGAAGTTGCTATAGGTTTAGCAGTTTCTGTTGTGGCCTGTGAAGTAACAGGTGTGGTTGTTGTTTCTGTTTTTACAATTTGGGGAGCAGTCTTAATAGGTTCGCCAATACGCCTGATTCCATTTAATGCCAGTACCGACTGATTTTTTTTAACTTTTAAAAATCCCACTACCAATTGCTGGCCTATACTGATATTTTCATCGGTAAGATTATTCCATTTTTTTAATTCAGTTGCAGAAACTTTATTAAAATGTTGCCCTATCCTGAATAATCCTTCCTTTTGTTCTACAGTGTGATAAAGCGGAACGAAAATTTCATCTGCCGGCGCTATACCCTGCTGAGCAAAATTATTTTTTGTAAGTGGTATTTTAAGTTGTTGCCCTATTTCCAAACCATTGTTTAAAGTAAGCCCGTTAGCAGGCGCTATTTCTTTAGGACTAATATTATATAACCGGCCGATACTATACCAGTTCTCTTTTGCTTCAACAATATGGTTAAGATACAGCTTACCGTTTTCACTATGAATACTAAGATTGGAAGATTGCGCGGTGATGCCTGAAGTAAAAAGCAACAGAATCAGTATATATCCTAATTTTTTCATCAGATATCTTTTAATTTCTGAACATACGAAAGTAAGAAAAAAATACAGATCGATTATATAACGTGAAAATCAATGTTTTAATATACGCAGTCCTTGAGGATAGTAATTATTCATCCGGTTGGGCAAAGCTTTCACCCAACCCAAAGGGAAACCGCTGTATGTCACCAGTAACCAACCAGTAGGTTGTTGTTGAAAAGGAAAGTCGGCCTTGCGCAGATATTGCAGGGCGGATTCAATGGAGAGTTCCAGGGTTTGGATTTCTGATGATAGTTCACAGCATTGAGCAAGTTCATGCGAGGGCACTAATTCATTGCGGATGACCCTGCCTGCTCTGATCCCCATTTTTTTTATATATAAGGATGTAAAAAGTATGGACAAATCTTCCTGCCATTTGGGGTCAATGAGTATAATATCATCCTGGCTATATATTGCTAAATATTGCCAACTGCTTTGAATATACCGGGAAATAATTTTGGTTTCTGTATTGGAAGTATAATTAAACTTTTTAGGTTTGACTGAATATAATGTCTCAGTATTTTTTTTCCGCAGGCAACTGATAAAAAATCCTTCTCCTTTAATTTTATCCGGATAAAATCTGTATCCCCTGCATTTTTTTTGATCACTGAAAGTTTCTGTTATTCCCCATTCTGACGCAGGTTGCAAAGCTATACTCTCCACATCATATTTCCCGGCAAGCCAGTCCGCTATATCTTCATCTTCTTCTTTTGAATACGAACAGGTGCAATAAATAAGCACACCATTTTCTTTGAGACAGTCCCAGACATCTTCCAGTATACGACGTTGGCGTCTGCTGCAGTGATCCACATGTTGCAGCGACCATTCGGTTACTGCATCGGGATCTTTTCTGAACATACCACTCCCGCTACAGGGTGCATCTACAAGTATCAAATCAAAATAACCTGACAGTTTTTTAAAATCGGAAGCATCATTACTTGTTACCACAATATTATAATATCCCCATTTTACTGCATTTTCTGCAAGAATGCCCGAACGTGTTTTGATAACTTCGTTAGCTACAATAAGCCCCTGTGGAAACAAAGCCGAGAGATGAGTGGATTTGCCGCCGGGAGCTGCACAAAGATCAAGCACACGGTAAGGAGTAACCGAATGATCTGGGAGGCAGGTTTTAACTGCCTGCTCTATAAACATTGATGAGGCTTCCTGCACATAATAACATCCGGCATGAAACAACGGGTCAAGCGTAAATAAAGGACGATCTGACAGGTACACACCATCTTTGCACCAGGGTATGGGACTACATTCCGGAAGAGCTGTACAGATATCCTGCGGAACTGCCGGTATCCACTGATTATTATGTTGCTTTTTTCGAAAAGGATTAAACCTGACTGAAGTAACCTGTTCACCGGATTGATGTACGGCTTCAAAAGCCGCCCTGTCAAAACCGGGTACCTCACGTAATGAATGAAAGAAAGCTTCAGGAATCTTCAATGTGTAGCTGAATATTTTGCACAAAGTTATTCTATAACGACTTTATCTCGGTGATCAGGTCTTGCAATACTTTTTTTGCATCACCAAAAAGCATAGATGTTTTGGGCTGAAAGAACAATTTATTTTCTATACCGGCATACCCGGGTTTCATACTTCGTTTATTTACAATAACAGTTTTAGCAAGTTCCACATTCAACACCGGCATACCATATATCGGCGAAGAAGGATCGGTGTTGGCTGCAGGGTTCACTACGTCATTAGCGCCCAGTACCAGCACTACATCCGTGTCTGCAAATTCCTGGTTTGCCTGTTCCATTTCTACTAACAGCTCATAGTTTACATTTGCTTCTGCCAGTAGCACATTCATGTGCCCGGGCATGCGCCCCGCTACCGGGTGAATGGCGTATTTTAAATCAACACCTCTTTCGGTCAGTAATTTTTCCAGCTCATGGCAAACATGCTGCGCCTGTGCTACCGCCAGCCCGTAACCTGGGACAATAAAAATCTTTTTTGAGTAATTCATCACCATCGCAGCATCACTTATAGATATTTCTTTGTATGCGCCGTGTTGCTGATCTGAAGTGTGGCTTTGTGCGTCTCCGCCGAAGGAGCCTATCAATACATTCAGCAGGGAACGATTCATGGCTTTACACATTAGTATTGTCAGTAGTGTACCTGCCGCGCCTACAAGTATACCTCCGGTCAGCATCGCTTTATTATCATATAAGAACCCACCACAGGCGGCAGCAATTCCGGTAAATGAATTGAGTAATGAAATGACTACCGGCATATCTGCACCGCCAATAGGTAAAACAAAAAATACCCCATAAACAACTGACAATACCAGGATAATATAAAATGGCAGTAAACTGTGATTTGAATTTTCTGCTCCGCCCTGCCCTGAGTTATAGATTAACCAGGCAGCAGTGCAAATTATTATCAGCAATAACAGGAGGTTAAGAAAATGCTGGCCTTTAAAATCAAAATTTTTTATACTTCCGTTCAGCTTGCCCCAGGCAATCATACTGCCGGTAAAAGATATTGTGCCGATAATTAATCCCAGTAGAATGATCAGTAGTTCACCACCCGGTAATGCTCCGCCTGCCGCACGATGTACAAGATGATTATATTCCACTACACTGATCAATGCAGCACAGGCGCCACCCATCCCATTGAAGAAACTTACCAGTTCCGGCATTGCAGTCATCTTCACTTTTTTTGCAACAAATACACCTATAATCCCACCGATGGCTATACCGCCAAATATCCAGCCATAGTTGTGTAAAGCATTTCCGTTTTCATCTTTATACAAAAAAATAGTGGCGACAACGGCCAATGTCATTCCTGCTGCGGCAATCAGGTTACCTCTTCGTGCCGTGGCAGGGTGGGAGAGAAGTTTTAAACCGAGGATGAATGTAACAGAGGCAATAATATAACAAATAGTGAGTGTACTTTCCTGCATGATATATAAGTGAAGTTTAAATTTCCAATAAATATGTCGAATTTCAAACTTTAAAAAAGGGGTGCATATAAAATTTCCGTTTTTTGAATAATTCCGGGTAGCAGGATACCGGCCATACTTGCACCATTAGCTTTTTTTACCGCAGAGGGTGCAAAGTTTTTCGCGGAGGAAAAGAAACCTTACTTTGTCATGTATTTTATATTAAACACAGCTACCATTGCATGTCTTCCTACATGTCTTTGTGGTTTTTCTTTCCCAACTTTGAATATATACCTACGTTAATTTTGATTGGAATTCAGTTTAGTGAGCTTCAGGTATAGGAGTTATAATATTTTTTAAAAGATTTTCGTATACTTCTATTCCGGCCTGTAATTGTTGAAAGGTAATATATTCATTGCTGTTATGTATCGAACGTAACTGTTCGTTTGTCAATAAAGCCGGTGTCAATCCATATACAGGTATTCCCATTTTCCTAAAGAAATTATTGTCACTGTGTGCGGGTATTAATACTGGCAGCACTACACTGCCGGTAAACACTTTTTCAATTGATTTTTTAAAATGGGTATAGTACACACCTTTATCAGATACAGGAGCAGTTGGTGTTTCTTTAAGTACAGAAATTAAAATGTCTTTTGAATTAAGTAGTTTGTGTAAGTCTTCAAAGAATTTTTCCTGATCAGTACCAGGTAATAAACGACAATCAAGCAGAACCTCTACCTCAGGGGCAATTTGATTAACCGGAAGCGGAGTATTGTTAATATTGGAAACGGTGATTGTATTGGTTAGAATAGATATCAGGATAGGATCTTTTTTTAAAGCTTTTTTGATAAAGGGTTTAAACAGTCGGGGATATTTTAATGCCAGCCTTCGTATGCCCTTTTCATAACTTCCTATGGTTTTAAAAAAATCAGCAGTGGTTTCGTCAAAAATTATTTTATTTTTTTTCTTCAACAGACGATGGAGTGCCTGTATCATTACCTTGTTTGCATATACCGTAGGGGGAACGGATCCATGACCCGAAGTATTTATTTTTAAACTTAATTTCAATCCGATAGCTTTTTTTTCAGCTACTGAAATGCAAAAAAAAGATTGCTCGGGATTTGCTATGGATATCCGGGATATACCAGTACCGCCTTCTCCATAAACGACAACGGGATTCAGTTTTTTGAATGAGCTTTCAATTACATTTTTTATTCCCTGGTTGTCGCTTTCTTCACCGGCAACACAGAGTAATGTAATATTGAAAGGAGGATGATCTTCCGGTATCCATTTTTTTGCACGCTCTATAGCGAGTAGTTGCATTATCGCTACTCCCTTCAAATCTATCGCTCCTCTTCCCCAGACAATGCTGTCTGAAATATAGCCCGAAAAGGGATCATGCTGCCAGTTGTTTATATTTCCTTCGGATACCACATCAATGTGATTCAGAAAAATGATATTAGGTCTTTGATCTGTCAAAGGATACAAGGAGGCAGAAAAGCTGAAATGATTACCGGTAGAATTTAGTTTTTCAACAAACAGTCCTTTACTGCTGCATAAATTCGCAAAAAACTCGCCGGCTTCTTTTTCGTGTCCGCTCAACGATTTTTGCTGGATATACTGGCTAAGTAAAGTAGCTGCTTCCGGTAAGGGACGAAATGTTGTTGATTGAGAGTTTCCATATTGATTAAGAGTCAATACCACTGCAAACAAAAAGCAATGCAACCACTTTGTATAGTTAATTTGTATTTTTTGCATCCTTCTAAAAGTCCAGGTTAGTATCTGCTCAAACATTCAGGAATCCTATGAAAAAAATAGACTATATCTTTGCGTTCCCACTCCTTGTATCTGTGTATGCAACAGTTGAAATTAAATTACCTCAAAAATACAGTATTCAAAAAAAATATTTGAGGGGTACTGACAGTACATTATTTTAATTTTTTTCTCCAGAACAATGGTTTAAAATGTCAATAGCTTTTTTATCATTCAGATGATTGTCTATATTCGAAATTTTTGTTAAGAAAGAAAAGAAATATTGTAGGTGGGGTTATTTTGCCTTTCAATAATTATTGAATGTATATTGTCGGATTTACGGACAGGCAATTATTATTTATTCAACAACATAAAATAAACGATGAAACATTTCTTTTTCAACTGGCTTTTTCTGTTTCTGACTGGTACTACAATAGCACAAAACAAAACTGATTTACGATTTAATGAGTCCGGTGAATTTAAAATTATTCAGTTTACAGATACCCATGTAAATACTTCTAAAGGAGAGAACCTCGGCATTTTTGAGTACCTGAAAAAAATTATAGAAACAGAAAACCCGGATTTGGTGGTTGTTACGGGAGATATTGTAACGGAGGATAATCCGCAAAAAGGTTACATGATGTTCGTTAAAGCATTTCAGGAAGTTGGAGTGCCCTGGGTAATGGTATTTGGTAACCACGATTCTGAACATAATCTTTCAAGGAAGGACCTGGCTAAGTTTTTGCAAAGCCAGCCCGGTTGTTTAAATAATGATGAAGGAGAAACCGACGGGGATTCCAATTTCATTTTAACTGTATCGGGAAAAGACAGTAAAGCTGCGGCATTACTATATTTTATGGATTCGAATGATTACAGCACATTAAAACCCAGGGTTGATGGTTGGGGATGGTTTACTAATAATCAGGTGGAATGGTACCGTAAAAAAAGTAAAGCATATACTATTGCCAACGGCGGTAAACCCTACCCTGCATTGGCTTTTTTTCATATCCCGTTTCCGGAATATGAACTTGCTATGAAAAATAAAAAAGCAATTTCATTAGGAAAGAAAAGGGAAAAGGTTTGTGCCCCTGAAATTAATACAGGCATGTTTGCTGCAATGCTTGAAAGCGGTGATGTTATGGGAACATTTGCGGGTCACGATCATTACAATGATTATATAGTTACCTATTACGATATTGCCCTGGCATATGGCCGGGCTTCAAAACTCCGTAACCAGCACAATCCTGATCTGGGTGGACGTGTAATAGTTTTAAAAGAAGGGAAACGTGAATTTGACACATGGATTCGTGATATGCATGGTGCAAAGGAACAAGCCTGCAA
>JBDHYJ010000108.1:0-11307 GCA_039811345.1 Chitinophagaceae bacterium
TCCGGAGTTTACCAGCAAATACCTGTTACTAATCTCTCCACGCTTGCAGGTGGTGTGTATTGGCTTAGCTACAGCGACGGGAAAAATTCAAAGATAGTGCGACTGGTAAAACAATAGGCTAATACTGCAGATACATGAACACTTCAATTATCAGGAAGCTTGTGTATTATATCAAAGCACTTCATGCATGAATATTATTTTTCAATAGACAATCTATTCTTGCATTCTGTACAACTAAAGAAGATTCTATTGTTACAATCCCTTATTTACATTCATAATACACCCTGGACAATTCGTTATACGGTGTGTAACTCTCTGCAGGAAAGAAAAAGGGAGTATCATTTTTAAACGATACAGGCAACCTGTTTTCGTCATATTCAGTTGCTTCACCTTCGGGAGCGTTAAAACTATAATCCTTTGAAAGAAACTGCCATACCTTATTCGTTTGTTTTATGTTTAGTTTGTTGGTATAAGTAACACCCGGTCTGATTAAATTACCCTTTGCGTCGTAATTGTAATATACTATTCCCTGGTTACTATCTGAACTGTTTGTCTCAATATCAGTTGCCTTTATTATTCTGCCAAAATTATCAAGTACATATTCAAAAGTACCATGATAATAAGAATCCGCGTCATCTGGCTTGTCATGTATCAGATATTGACCACCTGCAAATTCGTAAATAGAATCTCTGACCAGATGATCATTAATATAAGTTATATGATGCCATAAAAGAGTTTGTGGATTATCACTTGTCATTGTATATGATGATAAACCGTAAAGATAAACTTTCAGCCTGTTCTTATCGTCGTACCTGAATCTTTTCTCCCGTGTCCAGGTACTTTGTGCTTCCAATTGTATCTTAGAATAAGCATAAGAAATCTTTACAGGGTTACCTGCATTATTGTATGTAATATTTAGGGTGTCTGTAAATGGATTAGTGCTTCCGAAGATAGTTTTGTCAAATGGGAAAATAATATGATCAATCCTGCAATTAGTTGCCGGTTTATCATGATGGTGTTTATAGTAGTCCCACACTTTTTTACATCCTTCGATGCTCAACAAAGAAAAACAGAGAGCAAAATAAACCAGGGGAAGTACAATCTTTTTCATTTTCTGGAGGTTTAGTTAATTGTAAACATTATTTCAATTCGGGAAAGAGTACGCTTTAAAAGAGAAGGCGATAATAAGAATTGGATGATTTAATATGCAGCGGTATAAATCTAACAAATTTAAATATATATAGAAAGTGTTCGTTCAAAATTTTTTAGTTTCTTTACCCCCTAATCAAAAGCTATGAAAAAAATATTGATAATTGCTACATGCTTTTTCGTATCTACAAGTTTCGCCCAAAGTAAAAAATTTCAATTCAAATTAGGAACAGAATATGGGTTACCTAAAAAGACAATGGACCTTGCTTTTTTAGGGAATGAAAATGACGGGATTGTTAACCTGTCGCTCAAAAAAGAACAATTATATATCACAAGGTTCAATCCCAAAACCCTTAACCAAACGGATGAACGCGTTATAGAAATACCTGAGGCTACAAAGAATATGGTCAGTGAAACAGTGGTTGATTTTAATAATAATTATTACTGGCTAAGAAGCGACTGGGACAAGGGTGCTCAAAAAGAATCCTTATATGCCACTAAAATTGATGTAAAAAAAGGACGGCTCGACAATAAAGATCAAAAAATTATTGAAGCAAACAGATTAGGTGCTGAAGGATATGTAGCCAATGGACTATACAGCGCTAAAAAAATAGGGAAGTATCAGTTTAATTACGATGTTAATCACAAAAATTTATTGATCAGTTACAGGCTTGCCCCGGAATCAAGAAATGACAAAATCAATTACGACAAATTAGGCATTCATGTTTTTAACCAGGATATGCAAAAGGTATGGGGTGGTGAGTTCACCATGCCATATACAGAAAAGAGGATGGACAACCAGGATTTTTCCATTGATGCCAACGGTGATGCCTACCTGCTGGCAAAAGTATATAACTCAGAAAGCAGAAAAGAGGTAGATAAAGAAACGGGCAATCCCGGGTATCACCTTGAGGTATTTAAGTTTACAAAAAACAGTGAGCAGGTCGTTCATGCCACAATAGCATTAGATCAATATTTTATAAGGGAGACCTCGTTAATTGAAAATGCTATGCACGACATGATTATTGCCTGCACTTACAGCAAAAATGCAAAAAACAGGGGCACTGAAGGGATATTCCTCGGGATACTCACTTCAGATGGTAAAGTAACCAGTTATCAAAAAGGATACTATAAATTTCCCGCCGCCGAGCTGCAAAAATTTGAATCGCGTCGGAATAAAAGAAAAATAGATAAAGACGACGAATATGAAGTTCCTAATCTTAAAGTGCGGGATATAATTGTAGAAAAAGACGGCAGTGTTCTTTTAACCTGCGAAGAATACTATTATGTATCAAAGCAAAGCTTTAACTATGGTACTATTGGCATGAGCCGTAGTGACAGTTATGTCACCTATCATTATGAAGATATTTTAGCTTCTAAAATTGACGCTTCAGGCAATTTTTTGTGGATGAGGAAAATACCCAAACGTCAATATGGATACAAGGGCAGGGGAACAATGAGCTATAAACTAATCAGCGATGAGACAGGATATTATTTCCTGTACCTGGATAATAAAAAGAATGAAAACATGAAAGAGGATGATATTCCCGCAAAGCATATTGACGGCATTGGAGGTCAGGTAATGGCAGTAAAAATTGACAATGCCGGGAATATGACAAAAGAAATTGTTTTTGATACCCGGGATGAAGAGATCATGATATTTCCGGCTGAATTTGATAAGATCAATCACAATCAGTTTATTGGAAGGGCAAAGGTCAAAAAGAATCTTTTTCAACCAGTACTGTTTACAGTGAAATAATCATTACATCACCTTTTTCGCAGCAATGCAGCAAACATGGTGTCAGCTTTTATATTGTAGCCTTTCAGTATTTTCATTTCTAATAATTCCATACCATGATGCTGCAATATATTGTCTACAATACCTTCGTTTTCGTTTTTAAAAACAGAACAGGTGATATATAAAAGATAACCACCTGGTTTTACAAATGGCAGAACAGCGGTTGTGATCTTTTTCTGCAACACCGTATAATGTTCAAGTTTGTTTGCCTGCCAGTAAAACAATTGCTCCGGTGTGCGGGCCCAGGTGCCGGAGCCGGAACAGGGTGCATCGCATATTACAAGATCGTATCCCTTCGGGTCAGCCGGTATATGCGGACTGGTGAGATCGGCTATAAAGGAGGTGTATTTTTTAATGCCTGCCTGTTTAAATCTTGTATGTAAATTAACAAGTATACTCTCTCTGATATCAGAAACCGTCAATGTAATATCACCCAAAAAATCCATTGCCAGTATGGACTTTCCACCACTCGCGGCACAACAATCCCAAACATTTAGATGACCAGATTTATAAAGCGGGTGCAACAGTTCCTGCACAATTTGGGAGCTATAATCCTGCACCACCACTTCCTTATTTATCTCAAACCATTCATCTGTTTTGGTATGATTGGGTAGCCCTATACCGTTGCTTCCTAATGTATAGTAGTTGATACCAGAAGCTTTTAACTGTTGCATTACACTTTCTTTATATCCCGGTCTTATTCTTATAAATAGATCAGGCTGTGAGAAGAACGATAAGGCAAACAAATGGTATTCGATTTCTTTACTTAATAACTCCTTCCAGGGAAAAAGCAAGACAATAAAATCACCTGCCGGAATTAAATTGCGCTGTTGTAAAAGAGTTATTTTTTCTTTAACGGGAAGGGTTGTTAATGTCTCCAGTTCCGGTGCTAAGTCAGATAACATTTCATTATCTTCTGTAGTGCATAAAAAAAGAGCGGATATAATATTAGTCTCAAGGGTATTTGCATTTGTAGCAGAAAACATTTTCCCCGAACGGAAATAACAATAACACAGATGGCTGATTTGTTTCCTGTCTCTTGAACCATATTTTTTGTGGGCCAAAAAAAACTTTTTCAGCATTGAGGCAAAAGGTTCTGTTCCATTGTACTGGCGAATGATAGTTGCCGAAGTATTAAGATATGAATGGAATCTGCTCATGTATATGTATCCGAAATTACAAGATGCAAAATAAGCAGGATTACTCTGTTGCAGATAATTTGTACAACAGGTGCACTACAAAAAAGATCGAGTATTTAACTCCTCCAATTATAAAGCAATCTTAAATCTGTTCTTATTGGTAATAGTAATATCTTTTCCCGCCTTCATCTCCAAATGAATACTCCATCAAAACAGGGTAGTCTTTATCATTATATGTATATAAATATGCTGCCGGTTGATTTTCACTAAGCTTCACATAATTATTAGGAGTAGGCCATGAGAAAGAATAGATCCCCAATAAAAAACCTTCCATCCCAAAATTCAACGGATTGATTTTATCATCATAAGTAATTATCTCTTCTGTTAACGGATCTCCCTGGTTATCGTAATTTTCATTAGTTCTGATTTTTACGATATTTCCTTTTACATCAAAATCATGTTCTCGTCTTTCCGCTTCAAAATAAGTACCGCTTGCCATATCCTTCCTAAATACCTGAAGTACTGTGATCTGGTCTTTATCATTGTAAGTATATGCCAAACTATCGCGAATAAAATCTGAATTATCATCATACTTATAGCTGTTTGTACAAATACCATATTTATAATGCTTTGAAGCGGGATCGTAAACCAAATCAAACACCGTACTGTCTTTATGAGTGAAAATGCTATTTTCAAAATGTGATGTCATAATTGTCACCCGTTGTACAACATCGTTATCATCGCGATAAATAAGAACTTCATCATCCTCAAATCTGATACCGGGACTTGAAAGTTCTTTAGTGCGGATCAATTTATTATTTGCATTATAATAAAAATCAATTATTGTCGAATCATTTGGTTCTTCCTTATTATATTCTGCAATCCTGGTTAATAATTTTACATTACTGTTATTGTTCTGGGTAGTATCTTCTGCTGCCGGCTTATCCGGCTCTCTAGAACTTTCTTTGCCGCATGACATAAATAATATTGACCCCCAGCATAGTGTACGTATTAAAAAGTGTTTCATATTTTGATATATAACTGATAAAAAATTATTGGTAATAAAAGGTGTACCTGGTTACCCTGTTAAGTGGTTTTTCTGTAACAACACCCGAGTCAGCCTTATTATCCGCACCGATGTTAAGTGTAGTAGTAATGGATAGATCCTGATCGTTGCCGGTCTGATCAGTTTTGTCAAGCCGGCTGACGTTTTTGTTTGAAAAATTAGGAAGACCCACCAGCAGATAATTCTGTGCTGCGTTGGCCGTGTACCAAAGATAATCTGGTTCCCCGTTGTATGTATATGTAAAGGATGCAGTAAAAAGCAGCGAACCGTCAGGTGACGAAACAGAAGAATACAGGTTGCGTGAAGCAACATTGCCATCCGAATTATAAATAAATTCATTCCACTCAGACAAAGTAGGAGGAATACCCAATTCAGGGATAGCGGTAAAGGATTTGGCACTATCCATTTGGCTGCCTGAAAAACTATAAACAGTACTGTCAATAATTGTCAGTCCTGAATTAGTATTAATGAATATTGTATAGTCATATTCCAGTGCAATAGGGTCTGCATAATGTACAAAAGTCCGGGTTGTGTCATACACCACACCCGATTTTGTAAGTTGCTCCGTAATCTGAGTGATTCGTGTGGTAAAATCTCTGGTATATCTGCGGTAGAAGTGCAATGGTTCGTTACCAAATTTTCCATTTGTTGTTTCCGTTTCCAGTCTGCTTTTATTGTCGTAAGTATAAATTGTGGTTAATGTATCATTACCGGTAATTCCAACTGCCTTTACCAACAATCCTCTAACCTGATTGGTGCCATTTTCAACACTCAACTCCTTGCGGCATGCCGTGAATACGGCACCAAAGCAGAATATAACAACAACAGACCGGAGGATTCGCATACAGGGTAGGTATTAATCGGTGAAAGCTAAACTTCGAGCAGTGATTTGACAGGATCTTTTCCTATCAGTAACATTTCCGGGTTTTCCAGTAGTTCTTTTACCCGTACCAGGAAGCTGACAGATTCTCTTCCGTCAATGATCCTGTGGTCGTAGCTAAGTGCAATATACATCATTGGCCGGATTACCACCTGGCCATTAATTGCCATCGGGCGATCCTGGATCTTATGCATCCCCAAAATAGCGCTTTGAGGTAAATTGATTATGGGTGTACTCATCAGGGAGCCAAATACACCGCCATTGGTGATGGTGAATGTTCCCCCCTGCAGTTCTTCCATAGTTAATTTATTGTCGCGGGCCTTGCCGGCAAGCTCCACTACTTTTTTCTCAATATCAGCCATACTCATACTTTCTACATTCCGCATAACCGGTACAGTTAATCCTCGAGGTGTGCTTACAGCAATACTGATATCTGCATAATCATGATATACCAGTTCTTCTCCGTCAATATATGCATTCACTGAAGGCCACTCAGATAATGATATTGCGCAGGCTTTTGAAAAGAAACTCATAAACCCAAGCCCCACCCCATGTATTTCCTTAAACTTGTCTTTATAAAGTTTACGTATTTCCATTATCCTTGTCATATCCACTTCGTTGAAAGTGGTTAACATGGCTGTAGTGTTTTTTGATTCTACCAGTCGCCGGCTTATGGTTTTGCGAAGGCTGGTCATTTTCTGACGTCGCTGGTTCCGGCTAAAAAGATCCTGTCCGTCAAATGCTTTTTTACCCGGGTTTGCAAGCGCTGCCAATACATCACCTTTCACAATCCGGCCTGCTGTACCACTGGCAGTAATACTTTTGGGATCAATTTTTTTGTCAGCAATAATCGCGGCAGCAACCGGTGTAGCTTTTACCTCTGCCGGAGCCGAGGATGCAATCTGCTGTGGTTTCTGTTCAACAGTGGGTGCAGTAGTTGCTTTAACCGGCTGAACCTTGTCGGGTACTGCTATGTCGGTATTAATATTTCCAATCACATCGCCAATCTTAATCACATCGCCTTCTTTAGCTTTTGTGCTGAGTTGTCCACTCTCTTCGGCATTTAATTCAAAGGTGGCCTTTTCACTTTCCAACTCCGCAATCACATCATCCCTTTTTAACAGTTCACCATCTTTCTTTACCCATTTCAGTAATGTTACTTCGCTTATTGATTCGCCCACTGTAGGCACTTTAACTTCTAAAATACCTTTCCCTGCTGCTTTTGCAGGTGGTGCAGGCTCAGTTGATTCAGCAGTGCTTTCTTCCGGCTTTTGAGCAGGAGTTGGTGGTTTACCATTGGAGATTGCCGGTTTTGCAGCAGTTTCATCTATGGTAGCTAATACCGCACCGATAGCCAGGGTATCACCTTCATTGGCAGTTGTTTTGAGTACCCCGGCTTTTTCCGCATTAACCTCAAAGGTGGCTTTCTCACTCTCCAACTCCGCAATTACTTCATCGCGCTCCACATAATCTCCGTTTGATTTTACCCACTTTAATAATGTTACTTCACTAATGGATTCACCTACAGTTGGAACCTTAATATCAATCATGTTGTAGTTAGTTTATTCTGAATATAACTTGTCTAAAATTAAATAGAAAATGCCGTATCAATTATTTCTGCTTGTTCCTGGGCGTGGATTTTTGCAAAACCTGTTGCCGGTGAAGCACTGCTTTCCCTGCTTATTACACCATAATTAATTTCGGCTAATCCCAATTGCCGTAACCCGGCATTGAGATTCATTTGCAAAAATGAAGCTGCACCCATATTCAAAGGTTCTTCCTGCACCCAGTACCATATAGCTTTACCATATTTGGTATAGAGTGCTGACAGCGCTTTATATGGTAAAGGATATAATTGTTCCAAACGCACAAGTGCCACATCTTTGCGGTTATCTTTTTGCTGACGGGCTTCCAGGTCAAAATAAATTTTACCGGAACAGAAAATCACTTTTTTCACAGTGGTAGGGTTGTCAGCAAATGAATCATCAATTATTTCTTTGAACCTGCCGGTAATGAATTCATCAGCCGGTGAATAACTACCGGGATGACGCAAATTGGCTTTTGGTGAAAAATTGATTAATGGTTTGCGGAAAGGCCATGCAATCTGCCGGCGCAGAGCATGGAAAAAGTTTGATGCAGTGGTAATATTAGTGACCACTACATTAAGTTCTGCGCAGAGTTGGAGAAATCTTTCAATTCGTGCAGAGCTATGCTCAGGCCCCTGACCCTCATATCCATGAGGCAGTAACATTGTAATGCCATTCATCCTGTTCCACTTTTCCTCACCTGAAGTGATGAACTGGTCAATCATTGGCTGGGCCCCATTGCAGAAATCACCAAACTGTGCTTCCCATACCACCAATGCATTAGGATTAGCCATTCCATACCCATATTCAAAACCCAAAACACCATACTCACTCAAAAAGGAATTGAATATTCTGTACTTACCTGTTGCTCCCGGAATCCTGCTAAGTCTATTGTATGCCTTGTCTGTGTTTTCATCCCGGAGAACGGCATGACGATGTGAAAATGTACCCCTGCAAACATCCTGTCCGCTCATACGCACATCTTTGCCATCCAGTAGCAGGCTGCCATAAGCTAATAACTCCCCGGTAGCCCAGTCCAGTTTCTTTTCGGTTTCAAACAATTTCACCTTTTCGTGAATAATCTTTTCCACTTTACGAAGCGGTGTGAAATCCGTTGGCCACTCCATCATTGCTTTAAAAACAGTATCAAAGTGTTCCTTCCCTATCCCGGTTTCGGGCGACTGATCAAAATCTTCATCAGTTGCCTTACGCAATTTTTTCCACCATTGCTCTGGCTGTTGATAAGTATAGGGAAGAGGATTTTGCTTTACTTCGTCAAGACGGTCCTGGAGATCATTCCAGAATTTCTTTTCCATCTCTTTTGCAAGCTCCTGCGCTTCAGGTTCTCCGTGCTCCAGCAGGTATTTTACATATACTTCACGTGGGTTGGGATGCTTGTCAATAAGTGCATATAAGGTAGGTTGTGTAAATTTAGGATCATCCCCCTCGTTATGCCCGTGCCTGCGATAGCATACCATATCAATAAATACATCTGACTGAAATTCTTTTCTGTATCTCGCAGCAATCTCAGCGCATTTTACTACGGCTTCGGGATCGTCGCCGTTTACGTGCAATACCGGCGCCTGTACCATTGCAGCCAGTGAAGTACAATAGTCAGAACTGCGGGCATCATCAAAGTCGGTAGTAAATCCTATCTGGTTATTGATTACAAAATGTATGGTGCCGCCGGTTTGGAACCCTTCCAGCTTACTCATTTGCAGCACTTCATATACTATTCCCTGTCCTGCTATTGAAGCATCGCCATGAATAAGTATTGGAAGTACTTTATCGTAGTTACTTTCATGCAGTACATTAGCCCTACCTCTTGCAAAACCTACCACCACAGGATCAACAGTTTCGAGGTGGGAAGGATTGGGCATCAGTTTAAGATGCATAACCTGCCCGTCGGGTGTCTTTACATCACTACCATACCCGAGATGATACTTAACATCTCCGCTCCCCATAGTTTGGTCAAGCTTACCGGTACCTTCAAATTCGCTAAATATCTGGTTATAAGTTTTACCCATAATATTTGCCAGTACATTTAACCTTCCCCTGTGCGCCATACCTATCACCACTTCCTGTGTACCAAATTCAGCTACTTTGCTAATGATTGCATCCAGCGCTGCAATGGTTGTTTCCCCGCCCTCTAATGAAAACCGCTTTTGTCCTATATATTTGGTATGGAGAAATTTTTCAAACATGACACCTTCATTCAGTTTCTCCAGTATCCTTTCTTTTTTGCTGAGTGGTAATGGCTTAATAAAATCTCTTTCCATTTCCGTAGTCAGCCAGTCTACCTTTTTCTGGTCGCTGATATACTTAAACTCAATACCTACATGAGCTGCATAGCAGGATTTCAGATGTTCAAGAATTTTCCGCAATGAGGTGGTACCAAGACCGATTAGATTTCCCGCAAAAAAGTTTTTATCCATATCCTCTTCTGTAAATCCAAAGAATGCAAGGTCAAGATTGGCCCCACGGTCTTTTCGTACACGAATAGGATTGGTATTTGCAATTAAATGCCCCTTGTTGCGGTACCCAAGAATAAGGCGGTAAGCACCCAGTTCCTTTTTCCAGTCTACCCCGTCGGTGGTGGTATAAGTTGGGGCTATGCCCTCTTTTTCCGCTATTCCATTGGTAGCGGTTCCATTCAGATAAGATTTGCTGTTAGCAACGGCAAAATCAAACCCTTCAAAAAATTTTTTAAAGTCCGGATCTACACTTCCGGGGTCATTCACAAAATCTTTATACAGGCTTTCGATATATGCCGGATCGGAGTTTGTGATATACGAAAAATCCTTCATGGCTATCGTTTGATAATAGAAACAAAACTACAGGTTTTTTACCGATATCGCTACTTAAGCATAGTCAAAAGCAGGCAGTTATGCATGATTCTTATAAAATTTAATTTATACTTAAAACGATGCTGATTCATAATAATTTTTTCTGACGAAAACTAATCTCCAAAACCTGAATTGCAGCAACCAATAAGGTTTTTAGAACATAAAATTTGGAATTTATAAGTTGTACTCCTACCTTTGCCGTCCAAAAAAATTTCAAGTATGGCTAATCATAAAGCTACGAAAAAGGATGTGCGCCAGGCGGCTAAACGCAGAGACAGGAATCGCTATAATGGTAAAACTACCCGTAATGCCATTCGCGACCTGAAGGCGATTACTGAAAGCAAGGGGGCAAAAGAACAACTTCCTTCCGTAGAAAGCATGATAGATAAGCTGGCAAAACGCGGTGTAATTCATAAAAACAAAGCGGCAAACCTGAAGAGTAAACTTGCTAAGAAAGTAAACAGCCTCGCCTAATATATCAGGTACATAAATTTATTGAAAAATGCATCCACACCGGGATGCATTTTTTTTGATAGTCATGTGCCGTAAGTATGATTTGCAATTATACTGATGGTAATAACTTCATTGAATTATAATTTCCTGAACAGCCACGATGCTAACCAGAAAATTATACTTAATAATATCATAGTAGTGATTGGGAAATAGAATTTGAAATTTTCTTTTTCAATCCTGATATCGCCGGGCAACCTCCCCAACCAGTAAAGTTTATCATGAAAGAAATATATTATTATGCCGGCTACAAGTAGTAGCACTCCTGCAATGATGATATATTTCCCGGTTTCTTCATTCATGTTGTAAAGATATAACACAGAATGAGAGTGA
>JBDHYJ010000109.1:0-11270 GCA_039811345.1 Chitinophagaceae bacterium
TCGCTGTACGAAGTCTCCTGACTTCGTACTTACTATGTTCTTCGGAGATTTATATCTCCTCACAAAAAAATACAACAAATCTAATATTTCGAAACCCCATGCTTCTTCACTAACTCCTCCACAATCTTTGCGCTTTTCAAACAGAGAGAAAGTCCACCACCTGGATGCACAGTTCCTCCACAGAAGTATATACCTTTAATCGTCCGGCTAAAATTTGGATGCCGTAAAAATGCAGATCGTGTTGTATTTGAGCTGATACCATATAATGCGCCGCCATATGCTCCGGTATTTTTTTCAAGCAACAGAGGGTCAAGAATAGTCTCTGTTTCAATATAGGGTTCAACATCTTCCTTGAGTGCCCCCCTAAGTTTTTTCAATACCTGCTGCCTTGCAAAGGTTACAAGATCATTGTTATTTGTGGTATTTCCTGTAGGAGCATTGATCATTACCAACCAGTTTTCTTTATCAGCAGGAGCATGGTCATTTTCTATTTTACCGGTAATACTGATAAATATAGTCGGATCCTTATACAAAGTTTTAGATGAAAAAAGATGCTGAAACTCGGCTTTATAATCACCACTGAAAAAAACGTTTTGCATTTGCAGCGAAGGAAAAGTTTTACTCATTCCCCAGAAGAAAATAATTGCACTATTGGTTTTCTCCTGGATTGAAATTTTTGAAGCAGTGTTTTTATCACATAATAGATCCCGGTAAGTATAGTAGATATCAGCATTACTCACCACTATATCGGCAAAAATATTATTATCCTCCACCACTACCCCCTGCACACTATTTCCGCCATATATAATACGTTCTACCGCTGTATTGAAATGAAACTTCACTCCTTTTTTTACTGCCAGTTGATATATAGCATTCTTAATGCTGTTCATTCCACCTCGAGGATAATATACTCCTGCATTAAGCTCGGCATGTGGTATCATACACAACATAGCAGGTACAGAGTAGGGATTAGAACCGGCATAAGTTGCAAACCGGTTGAAGAATTGAATGGCTTCACCTGTGACAAAACTTTTTTCGTGAAACTCATTTAATGTGTCGAATAACAAATAGGGGCGAAGTTGTTTCAGAGACTTGTAAAAAGGTCGTTTTGTAATCAGTTTTCTTTTTACAAGAGCATTATTCAGAAAAACATTTCCTATAGTATTATACAACTGTTCGGAATTATTGAGATAGTGCTGTATATTTTGGGCCGGCTCTTCCAATTGTTGTGCAAAAGCATTCAATAGCTTTTCGCGGTCTGACCACGTCGTTAAAATTTTCCCATTAGCGAAGAAATATTTACAGGTACTTTCAACCCTTTTGTACTGTATATAATCACTGATGCGTTCACCTGCCATTTCAAACAAGTCTTCCAGTTGCCGGGGTTCTGTAAAAACTGAGGGAATAGTATCAAAATGAAAACCACCCTTTTCAAAACCGGAAATCTTACCTCCTGGAAAACTGTTCTTTTCATATACTGTGACATCATAACCCATCACTGCCATTCGAATAGCTGTAGCCATACCGGCTATACCGCTTCCAATGATTATTGCACGGGATGAATGCATAAGATGATGAATTAAGGTAATGTGGCAAGTAATTTACAGCATGTTGGTAATACAACATAAAAAAAGTCATCCCGTTAGAGCGGAATGACTTTTTGATATTTTTCAAAACCCAATTAAGCGATTTCAACTTCAGCGCCGGCTTCTTTCAGCTTAGCTGCAATTTCATCAGCTTCAGCTTTAGCCACACCTTCTTTTACTGGTTTTGGTGCACCGTCTACTAAATCTTTAGCTTCTTTCAGTCCAAGACCGGTAAGTTCTTTCACTACTTTTACAACACCAAGTTTGTTAGCTCCTGCAGCTTTCAAAACTACGTTGAAAGCAGTTTTTTCTTCAGCAGCGGGGGCGCCACCAGCAGCAGGACCAGCAGCTACGGCTACTGCTGCAGCAGCAGGCTCAATACCATACTCGTCTTTCAGAATAGTTGCTAATTCGTTTACTTCTTTCACTGTCAGGTTTACCAACTGTTCAGCGAATGCTTTTAAATCTGCCATTGTTTTCAAATTTTTACCGCCTTCATTGCCTGTGCTCCGGCGGAGTTATTAAAAAAATTTGGTTGTTTATTATCCCTCAGGCTGGGACAATTAATTTGAAAATGAAACAATTTGAAAATTTGAAAATGAAGCGCATTTTCAAATTGTCACATTATTTAGCTCTTTCTTCCAAAGCTTTTATCAATCCTGCAAGTTTATTACCGGCATTCAGTGCACTGATAACATTCTTGGCAGGAGATTGTAATAAGCCGATGATTTCACCAATAAGATCATTTTTACTCTTAAGGGTAGTAAGTGCGGTAAGCTGGTTATCACCTGCAAATACATCGCCATCAATAAAAGCTGCTTTTAACTCAGGCTTTTGTCCGTTAGTTTCTTTACGAAAAGTGCTAAGAATTAAAGCCGGTTCTTTTGGATTTTCAGAGAACAGCAAAGCGGTTACATTGTTCAGCGATTCATATACTCCGGTATATCTTGTGCTGTCAATTGATTCAAGTGCCTTTTTGATCAGGGTATTCTTTGCCACTTTCATTTCAACATTTTTGCTGAAACATGCGCGGCGCAATTTGCCAATCTGTTCTACTGTAAGCGATTCGGTATCGGTTACATAAAAATTGTTGTATTGAGAGAACTTGCCTTTGAGCAATTCAATCACTTCGTTTTTTTCCTGTTTGGTCATACAAATAGATTTATATGCTGTGAAGCATTAGTTCATTAATGATTTTGTATCAATAGCAATACCGGGGCTCATGGTACTGGCCATAAATGCACTTTTTAGATATGTACCTTTCGCAGTAGAAGGTTTTGCTTTAATAATTGCATTTATAAATTCCTGGCTGTTTTCAGCAATTTTTTCAGGTGAAAAACTTACCCTGCCAACAGAAGCATGAATGATACCTGCTTTGTCCACTTTAAATGCAATCTTACCGCCTTTTACCTCATTCACCGCTGCAGCTACATCGTTAGTAACTGTTCCGGTCTTTGGGTTGGGCATCAGGTTGCGCGGACCAAGAATTTTACCAAGTTTACCGATCTTAGGCATTACTGAGGGAGTAGCAACAATTACGTCTACATCAACCCAGCCACCTTCAATTTTAGTTACAAATTCATCAAGTCCAACATAGTCGGCACCTGCAGCTTTTGCAGCATCCTCTTTGTCGGGAGTACAAAGCACTAATACTTTTTTAGTTTTTCCTGTACCGTGAGGTAAGGTAACAGTTCCGCGTATTGCCTGATCCGCTTTTTTAGGATCAACTCCAAGGCGCAGATGTATATCAACAGAGCTGTCGAATTTTGTAGTATTCACTTCCTTAACAAGGGAGGAAGCTTCTTTAAGCGAATACGTTTTGCTCTTGTCTATTTTTGCTTCCGATAATTTTCTTTTTTTACTGATCGCCATTTTCATTCAGTTTTTGGAAGTGAAGGTTTAATTTTCCCATGGGGCTTTGCCATCAACAGTAAGTCCCATACTGCGGGCAGTACCGGCCACCATGCGCATAGCGCTTTCAAGAGTGAAACAGTTGAGATCAGGCATCTTATCTTTTGCGATAGCTTCTACCTGTCCCCAGTTCACCCTACCCACTTTGGTACGGTTGGGTTCTTTAGACCCACTCTGCACCTTAGCGGCTTCCATCAACTGAACGGCTGCGGGAGGAGTTTTGATTACAAACTCGAAAGACTTGTCGGAATATACTGTAATTAATACGGGAAGAACTTTTCCCATCTTATCCTGCGTGCGTGCATTGAACTGTTTGCAGAATTCCATGATATTGATACCCTTGGAACCCAATGCAGGACCTACCGGTGGTGCAGGGTTTGCCTGACCGCCTTTTACCTGTAGCTTAACAAAGCCACTGACTTCTTTTGCCATTTTTTTTAATTTTTTGGTGATAGCGTAGCGCCTTACGCGCCACTCCCAAATTCAAAAAAGAACTTTTTGGGGCGGCAAAGGTATAATTTGAAATTTGAAATTTCAAATCTAAAATTCAATTCCCCAATACTTCTTCCAGTTTTTGATCCAATTCTTCTCCACGAAGATTTTTGCCAATAATGCGTCCATCGGGGTCCAGCAGGAAATTTTGCGGAATAGACTGGACGCCATACAATTTAGCCACGGCATTGTTCCAAAACTGCAAATCACTCACATGCGTCCATGTAAGATGGTCATCGTGAATTGCTTTTAGCCATGCTGCTTTGGCACCTTCCCGGTCGAGCGAAACACCCAGTATAGTGAATCCCTTGCCTTTATCTTTATATTTTTGATAAGCTTTTACTACATTCGGATTTTCCTGGCGGCAGGGACCGCACCAGCTTGCCCAGAAATCAACCAGGAGGTATTTCCCTCTCAGAGATGAAAGTTTTACCGGGTTGCCGAGGGTATCATTTTGGGTAAAATCCATTGCAATTTGTCCAATTGCTGTCCGCTTGTCAATGTCTATTCGCTCTTTGAGTACAATTGCAGAATTGTAGTTTTTAAGTTCAGGAGCAAGTGCATTATAGAGTGGTTCTATCACATTCACATCAATCTCTCCGTTACCGCTGTATTGTTGTAATATAAACAATGACACAGGTGAACTGGGATTGTTTTTGATAAATGGCCCGAAAACCTGCTCTTTAATATAGCTTTCCATTGCTATGGCTTTCGACTGTATATCCTGCATTACAGTCATATTTCCGGTCTGCCTGGCATTGCTGAACTGATAATAGTAGGACCGCATACTATCGCTATAGGGTTGAACCTGCGCTTCAAACTTTTTAAAATCTTCGTGGGCTTTTGATCCTTTTACCGAAATGTTGTTGAAAGAATTATGGCTTCCTACCTTAATATTACCGGGTTGCAGATAAACAGTCACCGAATACTTTTCATTTTCATTGGACTCTTCAGTAGTCGCCTCATGCTTAGGCTTTGCCGTCAGTCTTGACAAAACAGGTTCTTCAATAATACCATTAATTGTATAAGCACCATTCGTCACTTTAGCGCTGTCTGTCACCCTCGAATTGCCGTTGAAATAGCTGATATATACCCAACTGATGGTATCTTTTACATCATTTAGTTTACCTGATATTGTAAATGGTAACCCCTTGTTATCCTGTGCTGCAATAAAGGCCGGAATGAGCAGCCACATCCCTAATAAACATTGCTTCATATTGAAACTTAAACCTGCAAATTACTGAAATTTACCCGTTTCGGTAATTACCATTAGTGCTTGTTTTGTATCTTCGTTAATTACAACTTACTATGGTTAATTATGAGCATAGGAAGAAAAAACATAAAAGAACAGTATAAAATAAAAATTCATGGAACTGAATGTCTTGTCCATTATCATAGGTGCAGTAGCGCTGGTAGCTGGTATAATAGCGGGTAAATTTATTTTTTCGGCAAATACAAAAAAACAAATTGATGACGCTAACACCCAGGCCCAAAAGATTTTATCCGATGCACAGGCATCTTCGGAGACCCTTAAAAAAGAAAAACTTCTTGAAGCAAAAGAAAGATTTGTACAACTAAAAGCCGAGCATGATAAAGAAGTGCTTGACAAAAACAAGAAAATCAACGAAGCCGAAACGAGAATTCGTCAAAAAGAACAAAGCCTCAGTCAAAAGATTGAAAACGCGGAAAAACAGGTAAAAGAAAATGAAGTGATTAAGGAAAACCTTAATCGCCAGATAGAGGTTGTAAATCAAAAACGGACAGAACTGGAAAAACACCAGGAAGAGCATATCCGAAGGCTTGAGAAAATATCTGCTCTTAGTGCCGAAGAAGCCAAGGCTCAGTTACTGGAAACCCTTAAGAACGAAGCCCAATTGCAGGCGCTATCCATTCAGCAGGAAATTATTGAAGAAGCAAAACTAAAAGCCAATAAAGAAGCCCGTAAGCTGGTGATCCAAACTATACAACGTACTGCTGCCGAGCAAACTATTGAGAATACCGTAACCGTATTCAACCTCGAGACGGATGAAATTAAAGGTCAAATTATTGGGCGGGAAGGAAGAAATATCCGTGCAATTGAAGCTGCTACAGGGGTAGACCTTATTGTGGATGACACTCCTGAAGCTATAATATTATCTTCCTTTGATCCATTAAGAAGAGAAGTTGCCCGCTTAGCTCTACAACGTCTTGTTACAGATGGACGCATCCACCCGGCTCGTATTGAAGAAGTAGTGGAAAAAACAAGAAAGCAATTAGAAGAGCAGGTTGCAGAAATAGGAGAACGCACAGTAATAGAACTTGGAATCCACGGTTTGCATAAAGAACTTGTAAGAATGGTGGGAAGAATGCGGTTTCGCTCCTCATATGGACAAAACCTGCTGATGCATAGCCGCGAAACAGCTAACCTCTGTGCTACTATGGCAGCAGAACTTGGGTTAAATCCAAAATTGGCAAAAAGAGCCGGACTCCTGCACGATATAGGTAAAGTGCCTGACGAAGAAAGCGAACTGAGCCATGCCTTATTAGGTGCAAAACTGGCAGAAAAATATGGTGAAAACCCTGCGGTAGTTAATGCCATAGGCGCTCACCACGACGAAATTGAAATGCAATATGTTATTGCCCCAATAGTACAGGCCTGCGACGCTATTAGCGGCGCACGTCCGGGTGCCAGAAGGGAAATCATGCAGCAATACCTGCAGCGCATAAAAGAACTGGAAAACCTTGCTCTGTCTTACCCGGGGGTGGAAAAAGCTTATGCTATACAGGCAGGAAGGGAGTTGAGGGTAATAGCCGAAGCAGATAAACTGACCGATGCCGACAGCGATAAGTTAAGCTTTGAAATAGCCCAGAAAATTCAAACTGAAATGACTTATCCAGGGCAGATCAAAGTAACCGTGATAAGAGAAAAAAGGGCGGTGAATGTAGCGAGATAGACTGATTGCTTTCAGGTATCAGGTTTCAAGTTTTAGGTTTCAGGTTTCAATATAGATATTGGAAGATGATATGGATATAGCCTGATATCTGATAACTGATGGCTGACAGCTCAAAGCCCAAAGCCCAAAGCATTTCCCAGAAACATTTGGTATTTAAATACCTGCTCATTACCTTTGCGTCCCTTAAAATTAGTAGTTATGAGTACTGCAGTACAATTTGTTCACGAACAATTGACCCCGGTAAAATCCTTCCCGAATTTTAAAGCCGGAGATAATATCACCGTGAATTATAAAGTAGTGGAAGGTAACAAAAGCCGTATCCAGGGCTTTAAAGGCGATGTGATCAAACGCCAGGGTACTGGTAGTACTGCTACTTTCACCGTTCGCAAAATCTCTGATGGCGTTGGTGTTGAAAGAACTTTCCCGATTTTCTCTCCTAATATTGAGTCTGTAACACTGAATAAAGTAGGTAAAGTACGTCGCGCAAAACTTTACTTCCTTCGCAGCCGTAGCGGAAAAAGTGCCAGGATCAAGGAAAAAAGAATGGGTATATAATATTATAAAAACGCTCTTTGCAAACGGAAATCAGGCAACCTGGTTTCCGTTTGTTGTTAAAAGGGGGTTAAGCCAATCCGGCGATTAATAAATTCCTTTGCCAAACAATTAAAATTGTAACTTTGTTAGCTCAACTTTTAAAATTATAAATGATGTTATTATCTAACTACAATTCATTGCTGATATCAATGCCCGGTGGTACTGAGTGGATATTGATTATACTTGCTGTATTGATCCTTTTTGGCGGGCGCAAAATTCCTGAGTTTATGAGAGGATTAGGGCGCGGTATAAGAGAGTTTAACGATGCTAAAAGCAACGTTCAGAAGGAAATTGAAGATGGAATGAAAGAAAAAGATAACGCCCCTAAAAAACAGGAAGCTTAATCATTCCGGCAATACCCGGAACTTTTTCAATAATACTTTTCTGCCGGAGGCATTGCCCCGGCATTTTTATTGCTGAATACTGCAACATCCCGCTAACGCCATTGCATCAGTGCCGAATTCAGTGCTTCTTCCACTCTTATCCTCGGCTTATGAAAGTAGATCATACCATGTCCGGGCAGCATCATGTCGGTATCCACTTTTGAAAACCTTAATAATGACCGGGTATATACTTTCTTATCAAAATCAATTGAACCGCTCCAGCCAAAATCGCCGCTAAGCAAAGTTCCTATCACATCCCCGCTGATAACTATTTTCTTGTGGTGAAGCCTGAAAAAATAAGCAGTGCATCCCATACTGTGACCCGGCAAATGCATTACTTCAATTTGAATACCAAGGAGATTCAATACCTCATTATCATGCAGCACCATATCCACTGTAAAAGGCTGAAAAATTTTATGGTAAAGATAACCGCAGCATCGTTCATCGCCTGAGGCAACAGCATCTGCCGTTTCCTGTATGGCTACCATTTTTACCCCTCTTTTTTTAAGCAGATGACCGCCACCGGCATGATCAAAGTGAGGGTGTGTCAATATACAATATCGGATATCATCAGGTGAAAGATCCCAATGCTGCATATTAGCAAAAATCTGTTCCAGGGTATCGCCACAGCCACAGTCAAACATAATCAAACCTTCTTCTGTCTTTAATATATAGGAATTGCCATCGTTCCAGAGAGCCCCCTGCTGATCAAATGTGAGACCATTAATATCACCGCCTACCTGGTAAAGACCTTTCAGTATTTGCATAATGTTATTTTAAAAAATGAGATTTAATAGAAACAATAATACTAGTAAGTTTTGGTAAAATTTACTCAGACCCAATTTATATAGATAGTAAACAATATTAGGTATTTTTATAAATGGACTCATTGAAATTATTTATGCTTTTGGTAGGATGTAAGCCAAAAGGAAGACACACAGAGCAGCACGATATTTTCTTTGGTATAGGAAACTCGCTCAAAGATCTTAAAGATGATATCTATACATTTTGGCCTGAAGCTAACCACAAGATACATATTGATGCATGGCGTGAAATAGTACAGGTAGACGGATATAGGGTAAACATCTTTCCCCGCAGTGAAATGTCATATTACCAGTCAAAAGAAACAAAATTATTTTTTATCAATCTCGGTGGGTATAAACAAAATGAATTTGAAGAATATCATTATAAAATGGTAGTTGCATGCCAAGAAAAAGAAGAAGCTATTTATCGGGCAAAACAAACCGCTTTTTACCGGCATACCGGTTTTGAAGGCGCACCATCACATATAGACGATAAATATGGAATAGATGTGGATGACATTTACGAAATAGATGATATTCTGCCTGATCACACAAAAAAACAATTCTGTATTGTGTTATCAAAGAATGCCAGCCCTGTTGATGATGATATACATCCCGGATATCTTAAGCTGGAAAAACTTTAACCTATAATTTTCCCTCAAGCATATTGCAATAATGCAGAGAACCTAATCTGAAGCGTAAAGCTATGCGGGTAATTTTTTCAACCTCAAGCTCCTTTTTACAAAAGAACCCAAATTGGGTAGTATAATAATTTGCGGGAATTTTATTTGATATAAAATCCGTTGAAAAATTAAGACGATGTTGTATACTATTGGCAGAAGCAGAATCTTTTGTATGTAAACGACTTAGGTTAAATCCATACTGATTAATAATTTGCTGGTGTATAAAATGATCAACAGATATTAAAAATTTCAAACCAGGTACCTGTTGCTGAGCTGTGACAGTAACAATCAGGCATAAATTAAAAATCACCAAAAAAATCAACCGGTAAATCATAGTGATATAAATGTAACATTTTTATGTTTTTGTCTACTGATATATTTGCAGCATATTAAGCCTTTGACTACCGACAATATACAGCAGCAATTTCTCAACACAATCCGGCAGCATAATGGGATATTACATAAAGTATGCCGCCTGTATTGTCATAGTGCAGAAGACAGGCAGGATATGTTCCAGGAAATTGTAGCACAGGTATGGAAGTCCTTCCCCGGATTTAGACAAGAAGCTAAAATAAGCACCTGGATATACAGAATTGCATTAAATACCGCTATTTCTTATTTCAGGAAAAATCAGCGGAAAATACACACAGTAATCTTAGACACCCATGAAATGCCCGTTATATCAGAAGCAGAAGAGGAGAAACAAAAGGAAAGGTTACAATTGATGCAACAGGCTATTGACCGGCTTTCTGATGTGGAAATGGCATTAATTATGCTATACCTTGAGGATAAAAGCTATGAAGACATGGAGGAAATACTTGGTATGAGCCAGGGTAACCTGAGGGTTAAAATAAACCGGATAAAAGAAAAGCTTAGAAAAAATATTGCTCTCTATGAAAATGAATAATCTAAATCATTTACACGATGGAACTGGAACTTTTTAAAACAATCTGGGAAGAGGCAGACAAAAAAGTCTTTGATACCACGGTTTCAGGCGATGCAATACTGCGAATGACAAAAAGACCAACACTTAATATAGTTGAGCGCATGCGCCGCAACCTGCGAATAGAAGTGATAATAATATTGGTTTGCGTTACGCTTATTGCACTTTTATATTTCTCAGCATTCAACAGGCAACTACAGGAAATTAGCTGGATGTATATTTTGCTCGCTACCGCATTTCTCTATTATTATTACAGGAAAAATAATCTGCTGAAAAAAATGCAATGCCCTGCCTGTAATGTAAAATCCAACCTCGAGCTTCAACTGCATACGCTGGAAAAATATATACATCTGTACCTGATAGGCGGAATAATATTAGTACCTGCCGTTTTATTTTCATTTTACCTGCTTGCGTATTACAAACACATCATCCTTTTCCCTTTCTCAAATTTGAGTTTCATAGCCGGTCTTCTGACATATACTGCAATAGTTGCAATAATTACAACTGTACTATTTTTTTTGCATCGCTGGTATATTTACAAACTTTATGGCAGGCATATTCAACGTCTGAAATCTATGCTTAATGAAATGAGTGAAGAGCATTAAGTTTTCCCCAATGTAAAAACTGTTGAGTATATTTTTATGCGACACAATAAGTTGTCCAATTTGGGAACGGGAATATTTTTTAAGCGCTGTTTCTCTTTTTAAGGCTAAGGTTTTGCTTTCGCAAAGTTCAATGTAGATCAACTTCCAGGGTACCTTAGCAGATGTGTAATGCGATAATTTATTATTATGCTGTTGAAGCCTCTGTATAGGATTTTCGGAAAATCCTTTATAAAAGCTCCCATCAGACAATGATTGGATGATGTAAACATAGTAAGCCATAAAACTAAAAAAGCTTCCATTTTTGAGGAAGCTTTCTTCTTGCGGACCGGACGGGACT
>JBDHYJ010000110.1:0-11159 GCA_039811345.1 Chitinophagaceae bacterium
ACTACGGTGGCTTAAAAAAAATGAACATATAGGTATAGCAGGCAGCTTCGGAGATATCATTGACAGCAATGGTAATTTTGTAGAAGAATACCTGGCGCCTTCCGGTTATAACGACATCAGGCTTCGCCTTCTCAGCAATATGTGTTTTATTCATTCATCTGTAATGATGAAACAATCATTTTTAAAAAAGTATTATATCCGATATAATGAAGCCTATTATTATGCAGGAGACTACGAGTTGCTGGCGAGATGCGCTCAAAAATTTCCCATAAATATCATTCCGGAAAAGCTTGTGTATTATCGCAAGCATGAATCTCAGATATCTACTGCAAAATATATTCAACAGGCGTATTTTGCCGACAAAGTAAGACTTAAACAACTGGCTTTATTTAAAACTAATTTTACAGTTGCCGATACAGCGATTTATCTTAAACTCACCAAGAATCAATTGCTGTTATCTGATGAGTTTGATATTGCTGTAAATTGCTTAAATAAGCTGTTAAAACAAAATGCAAAACTCAAACTATTCAAACAGGAAAAGCTGCATTATTTTTTTACAGCACTGCTTAGTCGTTCCAGGCTTGAACAGAGTGAGCAAAATGCCGAACCGGGTGGCTTTGCTATTGAACAGGGGGTCGTGAATCTACTGCTCAATAAAATACCACAGGGTAGCCTGGTATTAGAGTTTGGATCCGGCTTTGGTACCGGCATGCTTTTAAAATATTATAAAGTCGTCAGCATTGAACACAACCTGTTTTATGCTGTACAGCGTTCCTCGGAACACACATGCATTCATTCACCACTTCAGTCAAACTAGTACTCTCCTGAGCATGTAGCAAATGCCCTGGCATTCAATCCTGCTGTGATTTTAATTGACGGACCTCCGGGAGAACTAAGAAAAAATATCTTAGCAAACCTGGACCTTTTTGAACACCTTTCATGCCCTGTTATTTTTGATGATGTAGATCGTGAAACTGATTATGCTACAGCTCAGGAGTTTTGCAGGGAGTTAGATTATAGTATTACTGTTATTACAGGAGAAAGCAAAAAAATAGCATGGTGTGAAAAAATAATTTTTGCTTGAGTAATGCCGGCATTATCTCAAAAGAATAACTACATATAATGGTTGAGGGAATATCTATTTTCCTGAAATAGCAAAACACTCCGGGAAATAAGAAATATACATTAGCGAAGCACGAGCTTTGCTAAATACAAAGATGAACTGCCAAACCTGTACTGGCACGACTTGCTCCGGGAAAAGAATCGCTTTCAACAATCGAATGCACAACCTGAAAATAATGCTTGTTGCACTTATAGTGCATCGAAGGTTTGAAACTTGGGCTGTTAAATTATTTTTATCTAAAAAAAGTATTTTTATGCTTTAAAAGTAGAAATTGAAAATACTTTCAAATACAAAAATGACCAACACCGCTATCTTAAGATATCTCCTCTTTATACCGATGCTATTCATCTATTTTGTTGGCAGCACACAAAATACAGTGGGGATCAGGTTTGTTGAAAGTGAATATAATACCTGGGAAAATGTCAAACAAGCAGCCAGACAAAAAAACAAGTATATCTTCATTGATGCTTTTACCACCTGGTGTACTCCCTGTAAATATATGTCCCAAAATATTTTTCCTCAAAAAGAGGTTGGCGAGTTTTTTAATCAAAATTTTATAAGTATTGCTTTGCAAATGGATAAAACAAAGAACGATAGTGAACCGGTTAAACGTTGGTACCAGGATGCAAAAATGATTTCAGAAAAATATAAGATCGGAAGCTATCCTACCTATTTGTTTTTTGATAAAGATGGTATCCTTATTCATGTTATCAAAGGAGCCAGTAAAAACAAAGAGGACTTTCTTGCAAAAGTAAAGGAAGTCACCAATCCCGCAACACAATACTCCAAGCTTAAGGAAGACTTTAAAAATGGGAGATCAGATTCTGTATTTTTATTACAATTGATACATGCAGCCAGAATTGCAGATGATTATAGTTTATTGCATTTATCTATCAATACTTACCTGAATACACAACACAATTTACTTTCAAGAAACAATATTTTATTAATAGCCGAGGGGACTTCCACAAGTAATGACAAGGGTTTTGAAGTATTACTTAACAACATCAAAGAGGTGGAGGATATAATAGGGAAAAAGACAAGGGCCTGGCTATTGGGTAAAATAGCTTTTGATGAAGAAATATTTCCGGTAATAATGCCTCATGGAAAAAAGACTGAATATACCGGAGGCATGGCGGTTTATGGAGGTGGTGAAATGAATAAGAATGTTGACTGGAGTAGCATTCAAAATACCCTGAAATCTAAATATGGTGATATAACCGGGAAAATCCTTCTCAACGGAAAGCTAAAATATTTTACCTGGCTTGAAGACTGGGAAAATTTTAATGCAACTTTAGAAAAATACACAATTACTGAAACTAACTTGGATACCAGCTACATAGGGAATATGGCTATTAAGTTATTAGATAATACCGAATTGAAGCATGCATTTAAAGATGCACTGCAATGGTCATCCGTTTTAGTATCAGACAAAAACCATCCCGAGTATTTGAAGATTTATAGCCAGATATTGTACCGTGCAGGTAAAAAAAGGCTGTCCTTACAATATTTAAATGAATATCTGCAGAAAACAAACAAACCGGATATTTCAAAAAAAGTAAAACTGAGGATGGTTAAAGATGAGGGCGATTGAATGACTCATAACAGCTTAGTCTGTATAAACGTATTGAAAGCAAACTAACATATCATTTAATAATAGCCGATGAACTTTTCTATTGTACGCTACTGTTGCATGATAGCATTGAATATAGTGTTTAATTCGAGTTTTGGAAATCAAAATATTCCTCAAACGAATGTAATTACCATTTCAGGGTCCGGATTTCCAAAAGACCGTTCTGGCATTTTACTAAAACAATGGAATAAAACTTTTTCCGCAGCCATCACACTTACGGAACCTGTTTGGCTGAACGATTCCTCCTTTGTGATATCCTATGAATCCAAACAACCTGAAATGGCAATTCTTACGTCCAGGTACGGGAGTTACGATATTTATATCACACCCGGAGACCGCATTACAGTTACCCTCATTCTGGCAAAAGACAAACCACAGCTTCAATTCAAGGGAACGCATAGCGGTAATTACAATTATAGCCATGAAGCCGGCAACGCATTTCGCAGCAATATTCCCTTTAACAGCATCCAAAACAGTATCGAACACACTGAACGATCAAAGCTTATAAAGCACGCCTATGAGGTTATGGATGCTTTCAATATTGAATTCTTACAACGTGAAAACATATCAGCACCATTTAAAAAATACGTGGGCGCGTATAAATACTGGCTGGTAGTAAATGCGTTTAGTGCTTCGCAGGCTGTCGTTAATGGTAAAGTAATACCGGATGAATTTCTTATACCCAAACACCATTTACATGATCCCTATTTTTTAGACAGCCGTGCTGCAACATTGTCCCTGTCATATTATGCAAGGGGGCATCTGGCAAGATGTAATTTAGACAACCTAACCAGCGAAAATCTGATAGCCTCGGGCAAAATAATTGCGAAGCAATTCAGGGGTTTAATTAGGGAATATCTTTTAATGGATTTGATTCAATTGTATGGACGAAACCGCAACGAAGAATGGGTGAAAGCATTTGATCAGGTTGAGAAAAAGGCTGAATTATTGGTAAAGAATTCAGACTATTTAGCCAGTGTATATTCCTGGAACGCCTATTTTCATAAAGGAAACAAACCAATCCCTTCCGATATCCTGAGAAATACTATACTAACGGACACTTCAAACAACTCCTATACGTTAGCTGAAATGATTGATAGTTTAAAGGGCAGTGTACTGTTTATTGATTTTTGGGCCACCTGGTGCGGACCATGCAAATTGGAGTTTGAGTTTTACAACAAACATCAGGATATTTATGAAAGCCGGGGTTTAAAGTACCAGAAACTGTATTTGTCTATTGATGAAGAAAAGGATGTTGATAAATGGAAAAAAGACATTGAAAAATATTCACTTAAAGGCATGAACTTTATGATCAGGGATTCAAAAATGTCAAAATTTTTTAAGTATATACAGATTAGCGGTATCCCACACTATATCATTATAGATAAAGAGGGGATACTGAGAGACCTCGATTCCCCGCGTCCGTCAAATTTTCAACAATTGATACCAACATTAAAAAGCTTCGGTGCCTGAAAATGATTAGCTATTCTACAACCACCAATGTTGCATTAATTTACTTCCTTATTGGTACACGTTACATTCAAACACCCGCTGTTTTCGGATACTTTTAAACGAAAAAAATTAGATGAACGATTACCGCAATACAAAGGCAGGTGGAAAAGCTCCATGAGTGAGCAGATAAAGAACCTACCCGACTTTGACCAGGTAGAACGTGAAGTGAAACGACACCTTAAAAAACTGAAATTTTAGCAATGAACAGTCACGAATTAGAACAGAACGTAAAACGAATGATGGAGAATTTCAGTACAAGCCTTGCTAAACACAAAGATGAATTACCAAACCTGCACCGGTGCGAACTTTCATCAAATCATTTCTTCAATGAAATTCATTTCCTGCTCTTACAAATGCTTCCGCAGCAGGTACACCCATTTCTATACCTCTGAACTTTTCCATCATAGCATGATTGCAGCCTTTCGATGCATAAATGCCCGGAGGATCCTGGCTGGCATGACAGTAAATGGCTTTTCGTTTTTGTTCCTGTGTAGCAGTGATATCAACATAATCAGTGGGTCTGAAGCTGGTGGTCTGAGAACCGGTACAAACTTCAAAAAAGTATAAAGGAAATTTTTTCCTGCTGCGCACCCAAGTTTGAATCGTGAGCAGGCTGGCGCATTGATGGTCTTTATGTGAATCAATCGGCCAATGTGTAAATACCAATCCGGGATTTTCAGCATTAATGAGTGATTGTATTTTATTTACCCACTCATTACTTACCATGCCTTCTCCGTCTACCTGCCCTGCAAAAATGGGTTTTGCATTTAAAATTTTACACGCAGCAATCGCTTCATTTCTTCTGATAGCTGCAGCCTCTTCATGCGATTTTCCTTTTATACCGGCTTCGCCACTGGTAAGATAAATGATAGTTACGTCATGACCTAGTGAAGCCAGTTTTGCCAATGTGCCACCACAACCGGTCTCGGGATCATCCGGATGTCCACCCACACATACAACTTTCATCTTAGATCCATTTTTTTCAGCAGCACTTGTTCCGGCAAATGACTGCAGGCTGAATGCAGCAGAAGCAGCAATAATTTTTTTTGTAAATGTTCTTCTTGAAGACATTGTCATAAAGGATTACAGAATGATTCTTTTACTTAAATACTGACATAACAGCTTTGCCACGCCATGCCTGCGGTATTTTCAATCCTAAAATATACGCAATTGTCGCCGCAGTATCATAGGTAATAATTACATCCTTTATTTCATGGTTCGCTTTAATATTCGGTCCGCAAATAACCCAGGGAATCAGCACTTCGTCCAGCGACTTACCGCCATGTCCTTTGCCTTTACCACCATGATCGGCGCTTATGATAATTATTGTTTCGTTTTCGATACCGGCATCTTTTACCGACTGCACAATAGTACCAATACGGCGATCTACTCTTTTCAATTCTTCATAATATTCTGGAGTCCTGTGCCCAATATTGTGCCCAACTCCATCCGGTTCATCAAGATGAATAAAAGTTAAACCGGGTTTTTCCTTTTTTATAATGGCTGCCGCAGTATCAGCAAAAAAATCGTCATTCGCTTTTTCATCATGTACCACAAAGTCAACTGCTTTTTTTTCAAACAGATATCCAATCCCGCCCCAGTGATAAATGACTGCTGATTTGTACTGTGGTTTTTGCTCTCTGAGCAACCCGAAAATACCCGGGAAAATACCGTATTCATTAGTTATGGCAGAAGGTATCTCAGGTGTTTTACTATCCCATTCCGTATATCCATGCAGGGTGGGACCAGCGCCCATTAGCATGGATGCCCAGTTGACAGCACTGGAAGAAGGTAATACACTACGTGCCTTCAGGCTCCATGATCCTGTTGACATTAATTGTTTCAATACCGGCATATCAGCATCGGGAACTGAGTATGCTCCAAATCCGTCAAAGCCGATCAATACCACGTGTTTAATTTTGTTTACCTGCGATTTTGATTGCAACACACAAAAAGTAAAAAGCAGGAAAAACAGAACTATTTTTTTCATTAGTTTATTTTTATTCAAAAATGATTTTGTAATGTGTCTATGAAAATTTAACCGCTGCGTTTCAGGGATCGGGCCAAAGCACATTTCTCCAGCCATTCATCACTAAATGGATCTATATCCCCAAACCTTGAAACACTAAACTCAGAAAGATTAAAAGGTGAAATATTACCAGCAGCCAATTCAGCAAGCGCCAGTCCAACACCACCGCTTACGGCAATACCGGCGCCACAACAACCTGATGCCAGCAGAAAATTATCAACACCCGGTACTTTACCCATTACCAGTTGACCATCCGGCGTATAACCCGAAAACCCGGCTACATAATATTTAATACCCGTTTCGTAAAAAGCCGGGAAAAATCTTGCCAGTTTTTCTGCGTTTTCAGCCAGGTCATTCATACCCTTGTCCCCACTGAAAACAAAATGATTGATATCGTCGGGTATTTTGTCTGGTGATGCGTATAATGATTTCTGTTCACGTACCCCAAACAATAATGCACCACCTTCGGGTCTTGCATAAGCCTGTGCATCAGGTAATAAAACCATAGGTGCATGTTCTGGAAATATATCAGCTTTCTCTGTAATCCAGTACTGACTTCTTACAGGAGCCATGGGAATTGCGGTACCGGTTTGCATAGCCCATATCGGCGCCCAGGCACCTGCGGCATCTATTACCACATTTGCCTCAATTGTTCCTAAGGATGTCTTCACACCCTGAACCGAACCGTTATTAAATATTATTCCGGTTACCGCACAACGCTGTATAATTTCCGCTCCCTGCTGTTTTGCACAACGTGCAAAAAAAGTCCCCAGCAGGTAGGGATCGCAGTAAGCTTCGCCCGGCAGGAAACCAATACGCATTACTTCGTCTGTATTGAGCCAGGGGCATATTCGATTTGCCTCATTATTACTGAGGTAATTAAAGGGTTGATTGAACTTTTGGGCTATTCCCATTAAATGATCCAGTTCCTTCACTGTGTTATCGCTTGCGGCAACATGCATCATTCCTGACGTTCTCATGTTAAGCGATTCACCCAGTTGTTCTTCCAACTTTACTACAGCCTGGTATGTTTCCAGTGCAAGTGGTATATAAGATTGTTTTGACCTGACTATCGTCATCAATGCAGCGGCACGGCTGGTAGCTGCATTGCATATTTCATTACGTTCAACTACAATTATTTTTTTCCCGGGATGATTGCGGGTAAAGTAATAAGCGATGGAACACCCAAATATGCCACCTCCTATTACCAGCACGTCTGTCTTTTTTAGTATTGCCGACACGCTTAATGCATATTTAATTGATCAGCACAATGGGTAATGTGGGGTAACAATTAATGAACCCAATTGAAAAGAAAGAAAATACAAATACAGATCAGCAATAACTATCATTTCTGATCAGCTATATATATCCCGTTTACTTCTTCTGCAGTCAGAGGTTTAGTATATATCCGAACATCATCTACAAACCCGCTAAGTGCTTTGCGTGTATCATCATTTGCATTATAAGATCCGGTACCGTCTTCCCAAATAGTAAATGGATAATCATTGGTGCTATCCCACATGGGTCCCTTTAGAATATTGAGGTCAATAGGCGGCGCCTTCGCATATTCTTTTCCGTCTAAATATACATGCAGCAATTTTGCCGAATGATCCAGTACCATGGTTACCATGTGCCATTGATTATCGGCTAATGCAGGTGCTTGTGGCGTAGTTTCATTGGCACGCCAGTTAATACGGTTGCTGACACCACCGGCATCGCCGGTCAGTTTGATCAGCCAACCTCTGCCCGATGATCCTGGTCCGGTATAAGTTAAAGCGCCATCAGTGCCTATAATAAAGCCGGGGTTGCTGCCACTATCCCAATCAGAATTGCCGAACAATACCGGATCTGAACCAACCGCTGCCAGTTTTGTCCAGAAGCTGATGCTGAAGCTTTGTGTAAGTCCTGGTCTCAGCAAATCATGCTTTGGAAAAACAGCATAGGAACCGGCAGCAAATGATGCTACTCTTCCGCGCTGTGCATCTGATACAAAAGTTACTTTAGCAGAGGCTTTGGGTCCCTGCATGGCATCGAACCTGTTGCCACTTACATCAGCCAGGTCGTTATCCATTGGGAGGTACACAAGTAGATTGTTGCCGCTGCCGGTGACGGTTGTAAAATTCCATGAAGCAGGCGTTAGAAAACCTTCGAAGGCTTTGCCTTCGGCATCCACAATACTTCCCGCATCAGCAAGCACATAATATGAAGTACCAAATTCAAGCGGGGTTCCCAGCAATACAGTTACCGTTTTTCCATCAATGGTTACGGACTGACTACCGACAGGTATTTCAGCGACTTTCACATCACCATCGGTTTTATAAACGCTGATATTCCCAGTGCCCTTTTGCACATCAACAGCAAAAGTAAGCCCCAGAGTGAACAGAGATGCATCCGTGCTACCGGGTATAGGGCTGATGGCGTTCAACGCCAAACCACTGGCGCCAACAGTTTTAAAAGTCCATGAAGCTCCTGAAGTTCCCATATATTCATTGCCCAGCAGATCGGTGAATGTTCCGCTATTCAGAGTTACAGTATAATTCTCATCTGCCTCAAGGTCAGCCGGGGGATTAATGGTTACCACCCGCATGTCTTTACCAATTGTTACCGCGTCCGATTCAACGTTGATATGTGTGGTATCCGACTCACCCATAATCACAACTTCGCCTTTTCCTTTTTTCACATTTTCACTGAAGGTTAATACCAGGTCGCTGGTCACGGCAACACCCTGTACTGTCGTTGCCGGGTTGTAACTCACCACCACCGGGTTAGCTGTATCAATGGTATGATCAAATTTTTCTTTACAAGATACAACCAGCACAATACATAATACCAGCATTGAAACCAGTGAAACAAATAACTTATTATTTTTTTTCATCCCTGTATTTTTTTAAAAATTTTTAATGTTGCCGATAAAACCATCATAGCCTTTAATATAAGTAATCCGATAGGTTTTGGTGGTGTGGTGCGTGAGACACGCACCATGGTGAACGCCGCTAAACCTTCATGCAGTTTTTTTCTTTTTAATTTGCTCTCTTCATATTACTGACGTGTAAGCGTTACTTTAAAATCTCCTTTTCCTGTTGCTTTTGTATCAGTATTTTCCCATCCCATATAAAAAGATAACGTTAATGTAGACCCTGTAACCTTTACACTAAATTCATCCAGTGGCTCAACTCCGACTAATTTTACTAAAGCGCTGTCCTGGGTACCGGTAACTGTCCATGTACCGGCACCGGCGTTACCAAATACGATAGGGCAATCCTGTGCCAGGAACTTCGCCGGATTGCCGGATTCATCTGTAGTGAATACCAGACGCATTGTTCCAAATATTTCTGGCGGAACATTATCAGGTGTCACCATATTACTGGGACTTGTCCAGGTACCGGCCAACCTGCCGGAGACCAATTGTTCCGGACTCAACACCTCATGTGTCAATTTATCTTTTTTACAGGATACAACTCCGGCAGTACCTGCGATAATCAGCATCAAAATAAGTCTTACATTCAATTTCATATTCAGATAGCGTTAAGTTAATAGTGAAAAAGCAGAGGGTAAATGTGGAACACTCACACTCTACCTTTAGCTTCTCAAGGATATATAATGCATAAATATCTTAACATGATAAATTCTATTTACCTGGGTACTTTAAATAACCGGTAAGGCACATTTGATTTCAGTACACTTCCTTCCAAACCCCAGCTCGCATCAGGGCGTATCCCAAAGTGGCTCAATATATTTACAGCGATATCTGTAAGACCTATCGGGTAATACGGGTGACGTTCGCTGGCGGTGCCGATCAGTTCACCATTGTTCCCTTTACCACTATAATCTTTTATAATGTTACCCCTTACCTCATCCATTTTAAAGTAAAGATTCAATGACGCCTTGTTGGGGTGGTTACTGTTTTCTATATTACGCAGATACATATAGTCCCGGATGGTTTGCGCAGAAAGCGCATCCGTCCATATCCTCACTTCATTATAAGAACCGGCCCAGTTAGGATATCCGCCGCTGTAGGTCTGCGTTCCATCCTGTCCCAGGCAGAGGTAATTAAAAGGCGATCTCATATCGTCCGTAGCCTTATAGGTTAGCACCGATTCTCCCACTTTTTCTCCATCCTGATAAACCGTGCAAAGCTTTGTTTTATCAAACACCACAGCCAGGTGGTGCCAGTTACCATCTTCCAGCGGTTTAGATGAACCAACATCGTAGCGTTCTCTTTTTGTGTTTGCAATATTGATCTTCCAGCCCGAACCGCTTCTGCAGATGGTAAAGCCCGGATTGCCGCCAGAGTCCCAATCCTTATCGCCTATGAAGGAAGGGTCGCTGCCGTTAGGACCGGCTTTCGCCCAAAACTCAATAGTAAATCTGTTCATTCCCTGTAACGCCGTTCCGTTGATGGGGATACGGACATAGGTTCTGTCGTTAGTAGGGTTTTTGTTGAGCGTCAAAATATTATCTGCATTCTCCCGTGGTGCGAGAGAAGTGCTGATAAGTTCTTTCTTATCTAATTCAGCCCCCGAAAGAATAATGGGTACATTAATCTCCTCCAGCGTATTACTCTGCGGCACCCCCGATTCCGTTCCGCCACGTGTAGAAGCCAGGAAAATATCCCAATCTTCATTGGCAATACCGCTGCGGGATTCAATAGCAGCATGCAAGCCTGCCACATATTCGTCTATCTTCTGTATCGCCAGTACATACCTTGCCTGTCGCAACTGAAAGCCTACTTCCTGTCCTTCATCGGCCGGACTACTGAACTGTACAAATACGGCACCCATATCTGCCTGCTTCAACAACTCTACTGATTTATTATATACTTCCTCATCGGTTGCGAATTGAAATTTCTGATCTGCTGCGTT
>JBDHYJ010000111.1:0-11134 GCA_039811345.1 Chitinophagaceae bacterium
CTGTTTACACCATGGCTGAAGACATGCTGAAAATCTGAAAATGCAGCAAACTGCTGATGACAGGAAGCACAGGCAGTATATCCATCCTTCGATAAACGCCCATCATAAAACAATCTCCTGCCCAGTTCAAATCCTTCCCTGGTAAGTGGATTGTTTTTAAAATCATATACCGGTTTGGGGAAACCCCTGGGTATATTTTGTTTCATCGGATGATGTTTATCATCAGTTGATATAAATGAGAGCTGCAGGGCAACCAACAATATTGTAATTGCAGTAATGAATAATATGGTGAATGCAGTTTTGATCAGGGTGCTACAGATTGAATAGTGAACATTTGCAAATAGTTTTCTGAAAATTGTTTGGCCAATTGACCGGTAACAGTACAAGCCGGATGCTCGGATATTGATAACCGGTGTATTGCTGAAAACCATTTATCAATATCTGCCGATATTACTATCCGTGATTCTTTACTATGTACAATTTTAATCTCAGAAGGTAAAGACAATATTACACTTCCGGTAACATTGTAAATACCGCTAAAGCCACCAATATGATATTCAAACAAATGGTGCTGCAGGGTGGATGATGGTGACCGCCCTTCCAGTTTAGCCATCACATATCCGCTTTTCCATGTCCAGAACATATCATTCAACGGATCAAGAGCGCCGGATTGTATACCACTCACATTTTTCAAACTGTCTACCCCAAGCAAAAAAGATATTTTATTGTAACGCCCGGTCGGAAGTTTAAGCGAAATAGTTTTTGAATCCGGTTTATTTTCATCCACAAGAAAATACAGGTTGTTCCATCTATAGCATTTACCAGTTACACTATCTGCAATTTCAATATTACTAATATAATAGCGGAATTTAGTTATACTAAGTTGCTCCCCCAGGTTGTTTTCGTAAATACTATCAAAATTTACCAGCCGGTCCCCTACCCTGTTTTCAAACTGTAAAGTCAGATTCCCGGAAGTGTGTTGAGCATTAAGATCACCCTTTGCCATAACAAATAAAAACAGCAGTTTTACATATATGTACTTCCGGTATTTCATTTTATCCGATTTGCAAATATCAATGTATAAAAATAATCAAATATTGTGGTGGCGTCACTAAGGTTGGGGATAGAATTCAGGTTACCTCTGCACATGTGCACCACAAACGATTCACAACTGTAAATGCGATTCAACTTCTTTTTTTTAAACCAGATACTGTAATCTTAATAACCAGATATTTCTGAAGTCATCACATTTCCCCCCCCTGATTCAAATACAGAGACTTCTCTACTTTGGGAACTCCTCTCTCAATTAAGCCTTCTTTACGTGGATTGCAGTGACCACAAAGATTCAAACTATCACAGTGGTCTTTGTGCATCCTTCGTGTTCTTTGTGAAATAACCTCTTTTTGTTGGTTGCACAGAGGGCACTGAGAAGGCACAGAGGGGCACAAAGAGTTTTAATGCTCTGTGGTCTTTGCGCATTCTTTGTGCTCATTGTGAAATAACCTTTGTTGGCTGCACAGAGGGCACAGAGAAGACATATAGGTGCACAAAGATTTTAATGCTTCGTGGTCTTTGTGAATCATTTGTGGTCTTTGTGAAATTATCTATTTGTTGGTTACGCAGAGGGCCTTCGATGTGGTTTCTTACCCCTTTATCCTTCTCATCATTTAATAAAGTGGGTAGCCAGGGGGTGTAAATTACAACACCCATAATGACCAATATTCTGAAATTTATTGACAGCCGTCATAGCCTGAAAAATATTGCGGATTTTATTTTGCAGTGGTGTAAAATAAACATCATAATAAAAAAACTGCTCAATCACGTAACAACAAAATGATTATGAAAAGAAATTATCTGTCTTTCGCAATTTTGCTTTCAGCAGTATCTTTATGGATAGCATGCAATAGCTCTCCTGCTGACACAGCAGCTAATACAGAGGCTGCCCCCGCAAGTACAACTACAGAACTAAGCGGACAGTCGGGTGTACAGGATAATGATTCGCAAAAAGATGTAGTAAAAGTAGCTGCCGGTAGCGCTGACCATACTACTCTTGTAAAAGCACTGAAAGCAGCAGAATATGTGGATGCGCTTTCCAATGCGGGCCCTTTTACCGTATTTGCTCCTACTAATGCCGCATTTGAAAAACTGCCGGCCGGAACTTTAAACGATTTATTGACACCCGCAAAAAAAGATGATCTCCGTAATATCCTGGAGTATCATGTATATATAGGTGTTATGAAAACTGATATGATGAAAGACGGACAATCTTTGGGGCAGGCAAATGGTGACAACATTACTATTGCTGTAAAAGACGGTAAAGCAACTGTAAACGGAGCTAATATTGTAGCTTCTATTCCGGCATCAAATGGAATTATTCATGTTATTGATGCTGTATTGCTACCTCCGGCAAAATAAACCAGGATTCACTTTTATCACAACCGTAATCCATAATTCTTTCCATTCTTAATCCGGCGTATAACAATTATTGTTAGCGTCGGATTTTTTATGTCTTCATAAATACAAAAGCCGGGTTTTAAAATATTGTTGATATTGAATATAGAACAACCGATGACTTAGGAATAAAAAATCCCGGGGATATCATTATTTGGCCTTTCGTTAAACAAATTACTTAAGGATTTATCATTTGACTGCCGGCTTTAATTTCTTTCACATAATTATTCACAACTTTATAAATCAACCCTCCGATTACTAATGCCCAGGCAAGCAAAGCGATATAAATAAAAAACGAAGGGATGGTAAATAAAAATTTAATTCCAGTTGCCTGGGCCAGCCTGAACGTACAAACAGTATACATGCCCAGCGGAAACACCATACCCCAATATTGCGGATGATAGTCGAGCGGAAAAAGTTTGTAAAAATGCCGCCAGATGCCGAGTATTACGATAACGGGTATCCACCAGGTACCAAAAGCCCAAAATAACAGGGTAAACCCTTTTAGAAAATTATTAAGGGAAAAAAGAAAATCCCAATGGCTGGCATTAAGTATAAGCACTGACCCGGCAAGTGTAGTGATGGCAACCGCCCCCATGTTTATCCAGTAAGGTGGTGCAAATTCTTCTGCACGCATTTCAAAAAAAGTAAGCCGGTAAAAAATCAGGGTAATGATTATGATATATAACATACATCCTATCAAAAAAAGAATCAGGGCGGCAAAAAGAGTCACTTCTTTAGAAATTGGGAGGTGATGCACCAACTGGGCACCAAGTACAGAAATAGATTGAGTGGAAACCACCATCAGCAGCCATATCCCATTCATGCCCTGCTCAAGCGTAGGCTTTCCTTTTCGCACCGTTATCATTATAAAAAAGGAATAAATAAGAACAAGCCAGAGTAGTAATCCAAAATAAAACAGCAGTGAAGCGATATAATAGTTCTGTTGTATGATAATGAACTGGCTGCCGAGTACATTGGTGCCTGCTACAATGGTGAGAAAGCCGGGACTTTTAGCGTGTGTTGAAAAATCATTTAAAAAATTCTGATAGTAAAACAAAAGCCGACAAACCAGCATCACACATAAAATACAATATGCGGCAATGTTAAAGTAAAAAAGTGATTTTGCAATAAACACCATCTGTAACAGATCGGCTGCAATTGAAACAATTCCCGATGCCATTACCAGTGCAAAGTAGCTTGGAAAAAGATTGGCAATTTCTTTTTTTATACTACTGATGAAAATATTCATGAAGAAGTATCTTTCCGGTAAAACTAATTCTTTAACCTTAATATTAATTCATTTCGCCTCAAAAAAACTACCTAAGTTTGGGATGTAATTGTAGTAATTTTGAAGCAGCATTTCTAAGCAGAAAAATATTCAAATGAAAAAGCTCATTGATGTCAAAGCATTTATTACAGCGACTATCGTAACTATTTTGACAATAATACTGGTCTTTATCGGATCAAGAAGTTTACAAAATTATGATGCTGCCCTGGTGGCTTATCTTTTCGGAACCCTCTTCGCAATTTTTGGGATAGTTTACCGCTATACCGTATGGATACAACGTCCTCCAACCTGGATATATATAAACAGGAGTTTTAAAGTTCTATTTTCAAAAGAGTTTTTTCACTTCTCCTGGTATTCCATTAAAGATTTTGTCAAAAACATCATGCTCCAAAGTTTTATATTGAAAAGAGGAAAGAAAAAAGGAGCCGCTCATCTGTTGATGGCAATAGGATGCTCACTTGCTTTTGCCATAACATTTCCATTAACCTTTGGCTGGATACATTTTACATTAGTTCCGGCAACAGGTTTAGATCCTAATGCAACTGATATTTATACTGCCCATTTTTTTGGGTTTGCCGTAATGAATTTCCCGGTTAAATCCATAATGGGTTTCCTGACCTTCGGTGCATTAAACTGGTGTTCTATTTTAGTAATCATCGGGGCGAGTTATTTTTTGCAAAAAAGACTGAAAGAGCCGGGGCTTATAGCCACCCAAACATTTGAAGGTGATATATTACCTCTCCTGCTGCTTATTCTTGTTTCCATTACCGGGCTTGGGCTTACTCTCGATTACGAATTCATGCATGGAAAGGCGTATGAATTTATGGCAGTAACCCACGCATTTTTTGTAATCATATTTTTAGTGTGGATGCCTTTCGGAAAATTTTTTCACATCATTCAAAGACCTGCACAAATAGGAGCCCATATTTACAAAGAAGTGGGCAAAAGAAAAGGGATGCAGGTATGTAAACAAACAGGCAAACCCTATACAACCCAGTTACATATTGCCGATCTGCAGCTTATCACCAGGGCGCTGGGATTTAATTTCAGAAATGAAAAAGGAGATTCCTTTTTAGAATATAGTCCCGAAGGCAAAAGAGATATGTTAGCCAATGCTCACTTAAAAGCAAGGCAGGAGACAGGAAAGTTTTTTGGATAAGAAAGGTTTTGTTATAAGCCGATAGCAGATGTCTCATATAAAGATGCAAAGACAAAGAATGAATTATAGAAAACTTAAAGAATATGGCCAGGTTACCGATAGATGCTGATGAAATTATTGCAAAGTTTGGACCATCACTTCACATGCCTGAGAAAGAAGGCTTACCCGGCAGAGACGAACCGGACACCATTGTGGAGACTCACTGTTGTTTTTGCGGGATGCAATGCGGAATTAAACTGCTGGCAAAAAATAATAAAGTAGTAGGATTTGAACCCTGGATGGAGTTTCCTTTCAACGAAGGAAGACTTTGTCCAAAAGGGGTATTGCGTTATATGCAAAACAATCATCACGACAGGTTGACTTCTCCTTTAATGAGTAAACCAGGTGTTGGTTTTGAACCTGTCTCCTGGGAGCAGGCGATGGATAAAACCATTGCTGAAATAAAAAGGATACAATCCCAATATGGCAACGATGCTTTTGCCATGCTCTCCGGTGTTTCGCTCACCAACGAAAAATCATATATGGTGGGCAAGTTTGCCAGAGTAGCGCTCAAAACAAAAAACCTCGACTATAATGGCCGGCTTTGTATGGTTTCTGCAGGCGCCGGTAATAAAAAAGCATTTGGATTAGACCGTACTTCGAATAATTATACCGATTTAGAAAAAGCAGAAGTGATTATTGTAACCGGTGCGAATGTATCTGAAACTTTTCCAACACTCACCCATTGGATATGGCGGGCAAGGGATAATGGCGCTAAACTTATCGTTGTTGATCCCCGTGTAATTCCACTCGCCAGAACAGCGGACATCCATCTCGATATACGGCCTGGTACAGATTCCGCCTTGTTTGGCGCAATCTTAAACTATATGGTACGGCACGATATGCTGGATCATGATTTTATATACAATTATACCTCGGGCTTTGAAGCAGCTAAGGAAGCAGTGAAAGATTATTCCCTGGAATGGGCAGAAGAAATTACCGGTGCAAAAAAAGAAAAAATAGAAGCGGCTGCCAAACTATGGGGCAAAGCTTCCACATCATTTTTACTCCATGCCAGAGGAATAGAACACCATACCAAAGGCGTGGAAAATGTATTGAGCTGTATAAATATTGTGCTGGCTTCCGGCAGGATAGGCAGGCCTTATTGCGGTTATGGTACTATCACCGGGCAGGGCAACGGACAGGGCGGAAGGGAACATGGACATAAATGCGATCAATTGCCCGGCAATCGAGATATTGAAAACCCGGAGCATCGTAAATATATTTCACAGGTTTGGGGTATTGAAGAAAAAGATATGCCTGGCAAAGGCCTCTCAGCTTATGAAATCATTGAGGCCATACACCGCGGAGAAATTAAAGGGCTACTATCCATCTGTTTTAATCCGCTGATTTCTTTGCCCAATAATAATTATGTGAGAGAAGCGCTTGAGAAACTTGAATTTTATGCAGGTATTGATTTCTTTTTGAGCGAAACACTAAGACATGCCAATATAGTTTTTCCGGGCTCGCTTCACGAAGAAGAAGAAGGAACAGTAACCACGGCGGAAGGCAGGGTGGTACGAATCAGAAGAGCAGTAAGTCCACCCAATGACGCAAGACCAGATACAGATATTTTAATAGAATTAGCGCAGCGTTTGGGAGCCGGTGATAAATTCGCATACAAGAACAGTGAAGAGATTTTTAATGAATTACGTGTAGCTTCCAAAGGCGGTACTGCCGATTATTATGGTATTACTTACGAAAAAATTGAAAAAAACATGGGGGTGTTTTGGCCATGTCCCGAACTTGACCACCCCGGTACTCCCCGCCTTTGGGAGGACAAAAAATTTAAAACACCTGATGGCAAGGCTCATTTTAACGCAGTAGAATATCACCCCAGTAAAGATCCTGTAGATGATGAGTATCCTGTGATATTAACTACCGGAAGAGTAGTATCGCAATATCTCAGTGGCTCGCAAACAAGGAGAATAGGAAAATTAGTGCAGCAATTTGCACAACCTCTATTGGAAATACACCCAACACTCGCTGCGAAATATGGCATTCAGCAGGATGAGGAAGTAATCGTAACCACAAAAAGAGGGGAAGCTATTTTCCCAGCCAATATTGTTGAAACTATTCGCAAGGATACCGTATTCATTCCCTATCATTGGCCGGGTAAAAAATCTGCCAACCAACTCACCAGCGGTCATCTGGATCCTATATCGAAGATCCCTGAGTTTAAAGTGAGCGCCTGTAAACTGACACCTACCGGTAAAATTGTAGTGGTAGATAAATTTTCAGAAGCCTATAAAAGTTCATAATTATGGCACAGCATTATAAACTACAACAGGAATTTTTTGTGGATATGCAACGCTGCATTGGTTGCAGGGCCTGTGAGGCAGCCTGTGCGGAATGTGAAACCAACGGCCATGAATCAATGATTCATGTAAATTATGTAGACAGGGCACAAACTATTCAAACAACTGTACAGGTGTGTATGCACTGCGATGACCCGGTATGCGCCAATGTATGCCCGGCAGATGCAATAACTAAAGATGAATTTGGAATAGTGCATAGTGCGAATACCTCACGTTGTATTGGTTGCTCCAACTGTGTAATGGCATGCCCTTTTGGTGTGCCGAAGAAAATGGAGAAATATGATCTGATGATGAAATGCAATATGTGTTATGACAGAACAAGCGTGGGTAAAAAACCGATGTGTGCAACAGTTTGCCCGAGCGGGGCACTGTTCTTTGGCACCAGGGAACAAATGGAAAAAATGCGGCCAAATTCAACACCGGTGAATAAATTTATTTTTGGTCAGGAAACTGTGGAAACCAAAGTAAACCTGATGATGCCGAAAGGAAGCACCGAATTGAAAGTTTTTTGAGGTTATAAGTTAGAAATGCAAACCTGTAATGAGTGGGAATTGCGCCCTCTGCGAAAAACTTTGCACCCTCTGCGGTAAAAATCAATTAACCGCAAAGTACGCAGAGAAAATACACGCAGAGGATGAAAAAAACTTTGTGTACCTCTTTGACTGCTTTGTGCCATTTGTGTAAAATATATTTCACGCAAAGACGCAAAGTAAATACACGCAGAGAAAGCAGAGGACGAAATAAAACTAAATGACAGTAAGTTTTTTTCTCTGCACCCTCTGCGAAAAACTTTGCGTCCTCTGCGGTAAAATCAATTAACCGCAAAGAACGCAGAGGAATACACGCAGTGAAAAAGAAAGAGAAAGACAAACGATAGTTTTAGAAACAAAATATTCCAGCAATGAGTAATGATGATAAACGATGGAAACAGGATTTCCCGATTAACAGGTCACAATCCGATCAGGTAAGCAGAAGAGATTTTGCCAAATTACTGGCGGTGGTATCAGGGGGTATGGTAGCAGGCAATGGTTTAATTGCTGCCAAAGCATATTTTGCAGATGATAAAACGGATGATAAAAAACATAGTGTCTGCTCGATAAATGACATCCCCGTTGGCGGAACAAAATCATTCGTGATAGATGGGGAAACTATTCCCTATATTTTAGTGCATACCGAAGATGGAAAATTTTATGCCTATGAACAAAAATGCACCCACCTATCCTGTGCCGTGTATTACAGGCCGGGAACTATGAAAATTGAATGCCCTTGTCATAATGGCTGGTTTGATGTAAAAACAGGAGAAGTACTTCAGGGTCCTCCGCCCCGGCCTTTGAAAAAACTCAATGTAACTATAGAAGGTGATGAAATATTTGTACAACATCCAAAAAATGAAAAAGCATGAGCAGTTTTAGAACCGCACAGGAAAATGCACATCCGCAGAAGAAAAGCATGATTATGTCAACGCTTATTTTTGTATTGTTGTCGAACTTGTTAATTCAGATATGGTTATTATATACCTCGCTTAATAATGCCTTAGATGGCCACGCGGAAGTTGCATACAGTACCTTCTTTGCCTCCCTCGTTTTATTTTTGGCAAGTGTAATCTGGTTATACTTCTTGCCAAAAAATGTAAAATAGAACATCAAAGATCTTTTGTTCATTATTTGAATACAGAAAATCTGTAGCTGTATGATTATCTCTTTCCGGTTTCCAAACATTCTTTACAATAAGATGGAGATTATTTCGAAAAGATAAAACGTCGTCCAAACACTCCGGAATAGTTTATGCATTTTCTGCAGAAGACAGTTTTAGCCCAACTATTGAAGCTATAAGGAGAAAAATAAAAAACAAACGCCAGAATGTAGCGGGCTCTCTGAATATCAATATACCAACAATCACTGAACCTGCGGCTCCAATTCCTGTCCAAACTGCATAACTGGTACCTATTGGTATAGTTTGAATAGCTTTATTAAGTAACAGAAAACTCATAGTTATTGAGAAGAAAAAACCGATACTCCAGCCTAAATGTTTAAAATTATCACTCATCTTTAAACAGGTAGTGAATGCAATCTCAAAAAAACCAGCTATAATAAGAAATACCCACGCCATGAATTACATTTTAAGCTGGAAGATAGTTACAAAACCTATTCAAAAAAAAGAGGAGATACATTTTCTCCTCTTCTACATACTATCTTTCAAAAAAATTATCCGCCAAACAGTCCTTTCAGTTTATCAAGTATTCCACCGGCGCCTCCTGAATTACTCATCATTTTCATAATATCCTGAAGATCGGTATCTCCATCGCCATCAAGATCAAGTACTCCACTTTTAGCCCTGGATAACAACCCGGCTATATCCATTCCTGAAGTCTGACCACCGGAAAAATTATTAAATATATCCTGAATGTTGAATCCATTATCGTTGGGATCGTTTGTTCTACTTACAAGATTACTCAGCACACTGGGTATAAGACTGCTTGCAATACTACCTGCCGACTGACTATTAAGTCCGAATTTAGACATCAGACTCTCAATAAGTCCTCCTGATAATGATTGCGTAATATTATTGGTTGCCGCACCCTGGTTCTGACCGCTAAACATTCTGATAATGTCTTTTAGTCCCCCTGATTGTGAGAAGAGTCCTTGCAAACCGCCCGCTATTGAGTTGGTTGCTTCAGAAATAGCTTCATTATTTCTATCATTTGGGATAGCTGGGTTATTTATAATAGCATCTCCAGCATTTTGTTTTACCAGGTCTAATAAATTTTCAAGCATATTTTTTAAATTTTAATTTTGAAGTCGCTTATTTAAAGATAAACGTTGTATCTCATTAATTTTTAATTTTTTTCTTTTAAACGCTTTTACCATGAATTCTTTAGGCAAAACATTTCTTGCATCTGCCATAACAAGAGTTATTTATTATAAAGAACTTGCTGAAAAAACATTCGACCAGTTGGAAGAAAGGGATTTTCACTACCAGCCAAATAATCAGTCAAACAGTATTGCGATAATTATACAACACATGAGTGGAAACATGCTGAGCAGGTGGACTAATTTTCTAACAGAAGATGGAGAAAAATCATGGCGTAACCGTGATAAAGAATTTAACAACCAGGAACTTAACAGGCAGCAATTGATGGAGATTTGGGAAAATGGATGGAATTGCTTTATTGATGCTTTGCAAAGTCTGAAAGAAGAAGACTTACTTAAAACCATTCACATACGTTCCGAATCACTGGCTGTTGTTGACGCAATTAACCGTCAGCTTGCACACTATCCTCACCACGTCGGTCAGATAGTATATATTGGAAAAATGTTGCGCGGCGATAAATGGCAAAGCCTTTCTATAGCTAAAGGAAAATCTGAGAGCTATAATCAAATGATGTCTGATAAAAATAACAGGTAAGCATCAATTTATCAATCATCCTGAATTAATTTTTTATATCCTTATACATTCCAATCACAGGTTTCCCGTCGGCTTTTATAAATCCCCGGTACATTCCGGCAGTATTGAAAGGTAAGGCAATATTCCCGTCTCTGTCTACAGCAATCATACCTCCATCGCCACCAAGGGCAGGAAGTCGCTTCATTACCATTTCATTAGCAGCATTTTTTAAACTCCATTTCCCAAATTCCATCATATCGCTCACAGTCTTTGCCATAACCAATCGTATATAAAATTCACCCCATCCGGTACAGCTAATGGCACAGGTTGCATTGTTGGCATAAGTGCCTGCACCAATTATTGGAGAATCCCCAATCCTGCCAAACATTTTATTGGTCATTCCCCCGGTACTTGTAGCCGCAGCAAGATTTCCATCAATATCAAGCGCTACAGCACCTACGGTACCAAATTTTGTATCGGGGTATGCTCTTT
>JBDHYJ010000112.1:0-11041 GCA_039811345.1 Chitinophagaceae bacterium
ACCGGCACTTTACCATTCACTGTATCCATCCATTTCACCGGCACACCACGATGTGTTTTTCTGGCAAGTCCAAATTCTGTGAACTCCACCTGCAGCACTTCATCTTTTTGATTTAATAAAGTAAGTACCGGATTATATTTTATATCCGTTTCACCACATTCATACTTCATATTCCACTTGCCGCCTTTTTTATCCCAACGGTAACCCATACTGCCTTTTGGCACTACATAGTCACCGGTTAATTCATCAATACATAAAAATTTCCAGTCGCCGTTTTCAATATCTTTCCATTTTGAAATTTCATTGGCACGAACCATTCTTCCTGCTGTATATAGATCTCCGGTTTTATCCAGGTGAACCAGCATCGGACTATCTGTATATCTTTTTACATAATCAATAAAATAGGGTGTTTGTTTTTTATAATGATATTCTTTGAGAATGATATGCGTAACTGCCATCCAGAATGCTCCATCACTGCCGGCATGAAGCGGTATCCATTGGTCGGCATATTTGCACAACTGGCTAAAGTCTGGTGAAAACACGACAGCCTTAGTACCGTTGTGGCGCGACTCAGCGAAGAAATGGCAATCGGGTGTCCGGGTCATGTTCAGATTGGTGCCCATATCCGCAATCATCTTGGCATTGTACCAGTCAGCGCTTTCGCATACATCGGTTTGTTCACCCCATAGTTCCGGGAATGCAGGTGGCAAATCGCAATACCAATCATAGAAGCTCAGGTTTACTCCACCAAACAACTGCAGGAACCTGGCGCCGGACGCATAGCTTAGCATTGACATTGCTGGTATAGGAGAAAATCCTATCACACGGTCTGGTCCGTATTTTTTTGCAGTATATATATTGGCTGTGGCCATTATTTCCAGTACTTCATCCCATGATGCCCTGCGGAAACCGCCCTTGCCTCTTGAGTTTTGATATTGGCTGCGTTTTATTTTATCCCGCTGAAGATTTTCCCAGGCCTGAACAGGATTACCTCCTGCTTTTTCTTTTTCTTCTCTGTATGCATCCAGCAAAGTACCACGGATGAGCGGGTATTTAATACGAAGCGGGCTGTAGAGGTACCATGAATATGAGATACCTCTTTGACAGCCGCGTGGTTCATAAGGAGGTATTTTGTCGTCAATCAAAGGATAATCCAGTTGCTGGGTCTCAAACACAACAATTCCTTCTTTTACATGAATCTGCCAGGAGCAGCCACCGGTACAGTTTACACCATGCGTACTTCTGACAATACGATCGTGTTGGAAACGGTTGCGGTAAAACTCCTCCCACCTGCGCGTTTTAGGCGAAATGATGTCTTTGATCCAACTCATGATTAAAGTATTATTAGTTAAACAAATTTTAGCTGTTTCAAATCATGCCGGTTCATCTATAGTCTATGCTGATTTTATCTGTCTTTTGAAAACCGAAAAATTCACTGCCCTTTTTTTTCTTTTAATCCAGAAGAATGAATACAGTAACAATAAAACAATGATTCCGCTAACCCCACCAATTAGTAAATAATTCCCAACAGAAGCAGAAGCCATAGCAGGCGCCTGTTTATCAGCCACAGTAAGAAAAGCCGTGAGGTCTGCAATTTCCTGGGGAGTGACGGGCTTTGAATTATAGGTTTCCTTCATTTGCGGAAACGGTAAACCAGAAATAATTGCTGCAACACCCGAAGCTGATAATCTTCCAACTGCATGGGTAAGGTCTTTACCTAAAGCTCCGCCACTTATAAAGTCTTTCATTTCTACATTATGACAGGAGTTGCAGGAAGCTCCCTGGTTAGTGAAACGAATATTTCCAACAAAGAGTTCCCTCCCCCTTTTGCTGTCGCCAGTAGGCAATGCGGCACTGGCTACCGGGGTTTGCGGTGCTGAGCTTTTCTCCTGTATATAAGCGAGGACATCTTTTATCTGATCATTAGTCAGATTAGGATGGTCGGGCATTGGAACCTGGTTAAATGCTTTAAATAGTGAATCTGCATATTTATCACCCGACTTAATAACCGTTTGTGATGACTTAATAAAGCTGATAAGCCATGCTTCAGAATGCTGATTTTGTATATTGGCAAGATCAGGCCCTACTAATTTTCCCTGTCCAATGGTATGACATGCAACACAGGTTTCTTTAAAAACAGCTTCCCCGTTTTTCTGCGCTACAACAGGAAAGAAGGAAGAAGAAAAGAATATCATTGTTATGACAGAAATGCGAAGGACTATTTTCATACTGTAATTTTTACCAGTTAAAAAAATCCACAGCTATTCTTTATCTCAACAAAAAAATCAATGTATACCAGCTTAGGTTAACATTGAAAGAATTATTTCCCAGTCATGACAATTTCATTTAATTGTATCTTTTAGCATTTCATGAAGACAGATAAATATGCCGATAATTACAATTTCATATTTTTATTGAGCTTAATCCCATTTATTTCTCTTTCAGGTAGTAGTGAAGAACCGGTAACCGCTCTCAGTTCAGCAGTATTTAGATAATTGAATTTTTTAGCCGCGCATTTAAGCAACCCTTCCTTTTCAAAATCCTTTAAAATTTTTGATACCTGTTCTTTAGTGGTGCCTGCCAGGTCGGCAATGTCCTGCCTGCACAGGCTGATACGAAAACTTAGTTTTTTTTCATCATACTGATAGGCATCAGCAAGCAGCAAAATAGCTTCTGCAACTTTTTCCCGTACAGTTTTATGTGCCAGGTTAACTATTTTTTTTTCTATCAGTTCCAGTTCATTTAAAAACTGATTGACAATTTGTTGTTTTAACACAGGACTCTTACCGGTAATTTCATTAAACTGTTCGCAGGAAATATAACAATACAGCACATCAGAAACGGCAGTAGCCGAACAACTGTGAATGAGATGTCCGGCATTTGCACGGTGCCCAAAAACTGTTCCTTTACCGGCAACACTTAATATCAGCGGTCGGCCCTGTTTGCCGTTTAATTCCACCTTCAGAAAACCTTTTTTAATAAAGTATATACCAGTTATAGGATCACCTTCTGAAAAAAGCCTTTCTCCTTTTAGAAGCGACCTGGACTGCTTATAGGTGCTGATAGCTATCAGCGTCTGGCGGTCGCAGGCATCCAGTATGGAACAGCTCCTGACATTACAGGTAATGCAATCGTAACGTATTATTGCCATATCGGCCCTTATTTAAAAGAATAAACCAATGTCCTATTTTCTAATTCTATTTTTTATGATTCTGCTCAGTTGGAAAACTGATTTAGGTTTGGTACAAACTTTAGGAGGATTGCTAAAAGTTTTATTCAATCCTTATTTTTGGTGAACCTCATTTAAAACTACAATGAAAAATATTTTACATTATTATCTATTTGTAACCGTTATATTAACCGGATACACTGCAATGGGTCAGCAATTTTGCCGTACTGCAGACAGAGCTAATTACACTTCTACCCAACCGGTATCATCAACACCATCACTTAAATGGAAGTTTAAAACAGAAGGACAGATATTTGCCTCACCGGTATTATCTGGTAATTTTCTCATCACCGGTTCCTCTGATAGTTATTTATATGCACTGAACAAAACCGATGGAACGATTGCCTGGAAATTTAAGTCTGGTGGCGAAATACGATCTTCAGTTGCTGTTGACCAAAACAGCGTTTATTTTATGTGCAGGGATGGATTGTTTTATGCAGTAGATGTACTTACCGGAAAATTGAAATGGACTTTTAAAACCGAAGGAGAGAAAATGTATGACACCTGGGATTATTATACCTCTTCGCCCGCAGTGAGCAATGGTATAGTTTATTTTGGGTGTGGCGATGGTTATGTATATGCATTGAACGGAGCCTCTGGCAAGCTGATCTGGAAATATAAAACAAACGGCATTGTTCATGCAGCACCTGCTATTACTGACAATGCGGTTTTGATTGGCAGCTTTGACGGGTATTTCTATTGTATTAATACTGATGGCACCCTTCGCTGGAAATTTAATACAATTGGGGAGCAATATTTCCGGTTAGGCGAAGTACAGTTTCATGCTACGGTTTCAGGCAATACGGTTTTCTTTTGTTCGAGGGATTATAATGTATATGCATTAGACATCCGGGATGGTGGCGGTCATTGGGTATATCATGAACCGGGAAGCTGGACAAGCGTGCCAAGCCTTGCCGGTAACAGGCTGGTAGTTACTATGTCCGATTCACGCAGCATACTTGCTTTTGATAAAAGCAATGGGCTGAAATTATTTGAAACCCCTGTGCCATTGAATGTTTTCAGCAGCGCCACGTTAAACGACAGCACTGCATTCTTCGGCAGTTTGGATGGCGCTATATACAAGCTCGATATTGTTTCAGGAAAAGTGTCGAGGATATTTCAGGTGCCGTTAAGCAAAAAAAATTACAGTGCGTTTTTTGAAAGTTCCGGAAAGATACGTACAGATATTCTTGAAAAATATTCATCAGACATTACCCCATTGTACACTGAATTCCTAAAACTGGGAAGTATTTTTTCAACAATATGGGTTGATGAAGGTCTTTTATATTTTGGCAGTGCAGATGGTTATATTTATGCGATAGAGTAACAACAAACTATTTGCTTATAAATTTCTTCCCCGACATCAGGATTGGCTATCTCAGCTTATCATATCAGCTCAGTGCTCTTTGCGAAACATAATGTAACCTCTGTGATGTAATATCAATTGACGTTGATGTATTTCATGCACTTTGATTATGCTAAACCCCAAAAGGATATAAGATGAATTTTGAAGAAATGAAAAGAACAGTATTTTTGTTAGCAGCCTGTGAATGAAAATATAAGCCTTTTATTACTAATGCCCGGCTAATCCTAGCAAAAGTTAGATAAATAATGAATATAGTTCGCAATAAAAACAAACTCAAAAAAACACACCCGCGTGATATTAGCCCTCTTATCAAAACCCTGAATTATTTTCATCCATTAAGTAAAGAAGTAATTCATTTTTTTGATGAAAAACTAGTATTTATAAAATGTCCGAAGAACACTGTATTACTGGAGTCGGGCAAAGTGTGTAAATATGTTTATTTTATTCAAAAAGGATTGGTAAGGGGTTTTATCCGGGAAGGCAAAAAAGATATCACCACGTGGATAAGTTCAGAAAATGAACTGGCATCATCTATTTATAGCCTTGATCAGGAAATACCTGCATTAGAAAATATAGAAACAATTGAAGATTGTGAATTTCTGGCATTACATAATAAACACCTGCTGCAGTTATACCGGAGATTCCCGGAATTCAATATAACTACAAGAAAATTATTACAGCAATACTATCGTGATGCCGAACGCAGGGCTTTGCTTACCAGGTTTACGAATGCCACTTTCAAATATCATTTTTTCTTAGAACACTATTCCCATCTTTCCAACCGGGTACCACTCAAATATATTTCTTCATTTTTAGGGATCGCTTTTGAAACACTAAGCAGGATCAGAAAAAAAATGGCTGTAAATAAAAAACTACATATTTCTACTTAAGGGTTATTATCAAAAACAGTGTTTGCATTTTAAGAATATATATATCCTTATAATAAACTTTTTTTTGCAATGACTTTTGCGTATCTCTTTTGTAAAGAGTACAACAGGTAAGGGTTTAAGGGCAATACTATATTTTTTTCAACTTGACAATCGTCAAGTATTTCACTGATAAGTGTTTTCTATTATAGGGACTTGTAGCATGTTGAAATATTTTTACAACATCTAAAAAATCAACCTAATATCTCCAACAAGAAAAACTTATTAACTATGAGACCGTTGTTACTATTAAACCTGCTCCTATGTTTTGCATTTTCAGGACTTACACAAACCACCTACAATGCCGGTAACGAAACCCAGCTCAATACGGCCATCAGCAGCGCCGTTAGCGGCGATATCATCAACCTGACCACAGATATTGTGATTACCGGGGAAAAACTCATTTCAGGAAAATCCATCACTATTAACGGCAACGGCTATACGATCTCGGTACCCGTTACCGGTTTGGACGACCAGGGCAAAGTCAATACCTCCGCCTCCAATTTCCGGGTATTTAATTTAGCTGGGTCCGGATCCAGCTACACCATTAACGACCTCACCATTAAAGGCGGATCAATAACAACCCCTGGTCCATCTCCCTATCTTGCGGCGGGCGGCGCAGTGCTGGTACAAATCGGCGTAACCTTACGGATGAACCGTTCCGTGATCTCCAATTCAAGATGTTATACCGGTAGCAATGGAGACTTTCCGGCAGGAGGGGCAATAGCCATATGGGGCACTGTATTTATGGAAGACTGTTTCATTGTAAAAAATTCGGCCCGTTTTGCGGGTGCTTTGTTCGTTCACGGAACTTCTGCTGCCTTGTTTATGAATAAATGCACCGTATCGCAAAACCGGAATACCGGTTCCAATGGGGGTGGTGGTGCAGCAGAAATTCAGGGGTACACCTTTATCAACAATTCTACCTTCTCCAATAATATTGCGATGCAGGGGGGCATACTGCAATCTGGGGGAGGAGCAGGTGACGGTAATGTTTATGTACTGAACAGCAGTTTCACCGGCAATGTTGTACTCTTAACAAACGGCAGCCTTAAATCAGCGGCTGTTGCCAGTTACACTTCAGGAAGTGCCATGTATGTTGTGAACAGTGTATTTGCTTATAATTATGCGGGTAACTCTCAGTCAAACCCCACAACTTACACATTAAATGACTTTGGCGGTTCTTATCCAAATAAGACCCGTGCCTATTACTGTGTAGTGCATCAAAGTACCTGGAACGATCCGGCTATGAACGTGGTGGGCAATATCACCTATACCGGCGCCATGAACGGGTCGGATAACAGTATTTTTTCCGGAGGGATCCTCTCCAAAATAACCGATGGCAGTGGTAACGAAATCGGTACGGCACAGGTGTACCGGCCCTTGTTGTACACCACCGGAAACTATAGTGCACCTACATTAAAAACCTCCAGTTATTTGCTGGATGCCTCCCGGTTGGGCGTGGCAACCCGGTATAACGACAACAACAACGTGAACCCTGTGGTGGCCTACAATTCATCCGGGAGCACCTATACAGCTATCGGTTCACTTACCAATACCGGCAGCAGCAGTGACCAGGTGCTTACCGACCAGGCAGGCAATACCCGTAATTCACCACCCATCCGTGGCGCTATTGACGCCGGCGGTGTTGTAAGCAACCTGTATTTTGTAAAAGTGAATACGGCAGCCAACGGCACGGTTACCGGCGGCACCCTGTTTGGTGAGGCCTATCCATCAGGCGCTACCGTCACTTTAACCGCCATTCCCAACAGCGGATATAGTTTTACCCGCTGGGATTATGTAACCGGGGGCAGCGGTACCGCGTCAACCAGTAACCCCTACAGTTTTACCGTAACAGGTGATGTTACGCTGGTACCGGTATTTACTGCACTGGGTGGCGGAAACTACAGCATTACTTATGTTGGCAACGGCAACACAGAAGGAACTGTACCTTCCGGTGGTGTTTTTTCCGCACCGGCTACACTAGCTTCTGCGGGAACGATGGCAAAAGACGGATATCTTTTTGATGGCTGGAACACCAGCTCCAATGGTTCAGGAACCAACTATTCCGCCGGTGCCACCTATAGTGCCGGCACTAACGTAACCCTGTATGCCCGCTGGCAGGAAGTGTTGTGGCAGGGAACCAGTTCCAGCGATGCCAGTAATGCAGCCAACTGGTCAACCGGTGCAGTGCCCGCCTCCAATACTTCATTTGCACTGGCAAGTGATGCCAGTCAGGACCTGGTATTAGCCGCTAATATGCTGGTAAAGAATATTCGCTTCAGAAACGCGGGTAAAAAAATTCAGTTAGGCAATTACAATCTCACGGCCGGCTCAATTGTGGATGCCAATTCCAATAACTACATCAATACAGCCGGCACCGGAAAACTGATACTGAATATTCCACAGGGAAGCAGCGCTTCATTTCCCGCAGGCAATGGCAGCTACACGCCGGTAACCATTACCAATAAGAGCGGTGCCGCTGATGATTTTTCTATACGGGTATTGGATGAACTATACCAGGGCGGACTTACCGGTGCCACGGTAACGGTTAACCGCATTACCCGTAGCTGGGATATCGGTAAAACCAACGCAAATGGCGGTTCCGGTGTGGACATCCTGCTGGAATGGCCGGCAGCCCAAAACAACGGCGTCACCAGCCCTGCATTGTTCCATCATAATGGTAGTGTATGGCAGGAACTGGCTGCTGCCAATACCTCTTCACCTACTTCAACTTCGCTGCTGTATACCGGTTATACCGGAACTTTTTCTCCTTTTGGTATAGCAGATATCAATGCCACTCTACCACTCACCTGGATTAGTTTTACAGCAAGTGTTGAAGATGAACTTGCTGTTTTACAATGGCAAACCTTACAGGAAAATAATACGGAAGACTTTATCATCCAAATCAGCAAAGATGCAATTGCCTGGCAGGATATTGGCAGAATACCGGCAGCGGGTTACTCAACAGATATTAAAAAATATCGCTTTACACATCCTGTATCTGAAGGGGTGAGCCATTACAGAATATTACAGCGTGATAAAGACGGACATTATAGTTACAGCAAAATTCAAACATTAAAATATGCTGCGAATAATGCACAAATAACCATCGTTTCTTCAAATCCTGTTACCGATGGTAATCTTAAGTTGAAATTGCAGCAAACAACAGAACTGGGGCTGTGGAGCATAGATGGTAAAATGCTCTGGTATGGCAAGCTGGCAAAAGGGAATCACAATATTGATGTATCCAATATAACTAATGGCATTTATTTATTGCACGGTAATCCCGCAGTAAAAACCATAAAAATCATGATTTTGAAATAAATATTTTTCATTTCAGTTGGTAATACCCGGAAAAGTTACCAACGATCAGAATCAACAACGGCGTCTGAAATTCTCAGATTGCCGTTTTTATTTTATAGAAAATGCGAAGAGAAATATAAATGACATTAACAAAATAAAGCAGTAATCAATTTTCAGAAAGCTGTTTCAAAGGGAAAAACCAGTTCTGCAAGTAACCCTTCTTTTTTATCTGTTAAATTTACCAAAGCGTTGCTTCCTTTTCTTTTTTTGAGCAGATGAATACGTTCCCTGGTAATCTTCATTCCGAGCGATTTCTTTTTAGCTATAGGAGTTGTATTATCTGTCTTTAATCTGCCCGCACCATTATCATCAATACTGCAGTAGAGCATATTGTTTTCTTTTCTAATACTGATATTGATCTGTCCGCCATCCTGCTTGTTAGCAAATCCATGCCATATACTATTTTCAACAAAAGGCTGAAGAAGCATTGGTGGCACCAATGTATTTTCCTGGTCAATATCATCTGCAACAGAAATATGGTGAGTAAATTTATTATTGAGCCTTTTAGCTTCGAGCTGCATATATAGTTCCAGTGCCATTAAATCATCTTCAAGGGGTATCTCCGATTTCTCTGAGTTTTCCAATGTCATACGCATCACTTTTGCAAAATTGGTAAGATATTCGTCTGCATGGTTTATATCATTTCTTCGTATATAATAGCTAACTGAGTTTAACGAATTAAAAATAAAATGAGGATTCATCTGCAACCTCAAAATCTTTTTTTGTATATCGGCAGTTTGAGCCTGTTGTTCCGCATCGCGGCGGCGCTTATACGACCAAAATAATAACCCGCTCATTACGATTACAAAAGCAGCGCCGCCAATTAAAAAATTGCGAATAGTTTTCTGACGTTTAATCTCTGCAGCATGGGTAGCATGCAAAACAGCAGTTTTCTTTTCTCCTTCAAATTCCGCTTCTTTCCGGCTCAGTTCCTGAATTTTCTTTTCACCCAATATACTGTCACGAATGGTAAAATGTTTTTCCAGTGCATCTAATGCTTTACTAAAATCTCCCTGTAGTTTATAGGTATTAAAGAGATTTTCCCATATCTCGTTCTGGCTTTCCAGCGCCCCTACTTCAACAGCATAAGAAAGCGCCCGCTTTTGTAATTGGATAGCGAGGCTAAAATTGTTCTGCGATGTATAGATAATACCCATTTGAGTCAAAACATTTGCGAGATTATTCCGGTCTTTTAAATATTCAAACAGTGTTTTTGCTTTCTGAAAGTTGACCAATGCACTATCGGTTTTCCCCATATTAATAAAAGTCGTAGCAATATTGGTATGGTTATGGGCAATAACCCTCTTGCTACCCGATTCATGTCCTAATTTTAAGGCCCTGTAATAATAATTTAATGCTTCAGTATATTGGTTTTTTAAATCCACAACCACACCCATATTTCCCAGGCAATTGGCCATCCCCAGCACATCACCTGTCTGGTCATACATTTTGTAAGCTTTTTCATGATAAGTAAGTGATTTTCCGTAATCACCCATATTCTTATAGATGATACCAATATTTGTACAGGCATTTGCAATCGCAGGAAGGTTTCCAATTCGTTCTGCTATTAACAGCACATCAAAGAAAGATTGCAGCGCTTTTGGATAATCTGCAATAGCCATGTAATTTACTCCAATACTATTTTGTGGATGCAGCATCCGGGCACTATCTTTCATGTTCATTAAAACATCGTAAGCCTGTTGGTGAAACCGGATGGCACTGAAATAGTCTGATTGCCCATTATATATTAACCCTATATTATGCTGTGTTACGGCAATGTTCAGCTTGCTTTTCAATTTTGTATAAAAATCCAAAGCTTCCTGATACAATAAAATTGCCAAAGAATCCTCACCCAGGGAATTATAGTTGAGGGCCTTTTTCGTGAGGGAAGCCGCTATCCTGAAATCATTGTTTAATTTTTTTGAAAGTAAGATGGCATTTTCTGCAAATTCCAATCCCTTTTTAGGATCTACATTGTAGTAAGCATACGCCAAATCATTATATAAATCTACCAGTAAAGTATCTTCTGTTTTATGCTTTTTTAATTCATTCGTTAAAGAATCAATTACGGGAGATGAATTTTGCGAAGAACAAAAAACAGGGAATAAGCATATAGCAATGATCAGTTGAAGTTTATGCGGTAGCAATGGCATA
>JBDHYJ010000113.1:0-10566 GCA_039811345.1 Chitinophagaceae bacterium
TTAAATGACCCCCCGAAAATTCCTAACCCGTTTTGAATATTTCCAAAAGGTGATGTCAATTGTCCGACAGGCATTTTCCCAAAATCGGTTTTATACTTTTCATATTGCAGCATATAATTATAAAAATCCTTGCCCACCGATTTAATGCGGATCAGCACTATACCTTTATCCTGCGGATATACAGCTTCAAACTGATCCATGATTACTGAAATAGAAGTAAAATAAGATTGTCCGTTGAACAAAGAGTCCCTGATAAATATCCTCCTGAAACTGCTGTCCAAACTCCCGATATTTTTATTGTCGGTATTATTGTCGTTAGTAAAAATATTGAGCCGGATGTATTTATTGGTGGCAAGCGTATCTTTTATTACAGGTATTTCCACATCTTCTTCATCTTCGAGGGTTTCATGCAAATCCTTGCCTGATTGTGTATCATAATCATAACGTACTCCCTGCCAGTAAAAATAATGCCCCACTTTTGCCAACTGTTTCACCGCTTCAAATATATAATAGTTCGTTTCACCGGCGGCATCATCAATATAGAAATTAAAATTGAAAACCTCTTTCCCCTGAACCACACTTTCTTCAGTTGATATATTATATACAGTAAACGGAGCAGGAATATATGCAGTTGAGGTAACAGCCTCCATTACCGGATGATTGACTTTAATTGTATAACTCGTATTAGCTGTGAAAATACCGGGATCAGAAAAAACAGATGCCGGGTTGTCAGTAAAATCGGAAGACAGGTTCAGCCTCAATTGCTTTTCCGCTCCACCCTGTGAAGATATGGAAACCGTTGCGTCGTTCACTTTTTCAAAACTGATGGCATCACCGCTTCCTGCTATCCGGCTTGCTGATACTGGTATAAAAGCAGAATCGCCAGCAGTAATCTCAGCGAGTACTACGAGTTTGTTTTCTTTGGGCAAATTAAGTTCAGCTATTTTTTCACAAGCACTTAATATTAGAATGCATGCAAACAGAAACAATACAGGAGTATTGTTTAAAAAATATATCAACCCGTATTTGCAGCATGCATGTTTCATGTTGTTCTTCAAAATTTAAATGTAACAGACAGGTAAGGTGTCATTCCGAAAGTTTTGTAACCGCTCTCTGCCATCATACTTTTATTATTAATTGAACCTTTCATCTCATACACATACTGATCGGCCGAACCGTAAATATTATATACACCTGCCGTAATGATCAATTGCCTCTTTTTATTTTTGCTACTGTGATAACTAAGGGCACCATCAAGGCTGTGATATGGAGATGTACGATATTGATTGTATTTTGAATAATGATATACAAAACGATAGTCTTTCAGCAAGTCATTGGGATTTGTAATTTGCTGCGCATTGTCAAAATCAGGATAGATATAATCAGGAAGAGAAAACACATCGCCTGTAGAATAAGACCATAAGGCAGATAAGTCAAAATTTTTGGTAAGATTATATCCAACCCCTGCATGCAAACTATGCCGGCGGTCATACTTATAAGGGAATTTTTCACCTGCATTAATATCCTGAAACCGACGCCAGCTCCATGACAAAGTATAGGTAGCAAGGAGCGAGAGTTTACCGCTTGTTTTGCGCAGCATCAATTCCATACCATAAGCCCAGCCTTCCCCGCTGCTAACATTTTGCTCCCAGTTTTCATTATTCACAAAATAACTTTTGCCCTCAACATAATTTGTTACATGCTGCAAAGTTTTCCAATAGCCCTCAACAGATATTTTCCAACCTTTTGCATTATTAAACTCATAGCCCAGGTTATATAAATCGCTTTGCTCGGGTTGCAATTTGCCTGTACTGGGTACCCACAAATCCGCATTCATGCTCAGGTAAGGATTAGTAACGAGGTGCAGGTATTGAGTCATCCTGTCGTAAGACGCATAAAGCCGGTGATAATTTGCTATTTTATAGGATGCAAAAAATCGAGGCTGAAAGGAGTAAAAGCGATAATCTTCGAACTGATAGACAGAGAAATGTAATCCCGGACGAACAAATAACTTTTTCCCTATTCTTAATTCACTTTCGCCATATACCGACAATTCATCAAACGGTAATGGTGTAAAGGAAGTAAAACTACTTTCATCATCTTCAATCTCTTCTGAGAATTTTGATTCAAATGGTTTGATGATAGTATGTGTAAACTGGGCGCCGAAGTTTAGTTTCGTCTTTCGGTTAAGGTATAGTTCAGCATTGGACTTTATGTTATACTGTTCGGTAGAAGAAAATGTTCCCACCGATCCGGACTCTAACTCTATATCATCCACATCATCATCGGTATCCCCTTCATCATATAAAGTGTATTTATAGGCACCAAGGTTTTTATAACGGCTCATATTGACAGAGGTATTGATAAAAGAACGGCTCCCTATTACACTGTTCCACACAAGTGAGCCGGTCAGGTTTCCCCACTTATGCAGGTTATCTGTATTTGTTACCGATTGCCGCAGTTCATCCTGTCCGTTATAAAAATTCAACATCAGTTTGTTGTTTTTATTCAGCAACTGAGTTGCCTTAAAATGAAAATCGTAAAAATGCGGTTTGATTCCTTTTTGAAAAAGAGTGTACAAAGGCGATATCCAGCTATGCCGGTATGATGTCATTATAGCGGTTTTATTTTTCACTATCGGTCCCTCTACTGTAAAAGAACCCGAAAGCGTACCCGCATTGACTTCTCCCTGCCAGTGTTCCATATTACCATCCTTTGTATAAATATCAATTACAGATGAAGCAGCGCCTGAATATTTGGAAGGGAAATCACTCTTATATAATTGCATTGATTTCATAGACGTTTGATTGACGATAGACAAAGCGCCTAACATGTGTGAGGGATTATAAATTACATTTCCATCCATCAGAAAAAGGTTTTCCCCAGGGTCGCCACCTCTTACAAACAACCCCGTGAATGATGCAGGGATATTGGTAATCCCTGGCAGCAAATAAGCATCACGCAATGGATCATTTTCCCCCAACAGATAATTGTAAGTATTGCCCCTTCCGGAATTGATTTTATCTCCGCTTCCTCTTTTAATACCATCGTTCAGCGGAACCACAATGGTCTGCATCACTTCTGTTTCTTTCTTTACAGAAAGTTCAATATCAGCCCTTGTGTTTTTAGTTAAAGTCACTTCAAAAATATTCGGGTTAAATCCGACATGAGAGACTTCAATTCGATGTTTGCCTTCGGGCAGGGATACACTAAAAAAGCCATAAGAATTAGTGGAAACTCCTGTGTGGGATATTTGTTCAATAACACTTGCACCAATCATCGGTTCCTTACTATTACCTTCCTTCACAAAACCATAAAATATATATACCGGTACCAGTTCATCTGTATTAATTACTGAAACCGACTTCACCAGTATCAGTTTATTATTTCTTTCAAGCAGTTTTGTATACTGTCCTTTTAAAACCCTTTGCAATACCGCTCCCACAGAAGTTTCAGTGCCATCCAGCTCAACAAGGTGATTTACATCCACACTATTTGATGCGTATTCAATAACAATACCACTTCGGGTATTCAGTTCCTCCAAAAATTGAACAACAGTGCCTTTTTTAATATTAGAATGATAGGGATGAGAAAGCAACCCTTTTTTTTGGGCAAAAGAAAACGCAACCCAACAAACAGTCAGCAAAAAAATAATAATGGTTTTTATCTTCATCTGGTTAAAAAATGATCAGGGGTATATTTAAGTGGTGATACCCCTTTGTAAGTTTGACATGGCAATTATTTACTTCCCAAGAACAACTACACCATTCTCTCGTGATGCTTTCAACCCGGTCATCAATTGAATTTCATCAATTACCTGCTCTAAAGTTTGTTTATCAAATTCAGCTTTAATGGAGATAGAATCTGCATGCTCCTTCACATCCGGGGCAAGCACAATAGAGATGTTGTATAAATTACCAATATCTTCAACAGCCTGTTTAAGCGGTGTGTTGTGAAAAATAAGTTTACCATTTTCCCAAGACAGGTAGTTGCTGTTAAGAACCGTATCCCTGGTGAATTGTTTATTTACCAGTTCGGCTTTCTGGCCTTTTGTCAATATCACCTGCCGGGAAATATCGCCTCTTTCTGCAAACCGAACCCTGCCGGAATTTACCACTACTTCATCCAGCGAATCAGTATTTCGTACCAGGAATGAAGTGCCTAACACTTCCACCACAGCATCTGCAGTATATACTTTAAAAGGTTTCTGTTCATCATGCTGCACTTCAAAAAAAGCTTCACCACTTAGCTTTGTTGTGCGTTCTTTATCTCCAAAATCTTCCTGATAACGCAATGTACTCCCTTTTCTTAACCGGATTACTGTGCCATCAGGCATGGTAACCTGCTGATTATTTTGCAGAGCTGCAATTGTTTTCCAGGAGTTTTCCTCGTTCCTGTTGTAGAGATATAGTGCCGTTGCTGATACAAACACAATTATTGCTGCGGCTACAGCTAACCGTTTAAATGAAATCACAACACCTCTCTTAACAGGTGCTATACCCGGCAAAGGCTGAATTTTTTTTTGAACCTTCTCCCAGGCTGCTGATGTATCAAACCGGTGTTTTAATACAATGCCGGAACTATCCTCCCACAACTTAACATAAGCATCATACTCCTGCTTATTGACAGGGCTCTCCCGTAGCCAGGATTCCAATTCAGCCTGCTCCTCTTTTGAAGCTTCATCATTGAGATGCCTGGTTATTAATTGCATTATGTTTTCACTCAGCTCCATTATATCATATACATTATTAAAACATTAAAACTTCATTTACCCCTATACATTCTCTGTTATTTTAAAAAATAAAACAGGAATATCAAAATCAGCAGAATCATTTTCCTGTCCTTTACATAAGCCCTCAGTATTTTTAAAGCCTTTCCAATCTGATTTTCCACTGTTTTTATTGAAACACCCAAAGTATCAGCAATTTCTTTATACGACTGTTTGCTCATTCGGCTGAGCATAAACACTTCACGGCATTTTGGCGGTAGCTGATCCATGGCAGCAGCCAGATGTGACCTGTAATCTGTTTCATCTTTTACCTCCTGTCGTACCGGCATTTGTTCATCAGCAGCATCATAATCATTAAGTTCAACTACCGGCACTTTTTTTGCTTTTTGCAGATGTGTAAGGCAATTGTTGCGCACAGCAGTAAAAAGATAGAAACGAAGCCCCTCAGAAGTAATGATATCCTGTTTCTTTTCCCAAATTTTCACAAAGGTTTCCTGCACTATATCTTCACTCGACGATAAATCATTTACAAAGCTAAAAGCGTAATTACACAACGGATTATAGTATTGTTCAAATACTTCCTGAAATCGCTGATATGGTAAATCATTTTCTATATGCATTCGCTAAAATCCTGTATCCTATATTATCAGAATCATATCCGTTATATATAGCAAAGCAAATGTATTGAAATCAATATTAATAACGGAGATTAAACAAGGATTGCATTCCAAATTGTCGCACCAATTTTATGTTGGCCCCGATCATTGGTGTCATAGTGGAAAACATGTAGAGAAGAAGAAATAGTTACCAGTAAAAAAGGCTATCCCCTTTGCGCCCTTTGCGAAAAAACGCTGCGTTTCTTTGCGGTAAAAAATATTTAACAGCTGAGAAGAAGCAGTTGGTATAGAATGCCCGTCAACGGGTAAGCCATTGCAAGAGTGACAAAATATTAAGCTACAATTTTAAATGTACTTTAGTAAAGAAATGAAAATGATATTGATGTTGAAAATTAAGTACGATACTTTCATATATAAATTCTCTCAAAATAATGAGCAGGCTTAATTCTATATTAATTTATTCGGCACTAACCCTGAATATTATTAGTTGCGGGACACAGGGAACTGCTAATGAAAAAGCATATCCCAATAATGAAAATATCACTGGCTATAACCTTGCCACCCCCGGCAGAATTTCAATTCTTCCCGATATATTGTTAGAAATATCCGGGCTCACCACCCTTGATTCAACTACTGTTGCATGTGTCCAGGATGAGCAGGGGGTTATTTTTATTTACAATGAAAAAAAGAATGAGATCATACACCGGTATCCCTTCTATGGTGATGGAGACTATGAAGGTATTGCACGGGTTGGCGATACAATGTATGTATTGCGAAGCGATGCTGTATTATTTGAAATAAAAAATTATGGCTCACCGAATTTTACTGTGAACTCTTATAGTACGGGGATGCCAACGAAAGATAATGAAGGATTATGTTATGACAGCGATAACAACAGGCTGCTGATTGCCGGAAAAAGCAATGCCGGGAAAAGCTCTGAGCTAAAAGATAAGCGGGTAATTTATGGATTTGACCTGGGAACAAAAAAACTGACAGATACAGCTGTTTTTCGTTTTGATGTGAATGAGATTAAGGACTATGTTATTAAAAACAAAATTCAATTTCCTGTAAATAGTGGTCAATCTGCATCAACCATAAAGTTCAGACCCGCTGCCATTGCTATTCATCCTATAACAAAAAATATCTTTCTTCTATCTGCAAACGATCACCTGCTTTTCATCTTTGACCGGAATGGAAATATTGAACATATAGAACCACTCAACCCAGAAATATATAACCAACCTGAAGGGATTACATTTTATGAAAATGGTGATATCCTGATTTCGAACGAAGGCAAAGGCAGTAAACCGAATATATTATATTTTGAGTACAGGAAAAAATAAACAGAATTTCAGATCACTAACAGTTACCTATTGAGCAATTCACCATGTCGGGGATATAGCATTGTATGAAAAATAATATTCGTGCATTCGTGGCAATGTTTTATCTCTTCTTCACATAGCCCAGCGTATAGGTGCAACTCAAAACGATCCTTGCTTCATTTTTACCTTTTCGCTTATTGATGACATCAAACCTTGTATTAAGTTTACTTCTGCTACCGAGCTTGAATTCTGCACCCAGCGCACTTTTTTGTCTGTAAAAATCAAAACTGCCTTGCTCAATTTGCTGATAATTTTCACTGAATAAATAGAGTTCTATTGTTTTTGTAAGATCATAACCCAGGGTAAGCCTGTTGCTTAAATAATACTCCACAGGATAGTTTGCAAGATCTTCTTTATTAAGCGAAGCAAATTCTGTAATCAGCATTGGCCGGTACTTAATTTCAAATCTATTAAAAAGATCATGACTGAAGGTAAGTGCATACCGCATTTCATGATAATTTTTTTGTTCGCTCATCCCGCGGCGATATTCCACACCGGCTTTCATCCATGAATTGAACTTATACCCCACTTCACCGGCCACTACCGATTTCTTATACCGGCTCATGTTTTGATTCATATATAGATAATAAGTACCGGCAAAGGATAAATTCTTACTTGGTTTGTATTCTAAAGAAACACCTGTGCGTGCTTCCCAGTCGTCAAACATCTGCGCTTTAATCTGCGTTGCAGACATAAGGCACAGTGCTACGAATAATATTGTTATATTTAGTTTCATAATTAATCTTTTAAAGTTCTTTTTAAAACAATTGCCAAAACAAACCGGACCATTCTTATGATAACTGGGCTACTGCTTTTTTACTGCCATTCAATCTGTTCATTAGTCCGTTTGATACGCCAATGTTTTTTGAATTTCCAATTACATTATTCTGGTAATGCGCTTTTATGATAGCTGTATTTTGCATCAGGTCAATGCTTACAATATTTACTTTATGGACAGGCAGTCCGGTACGATTGCGCAAATCTGCTATCATTTCATCTCTCAGCTCCGGTTTGATAAGATCAAGACGTTCATAAATAATTTGCTTCGTTTCATCGTGTGAGGTAGTTGAGCGATCCATAAACAACGCGAGAATCAAAATAAACACATTGGAACAAAGTAGTACTACATAGTGGTCCTGCGTGGTGGCCAATGAATTGATCAATCCCATGGCAATACAGAGAAACAGGTAGCCCATTTCTTTTACCTGCACCTTCACCGTTCTGTAGCGCATTATGGAGAAAATAGCGAATAAACCAAATGCAAATCCTACTTCCAGCTCAGCAGCACTCAGGAGAAAACAGATCAGAAAATTGACACTGTTGAAAAGAGTGAAAGTGAATAAAAATTCCTTATTGCGATGACGGGTAAAATATATCACTCGTATAAGGATAAATGCTGCAACTGCATTAATGGCAAATCGGATTCCCAGTTCCTGGAGATTGAACCCTTTTAATGTATTACTAATGATAGACGTATTCTGAGCGAAAGCAGATGAAGCGCTCAATAAACTAAATACTGTAAGCAGGAAGTGCGACTTTTTCATAATTCTTATTTTGCTGGTTAAAGTTTTGTTGTTGAATCTTTACTATTTTTTGAAGTAAGGGTTTGAATGTGTTGTGTTTTATTTCCGGGTGGGTATGTATAATCCCAAGTACATATTTGCTAATGCTGGAGGGATAGATACGTTTAGTCCTCAGCGAGGCAGCAATACCATCAGATAAATTAGTCTTTGACTGTTTTAGTTCAATGATGGCTATTCCATCAATATTGATTTCATTCTCCGGTGCTTCCGGGTCCTGGAAGGCCAGGTTGACATCTATCGTGCAGCGTTCAGTTTTCGCTTTGTTCACCAGGGTGATACGAGTATAGTTATTGAGTAAAGCCGGTATCAGCTTTCCGGTCAATTCTTTTTGATAAATAGTCCTGATTTTTTCACATTGTTTTTCAGATAAGGTGAAACATTCACCACTAAGTACTTCTCTGAACTTATCTGTACGCAGGTTGTTTTTCTTCTTCACTTCAAAAAAATGAAGGTTACTATCCTTATATGTTCTGCTTCTCACTTTAATACGGCTCGACAGGTCGTTGTGATGATCCTGGAAAAACTGGTAATCAGAAGTATCGAAATATGTAGTCACGTAGTTAAAAGCCCTGCGACCATCAATATCCAGAACATAGTAGTGATATCGCAGGAGATCAAAAATTTCCGGCAGGTTACTGATAGGAATGATGTATTTCCTGTCAATACGGCTAAGCAATTTGACACCATCCATTTCTGTGAGGGAGATCGGTTCCAGTCTGCTCAGTAACCGGTTAATGTTGTTTTCTTGCATGGTTGATAATTTTTTATTGAATTAATACGGGATAAGCTCCATGATAGAAAAACAGGAGAAATGAAAAAACCCCTATCCCTGAAGAAAAAAATTTTCCGGAGAGACTGTTAAAGATTATTTAAAGGGGAAATGACGGTGTAAAACAATGACACAAGTAACAACCTGCTTCAAGCATGCAGTAATATATAAAGGACTGTTCTAACAAAGAAAAAACTAAAAAAAGCTAAATGACTATAATGCTATTTAAGTATGCACACTTTCATTTATTTTTCAATCTTGATTTGAAATGATTTTGTAGATTTTTTCAAATGCCGGGTTGATTTGCTAACTTTTGACAAGTTTCTATTATAAGTTCGTAATACTTGTCTGCCTGGTCTTCTGACCATGCATCAAAATTTTTATCGGTTACTTTACAACTATTTCCTACAACTCAATAACCAGCTTCCCAATTGTAGTGCCGCTTTCCAATTGTGTGTGTGCTCTTTTAAGATTATCAGCAGAAAGCCCTTGAAGCGTTTGGGTAAGTGTAGATCGAAATATCCCGGTATCAAATAATTCAGAAGCTTTATTGAGAATCTTGTGCTGTTCACTCATATCTTCAGTCTGAAATGAAGAACGAGTATACATAAACTCCCAGCTAAAGGAAGCACTTTTACTTTTCAGTTTATTTAATGCCACCGGTGCAGTTGAACCCGTTATAGATACAATATGTCCCTGTGGCTTTATCAAATCTACAATAGCCTCCCAGTAGAAATTGACATTTGCACAATCGAAAATAAAATCTACATATTGCAGCCCTGTCTTGCGAACCTCATTCACGAGGTCTTTATGGTTCACTACTATATCTGCCCCCATTTGCCTGCACCACTCAGCCGTTTGTTGTCGGCTTGCAGTAGCAATCACTTTCAAGCCTGCTATTTTTTTTGCAATTTGTATAGCAATAGACCCCACACCACCGGCGCCGCCAATAATTAAGATACTTTTACCTTTGTCTTTTTCGTGTATGCGTAACCGGTCGAATATGGCTTCCCAGGCTGTAAGAGTGGTAAGAGGCATAGCCGCAGCCTGTATGTAGCTTAAACCGGCCGGTTTTCTGCCCACTATCCTTTCATCTATCAATTGATATACTGCATTACATCCGGGTCTGTTAATATCACCTGCATAATACACTTCATCTCCTTTTTTAAATTGGGTCACTTTATCACCGATAGCTTCAACTATACCGGCAGCATCCCAACCAATAATTTTAGGACTATCAAGTACAATATCTTTAGCACTGTTTTGACGAATTTTGAAATCAACCGGGTTAACACCGACAGCTTTTATTTTCACTAAAAGATCATAACTGGTGGGCGATGGAATTGGAGTTTCAAAATCTATAAAACTTTCAGGGTTGCTAATGGGTAATGAAGTTTTAAATCCAACGGCTTTCATGCTATGCTTTGTTTGATGACACGAAATTAGGTTATCAGGATTGAACTATGCAATCAAGATGTTTGAACAG
>JBDHYJ010000114.1:0-10384 GCA_039811345.1 Chitinophagaceae bacterium
ATGGCCGGGTATGCAGCCAGGTTAAGTACGGAAGCCGACAGCATATTGCAACCTATATCGGCAAAAGCGCTTGCGCTTGGCAGTGATGAGCAACATCCCTCGGTAATGATCACGGTAGATCTTGTAGGTATACCCTGGCGTATTACGAAAAATGTTGTGGATTATCTTTCAAAAGAAAAAGGAATTGACCCGGCTCAAATTGCAATTTTTGCATCGCATACCCACGGTGGACCCGAGGTTGGCAATCTCATCAATATATTACAATACAGGGATGGCAAGTTTAGCGATTCACTTTTATCCCTTGATCAATTGATTCATATCGCCCAATATAACGAACAACTAACCCGGCAATTGAAAGAAGTGGCGGTAGCAGCTTTGAAAAACCGAAAGCCTGCCTTTGTAAGCTGGGGACAGGGACAGGCCTTATTTGCCGCCAATCGCCGCACCAAAGGAGGACCTGTGGATGTGGCTTTACCAATATTAAAAATCTCTGAACCCGATGGCACGCTGAGAGGTGTTTTTATCAACTATGCCTGCCACGGAACAACGCTTGGAGGAGATATGCATAAAATACACGGTGACTGGATTGCGGAGGCGCATCGTGTAATTGAATCCCGCCATCCGGGTGCAGTAGCTCTCATTGCCCTGGGTACGGCAGGTGATGCCAACCCTTCGCCAAGAGGCACCATTGAAAATGTACAGCAGCATGGTAAGGAAATAGCTGACAACGTAGATAAATTATTAACAGCACAATTGCAGCCTTTGAATACTCCGCCTGCAGGAAAAATGATATGGGTAAAACTTCCTTTTTCTAAAATACCAGATGTGGAAGAACTTATTGCCCTTACAAAAGATGAAACCATAAAAGGCTATAACGCCCGTCTTGCACTTGAAAGAGTGGAAAGAGGAGAAACAATATCACCTGTTCTTGACTATCCCATACAGGTTTGGAATTTCGATAACAAGATGGCGATGGTAAACCTTGCCGGTGAAGTGGTTGTAGATTATTCTGTCAGGCTTAAAGATTTATTTGGTGCAGAACATCTATGGGTGAATGGATATAGCAACGATGTACCCTGCTATATCGCATCCCGTCGCACATTGAAGGAAGGAGGATATGAAGCAGAGGCAAGTATGTATTGGTATAATAAGCCATCTCCTTTTGCACCAGAAGTAGAAGATATTATTGTGAATGCGGTGAGCGACCTTATGCCAGCGGTGTTTAAAGAAAAACGACCAGCTACAAATCATGAAGAAATAATTCATAAAGCGGAAGACGGATTTTATTACTTATCCTCATGGCAAGCAGGTACGCAAGGCAGTAAAATTAAATATATGCCCGAGTGGAAAGCTTTCGGATGGTTTGATGCAAAAGACCAGGCGATATGGAAAGTAAATATCGAAAATGCAGGAAAGTTTGATGTATACCTTGATTGGTCTGTGTCAGATGCATCTGCCGGTAAGTCGTTTGAATTAATCATCGGTAATAAAAATATAAAAGGCAGGGTTGATAAAACAGGATCATGGTTTACTTATGCTGTAAAGAAAATTGGTTCTGTCAGGCTGAAAACGGGTGAAATGACAGTTGTATTGAAATCAGGTTCGGCTAAAGAAGATGGATCTATGTTTGATGTAAGAGCAGTGAAGCTGGTGCCTGCAAAGTAATGTATCCAATAATTTTAAGGTTAATGCAATCAGGATGAAAAAGGAGTCTCAATATATTAACCGCCGCTCGTTTATTGAAACGGCCGGAACTCTGGCAGCAGGCTGGGTTATAGTTCCCGGTACTTTTATGAGTGGATTTGGAAATACTCGTGGTGATCAACAGTACAAAAACAAATCTGATAACAGATGGTGGGAGAAAGAACCTTTAAGGATCGTTGAACTGGAAGAAGGATATGCATTTGCAGAGAAGGCGGAAATATTAAACGACCTGGGTGCAAACATGGAGCATCTTTCTACGTTCACCGATACTTCGCCTGGTACTTCATTTTTGTTTAACCACAATCTTTTCACGGGCAAAGAAGTAAATTTCGATTCGTTAAAAGATTATCTATATGAAGCGCATAAAAAAAATATCAAAGTAGTCATTTACTATAATGTGCATGCCATTGCATCATCTTATGCGCACCGACACTCGGAGTGGCAGCAGATCCAGGATAATGGAGAACCCAAAGAGAAAGTTTACGGTACAGATTCTTCCTTTTGTATCAATAGCCCCTGGAGGGAAGAAGTATTCAGTACTTTAAGTAAACTGGCAACATATGGTATAGACGGAGTTTTCTTTGATGGCCCCATATTTTTTTCAAACACCTGTTATTGTGAAAGCTGTAAAAAGTTGTTTAGGGAAAAATATAATAAAGAAATCGGCCCCAAAACAAAATTGTCTTCTATCCGTACCGGAGCTGATTGGAAAGATCTCATTGAATTTCAGTCAGACAGTATTGTGCGGTTCTTAAAAGATTCGAATACCATTCTGAAGAAAGCCAATCCACAGCTTTTGTTTTATATGAACAGCAGCACACTGGGTGCTACCTGGCCTACGGGTAGGGATAACCGAAAAATTATTAAAGAGAGCGATATACTGGGAGCAGAAGGCGGTTTTTTATACGGAGCATTATCAGAGCCTGTGTATAAGCCGGGTGCTGTGGCCAGGTTGCTGGAAACCCAGGCAGGAGGAAAACCAACTGTAATATTTAATGCTGCAAAACAAGGTCCCTGGGCACGTTCAACTCTGGCTCCCGGGGAAATCAGTATTTTATATAGTCAGACCATAACCCATCAGGCAAACGTGTGGCTCGCTGTTTGTGATGAACCAAGCTTGCACAAAGAAGAGATGGGAATAATCAGAAAGTATAACAGATTTATTAGTAAAAATCCTGATCCTTTTTTCCAAACTACATCTGTGACGAGGGTTGCCCTTCTCTGGCCGCAACGGTCAAGTAATTTTTACAAAGGATCATCTGTTCCTCTAACCGACTTCACAAAAGCAATGAGCGCTGAAAGAGGTGGCAACCTGTCTGAAGAGTTTTATGGATTTTACGACGGTCTTTCCAGGAATCATATTCCTTTTGACGTGATAGATGAAATCTCCATGGAAAATGGACTGGATAAATATGACCTGATCATTTTTCCCAATGTTCCCTGTTTTACCAAAGAAGAAGCAGACAAAGTGAGAGATTATGTAAATAAGGGCGGGAATATCATTGCTACTTTTGAAACTTCTCTATATGATGTATATGGTGAGAAGCTTAATGATTTCCAACTGAAAGATGTTCTCGGAATAACTAACACCGGGGAAGTTTTCGGGCCGCTCAAGTATGATTATATTTTCCTGAATGATGCAAAACATTTTTCATTTACGTCTATACATCAAAACTTTACTTATGCACCCACTTATGGTTTGAAATTAAAAGCGCATGATAAAGCTAAAACACCAATAGTTTTCTGTAAGCCCCTGGCAGGGAGCTATGCAGGAAGACCGGAAGCCACTGATCTTCCATTTATCATTGAAAATAATTTCGGAAAAGGAAGATCGGTATATATGGCAGGCACATTCGGTGGTTCTTTAGATAAATTTCATTTTCCCGAATATTATCAGTTGGTTTTAAATCTTGTTGCCGGTTTAAGCAGGCCGATAATAAAGATAGATAATGCACCTTCTTCGGTTGAGGTGAATGTAAGAAGAAAAGGGAATACTGTATTTATATATCTGATCAATTTTACCTCAGCTATGGTGAGGCCTATTCAGAAAATTTTTCCCTGCACCAATATAAAAATTGAATTATTGATAGAGGGAAAAGTAAAAAACATAAAAGCCCTTTGGAGTGAAAAGGATTTAGCATTTGAACAGAAAGCAAGTGCTGTCTCCTTTACATTGCCGGTCTTAGAAGAGTATGAAGTATTAGAAGTTAAAATTTGAATTTCCTATTGCATGTATAAAAACAATATTAACAAACGGAGATATATAGGTGCAATGTTGATGAGCACATTTGCTTTGTTACTGTTGTCTGCTTTTTCTTTTGGAAATGTAAAAGAGAAAAGGGATAGCATACCAGGAACAGCTTTACTTTCTTATATAGATAAAACCGGAAAGGTTAAACCTGTTCATACAGCAGAAGAATGGGAGACCAGGCGACTTCAGATACTGGATAGCATGCAGGCGGTGATGGGTAAGTTGCCTGAGAGAAAAAATTTACCTCCCTTCAATTTGCAGATACTCGACAGTCTGAGCACAAAATATTATATCCGTTATAATATACGGTTTACAGTTGCCGAGAATGAAACGCAGCCTGCTTTTTTATATGTTCCCGTACAACAGGGCGGGAAGAAAAAACTTCCTGCTATGCTGGCGCTTCATCAAACAGAACTCATTGGTAAAAAAAGTGTTGATGGACAGGGACCATTTGTCAATCTGGCTTACGCGAAAGAACTGGCACAGCGTGGATACATAGTCATAGCCCCGGATTACCCGGATTTCGGTGATCTGAAAGATTATGATTTTAAAGCAGATCGTTATGAATCTGGCACAATGAAAAGTATATTTGACAATATACGTTGTGTTGACCTGCTTATGTCAATGCCGGATGTTGATACTGCCAGAATTGGAGTTATCGGACATTCTCTTGGTGGACATAATGCAATATTCACTGCCGCTTTTGACAGTCGCCTCAAAGTAGTAGTATCCAGTTGTGGTTGGACATTAATGCATGATTATTTCAGTGGTGATTCATTAACTGCACAAAAATTCGGAGGTAAATTATGGCCATGGGCACAGGAAAGATATATGCCTTTGATGCGTGAAAAGTATGCGCTTGACCCGGATAAGGTTCCATTTGATTTTGATGAAGTGATCGCAGCTATTGCTCCCCGTGCATTCTTTTCCAATTCACCTTTGTTTGATGCAAATTTTAGTGTGGAAGGTGTGAAAAAAGGAGTTGCCCGGGTAGCAACAGTATACGATTTCCTGAATGTAAAATCTAATCTGCAGGTATATTACCCCGATTGTAAACACGATTTTCCAGTTCAGGTAAGATGGCAGGCTTATCGTTTTATTGACAGTGTATTTGACAGGTTACCGGAAACTAAGGTGGGTTATTCTTTCTTAAACAATCCGCATTATTTCAAAAGGATGGAATTGTTTGCGCGACAAAAAGAGCAAAAGAATATTGTGATGCTTGGTAATTCACTGACTGAACGGGGGCAATGGGATACTATATTAAACAGAAAAGATGTTGCCAACAGGGGCATTGGGAGTGATGTAACAGAAGGTTATATAAACAGGATTAATGATGTTTTTGATCTGAAACCAAAAATTTGTTTCATTGAAGGTGGTGTGAATGACCTTGCCCGAAATATTCCCCGGGAGACTATTATCACGAATCTTGGTACACTGATAGATACTTTACGCAGTGAAAGCATTATTCCGGTATTGAATACTGTAACACTTGTAACCGACAAATACAAGGCGATTGATCCGAAAACTTTTAACAGTAGCATTAAAGATTTGAATATTGCTATTGAAGCATTGGCAAAAGAGAAGAAGGTGATTCTGATTAATTTAAATCCAAAGATTACAAATGGGGATTATGTTTTAAAGCAATATGCTGTTAATGATGGTATTCATTATACTGCTGAAACCTATTCATTATGGGAAAAAGAAATTACAGGCATATTGAAGTATGAAAATGCTGCCTGGTTGCAGGAGCAGCCGCACGCTGCTTGGCAACCGAGAGATTCGCAGGGAGAAGTTGTGTTTAAGAATAAGATCTGGATTCTCGGCGGCTGGTTTAATTCTTATGAAGCACCACCCCGGGATGTATGGAACTCCGCCAATGGAAAAGACTGGGAGAAAGTAACAGACAATGCTCCCTGGTTGCATAGTGATCTGGCTATGTCAGTAGTGTTTAAGAACAAAATATGGATGATGGGTGGCTGGTACAAGGGAAGGCTAGAGGGACATTCAGCGAGCAACCAGGTATGGTCGTCTGAAGATGGGAAAAAATGGAAATCAGTGACCGGTGCTGCATCATGGTCGCCGCGGGTAGCTGCTGCTGTTGTAGTATTTAAAGGAAAGATGTGGTTGCTTGGTGGTACAGAAAATTATTATTTCGGTGATCAGAAAAGTTTAAAAAATGATGTGTGGTTTACTTCGAATGGTAAGGACTGGAAACTGGCAACAGCAAATGCCGGATGGCAGCCACGAGCATATCACCAGGCTGCTGTGCTGAATGGAAAAATATATGTGTTTGGAGGTGGTAATTATGTTCCGGAATATTTTGCACTTAATGATGTATGGTGCTCTGAAGATGGAGTGCAATGGACTAAAGTTTGCGATGCAGCACCCTGGCATGAGCGTATCTGGTTTTCCAGTGTTGTGTATCGCAACAGGATATGGGTTATGGGAGGGTGGTCAGGTAATCCTTATAAAAACTGGTCAGACCTGTGGTACACTGAAGATGGAAAAGAATGGAAACAATATTTTTCATTTCCCGTATGGAAAGAGCGTCATGAATTTTCTGCCTTTGTATTTCGGGATAAGATATGGGTTGCCGGCGGGATGACACCACCTTTGGTAAATGATGTATGGTCGCTTCAATTACCGGCAGACTGGCAGGGGGAATAATTGTGAATAGTCAATAGTGAATTCATTCACCATTCATCATTCACTAATCAAATTTTTGAGTATAAAATAAATCTAAGTAAATGAATAAAGAATCACATAGCAATTCGCGTCGCAGGTTCCTTGCACGTACAGGAGTTATTGCTATCGGGTCTGCATTACCTTTTGATCTGATTGCTGATACCGCTGCAAAGAAAAAAGAACCGATAATAGATATTCATCAGCATATACACTATTCTTCACGTACAGATGAACAACTGCTGGCGCACCAGGAAGCTATGGGTATTACCACCACTATTTTACTTCCTGCAGGCAGGCCTGCTAATTCTGCTTCTACCCACCAGGGTATTTCCAATGGATTGCAGGCCCAGGTAGGGGGAAATGCTGAAACATATCTGTTTGCCAAAGAACATAAAAAACATTTCAGGTTTGGCGCCTGTGCAGTACCGGATGCATCGGATGCAATTTATGAGATTGAAAAATACCTGAAACTGGGTGCTATTGTTATAGGTGAACTGAAATTTGGTGTAGACTGTAATTCTCCTGAAATGCACAAGATATACCAGTTGGCACAACACTATAACGTACCGGTACTCATGCACTGGCAATATGAAATGTATAATTATGGTTTAGAAAATTTTTATAAAATATTGGAGCAATATCCTGCCGTAAATTTTATCGGACATGCGCAAACCTGGTGGGCAAATATTGATAAAAACCATACTGATCAATCCATAATGTATCCAAAAACTGCGGTTACCCCCGGTGGTATTACTGATCGCTACCTGAGCGACTATCCTAATATGTATGGCGACCTCTCGGCAGGTTCAGGACTTAATGCACTTACCCGTGATGAAGAACATGCAAAAGCATTTATTGAAAGACACCAGGATAAATTATTATACGGCAGTGATTGTAACGATATTTTTGGAACAGTTGCTTCCGGCAAATGCTCCGGCGCTTTAGATATACAAACTATCAAAAAGTTATCAGGTAATAAAGAAGTTGAACGAAAATTACTTTATAACAATGCAAAAAAACTTTTTAAACTATAATATAATGATCAATTCCCGCAGAACTATGGTGAAGCAATACTTTTTTGCAGCAATTGCCATTGCGCTTATTACTTTTACTTCATCCTGTAAACAGAAATCACGATACCCGGGTCCGCTTTCACCTGAAGAATCTATGAAGACCTTCAGGTTTGCAGAAAATTTCAGAGCAGAAATTTATGCAACTGAGCCATTGGTGGTGGATCCGGTGACCATGCAGTTTGACGAAGAAGGTAATGCTTATGTCGTGGGGATGCTCGATGCCTATAAACCTGACTCTGTGAAAGGAAAAGGAAAAATAGTATTGCTGAAAGACCTTAACCAGGATGGAAGAGCTGACACTTCAATAGTATTTGCAGATAGTCTTAAAGAAGCATCAAGTATTCTTCCATGGAAGGGAGGGTTGCTGATTGCCGCAGCCCCAAATATTATGTATTTTAAAGACACAGATGGCGATGGAAGAGCTGATCAGAAAGAAATAGTATTTACAGGTTTCTTTACGGGGAATGAAGAGGCTCAAATTACCAATCTAAGTTTTGGTGTGGATAATTGGATATATGCCAATAATACGGGGCAGGCCGGTGAAGTAAGCTTCACCAGGGAACCGGATGCACCGAAATTGAAAATGCACGGATCGGATTTTCGTTTCAGGCTTGACCGTAATCAGTTTGAACTGACAACTGGTTCAGGTCAGTTTGGACTTGCTTTAGATGACTGGGGACACCGCTTTTTTACCACTAACTCTATTCATATATCAGAAGTGGTTGCACCAAAAAGATATCTCCTGAGAAATCCTTTTCTGCCTTCCAGTCTGGGTACAGGTTCTTTGAATATTTCGGATCATGACCCATTGATGTACCAGGTATCCGAAACACCTTACTGGAGAGAGGAAAGAACTAAAAGGCGTAATAAAGATTACCAGGAAAATCATCTTGACAGGGTAGAGTATGCCAGGGATCATTTTACTGCTGCATCGGGTGGTACTTTTTATGGTGGTGATGCTTTTCCTGAAGAATATTATGGCAATATATTTACTGGTGATGTATCTGGCAACCTGGTGCACAGAGATATACTTTCTATGCAAGATAGTTTCCCTTATTTCATTGCAAAAAGGGGATTGCAGGAAAAAGATAAAGAGTTCCTGACTTCTACAGATACCTGGTTTCGTCCTGCAAATTTTTCAGTCGGCCCGGATGGTAATCTTTATGTGATTGATATGTATCGCCAGCATATTGAAACACCCGTTTCTATTCCTGATGACCTTGAGACCGACATGGATTTTAATGCGGGCAACACTATGGGACGTATTTACAGGATTGTACCGCAAAACAGCAAAGGGGTGAAGGGGGTAAAGCCAAATCTTAAAAATGCAACTACCGAACAACTCGTGGAAGCTTTGTCAAACCCCAACCAATGGTGGCGTATTACAGCACAGCGATTGTTGCTCGAAAGGCAGGATAAATCGGTTGTACCGCAGGTAAAGAAATTATTTGCTGAGAGAAGTGATCCTCGTACCAGGATACGTGCTATATATGTTCTGGAGGGGATGGATGCACTGGATGCTGATATAGTAAAAGCTGCCCTTAAAGATCCTGCTGCAGGTGTACGTGAAAATGCAGCTATACTTTCTGAACGCTTTCCGGCATGTCTTACGGCTCTGGAACAACTTGTAACAGATTCTTCAATACGTGTAGCATATCAGGCTACTTTGAGCCTGGGGGCATTTAAGGATAAAACAATAATCCCCTGGTTAGTGAAATCATTTCTGCAACATGGGCAAAATAAATGGTTCAGGGCAGCGGTACTGAGTTCGGAAATTGGATCGTCTGTTGATATACTTGATGCATTGACAAAGGGAGGTTTTGCTGAAAAAACTGAAGAGTGGAAAATGGATTTTTGTAAAGAACTTTCTGAAACTATAGGTGCACGTAATCAGAAGAAACAGGTAGAGGATTTAATACAACGTACAACAAAATCTGCCCTGTCAAAAATACCTGGAGTGCAAATTGCTTTTGTGAAGGGTTTAAGCGCGGGATTGCAAAATGTACAGGGAGCAGATGATACTGCAAAAAAAGCATTAAAAGCAATTTCAGAAACTGCTGATAAAGATATTGCTAAAGCATTAGCAGATATTAAAACTTATTTTTCCGGAACGGCAAAAAAAATAAAAAATTAATAAAGATGAAATCAAAAGATAATATTGGCAGAAGAAAATTTATCGGTCAGTGTGCTGGTGGTAGTGCAGCTCTTTTGAGTGCAATGTTTTTATTCAATAGTTGTGGTGAAAATAAAAACAATGAAAACAAAGAGAAGCCTGTTGTAGATAAAGAGGAAAGCAATAAACCCACCGATCCCTGTAATGACTTTACAGGTGTAAGCGATGAGGAACTTGATAAACGGAAAAAACTCGGTTATGTAGATAAGTCGGCCGTACCGGGAAATTCCTGCAGCAATTGTGGTTTGTATATACCTTTTGCAAATGATTCCCCATGCGGAAAATGCCTGCTCTTTAAAGGACCGGTTCATGCTGAAGGGCATTGTATACAATATGTGGCAAAAGCATAACTTTTACTACTAAAAAACGAAGTGTAATTTAGGAGTGTTCCTTAGCGTTGGCTGTATGCGGATAATACTGCAATTACTGCGCAATTGGTATCGGGACTAAGTCCCGAAAGAACATTGTGAGTGCGAAGTCGGGAGACTTCGCACA
>JBDHYJ010000115.1:0-10332 GCA_039811345.1 Chitinophagaceae bacterium
CTCCATGATCATGGTCGTAATGCGTTTATTGACAATTATCCCGATGTATTCTGGTTAAATCAGTCTGCTTCGCTTTAAAGGTTTTGATTACTAATATTTGTTTGAAAAGAGAAATATTAATTTTCTTTTTAACCACATCAATACAAAAACTTCCTCTACAATTATTATTTTATAGCTTTAAAAAACTGTACTATTGGAAAAATATTTTTTGGAAATTAATAGGGCATGAAAAAGGGGATTACTTTAAAAGATATTGCTAAGAAGCTGAACATGTCGGTGTCAACGGTTTCGAAATCCCTGAATAACGATTCCGCCATCAGTGCTTTTACAAAAGAAAGGGTTAAGGAACTGGCTGATAAATGGAATTATATTGCCAATGAGTCTGCCCGGCATTTTAAACTGAACAAAAGTTTTACTATCGGTCTGATCATTCCCGATCTGCTGGATCAATTTTTTGTAAAAGCTATAAATGGTATTGAAGAAATTGCCGGAGCTGAAAACTATAATATTATTTTGGCCCAGTCACACGAAAACACCTGCAAAGAAGAGAGTATTGTAAATATGATGATCAGGAACCGTGTAGACGGTTTGATTGCTGCCGTAACGAAGAATACGATTGACATGACCCTGTTCGAAAAATTCAGAACAGTAGGTATTCCTGTTATACATATTGTAAGGGAACCGCGCAATGATTGCTTCAGTTATGTTTCAGTAAATAATGAAGAGGGAGCATTTAAAGCAACTAATTTCCTGATCCGGAAAGGGCATAAGCGGGTTGCGCATATAATGGGTCCGAAAACGATGCCTATTTCTATTGCCCGTTTTGAAGGTTATAAACGGGCTCTGAAAAAAAACCATATACCTTTTGATGAAACACTTGTAAAGGAGGTTGATTTTACAGAAAAAGAAACAGAAAAGGCAATGCTTGCCCTGATGCAGCTAAAGTCGCCCCCTTCCGCAATCTTCACATTTAAAAATGATATAACATTAGATGCTATTACTTTTTTGAAAAAGAGATATCCCGGCAAATTGGATACGATAGATTTTACTGACTTTGGCAATCTTCCCTTATTTAAATATCTCGATCATAAACCGGTGGCCTCAGTAGAAGAAGATTTTTACGAAGTAGGCCGGCAGGCCGCCATATTGCTTTTTGAAGTGATCAATGACAAAAAAACAGATGGCGATTCAACCATTAAAAATATTAAAATACCCTGCCGGCTGATCATTAACAGATAAGATTAAGGTTCCCGCTCAAAAACAAATAGAAACGTACACGTTTTCTCCTGAGAACTGAGGTTCGGAAAACAATTTCAAACGTTGTAATAGGAGATTTGTATACTCATTTATAGTACAGAAATTTTTTTATTGATTTTTTAAGATAAGTTTGGTAAACGAATAATAAGCTATATGAAATCATTCTATTCCCGACGAAAATTTATCAGAACTTCAGCAATTGCAGGCGCCGGTTTGTCTCTTGCCGGATCAGCCTTGCCTCTGTTTGGCAAAAGCCTCACTGGAAATGGTAAAAGGATTGGAATAATAGGTTTGGATACTTCCCATAGTGTTGCATTTACCAAAATGTTGAATGTCGATGATACTTCCGGAAGATTTGCCGGATATAAAGTAGTTGCAGCTTATCCCAAAGGTAGCCTCGATATTGAATCCTCAGTAAGCCGCATCCCGGAGTATACGGAAAAAGTAAAAAGTTGGGGTGTTGAAATTGTGGATAGTATTGATGATTTATTGAAAAAGGTGGATGTTGTGTTGTTGGAAACCAATGACGGCAGAAGACATCTTGAGCAGGCGATACCTGTACTGAAAGCCGGCAAAACCATGTTTATAGATAAACCAATTTCAGCATCACTCAAAGATGGAATAATCATTTTTGAATTAGCCAAACATTATAAAGTACCTGTCTTTACTTCTTCAAGCCTCAGGTTTATGTCATCAGCACAGGAAGTGGCAAATGGTAAAATAGGGAAAGTGCTGGGTGCGGATACTTATAGTCCCTGCTCAATAGAAAAAACACATCCCGATATTTTCTGGTATGGTATTCATGGAGTAGAAATTTTATACACTGTAATGGGCACCGGCTGTAAAGAAGTGGTTCGGGTGCATACTGATAGTACCGATATTGTTGTGGGTACATGGGAAGATGGGAGGATAGGCTCATTCAGGGGGACACGTACGGGACAACATACCTATGGCGGAACTGCTTACGGTGAAAAAGGGGATGCTGTATTAGGACCGGTACAAGGGTATGAGCCTTTAGTGGTAGAGATAATAAAATTTTTTGAAACAGGGCGAATACCGGTGCGTCAGGAAGAAACCCTGGAGATGCTTGCTTTTATGGAAGCTGCTGATGAAAGTAAAAGGAAAATGGGTGCTGCTGTAAAACTTGATGAAGTATGGAAAAAGGCAAACAGTGAAGCACAGCGTGCATTAAAGAAGTTGATTTGATTAAGTTTTTAAGTAATCATAAAAAGATATTTTATGAAAAGTTCGAGAAGACGTTTCATTAAACATTCAATCGGCGCTTCAGCGGCTGTTACTATCGGGGGCATATTACCCGGGTTCAGTGCAAAAAGTTATAATAATATTATTGGTGCCAATGAAAGAATAAAAGTGGGTATCATGGGGGTGAATGCAAGAGGATTAGCGCTTGCTCAGAATTATGCACAGCAAAAAAACTGTGAAATCATACATATCTGCGATGTGGATAGTCGGGCTATGAATAAATGTATTGATGTTGTAAATAAAATCCATGGTACTGTTCCAAAAGGCACTCCTGATTTCAGAAAAGCACTGGAAGATAAAGCACTTGAAGCAATGGTGATTGCCACACCCGATCATTGGCATGCACCTGCGGCTATCCTTGCCTGTAAGGCAGGGAAACATGTGTATGTGGAAAAGCCCTGTTCACATAATCCACATGAAGGCGAGTTACTGGTTGCTGCTTCCCGTAAGTATAACCGTAAGGTACAAATGGGTTCCCAGCGGCGCTCCTGGCCTAATATCATTACTGCTATTAAAGAACTGCAGGATGGCATTATCGGCCGTGCTTACTTTGCAAGGGGATGGTATTCCAATAATCGCCCATCAATAGGTGTGGGAAAGAAAACTGAAGTGCCTTCATGGTTAAATTATGAGCTGTGGCAGGGACCTGCACCGCGCGAAGCATTTCGCGACAATATCCTGCATTACAACTGGCACTGGTTCTGGAACTGGGGAACCGGAGAAGCATTGAACAACGGTACACACATGGCAGATCTGATGCGCTGGGGGTTGGAAGTTGATTATCCTGTCAGTGTACGCTCAGGAGGTGGGCGTTACCGTTATAAAGACGACTGGCAGACACCAGATACCCAGGTGATCACCTGGGAGTTTTCCAACAATACTTTGATGGAGTGGGAAGGCAGAAGCTGCAATGGCCACTATATAGAAGGCTCCCCGGTTGGCGCCACCTTTTACGGAGAAAAAGGAACAATGGTCATTTTGGGCGGAAACGAATATAAAATATATGACCTCGATAACAAGCTGATCAAACAAGCGAAAAACGATGTTACAATTGATGAACGTAATACCGTAAATCCATCCCAGGCTTTAGATGCTTTGCATATACAGAACTTTTTTGACGGCATTCGCAAAGGCACAGCGTTGAATGCTGAAATTGCAGAAGGGCATAAGAGTACCCTGCTTTGTCAGTTGGGAAATATTGCATTAAGAGCCGGGAATACCGCATTGCATATTGATGAAAAAAATGGGCATATCATTAATAATGATAATGCAGCACAATTCTGGAAAAGATCTTATGAACCCGGATGGGAGCCAACTGTTTGAGATTATTTTTTGAATTCTTATTGCAAATATTTTAAAAATCATTTTAACCAGCCTGCTTTATGACGCTCGATACCATTGATATTATAGTTGTTGTCCTATTCTTTTTAAGTATGATCGTCATTGGCGTCATGTCTTATTTCAAAAGCAGTAATTCTGAGGACTATTTTGTGGCAGGTGGTAAACTACCCTGGTGGCTGGCTGGTATTTCTCATCATGTATCCGGGCATAGCGGTGCAGTATTTGTTGCTTATGCCGCAGTGGCTTATACACATGGGTTCACCATGTATATGTGGTGGGCGCTGCCTGTTGCCATCGCAATTATCATCAGTGCCAAAATATTTCCGGTATACTGGGTGAGATTGCGGAAAAATTTTCTGATTCAATCACCACTTGAATATCTTAAAACCCGCTACGATCTTACTACGCAGCAGATCATGGCCTGGAGCGGCGCAATACTCAAAGTATTTGATGTTGGCGCCAAATGGGCAGCCATAGGTATTCTCCTCAATGTGGTAGCAGGAATACCAATGACAGAAGGTATCCTCATTTCAGGGGTGGTTACTTTGATCTATGTAACCTTCGGCGGGTTATGGGGAGTGATAATAACAGATTTGATCCAGTTTATAGTGCAGGTATTAGGTGGAGTAGTAATGTTTGTACTGGTGCTTCAAAAACTTGGTGGTGCAGGATCTATTACCGGTATCTGGAAAGAACTGCCGCCGGAGCATAGTCAACTGTTTAATGAACCCTATACCGCTGGTTTTGTCATCATCATGTTCTTCCTTTACTTTTTAAGTTATAATGGCGGTGGGTGGAGCCTCGCTACAAGATATATCTCGTCACCTTCCGAAAACGAAGCGACCAAGGCAGCCCGGTTGTCGGGCTACCTGTATCTTATATGGCCGTTAATACTTTTCTTCCCTATGTGGGCTGCGCCTTTGATCATTCCGGGACTGGATACTCCAAATACTTCTTATGGCCACCTGATGCTTGAAATATTGCCGAAGGGTATGATAGGATTAGTAATTGCCTCTTTGTTTGCCGCCACAATGGGTATGACATCTTCGGATGTAAATACCATCGCCGCTGTAATCACCCGTGATATTCTTCCGGTAGTTTCTAAAAAATTCGCTACTGATAAGCATCCGTTGCGCACTGCGCGTATTACAACTTTTGTATTCACTCTTGCCACCATAGTAATTGCATTGAATTACGAAAGGTTTGGTGGAGTATTAGGGTTAATTGTTAACTGGTTTGGTGCTCTGCTTGGACCAACGGCATTGCCATTATTACTAGGTATGCTCCCGGTATTTAAGTCCTGTGGCCCATTCGCTGCAATTGCATCTATTGCATCGGGACTTATCACTTTTGCTGTTACCAAATATATACATACCGACAGCTTAGCTATAGAAGTGGGATTACCCACATTAATATCAGCGGTAGTATTTATTGTTCTTGGCTGGATGAACAAATCTGTACCGGAAAATGTAAATAGTATGATGGCTGCATTAAAAAGGAAAACATAAATCATAGCATCTTGAATAAAGAAAAACATAAAGAAAAAAAACTGACCTGCAGGAATTGTATAACAGGAGAAGTAGAACAACTCAATTTTGATGGTGAACAGCTTGTGTCTATTATCGGGAGTGAAGTTGAGCGTAATGATTACTTTTTCGGACCGGGGCTTACTGACCTTCAGATCAATGGAATTGGCGGTATAGATTTTAATGTACCTTCTGTAACCATCCATGACATTAAAAAGACGACGCAGTTGTTATTAGAAGACGGAGTTACTACTTATTTCCCTACAGTGATCACCAATTCTGATGAGCATATTATTGCCATTATGCGCACTATTGCAAATGCATGCAAAAAAGATTCACTTATAAATGCCTGTATTGGTGGTATACATCTTGAAGGACCTTTTATATCTCCACAACCCGGGGCGAAAGGCGCCCACAGTGAAGCATTCATAAAACCTCCTGACTGGGAATTATTTAAAAAATTTCAGGAAGCAGCAGATGGAAGAATTAAAATTATAACCCTGGCACCTGAATGGGAAAATGCGCCTGCATTTATCGAAAAATGTACCCGGTCTGGTGTAATTGTATCCATAGGTCATTCTCTTGCAAATACCGCCCAGGTAAAAAGTGCTGTAAAAGCTGGTGCACGAATGTCAACTCATTTGGGCAACGGTATACCTCTGATGATTCAGCGGCATCCCAATTTGATATGGGATCAACTGGCCGAAGATAATTTGTACACCTGCATTATAGCAGATGGTATTCATATCCCCGATTCCTTTATCAATATAGTCAGAAAAGTTAAAGCGAATAAACTCGTGATAGTGAGCGATGCCACCTGTTTTGCAGGAATGGATCCCGGAGAATACCAGACCCATATTGGCGGCGCTGTAGTATTGGAAAAAAACAAAAGACTTTCAGTGAAAGGCGGGCAGGGAATACTGGCGGGAGCTGCTAAATCTTTACGCGAAAATGTGGAAACTATGCTGGAGCATCAATTATGTAGCCTGGGTGATGCATGGCGGATGGCATCTTTACATGTAAATGATTTTCTAAGTGTCTGCGGAAAGAATATTAAGAGCAATAAGAATGACCTCGTGATTTTTACTCTCAGGGGATCAACAATAATTGTACAAAAAGTGATCAAAAACGGGAAAATGGTTTTCAGTAAATAAATAGTAATCCATGAGTCATCAACAGGAATTAACAGCAAATAAACTGAAGGTTAAAATATATAATACAAGAGATGAAATGGGTGTTAAAGCTGCTCAGGATGCGGCAGATGGTATAAAAGCTTTACTGCAAAAACAAGATGAAGTCAATATGATTTTTGCAGCGGCACCTTCGCAAAATGAATTTTTATCTGCTTTAAGTGGAATTCAGGGAATTGACTGGGCACGGGTAAATGCTTTTCATATGGATGAATATATTGGTTTGGATGAAAATGCCCCTCAGCTTTTCGGGCAATTTCTCAAAGACCGCATTTTTGATAAAGTGCCTTTTAAAAATATATTTTATATAAATGGAAATACTTCTGATCCGCTGAATGAATGTAAGAGATATAGTAAGTTGTTAAGTGAGTATCCTGCAGATATAGTTTGTATGGGGATTGGCGAAAATGCGCATATTGCGTTTAACGATCCGCATATAGCCAACTTCAATGATCCCCTCCCTGTGAAAATTGTTGAGTTATCCCAGGCATCCCGTCATCAGCAGGTGCATGATAAATGTTTTGCACGAATTGAATTGGTGCCATTAGCTGCAATTACACTCACTGTCCCAACCCTTATGAATGCAGAGTTGGTGTATTGTATTGTACCGGGGACAACAAAGTCCCGGGCGGTATTTCACACCCTGCAATCCGAAATTGTAGAACAATATCCATCCACTATCCTAAGAAAACATGGTAATGCAATACTTTATCTGGATAAAGACAGTGCTGCAGAACTGGACACCCTGTTGAAAACTTATGATTAATAAACTTAAGGATAGAATGTCATTTGTCAATAACCTGGTTTATGAATAAGTTTATTTCAATTTTCATACTATTGTTTACCGGGTGCAACCATCCTACTGGCTCTTCATTACCTTTCAGCGCTTCTGCGGTTAATGACTTATCTACATTTCAGGTAGCAGATGGGTTTAAAATAGAATTAATTGCCAGCGAACCACTCATTCACGATCCGGTGGATATGATGGTAGATGAATACGGTCGTATGTATGTGGTTGAAATGACAGGCGTACCATTTAATAAATCAGGCATAGGTAAAGTGATGCTGTTGTCGGACAGAAACGGTGATGGTAAAATGGATTCTGCCAGGGTATTTGCAGATTCACTCATTTTACCCTCCGGAATAATGCGATGGAAAAAAGGTGTGATAGTAACAGATGCACCTAATGTGTATTATATGGAAGATACCAATAATGATGGTGTAGCCGATTTAAAAAAAATCATGCTCACCGGTTTTGACACTTCTAACCTTGAAGCTAATGTGAACAATCCAGAATACGGACTGGACAACTGGATTTACCTTGCTGACCTGCCTGTAGCTAAAAAAGAAATATTTTTTGCTGATGATTCAGCAGGTACTCATTTACCGGAAAGTAGTCTTCGGTTTCGTCCGGATAACCGGCAGATTGAAGTATTATCGGGACAAACACAATTCGGCCAAACCTGGGATGCCTGGGGGCATCACCTTATGGTGAATAACAGCAATCATATTTTCCAGAATGTAGTGCCTGCACGTTACCTGCAGCGAAATACCGATATGGCAGTATCCAGCGCTACTGAAACCCTTGCAGACCATCGCGAAGTTTTCTCCACTACTAAAAACCCGGAATACCAGATGCTGACAAATATTGGCGTGTTCACTTCTGCATGTGGTAACACGGCATACCTGGGTGGAGCATTTCCCACTGACTATAATGAAAATACAATTTTTGTTTGCGAACCGGTTAGCAATCTTGTTCATGCTGACCGTCTGGTACCTAACGGCATCACAGCAAAGGCTAAACGAATTTTAGAGAAAAAAGATTTCCTGACCTCAACTGATCCGTATGCGCGACCGGTAAACACTTATATTGGACCAGACGGCGCTCTATATGTTATTGATTTTTACCGGCAGGTTATTGAAGGGCCCGAATTTATGGCGAAAGAAGTATTAGATACAGTAGACCTTTACAATGGAACAAATAAAGGGAGAATTTACCGGATAAGCGCTAAAGATGCTGATCCGGCCCGGTGGACAAAAGGGTTGCACCTGGGTGATGAAACAGGGGAATCACTGGTACAACAACTGGCAAATAAAAATATTTGGTGGCGCTTAAATGCACAACGGCTACTGGTAGACCGCAATGATAAACAAGTGATACCCACGCTGACTGAGATGGTTAAGAATAATCAATCTCCTTTGGCAAGGTTACATGCTTTGTGGACGTTGGAAGGTATGCATGCACTTTATGCAGATTTGATCGAACATGCACTTGCTGATCCGGAATCAGGAATCAGGGAAAATGCAATTCAACTGGCAGAGTTACATTTAAAAGATAGTCCCGTATTATCTACCCCGCTTTTAAAATTAAAAAATGATACTAGCGCTGTAGTGAGGTTTCAACTATTGCTAACCCTCGGTAATTTACAAAGTCCGGAAGCTGATAAAATTCGCCAGAAACTACTTTTCAAAGATATCAACGATAATTGGGTGCAGATAGCAGCATTGAGTGCTTCATCTTCACAGGCTATTGAATTATTGAAAGCCGTACTGGCAAAGTTTGACAATCAAAATAGTGCTTATGCCTCTTTGGTTCAAAGGCTTGGTGCAATAATTGGTACAAGCCAGCCTGTTGATACAGTATTACATTTTATTCATAGCGCATTAGGTATTGTTTCAGATAAGGTCACATGGCAGGTTGCATTACTGGAGGGATTATCGCAGGGATTAAAAAACAGGAAATCTTTGCCTGCAGGTATAGAAAAAAGCCGAACTGTATTATTGCAAAATTGTTTATCGAGCCCTTCTGTTGCAGTCAGAAAAGCTTCACTGCAATTGTTGCAGGCAATAGGTCTCCCCGAAGGGAAACAATCAAATGCAGCCATGCAAAAAGCGCTACAAATTGCAGGTGATAAACATTTGCCAGAGGAAGAGCGGGCTTTGGCAATTAATTTCCTTGCATTGCAGTCTCCTGCGCCATATACCGATTTTCTTAAAACCTTAATTGATCCGCGTGAGCCACCGCAAATTCAATTCTCCGCTGTAGCTGTATTAATGAAGATACCTGGAACGGCAATCACTCAATTTCTTCTGTCGAAATGGGATGCATTGTCACCGGGTGTAAGAGGAATAGTGGTAGATGGCAGTACAAGCAATGATGAAAGGATAAAGTTGCTACTCGATGCGCTTCAGGCTGGAAAAATAAATCAGGGAGATGTTAACTGGGCACAAAGTGTAAGGCTGCGGTCTTTGAAGAATATACCGCTCAGGATGCGGGCAAGGGAAATTTTTTCTAAAAAAGATGATAAGCTTAAAAGTATATTGCAGGATTATCAGTCGGTACTAACATTGCAGGGAAATACCTCTAATGGTAAAAACATATTTCAGGACAATTGTGCAGTTTGCCACCAGTTAGGTGGAAAGTTAGGTCGGGCTTATGGTCCCGATCTTGGAACTGTTCATGCATGGGCTCCTGCGGATATTATGACTAATATTATGGATCCCAACAGGTCTATTGCTCACGGGTTTGATACCTGGGAACTGATGACTAACAAAGGGGAAGCAGTGCAGGGTATCATTACCAATGAAACACCAACGGCAGTTACAATAACCGATGCAAATGGAAAGGTCACTGATATATCCCGGCAGGATATTTCATCATTAAAGGCGCTCGGTATTTCGGCTATGCCTGTAGGTTGGGAAGAAAAAATAAGTAAACAACAGATGGCTGATTTAATTGCATTTTTGAAACGTGG
>JBDHYJ010000116.1:0-10258 GCA_039811345.1 Chitinophagaceae bacterium
ACCAGGTGAATTTTATTCCTGATTTTATCTTTTTCAAGTTCGGTAATCAGTTGAACACCGGGAATGCCCCTGATGGATTGTTGCAGCATACTGAGATAATCATCCTTCACCTCATCGCCTTTCAGCAGCCATAGAAAATCGAGGTGCCTGAATTCGGGCAAAAGATATTCACCATTGCACTGGTTGCTGTAAATATAATTGCATAAAGATGATCCGGGTTCGCAATAATCATAAACAGAAAAAAAATACTGCCGCCCTTTTTTGGCAAGCTGGATTTCCAGTTCGCTATTCAGCCTGAAATCGCAACCCAGAGCCTGGTTTACCACCCAGCAAAACCGGTAATCCTTTAGCGGTGCAACAATACCAAGTACCCTGGTATCTGCAAAAAAATCTTCTGCCAATAATGTATTGTCAATTGCAAGTTTCACCGTATTATTTTGTTACCATCGAACTTCCATTTACAGGTGTAAAAGAAAGTTTTCCTTTTTTGTTGAGGTCTTCAATAAGGTTGTCAATATATTTTATGATATACAATTCACCGTTGTAATTGATCTTGGCCGCATCGTCGCCCGGTTGAAGATTATCACTATGATGCCCTGCGGAAAAAAACAATACCGGAATTTTTCTTTTATAAAAAGAAATATGGTCACCCTGGGTTGCCCCAATCGAATCGGGCTTAACAGCAAAAGAAATATTTTTCTGATCAGAAATAATATCGTTCCACCCAGGCGAAGTGCCTATGCCTGCTATATTGACTGTTTGGTCATTGCCATCCAACCTCCCAATCATATCCATATTAATCATATAATTCACTGCTGAAATATCAACAGTGGGGTTTTCCGTAAAATATTCTGATCCCTGCCAACCCGATGCTGACCCGGAAAATGCAATGAGCAGATAGTTGTTTTTCCTTGCTCTCGACTTTTTCAGCATTCGCGCCAGTTCTATTACCGCGGCTGTTCCGCTGGCATTATCATTGGCGCCATTATATATTTGTTTTGATCTCTCTCTAAATGGGTTGATGTCTTCCCCATGCCCAAGATGATCGTAATGAGCCCCGATAATTATCGTTGATGGGGCTTTATTATCAATATATCCGATAACGTTGTGTCCCCTGCGGGTACCAACACTTATATCTGCTACCAATCTTACATCATAAATGGCAGAAGCATCTTTAAAAAATTCCTTTCGACCAGCTTCGGTAAGATAAAACACAGGCAGAGGTGCTGCATCTGAATTGTCTTTCTTATTGAACGTGATATTATCGTTATTATCACCATTATTATAAATCACCAATGCGGTAGCGCCTTTTTCATGTGCCCTTTTCGCTTCTGATTTTACTAAAGTATATACATTAAATTTTGCATCTCCTTTATGTGCTTCAAGCGCGGGATCAATATCTACAAACCAGGGTACACCTTTTTCTGCCAGTGAAGTGGCTACGGTAGTTACCGGTACAGATGCATTGGCGCTGAATGCAAACGGAAAATAATCTTTGCCCAGCGTCATCTCCCGGTCGTTGACTATAAACATTGTTTTTTTATTAATCTTCTTACCGTCCTGTATTTCAAATTCCTGCAGGTAAGCGCCATTTTCACCCTTCGGCAGTATCCCTAAGTTCTTAAAAGAAGTCACTATATAATTTGCTGCCTGCTGCTCTCCCTCTGTACCTGCGCGTCGCCCCCCAAGTTTATCGGAAGATAGATAACCGATATTCTTTTTCAGGTTATCAATAATTAAACGGTCGGCTTTTTTTAATTTTTGAGCAAACAGGATGTTAGCATAAGAAAAAAACAATACAAAAAACAGTAATTTTTTCATTGTGGGATAAAACGATTTTGTGTATGCGGCAAAGGTATAATTAGTCATGTTAATTAATTCTTTCATTTTTCATGCCATACTTTCCAATTTCGTAAATCACAGGTAATAATTTGCCCGTATTTTTGCAAATTCTCCAATATAGAACATTGAAACAACAAATACATATCGCATTAATAGGTAACCCCAATAGTGGAAAAAGTTCCCTGTTTAATGCCCTCACCGGGCTTAAACAGAAAGTGGGAAATTTTCCTGGGGTAACCGTAGACAAGAAAACTGGTGAGTGTAATATTTCGGATTCTGTCAGCGCAAAGATTATAGATTTACCGGGAACTTACAGCTTATATCCGCGCCGTACCGATGAATGGGTGGCGTATAATGTAATGATGAATCCCGGAAGCAAAGAAAAACCTGATATATATATATTAGTAGCAGATGCCAGTAATCTCAAACGCAACCTGCTTTTTGCCAGCCAGATCATTGACCTGAAGCAACCCGTTGTAATTGCCCTGACCATGATGGATATTGCCTCCAAAAAAGGTATAGCTATTGATATACCTGGACTGGAACGGGAACTGGGTGTGCCGGTAGTAGTTGTCAACCCGAGGAAAAACAAGGGCATACATGAACTTAAAAAAATCATTGCTCAAACATCCAGGCAATTGTATAAACCCCCGTCGCGAAATTTTGCAGAAGCCACTGTACAAACCCGGGAGGCAATTGGTGATGTAAAAAAAATATTCCCGCAGATCAGCGATTACGCAGCAGTACACTACCTTATCCATCATGAATCTTTTTCGCTCGACGACAAAACACAGGACACAATAGAGCAAATTGAACGAAAACATAATTTCAATCATACCAAAGTACAGGCAGAGGAAATAACGCAGCGCTATGCCCGCATCAGGCATATCATGCAGCAAACAGTAGTGGAGGCTGACCCTAAAGAAAAACAACTGATAACCGACAGGATAGACAAAGTGCTGCTGCATAAATTCTGGGGATATATTATTTTACTGGCTGTGCTTGGCGTTTTGTTTCAAAGTATTTTCTGGCTGGCTACCTACCCCATGGATGCTATAGAATGGGTTTTCGGCGCTTTCAGCACCTGGCTGTCGGGTGTACTTCCGCAAAACTGGTTTAGCGATCTGCTGGTGAATGGACTGATTGCAGGATTGGGTGGCATTGTAGTATTCATACCGCAAATCATGATCCTTTTTGGATTGATCACCATTATTGAAGACACCGGGTATATGGCCCGTATCAGCTTTCTTACGGATAAGCTTATGCGAAAAGTAGGGCTCAATGGTAAAAGTGTAATGCCCATGATCAGCAGTTTCGCCTGTGCGGTGCCCGCCATAATGAGCACCAGGAATATAGAAAACAAGAAAGAACGCCTGCTCACCATTATGATATCACCACTGATGAGTTGCAGCGCCAGGCTGCCGGTATATATCATTCTCATTTCACTGGTTATTCCGCAGGAATATTATTTCGGATTCATCAGCCTGCAGGGACTGGTTATGACGGGATTGTACCTGCTTGGTGTGGTAATGGCGCTGGTGGTATCGTATGTGATGAAATGGTTTATCAACATCAAAGAAAAAAGTTTTTTCATACTTGAACTCCCGCTATACCGCACCCCCAGGTGGAAGAATGTGTTTACCACTATGGTGGAGAAAGCAAAAATATTCACCTTCGAGGCTGGTAAAGTAATTTTGGTGATTTCGCTTATTCTTTGGCTACTCAGCTCTTATGGTCCACCCGGCAAAATGAAACAAATTGAAGAGAAGTATGCTGCAATAGAGCAAAAGTCACCCCAAAACAAACCAACCCTTGAAGAAGATAAAAGAGCCGAATTGCTGGAAGCTTCATTCGTTGGTATTTTAGGCAGATCAATAGAACCTGTAATTAAACCACTCGGCTACGATTGGAAAATCGGTATAGCATTAATTACATCTTTTGCGGCAAGAGAAGTATTTGTGGGCACAATGGCTACCATATACAGTGTGGGAGAAGATGCTGATGAAAATACTCCTTCACTGCGCGAAAAAATGAAAGCAGCAACCTGGCCCGACGGTTCTAAAATATATACCCCTGCTGCCGGTGTTTCGCTGATGGTGTTTTATGTATTTGCCATGCAATGTATGAGCACTCTTGCCGTAGTGAAAAGAGAAACCCGCACCTGGAAGTGGCCGATGATACAACTGGTTTACATGACTGTACTTGCATACGTCATGAGTTTGCTGGCTTATAATTTGTTAAAATAACGAGGGGTTGCACCCGTTTTTAGTACCTTCAGGCATGATCAGAAAAATCTACACTCCTCTTACAATTCTAATCGCATTTTCAACAATCACTTATTTTGCCTGCACCGGTTCGGACAAAGGATCAAATGTGGCAGCAGACAGTACCGACATAGAGCAGACTATCATTGATCAGCCGGATACTGTTTTGTTCTGGACGATAGACGACTATAACAAAACCAAGTCGCAGGTATATAAAGATTCCTTAGAAATTACCGATCCGCAAACGGTAGTGAATGGCATCAATTCCATCTACCCGGATATTCACCTGCAATACCTGAGAATGTCAAACGACACTGTATATGCCGTTATTGACAGTGCTTTCGCTTTCACCAATGATATGGGATCATCGGGAGCTTCAGAATATCTCTCCACCGTTGTAATCAATCTTACCACTCTAAAGCATGTAAATTTTGTCAACCTCGATTTTCCGGAAGGCAACCATGCATCACCTGGTGTATTTGCCCGAACCGCTTTTGAAAATTATAAGGTGAAGGAGGAGTGATTTCTTTCCAGAAAAAATATTATATGCAAATCACCTATTGCTTTACAAACTTCCCGTTCATCGTATCTCCATTTGTTTTTGACAGTCTTAAAATGTAGGCTCCTTTGCTCAGCCTGCTTATATCCACTGTAGATTTTCTATTTCCTGAAAGCAGCACCCTGTTTCCTGCCATGTCAAATACTTCAATATGGCGTATAACACTGTTTTCAACTCCGGAGAAAGTGATGGTATTGCCTGCCGGATTGGGGAATACATTAAACTGGCTGGAAGCTTCTCCGCAATGGGTTCGTAACACCGATGAATAATTTGTCCGGCCATCCAGGTCACGCTGTACCACCCTGAAATAGCTGTAATTGTTTTGCAGTCCATTTCCGGTAAACTTATAGGTGATGGTTGCCTGGCTGTTTCCTGCAGCAGCAACGGTGTCCACATTATGCCAGTTTGCCGCATCGGCACTTGCCTGAACAATAAAATCTTTGGTATTGGTTTCAGTGGCTGTCTTCCAGTTGATATAAGGTGAGCCTGCTTTACAATCAACATTCAGATCTTCCCACTTCACCGGCAAAATCGTTTCATTTAATTTATACAACTCCTCTCCCAATCCATTATTCTGATGCCCACGAAAATAAAGAACGCCATTAAGCGCAATAAGCGCCCCGCCGCCTATGGAAACATTTGAAATAGTACTTCCGGCTCCGGGGTACAGGTCAGCAACAATAACAGTACCTGCCTCTGTTCCATCTGTTTTCCAAATCTCACTACCATAACCAGCAGCATTGGCAACAAAATAGGCCATCCCGGCATGAGCAGTAAAGTTGGCAGAATTAGAGCCGGCCGATCCGGGATTAATATCTTTTACAAACAAAGTGCCGCCTGCAGTTCCATCGCTTTTCCAAAGTTCGGAATTTGAAGAAGATCCGGGAAAACCTGAAAAATAAAGTGTGCCATTTATGTTTGCTAAATGTTGCACACCCCCATCGGTACTATTGATATCCATGTCTTTTACCACTACGGTACCGGCTTCAGTGCCATCGCTTTTCCACAAGGCACCACCACCCTCTGTATCAATATCAGCAGCAAAGTATATTTCGTTGTTGAATGCAGTTAGATAATTCGGCTGAATACCATAAGGAAATCTGGATACGTTGGTTGATACCATTACAGTTCCTGCTGCTGTACCGTCGCTTTTCCATAAAGTGGTGCTCGTAGGAAGACTTGGCCATTCTCCTCTAAAAAATAATGTACCATTCACATTCATCAGGTTTGTAGGCCGTACATAACCGGAACTCACCGAATTGCTATAGGTACCTGCAACCTTTACTGTTCCGGCGGCAGTACCGTCACTTTTCCACAAACCGCTGAGGGCTGCTAATGAGAAACTATATTCTATGGCAAAATACAATACACCGTTTACATCTGTTAAAAAACCCGGAAAAGTATTACTAAAACCAGGAGTAAGATCGGTTACCATCATCGTTCCCGCTTCTGTGCCATCGCTGCGCCAGAGCTCACCTCCATTCACGCCGTCATTCGCCGTAAAATACAACACTCCATTACTTACACACATCCATTCCGGATCAGATCCGTTACTTCCTGACCTTATATCTTTTACCATTACCGTTCCCGCTTCTGTTCCGTCCGATTTCCACAACTCCCTGCCATGCACACCGTCAATAGCGCTGAAATAGATTGCATTATTATATACAGTGAGAAATTTAGGTTCGCTGCCCGAACTACCGTTTCGGATATCTTTTACAATGCTGGCAGTAACCTGCGACAAAGCAGTAATAGCATACATGAAACTTAAAATGATGAAAAATGCGACGCGTATATATCCTTTCATATTGCATAGTTTAATGCAACAAAATTTCATCAATAGCTACTGTATTGCAACCCCAAAAAGGGGGATAAGCCCCGGAGTAAATGTTGTAAAAAAAGTAACTGCTTTAGCAATTAAGAAAGCAGATTGTCACCCGTTTCAGATTAACTTCTCGTTGATAGCCTTGCTGACAGCTTCTGTTGCCGAATGCACCTGAAGCTTGTCATAGATATGTTTGATATGTGTACGTACAGTTTCAAATGAAATATCAAGACCCGCAGCAATCATTTTATAGCTATTGCCTTTGCACAGCCATTCCAGGATTTCTTTTTCACGGCTGCTGAAATGATATTGATCTTTTACAGAGGTTTTCTGCATCGTAAGTATAATCATTTTTGCTACTGCAGGACTTAAAGTAGCACCCTCTGCAATCATTTCTTTTATAGAAGGAACAAGTTTTTCTGAAATACTTTTCTTTAACAGGTACCCGGACGCGCCTGCACAAATAGCTTCAAGGATATGGGCATTGTCGTCAAAAACCGTAAGCATGATGATGGGTACTTTTTTATTCATCTCCCTGATTTGCCTGACTCCCTCTATACCTGTTGTGCCGGGCATATCAATATCCATTAAAATCACATCAGGGATATCATGCGCAGCAGGCAGCACAAAACGATCGAAACTCCCGGTTATAACAAACTCGCCCGACAGATCCAGCAATTGTTCAAGTCCTTGCCTCAGTGCGGTATTGTCATCATAAATATGGATAGTGATTGGCATATACGGTGTAAAGTTAGTTTAAATGGTGTGTGGCGATATCCCCATTCCGGGGGATGGGACACCATTGTTTAAACAGGAAATTCAAACCGTACCGAAACACCATTTGTTACAGAAGCATTCAGCAGGAAATTACCATCAAGTGTTTTTGATCTCATCTCCATATTCATTAACCCGTTTCCTCTTTTTACCGAAGCCGGATCAAAACCTTTTCCGTTATCGGCAATTGTAATCTGTACCCGCCCATTGTCTGCTACCTTGCTGCTGATTTGGAGTTTAGTACAACCGCTGTATTTTACTGCATTGTTGATCGCTTCTTTGCACAACAGCAATACCTGTTTGCGCTTATTCGCATCTAGCGGCAAACGATCCAATCCATTTGACATATTGATTGCTGTTTCTATCTGCAGAGGTTCACACAGTTCTGTGGCAAAAGCATGTACACGGGTCATCACACTTTCCACATTATCGTTTCGTGGATTCACAGACCATACAATATCACTCATGCTTTCCATAGTGCCGGCAGTATATTGATTTATTTTTTTCAACTGTTCCCCAACTATTACCGGGTCTTCTTTTTTCGCAAGTGCTATCCGGCTGCTGATATCAATAGCGGAAAGCGCGGAGCCAATATCATCGTGCAGGTCGCCTGCCAACTGATTACGCAGCAATTGCTCGTTCAGCTTTCGTTTCATACGCACCCTATTGTACAGCAACCAGCCAATAACAGTTGCAGTAACAAACAGCACTCCAAAAAGGTATTGCAATAACCGGCTTTTTCTGTTCTCAGCAGTAGTTAAGCTGTTCTGTGTTTTCAGCAAAGCAATTTCTTTTTCTTTCTTTTCCGCTTCAAACTTTTCTTTCAACTCGTTGGTTCGCTGTATCTGATCAGAAACATCTATAGAATCTTTTAATACGGCGGCAGTGTTCAGGTAGTGATAGGCTTTTTGCCAGTTGCTGTTTTGTCCGTGCATATCCGCCAGCAACATCACGGCATCATACTGGTAGTTCAATATCTTCAGGGAGTCACTCAGTTTATAAGCTTCCATCATATATTTTTCAGCTTCGGGTATTCGTTGCAGTTTCCACAGCACCTTACCCATGTTCATTGCCTCATAGGCAATATCGGGTTTACTATTAAATTTTTTAAAAATCTGGTAGGCTGAAGAAAAATGCTCCAAAGCGTTCCCGTAACTCTTTGTTTGATAATAGGTCTCCCCGACGTGTTCCTGTACCATAGCAAGCTCAAAGGTTTCCTTCGTTTGACCTGATAAAATTGCCAGGCATTGCTTTAATACCAGCAAACTGCTATCGGGTAATTGTAAATTACGGTAAAGTATACTCAGGCTGATGCCGGTGCTTACATACCGGTAATAATCCTTTAGCTTCAGAAATTCCGTAAAAGCCCGGTTGAGGTAAAAAGTGGCACGTTTATAATCTTTCGCTTCCCGGTACACAACACCCAACTGACGTTGTACATTGGTATGAAAAACCGTGTTTTGGGTTACCTCGCACAGCGAATCCGCCTGCATTAAATATTGGATGGCATCAGCAATTTTGTTTTGCCGGGTATATACTTCCGAAATATTGATACAGACTCTAATGACACCGGCAGTATCTTTTGCTTTGCTAAACAATTGCCATGCCTTTTGTAAGTTGCCGGTGGAAGAGTCATACATTGCCTTATGAAAATACGTCCAGCCAATGGCGTTATGAATATTGGCAACAGACCGGATACCGGTAGAAGTGTTTGACTTAGCAAGCAATGCTTTTGCAAGAGTAAGCGCTGAATCGGCATGACGCCACATAGCAAATACCGAATCCGCCTGGGCAAACAACAGCGAATCCGCCTCGTTATTGAACCGAAGTTGAGCACTCCCTTTTACAAAAGGTATAAGTAGCATTATAGCGATGGTTACCCGCAGCAGCATATTTGAAAATAATATTTTCTGTACTGTTACGCAAGCAGAGTCTAATTAATTTTTGAACCAGACCTTAATGAAGACCAGACTTTGAAAAAAAAAGAAGTACCCATGACGGGGTGCATTCCAAACTTTCGCAGGCGGGTGGTGCCACCCGCCTGTAAGAGCCGCTACTGGTCGGTGTCTCACCGACCGGAATTTTTCATAAAGCGAAATTTTGGAATGCACCCCCATAATGAACAGGTACAATCATCTTTCGTATTTTTCTTACATTTAAGCTTTTTTACACAATTATGAAAACCTGGAATATTGGAATTATAGGCGCCGGAATGGTGGCTGATTTTCACGCAAGGTCAATACAGCATCTTCCCAATACAAAACTTGCCGGTATATGTGACGGCGGCTCCGGAAAAGCCAAACAGCTTGCCGAAAAGTATGGCTGCACAGCATTCGCCGATTACAGCGCTATGCTGCATAGCGATGCGGTTGATATCGTCACTATCGCTACCCCAAGCGGTATGCATAAGGAACCTGCGATAGAAGCAGCTCAATGCGGCAAACATGTACTCTGCGAAAAACCACTGGATATCTCTCTTGAAAGAATTGATGCCATGATAGCAGCACATGCCAAAGCCGGCACTTACCTGGGTGGTATCTTCAACTATCGTTTTACGGATAGTGTGCAGCACCTAAAGTATGCGATAACTGCGGGAAAATTCGGAACGATATCGCATGCGGCTATCAATGTACCCTGGTGGCGGAGTGATGCCTATTACCAGAACAAATGGCGCGGCACCTGGAGTGTGGACGGTGGCGGCGCCATCATGAATCAGTCCATACACATGGTAGATTTGCTGCAGTATATGATGGGACCTGTGGATTCACTCTATGCTTTTATTGGCACCCTGGGTCACCAGATAGAAACAGAAGATACCGCAGCCGCGGTACTGAAGTTTAAAAACAACGCCATCGGCACCATCTACGGATCAACTGCTTCCTTTCCGGGTCAACCCCGCAGCATTATGATAACGGGAACCAAAGGCACTGCAAAACTGGAGGATAATTATATTACCACCTGGCAGTTTGATGAAATGACGGAAGAAGACAAAAC
>JBDHYJ010000117.1:0-9993 GCA_039811345.1 Chitinophagaceae bacterium
ATAGTTTTAAAAGAAGGGAAACGTGAATTTGACACATGGATTCGTGATATGCATGGTGCAAAGGAACAAGCCTGCAATTATCCAGCTTCTTTTACGAAGAAAAAATGATGTATGCTATCAGTCAAATGTTTTTGACTGATTTTTTCAGCTAAAATAAAAAGTTACACTACTCTTTTAATGAGTAGTGTAACAACATTTCTTAGATATACATAGCATTAATCACTTCCATTACAGCGTAGTATTGTTTCCTGTTGCCTGTGTGCGTTATTATGTTTTGTCCTTTGGTTACTCCCATCAGTGAGATACCCAGGGGAGAGATGGCGGATATTTTTCCATTCCAGTGGTCCCTTTCTGAAGGAGGAACGATCTGGTATTGAATGTTTATTCGGTCTTTAATATTTCTGATTGTTATTTTGTCATACAACCTTGAAACGGTATTGGGGAAATCATCTGCAGATACCTGCTTTGCATTAGCAAGTTTTTCCTTAATTGCTTTTTTATCTTCTTCATTCAGTTTGGCAAAATGGGCATCATGCTCCATTGATTTCGTAAGTAATTGATGGTCTTCTTTTAAAAGAATAAATGTATTGTCAGTAGTCATAATTGCTTTAATAAAAAATGAAAAATTGCACCTGAATAATTTCAGGTACTTATACTTCAATTATTATCCCCCGGACCAAAAGCGTGGCCGGGGCTTATTTGTTAAAGTCTTTGGGATTTGAAAAAGCGTATAAGCGGCTGCCGGTGAACGGAGTAACACCCAAAAGTTGCAGGGTATTGCAGATAGAGAAAATGATATTTTGTATACTCCGTTTAAACATTGCGCGAAGGTACAAAATAAAAAGCTGAATTAAATTTATATCAGAACTCTAAATATTTTTATCGAACTTGCATGAACTGCCATTCATTTCAAAGTATCTGCTATGAGTCAGAAAGCTGAAAATATTAATATTCAGATTGCGGGTTGGTATGAAACATTTCAAACTGATTTGATTGTAGTTGGCCAACAGATGGGTTATCAAGGTGACGAACTTCATGATTTGCTGCACCAGTTTTTTCTCGATCTTATGGAGAAGAAGATTGATTTTTCAGGTATAGTTAATCCTAAAGCATATTTACAGACCTCATTTAAGAGACGACTTATAGATCATTATCGCTCGAATAAGACCCGATCACGCTATCATTCACTGTATGTTGTGCAGGATGAATACCAACCCCCGGTACAGGAATTGATTGAGAAAATACAGACAAATAGCGAGTTGATGAAAAGAGTAAGGAATATTTGTATTAATCTCCCGGCTACATGCCGCACAGTAATCTTCTTAAAATATGGCGAAGGATTGTCAAATGATGAAATAGAACAAAAAACGGGGTTATCAAGGCGTACCATTTACAACAGCTTGTTTAAAGCAATAAAAATACTTCGCAAAGAATTTTCTGATACCAACGGTTCGGATTTCATAGGATTTATCACCCTGCTGCTTCCCCTTTGTATTGGAAGCCTTCTGATAAAAGGATAAAAAATTTTTTTTTAAAATGAGGTAAAGTCTTTTGGTTTCTACGTCTTTAAGGAAAAACCAGAACGAATATGCCCTCCTTCTTATCAGTAGAAGAGCTCGTTATCAATGATTCATTTATCAACTATTGTCTTGAAAAGAATGATCAGGATATATCCTACTGGCATAATTATTTTAAGGATTACCCGGATCAACAGGCTACTATTGAAGAGGCAAAACGTCTTGTAATTGTACTAACCGGTTCTTTAAAAGGCAGATCTGCCGAATTCAATACTGAACACTTACCACCTGTAAAAAGAATTAACCTGCTAAGAATTGGTATGTATGCCGCTGCATCTGTGGCAATACTTCTTGCCATATATATTGGTTTTATTCAAAAGAGAAGTGGAGAACTAAAAGATGGCGGGGCACAAATTGCCTCAGCAGAAAATCCGCTCATTTTTACAACGAAGCCAGGGTTCAAACAAACCATTACCCTCCCGGACGGAACAACAGTTTACCTGAATTCCGCTTCCACATTGACATTAAGCAAAGACTTTGGCAAGACCGACCGGAAAGTATTTCTGGTGGGCGAAGGCGGGTTTGATGTAGTCCATAATACAAAGCTGCCTTTTGTGGTAAGTGTTGAAAAATATGAAGTAAATGTAACAGGTACTTTTTTCAATGTAAAAGCTTATCCGGGTGATAAAACAACAGAAACATCGCTATTAAGAGGAAAAGTTGATATTATGATAAAGGATGGGTTGGCTACCCCTTTACGTATGTCATTGAAGCCAAAACAAAAATTTGTGCTGGACACTGAAAATGAAGGACAGATAGTAGCGGATGAGAATAGCAAAACAGGCTTAAAAGAAAAAGCAAACAAACCCCATGTTGCAATAGAATCGCTTTCTTATAACCGGGATAGCCTGAATATTGAAACTGCCTGGATGAGCAACACTTTAGTAATAGAAGATGAAACTTTTGAAATGATCAAAGAAAAACTGGAACGCTGGTATAATGTAAAGCTCATATTTGAAGATGAAAAAGTAAAAAACTATGGCTTTACCGGAACATTCAGGCAAGAAAGTATCGGACAGGTACTCAAAGCTTTCCAGGATTCATATTTTTTTAATTACAGAATAAATGGAAAAGATATAATTATATCAAAATAAAAGGAGAAATGGATTGCGCCCATTCCTCCCGGGTTCAAAAACATGGCAGGTAATACTTTGAGGGTTATGCCTGCCTTATTATTCATTTTTAAACTTAACAAAAGTATGAAAAAAAGGGACTTTCCAAAACTGCCCTGGATTCAGAAAATGTCCAGACTCTTTTTGCTTATGAAATGTAGTCTTTTACTTGTTTTTGCCACTGTGCTGCAGGTAACTGCAAAGGATGTCAGTTCGCAGGAAACATTGACCGTACATTTTAACAATGTAAAGCTTACAAAAGCATTAAAGGAAATTGAGCGCAAGACTGACTACCGGTTTGTGTTCAGTACAATGGTTATGAAAGATGAATTTAAGGTAACCATTAATGAAAAAGATATAGCGGTAAGTGAATTGTTGAAAAAAGCGCTTGCTGGTACCGGACTTATATTTAACGAGATGGCCAATAAACTGGTCATTATCAAAAGTAATGACTCCAATCTTTCGTCTGCTGCCAACACAATAAAAGGAAAAGTATTGAACAGCAACGGAGAACCTTTAGCAGGTGTAACAATTAAATCCGGGAAAAATGTAGCAGTATCCGATGCCGAAGGTAATTTTTCAATTGATGTGGAAAACGGAGCATCCATTGAGGTTTCCTATGTAGGGTATGCATCACAAACAATAAAAGTTGGAGCACAGACCAATATTGATATTGTAATGCAGACTGTGGAAAACAAACTGGATGAAATAGTGGTAGTGGGTTATAATACACAATCCAGAAGAAAACTCACCAGTGCTGTTGCAACGATAAGCGGTGATGAAATAAATAAGAGAGTGGCCACTAACCCTGCCGCTTTACTGCAGGGACAGTTACCCGGCTTACAGGTTATTCAGGGATCTGGTGAACCTGGTAATGAAAATGTAAATATGCGCATACGTGGTGTAAGTACATTCAGTGGCGCCGGTAACGACCCACTCGTTATTGTTGACGGATTACCTGGCAGCCTTACGGTTCTCAATCCCAACGATATAGAATCCATCAGTGTACTGAAAGACGCCGCATCTGCTGCAATCTACGGTTCAAGAGGCGCAAATGGAGTGATTGTTGTAAAAACAAAAAAGGGAAAATCGGGTGGATTCACACTTACGTACAATTATAATATCGGATTCTCAAAGGCTACCTCTTTACCTGATATGATCTATAATTCGGCGGAATTTATGGAACTTTCCAATGAGGCAAGAACCAACTCGGGTCTGCAACCTATTTATACGCAGGAGCAGATTGATCTGTATAAAAACGCTACTGACAGGGTGAAATATCCAAATCATAATTGGCTGAATGATCAGTTTGTAAGCGCCAACATCCAAAACCATTATCTTAATCTGAGTGGTGGAAAAGATAATACGAATTATAGTTTGGGCGTTGGCTACACCGATCAGCCCGGAACAATGATTGGATTTCAGTATAAAAAGTACACACTCGACCTGGGACTACAGTCAAAAGTACATAAAAGGATCACCGTTGGTACTAATATACAAATGCGCTACGGCGACAAGAAAAACCCTCGCCAGGGAGCTGTAGACCAGTTCTTATCTACAGTAGCACAATCACCGCTATATGCTCCGGTATCACCTGATGGAACAAAATACATTTACAAAGCTTACCCTGGAGAACAGAATAATAAAAATACAGTTGCCATAGTGCGCAATGATGTAAGAACCAGAACCAACGATTATTATGTACAGGGTAATCTTTCACTTGATGTTGAAATTTTGAAGGGACTTGTTTGGGAAAACCGCGGTGGCGCTAACTACAGCACAACCAAAACCAATGATTTCCGTCCTATTATTCCTTTATACTGGTGGACTGATTTAAGCTATGCCGGCAGTTTGGATGTTGGTTCTCCGGGGCTTGATGTAGGTAGAAATGATAATATTTATACGGTTTATTACAGCCAGTTAAATTTCAGAAGAAAATTTGGTGATCATACTGTTTCCGCGCTTGCAGGGTATCAGCAGGAGCATAATAAATACAGCTACTTAAATGCCGGCCGTGTTCAGTACACCACTAATCTTTTGCGGGAAATTGACGCAGGACCAACAAGCGGTATGTATAACTCTGGTAGTTCTAACGAATGGGCTATCCGTTCTTACTATGGCAATCTGAATTACGATTTTCAGGATAAATACCTGGTAGGTGCAAGCCTGCGCTATGATGGAACATCCCGCTTGCCTAAGGATACACGTTGGGGGTTATTTTATTCATTTTCCGGTGCATGGCGGGTTTCAGGAGAAAATTTCATGAAAGACATAGATTGGATAAATGATTTAAAAATTCGTGCATCCTGGGGAGAGTTAGGAAATCAGAATATTGGTAACTACCCTTATCAATCGGTTTTAAGTACAAGAGACTATGTATTTGGAACATCCATATCTCCAGGTTATGCTGCAAGCAAGTTGGTTGACCCGAATCTTACATGGGAAACAACGAGAGTATTTGATATAGGTGTTGATATGACGCTGTTGCAGAATAAGCTTAGTATTACCGCAGATTGGTTTAACAAGTATACCTTTGATATATTGCGGCCATCACAAGTACCGCTTTGGTTAGGATTAGATGCCCCAACCATTAATGATGGCGCTGTGAGAAACAAAGGGTTTGAAGTAAGCGCACAATATAGAGATAAAATAGCTGACCAGGTAGGTTTTGTTATCGGAGCTAATGTGCAGGCGTATAAAAATAAGCTGGAAAAATTTGGCGCAACTGAAATTAGTGGTAATTCAATACGCGAAGAAGGAAAGCCACTGGATGAATACTACGTTTATATATGGGATGGTATCTTTCAAAGTCAGGATGAAATTGACAAGTCTCCAAAGCAGCCGGTTACTCCAAGTCCTGGTGATTTAAAAATTAAAGATGTGGATGGTAATGGCGTGATTAATGATAAGGATAGGACTTATGTAAATGGAAGATACCCGGCTTATCAATACAATTTTACGCTTGGGTTTGACTGGAAAGGATTTGACGTTTCCGCACAACTATACGGTTCGCAGGGTCAAAAAGTATATGTGTCGGGATGGGGCATCGAGCCATTCAGGCAGGGGTCAGTTCCTACATCAGATTGGCGTAACAGATGGACACCAACCAATCCAAGTACTACCATGCCTAAAATATATGTAGCTGATGGATACGCACCTGTTCAGAATTATGCTTCAACCTATTTCTTAAAAGATGCATCTTTTACCAGGTTGAAGAATATTCAGATAGGATATACGCTACCGTTACAACTGGTAAGTAAAGCGGCAATGAAAAGTCTTCGCATATATTTTGCTGCCGATAATGTATTTACCATCAGTAAGTATCCGGGACTTGATCCTGAACGTATTTCAGGGGGTCTATATGTTACTTACCCGCAATTGCGCACATTTACATTCGGAGCTACAGTTCAATTTTAATACTAAAAATACTGGTATGAAAATCTTTAAAATATATTTTGTATATACTATAATAATAATCGGCACATTGTTGCAATCTTGTAGTAAAGGATTGCTTGATGTTGCTCCTCCTGACCAAATTTCAACTTCAGTTTTCTGGAAAACCGAGGCAGATGCAGATTTAGCCTTAGCCGGCTTGTATAATTACTTATATGAACCTGGTGGTAATTGGGGAAATGCTCAATATAAAGTCATGGGATGGGATACTTATACTGATGACTGTTATGGGCAGTATGATTATGGTGGTGGCCGCAGTGCTACTTCAGCAGGGATAACACCTAACTCAGGGGCGTACGTATTCAGTTATTATAATAATAACTATCGTGCTATAGCATCTATTAATTCCTTTCTTGCAAATGTAGATAAGGTACTGACAGGAGATAAGTTAGCACGATATAAAGGAGAAGCTTATTTTCTGAGGGGGTTTAATTACCTATGGCTTGCTGCTTTATATGGTAATGTACCTGTAATCACCGAAGATCCTTTTTCATTAGATTTTACGAAAGGTAAAGCAAAATCAACAAGGGCAGATGTGTATAAACAGGTAGAAGAAGATTTTGATAAAGCCATTGCTGCATTACCCGATGAAGCATATACAACAGGTCATGCTACTAAAGGCACAGCGCAGGGATATAAAGTGAGAGCATTGTTGTATCAGAAAAAATTTGCAGAAGCAGCTACACTTGCAAAGCAAATTATTGATGCAGGTAAATTTTCACTTAATCCGAATTATTCAGAAAATTTCTATAAACCCGGACAGGAAAACAGCCCCGAGATTATGTTTAGTGTAAGATTTTTGAAACCTAATATTGTGCATGGAGATGGAGCTGCACTTGATGTTACTATGCTGGCTTGGGGTGGGTATTTGGGCACACAGGACCTTGTAAACGAATATGAAGCCGGAGACCCGAGAAAAGTATTGACCTTTTTTCAGGCGGGCGATGGACCGGCACAAGGTTGGTGTTTCAGCAATCCAGCCGTGGCAACACCTGGCGGAGGTTCGTGGCTTGCAGGTTTTTACCTGCCAAGAAAATGGATGACTCCGGGAACATGGAATCCTACCTATGGTGTATTGGGAGATCAGGATTACGTTTTGTTGCGTTATGCTGATATTAAGCTGATGTATGCTGAAGCACAGAACGAAGCATCGGGACCTGATGCATCCGTATATCAGCAGGTTAATGAAGTACGTGCACGCCCCGGCGTAAATATGCCCGGACTTCCTGCCGGTTTAAGTCAGGATCAAATGCGGGAAAAAATCAGGCATGAAAGAAGAGTGGAATTTCCGTTTGAAGGGTTGCGATATTTTGATTTGAGAAGATGGGGGATTGCTACCCAAAAAATAAATGGGTTTGTTCAAAATCCACTGGCCCCTGATATTAAACTTAAATATGAGGACAAATTCGAGTATTGGCCGATTCCTCAAACTGAGATAGACAGGAACAAAGGAGTGCTTGAACAAAATCCGGGATATTAATAAATAATAGCCAGGCACAAGTGCTTACCAATGGAACCGACCAAAAATATTGTTGCGCAGAATAATTGAATGGTGCGTTTTGGTTGGTTTCATTGGTGTTTTTCAGTTCATTGAGGTATAGCAATACTGCAATAATGTATTTTTGGGAATTATCAGTTTTTCTTCTTCCATAAACATTATGAAACTTATAGCCCTATCCTTATTACTGATATCGTTCCATGTATGTTGTAACCCGGCAAAAAAAATTAACCTTTCCAGTTTTGCCGGAACATCTTCATTAAAAATTTCAGCCGATAAAACCCAGGCACAACTTACCGCAATTGGCTGGGATACTGAGGGAACTGGTCGTGATACCATAAATTTATTGAGTATACCCGCCAGGTTGCAACTGATCAAAAACGGTAAACAGCTCAGCTCTGCAACTAAAAGTAAAATACTAAACAGGCACACTGTACTATATGAATTTTTATTGCCTGAGAACAAGCTACTAACCTGGGAAATTGCAACAAATAAAAGTGAGTTAACCATGTTATTGTTTACCAATGATGATATAGCTGACGTAGTTGACAAGATTGAACTACTCCTGCCTTTTAATCCCAGGAAAGCGATGACATCGGTAATAAGCAGCAACTGGGATATGCAGAACAAGTTTAAATTACCAGTTGTAATAAGTGCCCCCGACATTGGGCAGATGTTAACTACCGGGATTGGTAATAAAGAAATAACAGGTTATTCCAAAGGCAACAGAGCCGAAGGTACATTGCAGATTGCAATAGAACTGCCTGTTCCCGGAAAAGGATTTAACTGTGGATTGAAGCTAAGTCCCGTTGTATTGTCTGCTCCTAATGGTTATACCGATGAAAAAAATTGGAGGGTAGCCCGAAGAGGATGGTTTAATTTTATTCAACAAAGTTGTGGTGCTTCGGGAGGCGGAGAAAAAGTAATTGGCGTATGGGCGAATAATGCCCTGAGTGATCCAGTCAGCAGTACTATATATATGCTGGCAGATGCCGTGTTATTGGTTCCTGAATTGGCACCCGGAGTTTCTGCCGCACCAATTCTCCGGCGGTCGGTAGATTATTTTCTCAATCATAAAACAACTCCGTATGGATTGGTGGGGTATACCGCAGGAGGAACACCTGCAGCCGAGAATGATAAAGGTGATCCTGATCCGAATGACCAAAACTACAACGCAGGTCAACACCAAATGGTTATGGATGGAAACCCTTCTGTCCTTATTGGTGCCTGGGCCTATTATAAAGTAAGTAGCGATAAGCAATGGTTGGTGAGTAATATAAAAACCCTTGAGTTATTAGCCAATTATTTAGCGGGCAGAGATATAGACAATGACGGAATCATAGAATCAAAACAAAGCGGCAACAGTAAATCCAGACCTCCGCGAAACCCGGATATGGCTTATGATGCATATGCTTCCGGGCATAAGAATGCCTACATCAACGCTTTAGCTTACAGGGCCTTTAAGTGTTTAGCTTACCTGGAGAAAGCAGTGGGGAATAAAGAACTTGAACAAAAATATGCGCAACTTGCGGTTAGAATTAAAACAGCATATGTAAAGACCTTTTACAACACAGAAAGCGGATGGCTGGCATGGTGGAAAAGTGAAGATGGAAAACTACACGATATTTTTTCAGATATACCAACGAGCTTAGCTATTTCGTATGGTATTGTGGATAAGCAGGCGGGAAAAGAAATGCTTCAACGTTACTGGTCAGCGCTCCGGAAAACTTCGTTTAAGCGATTCGATCTGGGGCTTCCCGTTTGCATACGCCCGGTTAATAAAGAAGATATGGAACACTATACAACGTTTCAAATGTTCCTGAACGGTGGTTGTGCTGTCAGTAATACTTCGTGTACCTTAGACGCTTTATATTGTGTTGGCATGACAGAAGAGGCTGATATGGTTTTGCAGGCAATGCTCAAAAGACAAAAAGAAGGGGCATTTCCAAACGGAGGTGGCTTTCAAAATGGTTTTGTTGATCAATATCCCCTGGGAGGAGAAATATATGACTGGCAGGGAAACACAGCAGGTTATGAGGGATACCTGGTATACTGCTGGACTTTTCTTCAATCGCTTTTATTTAAAGAACCGGAATTAAGAAAATTAAGGGACATTTATTGATGCTGATTGTACGGCGTATAATGTAATCTTATCAATTTTATTTTTAATTCTGGATAACTTATGCCAAATGAAAATCTTTTTTACAATATTTTTCTTCATCACCACTTTTGTACATGGCCAAACCATTGATGTTACCTCTTTCGGCATTCAGCCCAATAGTTTTGCAGATGCCACACCCGCTGTTCAAAAAGCTATAGCCGCCTGTAACGGACAAGAGCAATCTGTGATTAG
>JBDHYJ010000118.1:0-9676 GCA_039811345.1 Chitinophagaceae bacterium
ATTTATTAACGACCTCAAAGCACATCAGCAGGGTAAAACCGATTATCCTACATTTTGTAAAAATTGCGCTCAGTCAGGTATTGAAAAATGGATTGTTCGGATAGATAAAATGACTTGTACTTATTATGACAAAGCCCAAAAAGAAATATTAGTTGAACAAATCCCCCAATAAATGATTCCATTATAATTGGCTGTTGATAAAATCAGTCTGAGATGATTCCTGAAATTGTAAGCTACAACAAAAAACAGCAACCAGATGAATTGTCCATTTGCAATATGCTTTCAAACCTGATTGATTCTGAATTTACAGAATCAAAAGTTTGGCATGCGCATCCTGTTTGGTTTATTGATGGTAATCCTATTGTAGGATACAGCAAACAAAAGCCGGGTATCCGTCTTATGTTTTGGAGCGGTGCTGATTTTGAAGAAGAGAAATTGATTCCGGGAACAGGTAAATTCAAGGATGCTTCTGTTTTCTATACATCTGTGTCACAAATAAACGAAAAGGAAATAAAGCGTTGGTTGAAAAAAGCAAAGCATATACAATGGGATTACAAAAATTTGATCAAACGAAAAGGCAAGCTTGAAAAGATAAATACGGCGGATCTGTCTTTTAGAATAAAATGATGATTTTATAGAATTCCTGTTTTAGCTCCTGCTGATTTTGTGTAAGCAGCTATAAAAGTAAATGAAATATTGAAGTCTGATGAATAAGGGTGCATTCCAAATTTTCGCTTTATGAAAAAATCCGGTCGGTGGGACACCGACCAGTAGTGGCTCTTACAGGCGGGTGTCGCCACCCGCCTGCGAAAATTTGAAATGCACCCGATGAATAAGTCTTTGTATTCTTCTTTCTTCATGTAATTCATCATTATTTTTCACTCCGTTCTTAAACTCTTTATAGGATTAGCAATCGCAGCTTTTATTGCCTGGAAGCTTACCGTAACTAATGCAATTGCTATAACGAGTATTGCACTTGCTGCAAACAGCCCCCAGCTAACTGATATCCTGTAAGGATAATTCTCCAGCCATTTATTAGCTACCAGCCATGATGCCGGAATTGCGATCATTAATGAAACAGAAACTAATTTTAAAAAATCTTTGGAGAGTATGGTTGCAATCCGGTTTACCGATGCCCCCATCACTTTGCGGATTCCAATTTCTTTGGTCCGCTTTTCTGCTGATAACACAGACAATCCAAACAATCCGATACACGATATAAAGATGGTGAGTATAGCACCGAATAGCATGATCTGCTTCCACCTGGCTTCTGCTTCATACGCATTGCGGTTTCTTTCATTCAGGAAAACATAATTGTACGGGGACAATGGGAATAGTTGCCGGAAAGACTTTTGAATTGTTTGTAAAGCTGAAGCAGCAGAGTTTGGTTTTATTTTTATATAAACCAGCCCAAAGTTGTTCTCAGGGTTCATGGTAAATAGCTGGGGTCCTATTTTTTCGTTCAACGAGGTATAGTGATAATCTTTTACCACACCAATTACGGTGTAAATTTTATTGTTTTTGTACCAGAAATTTACAGTTTGCCCTATTGGGTTTTTCCATCCTGCTTTTTTTACAAAAGTTTCATTGACCAAAATAGCGTTTGATGAATCTGCCGGATAATCTGGAGAGAAATTTCTTCCCTGTGTTAAAGGGATCTGAAGTGCGGGGAGATAAGACTCATCAATTGTTTCATAGTCAAACTGGATAGTAGAGTCATTGCTGAGCCTTGCCATAGTACCCCAGGAGCCGCCATTTCGGGGAGCTATGAGTAATATATCCGGGTTTTTCAATAAAAGATTCTTAAAGAGCCAGGCTTCATCATGAGTTTTAAAATCTTTATTTATTGCAATTATATCCGAATCATTATACCCCAGTTCCTGTGTGGTCAAAAAATTGAATTGCTTATATATGATGAGCGTGGCTATAATGAGAAATGAAGCAAGTGTGAACTGCAATACAACAAGTGATTTCTGCAAATAGTTTTTACCACTGACAGTAAACCTGCTGTATAATGTTTTTACCGGGTTATAACCAGATAAGACAAACGCGGGATAAAAACCCGCCAGTAAAGTTGTCAAAATAAAAAGCAACACATAACCGGCTATCAGTTTCATATCAAACAAATACGAAAATGAAAGTGCTTTGTTGGAAAGCTGGTTGAACAATGGCAGTACTGACTGTAACAGTACTATAGATAAAACAAAGGCGATAATACTGAGTATAGACGATTCGCCTAAAAATTGAATGATAAGTTGCCTTCTGTCGCTTCCAATTACTTTTCTTATACCGATCTCCCTGGCACGTTTCACTGACCTGGCTACAGTAAGGTTTACAAAATTGATACAAGCAATTAATAATACAAACAAGGCAATTCCCATCAGAATATAGGAGTACATTGGATTGCTTGCACCGGAAAGCCCGTTCTGTGCCGGCAGCTCAGTACTCAGGTGCATATCAAACATTGGCTGCAAATGATATTCGCTTTTCCAGTTTTCTACATCATCGCCAAATTGTTTTTTTAAAGTTGCAATTGCGTCTCTTGAATCTGCTATATAAAATTGCTGCATTTTTGATTCAACAGACTGGATATTTGCATCAGGGTTCAGCAATACAAATGTGTTGAGAAAAAAGTTGAACCAGTTTCTGCTGTCCAATGCATCTTCGTTTGATTCCCTGATTGGCAGCATCATATCAAATTTAATAGAAGAGTTTTGTGGGCAATTTCTGGCAACAGCCGTTACTTTATGTGGAACAAAAACGCTGTCATCTTTCAGCATTATGATTTTACCAATTGCGTCAGTTGTTCCAAACTGCCTTTTGGCAGCATCTTCAGAAAGCACCACGGAAAGCGGATCCTTTAAACATGAATTCCGGTTGCCACTGATCAGGGGGAAAGAAAATATTTCGAAGAATGAAGAATCAACATACAACAATTCCTGATCTTTCACTTCTTCACCAAGCTTAATATTTTCATTTCCCTGTTGGATACGAACAAATTTTTTTATTTCAGGGATGTTATGGGCAAATCGCGGCCCCTGCAAAAAACCAGTGTTTGGATCTCTGCGGCCCTTACTTCCATTTTTTTCTATATTTTGTGTTACAATGCGATATATGATTTTCCCGTTTTTCTGAAACCGGTCGTAGCTAACTTCATCTTTTACATATAGAATGATCAGCATGGCACAAGCCAGCCCAATACTCAATCCTGCAATATTGATTAAGGAATACACTTTGTTTCTCACAAGGTTTCTTACTGCCGTTTTAAAATAATTTCTAAACATGTATTAAATTTTTTTGCGCCTGATAAATATATTGCCCGATTTGATATTTTATACAAAATCATTTCCCCCTTTTGCTTTTGCACTGTTCGTATCAATTGCTATTATGAAGAATTGAGATAAATATCCGGTACGGACAATTATTTCGTTTCAATTTTAGTGCCCTGTTTATTACAATTGATTTTCAAACACATATAAATTCCAGGTTTCCTGGGGTGTACGATTTTAAAACAATAGTGTACGGTTTTGACACGGTCCGGGACGTAGATATAATGAACGGGGCAATTAAAACAAGTAAGACAAATGAGAATGCAAACATTATCTTGTCGCCCACTTTAAATATTAATTTATGAAAAACATCTTCGTTAAAAGGCGGTTATTAAAATATGAAGGCTGCTTGTAATCCTTAAATTTGGTTCGTCAACTCCTGATAAAAGAACATAAGGCTGATGTAAAAATTGAAAATAGTGAACCATAGCCCAATTTTATTGATTTTGATATTGCTCTCTTTCAGGGGAATTGCCCAAAGCCCAATACATATTAGTGTGATAAATTCAAATAATAGGGAACCTGTTGCCGGGGTTAGTATTACTGCAAATGACAAACCGGTTAAGGTTACAGACAAAGATGGAAAGGCAAGCCTGCTTTGGAATGATGGTATTTTAAAACTAAGTTTCACTGCTGTTGGATTTGAGGAAACAGATACTTCTGTTGTATTGCCCTTGAAAGACACCCTGCTGATTTTGCTCACTCAAAAATCAAAGCTCCTGGAGGAAGTAACTATACTTTCATCAACCCGTAACAACCAGCGTATCGAAAACTCACCTTTAAAAGTGGAAGTATTAGGTCATGAAGAAATGGTAGAAGAAAGTGCTATAAAGCCTGCTGGCATTGCCAGTATATTAGGTGATGTAAGCGGGGTACAAATCCAGCAAAGCAGTGTGGTGAATGGCAATGCTAATGTCAGGATTCAGGGACTTGAGGGCAGATACACACAAATTTTAAGAGACGGCATGCCTCTGTTTGATGGTTTTAGCGGGGGATTCGGCATACTTAGTATCCCGCCTTTAGATCTAAAGCAAGTAGAACTTATCAAAGGATCTGCATCTACTTTATATGGCGGGGGTGCAATCGGAGGACTGGTTAATATTATTTCAAGAAAACCGACAGCATCACAGGAAGCAGTAATAAGCCTGAATCAAACTACTTTAAAGGAAACTAATTTCAACAGTTTTTTTTCAAAAAAATATAGAAGAATTGGCTATACTTTTTTTGGTGGATATAATTTTCAAAAAGCGGTTGATGTTGATAAAGACGGGTTATCTGATGTATCCGGATTAAATGGTATTGTGGTTCACCCCCGTGTATTTTTATACCCGGATGATAAGACAACTGTAAGTGCAGGGTACACCGGTACTTTTGAGAAAAGAAATGGGGGTGATATGTTTGTTTTGGCAGGTAAGCCCGATGTGTTACATCAATACTTTGAAAAGAACATCACTCAACGAAACAGTTTTGAGTTATCGGCACAGCGAATACTGGACAAAGGGAAGAGGTTGGAACTGAAGGGCAGCTTTAGTTCTTTCAACCGTACTATTGATAACAATGAAATTAATTTTTCGGGTAAGCAGCAGAATTATTTTACGGAGCTGTCGTTACTGACGCCTTATAAAGGAAACAGCCTGGTAGCAGGCATCAATATAACAGGAGATGCATTCAAAAAGAATACAGCAAATATTCCTTTAAATAATTTTGACAACAATACAATTGGCGCTTTCATTCAAAATACCTGGAACATAAAAGACAGGACTACTATTGAAGCCGGGCTTAGAGATGATTACCATTTTATTTATGGTAATTTCATTTTGCCCAGGCTTGCTTTATTTCACCGTTTTAATAGTCACTGGGCAACGAGGTTGGGAATTGGGATGGGTTACAAAACACCAAACGCGCTTTCCCCACAGGTTACAGATTATCCAATAGAAAAAATTCAACCCCTGACTTCAGATGTTTCTGATGAAAAATCAATTGGGTACAACGCAGAAATAAATTACAAAACTATCTGGGGAGATGAGAATTCATTATTCATCAATCATGCATTCTTCCTCACCCAGCTTAATAATCCTATTGTAGGCAATGTGTCTGGTAATGGCAATATCTATTTTAGCAATCAAAATAAGGCTGTCATTACAAAAGGGTATGACACCTATATCAGGGCCGTCATTCGCGGATGGGAATTTTATGCAGGATATACTTTCACTATTGCAGAAAGAAAATACTTACCCTACAACCGATTTATACCGCTCACTCCCAGGAACAGGATGGCTTTTACCATTGTGAAAGATCTCGAAAAGAATGGGATTCGTTTTGGAATTGAAGGTTCATACAATGGTCCGCAATACCGGGAGGACTATTCCAAAACCAGGGGATACCTTTTCGTTGCTGCTATGATTGAAAAAAAGATTGGAGAACATATTGGCATAGTGTTAAATGGGGAAAACCTGTTGGACTTCCGTCAAAGTAAGTATGAAGCATTATATACCGGAACAATTACCCACCCTGTTTTCAAACCGCTATGGGCGCCCATAGATGGAAGGGTCATTAATCTATCTGTAAAGTATTCACTTTAGTTAGCCGTAAATCTTTTCAGAGATATCTTATCTTTTTCTACTCCAGATCAGATGTTTTTTCTGTAAGCTTCATAAGTTGTTTTTTCCGGTTCAACATTCCAGCCCGATATTACTCCGCCATAGAAATAAAAAGTTACATTAAACCTGACTTTGCTGTTTTGTTCCAGTACGCTATACCGTTTGGTAGCTCCGTAAGCTTCTGCCAGTGTATACTTACCAGGCTTAAGGTCCAGAGTTTGATTGTCTGTTTTGAATTGATCTGCTATTGCCAGCATTTCCGGGTTGGGTTTTTCATTCCATCTGAAAGGAAAACTTAAACGCCTGATATAATCACCGGCAGTATTAACCTGCATTGCGCCAATTGCCTTTTTCTCTATATCCTCCCAGTTGCTTTTTAAGTTGGCAAGTTTTGAAGCTTTAGCCAGGCTCAGGTATGCTTTCATTCGCAGTGCAACGCCTTCCATGATCTTCTTTTTTTGAAATGGATTGGTGTTTACTTTGCGGCTTTTTGCTACCAATCCCCTTTTGGCAATATCACTGCGTATCAATTTTACACTATCTGTATAGGATTTAAATCTGTTGCGAACTTCAGGAGAACGTAACATGCTAATGGTAAAGATAGATATACCTTCTGCTCCGTTATTTAATGCTGCATTCATGCAGTCGAACATTTCATCACCATCGGTTGCGGTCATACCACAGTATAATGTTGTCATCGGATTTTTTTGTTTTACATTATCAATGGTGCAGTCTTCAATAAAGCTTACATCTCCGGTATAAAAATTGTGATAGACCATTGGGAAAACAATATCCAGTTTCCATTTGCCCCAGTCCTGGCGTACCATTGCCCGGGCCAAAGCCGGGGTTGGGAATGGAGAAGCGGACATTGATTTACCATATGAATGCACTACATCTGCTATTTCATTGGCTACTTCTGTAATCTGATCACAACGAAACTGTAACCATTTTTGATCTTTTGAAGGGTCTGCTTGTTGCCGGGGGTCATAACCAAATTTATCTTTGAAAAGTTTTATCATGGCAGGGTGATATCCAAAATCCCATTCAGGGTATTCGCGGTCCTGCACGATACCATACCTGGGCCAAAGTGTAGTGGGAAGCACCACATCTACAAAACGATGATAATCTATAGCAATTCCATTCAAACCTTCAACTTCACAAAAAGCCCTGATTTTCTTTTTTAAATATTCCCGTACTTCCGGTAATGCCGGGCACATGAATTTATAATAATCAACATACGCTTTTGTGTTAGCAAGACTTTCTCCCTTCCGGTTGACACTAAACCAGTCTGGGTGTTCCTTTAAAATGGTTTCACGATCATGTTCAAGATTCATCGTCCATATCCAGGCATATACCTCTATACCATATTTATTAGCTATGGGAATGGCTTTGCGGTAATCATCAGGAGTTGCAGCATTCAGCAGCAGACCTTCAATCCCTGTTTCTTTAATACTGATGCAGACCGAATCAAAGTTCATATCCGGCCGATAATCCAGCCAGGTCCAAAACATGGGATAGCTTTTTTTCACTTTAGCTTTTTGCGAAAATGTGAAACTGCTGATAGCGAGGCAAACGCATAAAAGAAAAGTCAATCGTCTCATATAATTAAAATCATTGTTGAAGTATATGAAAATTGTTCGGTAACGAAAATAGTTAACTGCCTTCTTAAATTCCTGAAAATTTTTTATAATAACTTCGTTTGTCTAATATTTCCCAATTATATTCATCATTCAACCATGAACAAAAAAATCCTGACCAGGTATTTATTCATTCCATTACTGTTAAGTTTTCTTGCAGGCGTAAGCCCGGGCAATGCCCAGGAACAGTTCCGTATTTCACATGGCCCATATCTGCAGGCTATGACAGATAGCTCGATAACCATAGTATGGACAACCAATAAACCGGCAACAGCATGGGTTGAACTTGCCCCGGATGATGGCAGTCATTTTTATAAAGAAGAAAGGCCAAAATATTATAGTGCATCCAATGGTTTGAAAAATGTGGGAACAGTACACAGGGTAAATCTCAAAAATTTGAAACCAGCTACCCGTTACCGTTATCGTGTGTATAGCCAGGAGGTGCTTAGTCACGAATTTGTATATGTGCAGTACGGTAAAGTAGTTGCCACTGCAATTTACCGTGCCCGGCCCTTATACTTCACCACACCGGGTAAGCCCGGACCTTTTGGATTTGCTGTAGTTAATGATATACATGAACGGAGCAATGTATTAAAGCAGCTATTAAGTCATGTCCTGCCAGACAGTTTAAACTTTGTGGTATTTAATGGCGATATGGTAAATGCCTCTCATAATGAAACGCAGGTGTTTGCTGGTTTTATGGATACAGCCATTGCTCTGTTTGCCCGTGAAACACCATTATATTATTCCCGGGGAAACCATGAAACCCGTGGGCCATTTGCCGCCGCATTTGCTGATTATTTCCCTGGCATTGGTAATTGTTTATATTATATGTTTACCAGGGGCGACGCCTGTTTTATAGTGTTAGACAGCGGCGAGGATAAACCAGATTCGGATATTGAATATAGTGGCATAACTCAAATGGATGAGTACAGAACCGAACAAGTTGAATGGCTTAAGAAAACAGTGCAAACCGATGCGTTCAAAAAGGCTAAATATAAAATAGTGATATGTCATATACCGCCGGCAAAGGGCTGGCATGGCAATGTAGATATTACTCAAAAATGGTTGCCTGTTTTAAACAAAGCCGGAGTGAATCTTCTGATTGCTGCACATGAACACCGTCACAGGATACAACAACCTTCTGATGAAGTAAGGTTTCCTATTATCGTTAATTCCAATAATAATATTATTAAAGCAACAATATCTGAAAAAGAAGCCAGGTTTCGTGTGCTGGATACCACCGGTAAGAAGGTTGATGAATTAGTCATCCCATAGATACCCTGCAGGTAATTCTTAACATAAAATTGAAAGACTATGCGTCAATTGTGGTTTAATCTATATGCTATAACAGTTGTGTTTTTACAGATTGCCTGTACTTCACCTAAACCTTTGGAGCAGGCAACCGGTACTCAATCAATACAAGTGATGACCTACAACGTACATCATTGTAATCCACCGGAAAAAGCGGGTATAATTGATGTGGATGCCATTGCTGCAGTTATCAGCGAACAACGGGCAGATATAGTGGCCGTGCAGGAGGTGGATGTCAATACCAATCGGTCAGGGAAAATTGATGAGGCAGCGCTGCTGGCTGCAAAAGCGGGTTACCCGTATTATTTTTTTGGTAAAGCAATGGACTATGATCAGGGGCAGTATGGTGTTTTGGTTTTATCAAAATTCCCCATTGCTGATACCCAAACCTATCATCTGCCAAAAGCAGAAATGAAAGGTGGAGAACCACGAGTACTGGCTGCAGTAACCCTAACCCTTCCAGGTGGAAAATCTATACGGTTTGGAAGTACCCACCTTGAGGCATTTAACAGCGTCAGCAGGTTAATGCAGATAGAGGAAATTAACCGTATAGCCGGCAAAACTTTATTGCCCTTTATCATTGCAGGGGATATGAATGCTACTGTTGGAAGCGATGTAATACGGTCACTCGACACCCAATTTACCAGGACATGCAGTAATTGTCCCTCAACATTCTGGGAAGGTAACGAAACCGGTGCGATAGATTTTATTGGCTTTAAACCACAGGATGCTTTTATGGTTTTATCACATAGGGTAGTGCAAAACAAAGAAGCATCCGATCACATGCCGGTAGTTG
>JBDHYJ010000119.1:0-9552 GCA_039811345.1 Chitinophagaceae bacterium
AATGGAGAAACACTGCCTTTGCTGGGACTGAAGTTTATCTGCAGAAAAATAAAGGACGGGAAATATTACTATATTGTCAATCATACAAACAAAAACATTGATACGCTTATAAACCTGCAATACAAAGCTGCCGGTGTACAAATCCTGGATCCACAATCCGGCAAAACAGGTGGAGCGCCATTCAAAATTTTTCAAAATACCACACAGGTATATTTATCACTTCAACCAGGCGAAAGCATCTTTATACTTCTAAGTGATACCGCAGTTAATACCATGCACTGGCATTATTATTCCAATCAATACAAGCGAATTGATTTTACCAATTCATGGACTTTGAAATTTAAAGAAGGCGGACCAGCATTAACGGCAGATACTGTTTTATCACATCCTATGTTGTGGACTACATTTAAAGACACGGCTTATCAAAACTTTTCCGGCACAGGCGTTTACACCACTTCATTCAACGTAAAAAAAACAGCACACGCCAAATATGAATTATACATTGACAGCCTGTATGAATCAGCTAAGATAATAGTAAACGGAAAGGAGGCAGGCTATATATGGTCAATACCCAACCGGTTAGACATAACATCTTACCTGCACGATGGTGAAAACAACATTTCAATAGAAGCAGCAAACCTTATGGCAAACCGGATTCGGTATATGGATCGTCATAAAATAAGTTGGAAAAACTATCACGAAATAAATTTCGTAAACATAAAATACAAACCCTTTGATGCATCTGCCTGGGGCGTTGCACCATCTGGTATTGCGGGAGTATATTTGAGAGAGACGGAGTAAGGGGGAAGGTATAAGGAGGAAGGTCTAAGGAATAAGATTTAAGGTTTATGGTTTATGGTTTATGGAATAAGTAAATACCCAAATTCCCCTTTACCCTTATCGAAAACTGATTGCTGATAGCTCCTAACTAACACTCAAAGCCCAAAGCTCAAAGCTCAAAGCCCACAGCCCAAAGCTCAAAGCCCTTCCACAAAAACAACAACATGAAAAAAAGTATTTCAATTTTGATTTTTTTGATGATGATCCTGGCTGGGTTTAGTCAACCTGCCTGGGTCAATAACGTGGGTGCCGGAGAAATTAAAACGATCGGCAAAGAATATAATGTGGCAAAATATGGTGTTAAGCCAAATACAGGCAAAGTTGTTACAAAACAGGTACAGCAAGCTATAGACGCCTGTGCGAAAGCGGGAGGTGGCAAAATTGTATTCCCTGCAGGTACATATATAGTGGGCGCCTTGTTTTTAAAGAGCAATGTTCATTTGTTGATTGGAAAAGATGTTACGCTGCTTGGCAGCCAGTCATTACAGGATTATCCAGAGATAGACACAAGGGTAGCTGGTATTGAAATGAGATGGCCGGCAGCGATTATCAATATTATTGATGCAAAAAATGCATCTGTAAGTGGTGAGGGTGTGATTGATGCAAGAGGCAAGTTCAACTGGGACCTGTATTGGAATATGCGTAAAAAATATGATTCCCTGGGTTTAAGATGGATTGTTGATTATGATGCGAAGCGGGTACGTACTATACTTGTGCAGAATGCTGACCATATTTTAATTCAGGGTATCACACTGAAGAACGCAGGTTTCTGGACGGTACAATTACTCTATTCATCACAGATAACCGTTAAAGGTGTTACTATCCGCAACAATGAAGATGGCAGCGGACCAAGTACCGATGGTATAGATGTTGACTCCTCATCATGGGTATTGATTGAAGATTGTGATATTGACTGTAATGATGATAATTTTTGTTTAAAAGCCGGCCGCGACTGGGATGGACTTCGTGTAAACAAGCCAACCGAATATGTGGTAATCAAAAATTGCATAGCACGCCGTGGTGCGGGACTGGTAACATTAGGCAGCGAAACTTCAGGCGGCATCAGGCATGTATTTGCAGCAGGCTTAAAAGCCAGGCATACCGATAACGGGTTGCGTATAAAATCAGCAACCACCCGTGGCGGTACCATTGAAGATATCTATTTTGAAAATTCGGAAATGGATTCGATCAATAATGTTTTTCAGTTTAACTTGAATTGGTATCCTGCTTACAGTTACTCCACTTTGCCACCGGGTTACTCTTATGACAATATTCCGGCACACTGGAAAGCTATGCTGCATAAAGTAGAGCCTGCTGAAAAAGGTATTCCTCATGCAAAAAACATTTTCATTAAGAATATTAAAGCTACTAATGCAAAAAAGGTTTTTGAGGTTGCTGGTATACCTGCATCACTTCTTGAAAACTTCAGTTTTGAAAATACTATGATTACTGCAGAATCAATAGGACAGCTTGTGTACACAAAGAATTGGACAATGAATGAACTAAACCTATCTATTACAAAAAAAGAAGAAAGTAAAAGACCTGGTAGCATAGAAGAAAAAGAAAGACTGCAATAGATGACGGTGATATAGTACTATGCACACAATAAATAAAAGCCTAACAGCAACACATGTAGGTGCATTCTAAATTTTCGTTTTTAAAAATTCCGGTCGGTGTATCCAACTGCGAAAATTATATAAATACCAATGCAGAAAACACGAGATACAAAAACAAAACCTTACAGCGATCCCGCCCTGATAAGGTTTTGAATGAAATGATTGTTTCGGCGGGAGAAGCAGTCAACTAAGTTGTAAGGATGCGATTGCTTCTCCCGCCGTTATATTCATTAAATTAAATGCAATCTGCCGGCGGGATCGCAATGACGTGCGAAGGGTTGATTATTTTCAAAATTGCATTCAATGAATGCCAGTAAATACTTCAGGTTTTTACACCGTCACTGCGATCCCGCCCTGATGAAGACTTGAATGAAAAGATTGATATGGCGGGAGAAGCAGTCTACTTAGTTGCATGAATGAGATTGCTTCTCCCACCGCTACATTCATTAAATTAAATGCAACCTGCCCCGGCGGGATCGCAATGACGTGCGAAGGGTTGATTATTTTCAAAATTGCATTCAATGAATGCCAATAATTACTTCAGACTTTTACACCGTCACTGCGATCCCGCCCTGATGAAGACTTGAATGAAAAGATTGATGTGGCGGGAGAAGCAAGTCTCATATATGATATCATATAATTTACGAAAACGTTTCCGTAAATTATACTGTTTATACAGACAGAACAGGATGGCATTCACATTGATTTATTGTTAGATTTGTTGTACAAATGACATTTATTAACTAAAAAATGCCACATGAAACAAAAACGACTGCTGAAAAGTATTGGACTTTTATTTTTCTCACTTTGTATTATCTCCTTAAGTTTTTCTCAAAACTCATTAGTTTCCGGAAGGATAACAGATGAAAATAATCAACCGCTTGCAGGGGCTACAATTATTGTTAAAGGAACATCTACTTCAACGCTTACCGGCAATGATGGAACTTTTAATATCAATGTACCCTCCCCTAACGCCGTTTTGGTGGTAAGCTTTGTAGGATATATCAGTGAGGAAATACCCTTAAAGGGCACAAGGAAAGTAACACTTGCATTAAAGCATGATGCAGGTGCATTAGCGGATGTTGTTGTTGTTGGTTACGGTACAGTAAAAAAGAAAGATGTAACCGGTGCTGTAGCTGGGATCAGCGAAAAAGAAATCAAATCACGACCGGTGTCGAATGCACTGGAAGCCATGCAGGGCAAGGTAGCTGGTGTGGATATTACTTCCACTCAACGTCCGGGTACAGTAGGCAGTATTAACATCCGTGGTGTACGTTCCTTAACAGCTTCAAATTCCCCGCTCTTTGTTGTGGATGGTATCCCTTTGATGACAGGTGGTATTGACAATATCAATCCCAATGATATAGAATCTATTGATGTGTTAAAAGATGCCTCTGCTACGGCAATATACGGATCACGTGGAGCCAATGGCGTAGTGATCGTTACTACTAAGCAGGGTAAATCAGGTAAAACAAGCCTGAACCTGAATGTAGCTACAACCATTGAAAAACTGATTGACAGAAAAGAAATGTTCAATGCGGCAGATTATATCACTTTCCGCCGTTGGGCTTATTATTACAAAAATCCGGCAACCTATCCCCGTGGCGATGAGCCAACCATTGCCAACGACAAGGTGATATTCCTTGCTACCAGCGATCCATCGGCATGGGCAAATATCGAAAAAGGCTGGGCCTCAGGAACCTGGGATGGATCAAAAGTGCAAACCACCGACTGGAGGGGAATGGTAACCCAAACCGGTATCACCCATAATCTCAATTTGAGTGTTAGTGGTGGAAATGAAAGAATAAAAACTTATGCATCGTTTGGCTACCTGGATAACAGGGGAACACAAAAAGGACAAAGTTTCAAAAGGTATTCAGGCGTGATAAATGTTGATATAAAAGCCACAAAATGGTTTTCAATGGGCAGCAACCTGAATGTTGCTTACGGTGTACAGGAATATGGTCAGTCAAGAACAGGAGCCACTACAGTATCATCGAGCTCCAGTATATATGAATCTGCAAGAGCCTTGTTCCCTTATGCGGTTCCCTATGATTCAGATGGAAACAGGATATTCTATCCCGGTGGTGATGTATCCTATAAAAATGTGGCCGAAGAGTGGACATTTAACCAGGATCAGCGGGCTACCCTCCGGGCATTTGGCAGCTTCAATGGTCAGATTGATTTTGGAGCTATCTTTCCTGTGCTTAAGAACCTGAAATACCGGGTCAACTTTGGACCAGACTTTGCCAATTACCGCGACGGTACTTACATTGACGGGAATTCAGTGATCAGTAGTGGTGCAAGCTCAGCTTCACTAAACAAAACTCAAACCTTCTCCTATACGCTTGACCATCTGATCTATTACAATAAAAGTATTGGCAGGCACGATTTCGGTGTTACTTTACTGCACAGCCAGACACAATATTCAAAAGAAAGCAGTTTTATTTCTGCTAACGGTATAGCTTTTGGCAGCCAGAAATGGAATGCATTGTCCAAGAATTATATACCTGCAACTAACCTTACCGGTTATTCATCAGACCTTGTTCAGAGCCAGTTACAATCATATATGGCCCGTATCAATTACAGCTACAACGACCGGTATCTGCTGACTTTATCTGCTCGTCGTGATGGTGCTTCACAGCTCGCTGAAGGTCATAAATTCTCCTGGTTCCCTTCTGCAGCCTTTGCATGGAGGGTGAGCAAAGAAAACTTTATGAACAACACTCCCTGGGTGGATGATTTAAAACTGAGGGTAGGCGTTGGTGTTACCGGTAATTCGGCAATTGACCCGTATGCTACACAGGGAGCCATAACTTCACTCTTTTATCCATATATAGGTGCGATTACATCCGGATCAATTCCTTCAAAAGTATTGGCTAACCAGGCGCTGGGAAAGGAAAAAAACCACACAATATAATATCGGTGTTGACTTTTCATTATTAAGAGGTAGAATCTCAGGAAGTTTAGACTTATACAAATCAAGAACGACCGATCTGCTGATGCAAATGTCTATCCCTACAGTTAGCGGGTATAATACCACATTTGCAAATGTGGGTGAAACGGCTAATAAAGGTTTAGACCTTAGCCTGACAACTGTGAATATCAATACAAGGTCTTTCCAATGGACAACTACTACCAGTATCTCCTGGCAAAATGATCATATCGTTTCATTGTCAAACGGAAAAGAAGACGACATCAACAATACCTGGTTTATTGATCAGCCTTTATCAGTGATTTACGGATACAAGGGTATGGGGCTCTGGCACCTTGAAGATTCATCCACTTACAAATTGTACAATGCTAAAGGCGCTGCTTTCTCAGCCGGGAAAGTAAGACCAGCAGACATTAATGGTGATACCGCTATTGATGCAAACTTTGATCGTGTGATCATCGGAAATACCAGGCCAAGATGGATAGTAGGTATGACCAATACTTTTTCATACAAATCATTTGAGCTCTCCATATTTCTGTATGGTCGTTTGAAATACTTTTACAATACCGGTGGCGAATCGGAAACTGCACGTGGCGTTCAGCGTACAATCAATTATTACAACGAAAACAATATGAATGCCGAATATCAGAAGCCGGTATATTCGGAAGGAAGCGGTGATGCTTATTACCCTGCACTGGGTTATAAAAAAGCTTCATTTATCAAGATACGTAACATTTCGCTTGGATATAACCTGAACAGCAATACCCTTAAAACATCTGCCATCTCTGGTTTAAAGATTTATGTCCAGGTTGTTAACCCAGGTATGCTTTTTTCAAAAATCAGCTGGATGGACATGGATGTGGTTGAGCCTACTTATAACAGGGGTATAACTATCGGTCTTAACGCAACATTTTAATCAAAACGATTCACAGAAAAAATTAAAATAAAATGAACACGATAAAACTAATTGTTAAGCTATTCTTCTTTGCAGGTTTCATCTTATTGTATTCCTGTAAGAAGGATTTCCTGAAAGAACGTCTTGAAACAGACAGGGGTATGGATTTTTACAAAACAGATGAAGGTATTAAGTCGCTTGCTATTGGTACATATTTCCAGGTTTTCAGCGACCCGTTCAACGGTGAGTGGATTTACTGTGCAACTAATTACGGTGTAGATGAGTTTAGCGTAGGCGGTGATCCGTCAAATGGTGTTTGGAATGGTTACGATGTAGGATTTAATTCCATTGTTACCATCAATAATGGAAATACAGCACTGGCAAATACCCAGTGGGACAACCTTTACATTGGTATAGGCGATGCCAACCTAATAATTGAGAACGCAACTGCCAGCACATCCACATCAGATGATATCAAAAAAGTTGCTTTAGGTGAAGGATATTTTTTCAGGGCATATAATTACCTGCGTTTGGTTTCGCAATATGGCGGAGTACCGCTTAAAACCAAACCAAGTACAACCGTAGAGCAGGAATTTACAAGAGCCACTCCTGCAGAAGTGTACACACAAATCATTGATGATTTTACACAGGCATATAATCTCTTACCTTCTGCAGGTTCACCGGCAAAACTTACCAAATATGCTGCTGCTCATTACCTGGCAAAAGCCTACCTGTACCGTGCCAGTGAAATCAATGATTCGTGGAATACTTCCACTAAAGCATCCGACCTTGCAGCTATTATTCCGTTATGCGATGAAGTGATTGCACAATATCCTTTAACTAACAATTTTGCCAATCTCTGGCATTATACCGGTCCTGACGGCGCAAATGAGCAACTCCCAGAACTGATCCTTTCTGCGCAGTTCACCGCAGATGTTTCTACCAATGGCAGAAATACCCAGCATCTCTATTTTACATCCAGGTACGATGATTTGCCACAGATGCAGCGCGACATCACCGGCGACAGGCCCTACAGCCGTTTACGCACCAGTTACTATATGTATAGAATATATGACCAGGTGAATGATTCCAGGTTCTGGAAAAGCTTTCGCACAAAAAGCAGGTTGAACAAAGCCTCCGGAGGATATTATCAAAACGGCGATCTCGGTATAATATATATTGTCAATCAGCCCGGCGACAACCGTTTTTCCAGTTACAAACTTAATAATGTGGTTGTTGACAACGGCACAGGTAAAACTATTCCCAATGCCTATATCGCATACCCTTCCGGTGTAACTACAGACGGAGCAATGTATATTGATGTTAGATACCCTTCTTTAAGCAAGCATCTGGATGGATCGAGAATTGCTTTAAACGAACAAAGGGGGTTGCGCGACATGAACCTTGCCCGTTCCGCTGAAACTTACCTGATTGCAGCCGAAGCCAAAATCAGGCTTGCAAGCCTTGGCACTGGTTCTTATGCAGATGCGCTGCCATATATCAATGCCGTTCGTACCCGTGCTCAATTTGTAAGCGGAGAAGACCGTGCAGCCTACTATGATGGTGGTGGTGCTCTCGGAGCATCTACATCCGGCCAAAGCCCGGATAAAAATTCTTTTATGCCTGAAAACTCCTACTACGAATCAAATAATATTGCGGTTACCACTGATGCCTCTGCCAGTCTTGCCATAACAGACATTAATTCCCTCCCTGAAGGGGATGAATATGTAATCTCCACCTTAGGATTGACCAGTGATTACGACCGGATGCTGGCGCTGGTGCTGGATGAACGTTCAAGGGAACTCTGCGGCGAGTATAAACGTTGGGAAGACCTGGCAAGAACAAAAACACTGGTACCCCGTGTCAGGGCATTTAATTTTCAGGCCTCACCCAATATTCAGGACTTCCATGTACTTCGTCCTATACCGCAAACTTATCTCGATGGTATACAATTAGAAGGAAAAGCATTATCTCCTGATCAAAAAGAAGCGCAACAAAACCCGGGCTACTAAAAACAACAACCTCTATTGATTTCAGCCGCAGGTACGCAGATTAAATCTGTGCATCTGCGGCTTCCTGTTTTTGCGCCGAAAAACAGGAAATACTATGTCAACGCTAGTTCCTTTGTGGCTTAGTGTCTTTGTGGCAAAAGGTTGTCGCCACGAAGGCACGACGACACGAAGGAATACAGTATAGACACAATCCCCTTAGTGACTTTGTGGCTTTGTGGCAAACAGTCTCGCCACGAAGGCACGACGATACAAAGAAACTCAGTATAGATGCAATCCCCTTAGTGACTTTGTGGCTTTGTGGCAAAGGGTCTCGCCACGAAGGCACGACGACACAAAGAAATAAAGTATAGACTCGATCCCCTTAGTGACTTTGTGTCTTTGTGGCAAACAGTCTCGCCACGAAGGCGCCCTCTAAACCCAAGGCTGAACTGCAATTTCTGTTTACAAAACATAACTCCTATCGTAATGGGTAGCGGCATTTTCCCGGTTTCCTGGACAGGGTGGCGGAAGGACAATCTACCATTCATCTACAACTTTTGTGCTATTGTGGCGGTGTAACAGTTTTTTTAGTTTTACTTCAATTTGAGCAAAAACCAAATACCCGACCTGGATCTGTTCTATAAAAAGTGCAAGAATTAAATAAGCGGAATAATTCTACTATATCGCTCTGTTTCTATGGTGAGAGCTGCTGAAGCTACCCCGTATTTGTTGTAAAGACTGGCTTAAAATATTGAATTGGTTCTACCAGGATAACAGAGTAACCTTCAGGGAAAATGCACATTATCACCTTATCCTCCTCCATTTGCCTACCCGGCAAATACTGCAAAAAGAAAAAGCGCTATACCCGTTGATTGGATTTAAGCAATACCAGGTTACACTTTTAAGATACCGTAAAATCTATGTTATGAGAAAAGTAATTTTTACCATCTTAGCAGCTTTAGTTGTTATTTCTGCTCATGCCCAATCAGCAGGCGACTACCAAACTAAACAATCGGGTGACTGGAATACGGCCGGTACCTGGCAACGATACGATGGTACTGCGTTTGTAGATGCTACATTGCCACCGGATGCAACAGCCGGTGTTATTACCATCAGGAACGGGCATACTGTTGCTGTGAATAATGAAGTGAAAGGAGGGCAGGTAATAGTTGAAGCAGGTGGTGTGATTAACTGGCTTGGCGGTAAACTCAATACCGGTTTAACCAACAACGGTACCTTTAATCTTGCCAGTAACATCAATATTGGTGAAAATGC
>JBDHYJ010000120.1:0-9184 GCA_039811345.1 Chitinophagaceae bacterium
CAAATATATGAGGAATAAAATTGTCCCTGCGGGCAACCGCAGGGATTTGCTTTTTTCTTAAGTTGACGGCTATGGTGTCTTCACACACCGGAACACTTACTCCCTATAGTGTGTTAAAAATCCAAATTCATCCATACCCATTAAATAAAACCTTGCGCTGCTCCATCTGTAATCTTCAGGTAGTTTACATAAAGCCCATTTTTCAACTACCGGATTGTTATGGATATATTCCAGCTTTTGTTCCAATATCTTTATAGTGCTTAATGGGATAGCCAGTGGGTCTCGCTTCCAAAATTGGTATTTTCGATCTCTTTTGACTGACAGATAATTTGACAACTGTTGAGGGTCGTTTGTTTGCAGATATTTTTTTATTTGATGAGCAGTATATTTAGCAAAACTCCCCGCAGGGCTTTCTTTACCATTTAATGCAAGATGTGTCCATATAAGATGAATGTGATTGGGCATAATTACATAACCAAAAATCCTGATAAGCGAATGCTTTACCAAATAACACAGAGAATGAATTAATGTGAGCTTTATATTATCGTCTTGTAACAGATGCTGAAAGCCAATAATGGTATCAGTATAAAAATAAACATCCTGCAATTCCATTTGACCTTGCCTTTTGTGTTCTATATTCATAGGTGCAATTTTTTAGAGAAATGCTTCGACCAATATAAAGATTTTTCTGGTGTGTGAAGACACACACCAGTAGGAAAAATATATTACAAAGCTTGTTCGCCACATCCCCTTCAACTATGTGCTTATCAATCATTTTTTATCTATGTGGGAGACGTGGCGACGAAGGAAGGTTGTTTAGCTTTTCAAATAATGTTGGGTTTTTTTCTCTAAGAAATTTAAGCAATTCTTTATACTCATATGTGAAAATCGAAAGAGAAATATCCGTCATAATCCATTTTCTTTTCTCCGATTTAGATTTATATATTACTTCGAAAAAATACGATGTCCCCGTGCGACCACCCAAAGCACTTATATACAAGGGGTTTTCTAATGGCAAGTTATGGCGCACACGTAATAAACTTTTAAAATACATATTATCTTTATCAAATTCTACAAATCTATATTTAATTCCTCTGTAGGATAATAATCCTCCAATTAGACTAAACCACATAATTCTAGAAAGCTTTTCACTTCCATTATAAAAGAAAATAGATATAATTAACATATAATCACAAAACAAACCAATTAACACATGAAGATAGATGTTTCTACTATCTGTTAATTTATATACCATTTTAGATTTAGTTTACTGTTCTATGGCTCTCATCCCTATATTCACATCCAATCCTATTAATTTAGCTTCGCTAATTTGAGTTCCCATAAAGTACTGTATTTTTTCGGTGTCCTCTCTGGCGCAGGTCTCCCGACCTGTGCCTCGAAATTACTTTTCTTGCCGTTCACTACAAACTCATAATATCAAGCAACCCCTTACCGTCTTTTACATAATAATCGACGGCACTGCTATATAACCATTGCTCCGGAAACGATACATAACCAGCACGCACCGGATTTTCGTGAACGTATGTCACCCTTTGTTCCAACTTACTATTATCTTCCAGAAGTACAGGATGATTTTCATGTTGCCAGAACTGATAATGATAGTTGGTTTTCTTTGCCCGACCGTTTTCTTCAAAAATACTCAGCATCCACTCCTTCCTGCTCTCTTTGGGATTTTTTATGATCGCATCAATTATTTTCAACGCTGTGAAGCTTTTAATATTTTTCAACACCATACCCGGCTCATTTCCATTAATGCAGGAATAAACCAGGTGAAAATGATTGGTCATTAATACCCAGGCGTGAATCTGCAAGCCCTGGTTACGCTGGCAATGCCGGAAGCTATCCAGCAATATTGTTTTGTAATCTTCTCTCGTAAATACACTTGCCTACCGGCAGGCAGGTCTATCCAATCAACCACTGTTGATGTTGCAAAATAGGTTGAAGCCCTATCCTTAAACTTATATTTAGTGCTCATAGTTAGCTTTTATACAATATACCTATTTTTCTGTATTGATATTAAAAAATCAACTACACTGACATTGGTAAAAAAGTAATGACAAAGCACAGGTCAGGAGACCTGCGCTAGGGGTTTTCCACTTTCATGTTTTCTTCCATATATCATTCATTAAAAAAGTAGTACAAGGTATGAAAGTAAAATGGGAAGTAATATTCTTAAACACTAATTAAACAATTTGTTCGCCAGGTTATACGGTTTTTTCCAGAAACTCAAAGCCAGGTTTTGCGAGACTGCGGAGAATCCAAAAGTAATGTAAGGTACAGGTCAGAGGACCTACACCAGATAAAGGTTTTTACTGATGTAAATCAAAAATGCTACCTACGTATTTATCTAACAAAAAGAACCCTATAGCAATTACAAAAATAATTATGAGGATAACAGTTATCATTCTCCTTTTTTTCATCTTATTTTATTTTGTGGCACCGGGGACTTCATTCAAAGGTATTGTGAGTAGCCATTTCCCCTACCGGTGAAAACATACCTCTTGCACATATCAGAATGCTTATTGCCGTCTTCTTTTTGATATAAAATTTCAATTTAAACACTTAGCAGGCCCATTGCAATTTAAATTGATTGCATGTAAAAAGAAAGGCTTCGCTTACTGCAAGCGAAGCCTTTTTCATGAGCGGCAACTTATGGGGTTATGCTTTATCTTTTACACCCAGTTTGCGAATGATGTCTTCCATCAGGCACCAGCGGGTAAATGCGCTTTGTAATAAATTGGCTCCTACAAAGAGGGTAAACCAAAACCAGTTGGCATTTACGTACATGCCTAATAATACACTGGCGATAACGAAGATGCCGGCAATTGCCCTGATATACCTGTTGATCATAATGATTGATTTATTTGTAAAGTGAATAAATGAATTTTTGATCCCGACTGTAGCTGTTGATTAAAATTGGTTACCGCCTGCATCACTTTTGCCACATGCTGGTCGGATGCAAATACCCAGAACAGCATGGATGCGGTTTCGTTCATTTCTGATGCAAACCAATTGTCCCCTACACTTTCTGTAGTGTTATCTCTGTAGCCGGTTACGCTGGTATAGCTATATTGAGCAACCCCACTTTGCTGTAATATTTTTTTTATAGCTTCGCCAAATTCTTCAATGGCGGTAATAGAAAGTAATTGCATAAAACTGTTTTTTATATTTTCTGTTTTCGAAAATGCTGTGCCCCCGTTTTTAGTTGGTCAATTCAGCATTTGTACCATTACTATCGGATTGTAGGCGGGCATGCTGCTGAATTTTCGCCCACTTTTTATTTTCAACCATATAGTAAATCAAAGGCACTACCAATAGTGTGAGCAATGTAGAAACGATTGCTCCAGCAACCAGAGAAATGGCCAAACCCTGGAAGATGGGATCAAAGAGGATGATGGATGCCCCAATTACCACAGCACCGGTGGTGAGTAAAATAGGTGTGGTACGCACGGCGCCTGCATCAATGATGGCCTCTTTCATTGACACGCCATCTTTAAGTCTTATTTCAATAAAATCTATCAGCAATACAGAATTACGCACCATCACACCCGCCAGGGCTATCATACCTATAAAAGATGTGGCAGTAAAGTAAGCACCCAGTAACCAGTGCCCCAGCACAATGCCTACCAGCGACAGCGGTATAGCCATCATCATTACCACAGGCGTTTTAAAATTTTGGAACCAACCTACTATAAGCATATAAATAATGATGATTACTACCAGGAACGCAGCACCCAGGTCTCTGAATACCTCCAGGGTAATTTGCCATTCACCATCCCATTTTACTGTGAAATTTTCTTCACTGGTCGGCTGGTTCATGTACAACTCATTAATGCTGTAACCTGCAGGCAATTTTATTTTATTGAGTTTTTCTTTCATACCCAATATGGCATACACCGGACTTTCAAGTTTTCCTGCCATATCACTTAATACATATACTACGGGTTTTTGGTCTTTCCGGTAAATGGTTATTGCCAGTGAATCTTTTTTCACTTTTACAATGTCTGATACAGGTACCATTTGCCCTTGCTGCCCTTTTATCTTAATATTCAAAACATCATTCAAACTCGTTTTGTCTTTGTCATTAAGTTTTAAAACAATGTTTACCGGGGCGTTGGCGTTTTCGTCCATTAAGCCACCTATGGAATGCTCGCCAAGCAGGTAAGTAATATTGCCTACCAGTTGCTGAGGCACTATGCCATTTTGCATGGCTTTTTCTTTGTCAATTTCCAGCTTGTATTCTACCTGCGGTGCTTCTACCATCCAATCGGTATCTACTACGTCATCTGTTTTTTCAAGAATTGATTTTACCTGCGCAGCTACGTTTTGTTGTTCTTCATAGCTGGGGCCATATACTTCGGCCACAATAGTAGATAATACCGGAGGACCGGGTGGCACTTCAACAATTTTTACATTGGCGCCATACCTGCCGGCAATTTGCTGTACCTGTGGTCTTATTTTTTTGGCTATATCATGGCTTTGTAATTTTCTTTTTTCTTTGGGCAATAGGTTCACCTGTATATCTGCCATATTGCTTCCGCCACGTATATCATAATGCCTTACCAGTCCATTAAAGGTAATGGGGGCCGATGAGCCTACATAGTTTTGAAAATTTTCAATTTCCGGAATGCCTGAGAGGTACTGCGAAATTTCTTTAGCCACTGCCGAAGTGTTTTCAAGAGTAGTGCCTTCGGGCATATCAATTACCACCTGTATTTCATTTTTATTGTCAAATGGCAACATCTTTACAGCTACCGTTTTTGTAAAAAACAACAATACAGAACCCATTAGCATTACCACAGTAGCGCCAAGCATGCCCCATCGCTTTGTGCGACTGTTTAAAAATGGCAGTTCAATTTTTCTGTAAATTTTATACAACCAGCTTGTTTGTAAATTGTGCTCATGCTTTTCTTTTTGTTTTTCTTTTTCACGCAGTAGATGATAACCCAGGTAAGGTGTTACAGTAAGTGCAACAAAAAGGGAGAGCATCATGGCAATGGATGCCCCAATAGGCATTGGGCTCATATAGGGACCCATCATACCCGAGACAAAGGCCATAGGTAATATAGCTGCTATTACCGTAAAAGTAGCCAGTATGGTAGGGTTGCCTACTTCGTTGATAGCATAAATGGCTGCCTGTTTAAATGGCAGGCGTTTCATTTTAAAATGCCGGTGCATATTTTCGGCAATGATGATGCTATCATCCACAACGATACCTACCACAAATACAAGCGCAAATAAGGTAATGCGATTGAGTGTATATCCCAGCAGATAATAACTAAACAGAGTTAGGGCAAAAGTAAGCGGCACCGAAAAGAAGACTACCAATCCGCCCCGCCAGCCCATAGCCAGCATCACCAGTACGGTAACAGCAATGATTGCTATAGCCAGGTGCAGCAATAACTCGCTTACTTTGTGCGAAGCTGTTTCGCCATAATTTCGGGTAACTTCTACATGTACATCATTGGTGAGTAAAGTTTTCTTTAGCTCCTCCGTTTTTTTAAGAATAACATCTGCTATTTGCATGGCATCTGCTCCTTTTATTTTGGAAACAGCAAGTGTGACAGCAGGATAATCCGATTTGTAATTTTTGTAGGCATCATTGTACCTTCCATATCCAAAGGAAATATAGTTAGCCGGGGCAGAAGGACCATCCTCAACATGGGCTACCTGCTTTAAATAAACCGGCATATTATTGTGGGTGCCTATTACCAAATTTTCCACATCTTCATGCGATGTAAGAAACTGTCCGGTGGTAACTAAAAATTCCTGGTTGTTTTGTACAAAGCTACCCGACTGACTACTGCCATTGCTGGCTTTAATCAATTGCATGATGCTCAAAGCATCTATACCCAACCCGGAAAGTTTATCCTTGTCCACCACCACTTTGAGCTGTCGGGTACGGCCGCCGATCACTTTAGTTTGCGATACATCTTTTATCTTTTTTATTTCGGTGGCCAACTCTTCACCTATCAAACGCAACTGGTAATCATCAGCCTTGTCGCTCCATAAGGTTAAGCCCATCATCGGTACATCATCTATTGAACGGGTCTTTACAATGGGCTTCATTACATTCTCCGGTAAAATGTCGGGATGCTTCATCAACTCATCGTACAATTTTACATAAGAGCGTTCTACATCCTGCCCTACATAAAACTGAACAATGATCATTGCCCTGCCATTCATGGCCATGCTATGAATGTGCTCTACACCTTTTATATTGGAGATAATTTTTTCAAGTGGTTTTACTACACGGCTCTCCACTTCTTTGGGTGATGCTCCCGGATAACCTACCATGATGTCGGCCATGGGTACATTAATCTGTGGTTCTTCTTCTCTTGGTATCAGTGAGGAGCTATATACTCCAATTACCATCAACGCTACCATTAGCAAAATGGTAAGTTTGGAGTTGATAAAAAATTGTGCAATTTTTCCGGAGAGTCCTTCTTTCATTTCTTTACTTTTTAATTTCTTATTTTACCTGCACTTTTACGCCATTGTATAATTTTCCTTCGGCAGAAACAATTACCCTTTCATCAGCCGATATGCCGGACAATACTTCCACTTCATTGCCGAAAGTATTTCCTGTTCTGATCCACCTGAGTATGGCGGTGCCAGACTGGCTGATGGTATAAATGCCGGTGAGCTGTCCCTGATGCACCAATGCCGATTGCGGTACAGTAATGTGGCTGTTTTGAGCTGCAGGATAATTTTTACTGTTTCTTTCTACCGGAAACTGCACCTGAACAATCATCCCGGGTAATAGATTTGCATCCGGTTTTTCCAGGTTTATCTTCACCATATATTGCCCTCCGGTGCTTACAGCAGACAGACTTATCTCTGATACTACTCCATTCATTTGCCCGCCTGAAGATTTTTTTATCATGAGCACTTTCATTCCTTTTTTTATACTGGTAATGTCTTCTTCCTGCACAGGCACTTCGGCTTGCAGCATGCCCGGAGACTCAATGGTAAGCAAGGGCATACCGGGGTTGGCCATATCACCCTGTTTGGCATACACCTGAGTAATCACTCCGGAGATGGGTGCCGAAATATTGGTATAAGCGTACTGTGCGTTCACCTCGCTTTTCATTTGCCGGCCTGCATCTACGGTTGCTTTGGCCATTTCGTAGCGGGTTCGCATGTCGTCTAATTCCTTTGCTGTAGCGCTTTGCGAATTGTAGAGATTTAAAAAACGATCATAATCCTTTTTTGCATTGTCCAATGCTGCTTGTGCCTGGGCAATCTGTGCATTCACCTGTCCTCCCTTTGCCACTATATCGTTATTGCTGATATTTACCAGCATTTGGCCTGCAGTAACGGTTTGGCCTACCTGCACCTGCATACGGGTAATATAGCCCATCATGCGGGTGCTTACATTTGCTTTGTTCTGTGCCACCAGTTTACCGCTTGCTTTTAGCGTAAAACCAGTATCTGTAGTTGAAGATGTAGCGGCAACAACAAGGATAGGTTTTTCATTTGCCTCATCATTTTTTTGAGGACCCGAACATCCAATGGCCAAAACAAAAAGCATGAGAAGGGCTGTGCTGTAATATTTCATAAATGATTCTTATTGGGTTAAAAATTTTAAATATGCTGCTGTGATATTGTATTCAAGAATGGCTTGCTTTAATTCCAATTGAATTTTGGTTACCTGCATTTCGGCATTCAACAGGTCGCTTGATTTTTCCAAACCCTGTGTATAGCGATTATAACGGATGCGATAAGCTTCACGGGACTGTTCCAGCGTTTGCTGTGTTAACGCAATTTTATTGGAAGCATCGGTAAGCCGGCGCATGGTTTTGCTGAGCTCCAGTGTGGTTTTTGATTTGTAGTCGTCCAGTTCTTCTTTGGCTTGTTGCCGGTTTATATTAGCCTGTTGAATACTGTATTTCGTTCTTTGTCCCGAAAAAATATTCCAGGTTAGTTGAAGTCCGGCCATATAGCCTTCTCCTTTAAATCGGGCAAGTCGTTTGTCGTTTAATTCATAGCTGGCAAATGCATTTAACCGGGGAAGAAATTTCTTTTGTGCAGCCATGGCCATATACTGATGTGCTTCCAGAGCTTTGCTCATTGCTGCAATGTCTTTCCGGTTTTCATTAATGGCCATGCTTTGCAGGTTTTCAATATTTACCGAAAGGGTATCTGCAGGTTTAATGATTGCTGATGGGGATGTTTTATGGAGCAAGTGATTTATATACTCCGATGCATTGGCAATATTGGATTGTGCATACTTGATTTGATTTTCAATATCCAAAACCCGCACCTGCATATTCAGCACATCCGACTTCTGCATTAATCCATTATCATAATAATCGTTAACCAGTTTTTGGTTTGCCAAAACTGTTTTTTTTGCATCATACAGCACATCGGCAACGGCATAGGCCATTTGCAATTGCATGTATGCATTGCCTGTTTCCATTTCAATATATTCTGCAGTGCGCTGCCATTTTAGTTGAAGCGCATCTGCCTGGGCTTTGGCGGCATTCCGCTGGTATGGAGCGTCAAAGTTGAATATGGGCTGTTGCAGTTCAATCCGGGTATTAAAATTTTGAACATGGCCGGGATTATTGATTACATCCGGATTAAAGTCGGCCATAGTTACCGCTTCCTGATTAATCTTAGAGCCAAATGCGGTAAGTGGCAGGTTAGTGCTGATTGCAGTATAGGAAAAATTGATATCGGGAAGATAGATGGTATTGGCCTGCCGGTAACCTGCTTTTGCAGCCTCGTAACCCTGCTCTGCAATTTTTATCTGTTTATTCTCTTTTATTACTTCCTCCAGCAAAAGCTGCTTGCTCATGGTAATGGTATCCTGGGCAAGCGTACTTAGTGGCAGCAGGGTTATTATTAAAAATTTTGACAAGTGTTTCCTCATTTTTTCAAATTTGACGGCAAAAGTAGATTTGAAAAAATCACTTGTTTGTAACAAAAATCACATAAGAAAATTCATTTGCTATTTGCTCAACATCAGGGGATATATTTACATTCAAGATATTTATCTGGCGATCCTCATAGATATTTGACTTTCTTATTTATTGCATAATTTTCAAATTAATTGATCAATTCGCAATAGTCTCTCACAAATACCTTGAGCAATACCGGAATACTTTCAGTTTTTGGAATTAGGTTTTGTTCTCCGAAGAGTTTCAACTTATAGCCT
>JBDHYJ010000121.1:0-9180 GCA_039811345.1 Chitinophagaceae bacterium
TGATTTCTATTTTCATCATTCTGCAATTAACTTCACGGCGTGAAATATACAGGTTCCAATTCTGATATATGGGGCTCTATTAAAAAGCAAAAGATATACAGATGAAACTAATGGCATTGTTTAAACTTATCAGGTATCCTAACCTGATATTTATTGCAATTACGCAATGCCTGTTTTATTTCTGTATACTCTATCCTTCCACCCATCCCGGTGTTTTTTTTGCTGATGAATTTCATTTGTTTGTACTGCTGGTAATATCATCGGTTAGTATTGCTGCGGGTGGTTATGTTATCAACGACTATTTTGATTTGAGTATTGACATGGTAAATAAACCCGGCCGAATAGTAGTGGAAAAAGTAATTCCGCGGAGATGGGCGATTATACTGCACTGGCTCTTTTCTACTGCCGGGGTAGTTATGGGTTTTTATATTTCATTTGTTACGCGCAACTGGTTGATTGGATTTTCTAATGTAGTATGTGTGCTTTTGCTTTGGGTATATTCCACCACTTTCAAAAAGAAATTGCTTTCGGGCAACATTATGATCTCACTGCTTACAGCATGGGTGGTGCTGGTAGTTTTCTTTTTTGTGGATTATGTGTCCAACTATCATTTGCCGGGCTGGGATATGCCGGGAATGATGACACCACATATACATAGCAGGATAATGCGGCTTGCATTTCTGTATGCTGGTTTTGCATTTGTAATTTCACTGATAAGGGAAGTAATAAAAGATATGGAAGATATAGAGGGGGATGCCCGTTATGGGTGTAAAACAATGCCTGTGGTGTGGGGGATGCAGGTATCTAAAATGTTTGCGGGTGTTTGGCTTATGGCGCTTACCGGGGCGTTATTAGGTATACTGGTATATGCAGCCTACCTGGGCTGGTGGTGGAGTATAGTGTACTGCATCCTGCTGATATTGCTGCCTTTACTTTGGATAACAAGGAGGTTATACCTTGCTTCCAGTGCTTCCGAATTTGGATACCTTAGCGGAGCAGTAAAATTTGTTATGCTAACCGGGATATTGTCTATGTTGTTTTTTAAATTGTATGTTTAATGCAAAAAATAATTCTGGCCTCAGGGTCTCCACGGAGAAAACAATTATTGGAATGGGCAAGGGTGGATTTTGATATCATTGTACCACCTATCGAGGAAACAATACCCGATAATACAGAACTGCAGGATGTGCCTGTGCATATTGCAAGAGATAAAGCATCCGCAGTGAAAGCTATGGATGTGTATCAAAGATATGAGCAGCAAATACCTGTATTGGCGGCAGACACAATTGTAGTATGTTTTGGACAAATTCTGGGAAAGCCCACAGACAGGGATGACGCTATACGTATTCTTAGCATGCTTTCCGGAAAAAAACATGAAGTGATGACCGGTGTATTTTTAAGTAATGGTGATAAAGAAGAATATTTTACAGAAGTCACGGAAGTTTGGTTTCATAATCTGTCCCAGCAGCAGATCAAGTTTTATGTGGATGAATATAAACCTTATGATAAAGCAGGCGCTTACGGTATACAGGAATGGATAGGTGTGGTGGGCATACAGCGGATAGCTGGTGATTTTTATAATGTAATGGGGCTGCCGGTAAGCAAGGTTATACGTATGATTGATAACCTGTCAAACAGATAATTCCTGTTATTTTAGATTGAGTACCTTACACTTTTTATTTTGAGATATCTGCTGAGTGTCTTAACTTAACTTATCTCGATTTATTAACCTATAAAGCAACCTATGACAGAACGCCTTCTTCAGTATATCTGGCAGATGCAGTTTTTTAATAAAAATGCACTTTGCACTTCTGCCGGTGAATCCTTAACTATTCAGTATCCGGGATGGTTCAATACCAACCAGGGACCGGATTTTTTGCAAGCCAAAATAAAAATCGGATCAACTTCCTGGGTGGGAAACATTGAGTTGCATATACACACTTCAGACTGGAAAAACCATCACCATGAAGAAGATGCAAACTACAGCAATGTAATGCTGCATGTGGTATGGGAGCATGATCTGAAAAACGATGATGAGTCTTCCCGAAATATACCTTTACTTATTTTGCAGGACAGGGTATCTAAGTTTTTACTTACCCGTTATGAAGAACTCATGTACAATCATACTATTATTGCATGTGAGAAAAATGCACATACTGTGCCTGCCTTTATTTGGGATGCCTGGAAAACAAGGCTTGCTGCAGAAAGGCTGGAACGTAAGTCAAAGATCATTCAGGGCTATTTGCAACAAACCAATAATCACTGGGAGGAAGTTTTCTGGTGGATATTGGCGAAAAATTTTGGGGCTACAGTAAATGCAGATGCTTTTGAAGCAATGGCAAAATCTATCCAGGTAAATATCCTGGCGAAACATAAAAACCAGATACATCAGATCGAAGCATTGCTGCTTGGGCAGGCAGGATTGCTTAATGCAGATTTCACTGAAACTTATCCGGTAATGCTGAAAAAAGAATTCCGTTTTCTCCGTGAAAAATATAAACTCAAAACGATACACGAGCCTGTACATTTTCTGCGGATGCGGCCGGGTAATTTTCCTACAATACGGCTTGCGCAACTGGCAATGCTTATTCATCATTCCTCACATCTCTTTGCTCAGATCAAAGATATAACCGCACTTAATGAAGTAAAGGAATTGTTTACTGTTACTGCTAATGATTACTGGCATTATCATTACCGGTTGGACGAACCTTCAACTTTTCGTCCTAAGATAATGGGGGAAAGTACTATTCAAAATATTATCATCAATACTGCAGTGCCGGCAGTATTTGCTTATGGCGTTGTTAATAATGAACAACGATATAAAGTAAAGGCACTGCAATGGCTTGAATCTTTAGCGCCTGAGGAAAACAGGGTTACCAGACAATGGGAGCAACTGGGAGTGCTCAATATTTCTGCTTTAGACTCACAGGCGCTTACCGAACTTACAAAGGAATATTGCCTGCATAAACATTGTCTTCAATGTGCCACAGGGGCTGCAATATTGAAGGGCTGTTTGTAAGGAGAAGATTGGGACACATATATGAGTCGGGAAAAGTCAGGCTTGAAATGACAAAAACGATAATTGTAAAATCAATTTTGAGAAGTATAAACCAGAGATGCAAATTTGACTCTCCCGGGTTTAACCTCTATTTATCTGACAATTTTTTTCTTCAGCAATCCATTATATGAATACCTGGCTACGAAACCATTTTAGTTGAGGGTTGCCAGTTGAAATGAATATTCACTACTATATCAGGATGTATACTGTATTTTACAGGACAGGTATTTGCTGCATTTTCGAAAATTGTTTTTTCCTTTTCGCTGAGCTGCAAATTTTCCGGGCAATGAAATGTTAAATTTATTCCACCGATTCTGCGTGGTGATCCTGTCATTATTTTTTCAACTTCAATCCTGATACCTTCAATATTTATCCCCATATCCCTCGCTTTTATACCCATGATAGTAAGCATACAGCTTGCAAGAGCGGTTGCCACCAGGTCGGATGGTGAGAACCTTTCTCCCTTTCCCTGGTTGTCAGGTGGGGCGTCAGTTTCTATGACGGTACCGGATTTAAGATGGGTGCAAACGGTTCGCAGGTTTCCTTCGTATATTACTGTTGATGTCATTGTATTATTTTTGTATAAATTTACGTTCAAAGATTACATAAATTATTCCAGGTGAAAAAAATCATTGCGGTTATTTTGATGGTTAGTATTGGGATGTCAGGTTTCAGTCAGGATGCTGGTGCAGGTTCTGCAGGTATAAAGAAGCAGAATAAAAAACAGGCAAGAAAAGAGAGGAGGGAAAAGTTGGTGCGATTGGAGGAAGAGGGAGTACCCTCATTCAATAAGCAGGGAGCTTTTGGTATAAAGCTGAACAGCGATGGTTGGGGTATTTCATACGAACATGGCAGATCTAATTCAGTAACGAGGGCTACCATATATCAGATAGAGTTTAATGAAAAAAAACACCGTAAAGAAGAAAAGCAGAATATCACAACAGATGCGGGCGGGTTTATTTTTTTCGGTAACCCCTTTGTTTATGGTAAACGAAATGTTTTTTACCAGCTAAAATTATCTGCCGGTCAGCAATTGCTTATTGGTGGCAAGGGCAATAAGAATGGTGTATCAGTATATGGCATAGGCACAGGTGGTTTGTCGCTGGGTATACTTCGCCCTTATTATGTGGAAGTGCAGGATATGGATAATAAAAACCGATTTGTAAAATATGATTCTCCTGACAGTGCGTTGTTTCTGAGTCAGCGAATTATTGGTGGAGCCGGATTGACTAAGGGCTGGAATGAAATGAAGTTTGTACCCGGATTGCATGCTAAAACGGCAATACGGTTTGACTACAACAGGTTTAATACAATATTGTCAGCTATTGAAGGTGGAATTAATGCTGAGTATTATTTTAAAGAAATTGACCAGATGGTATATAATCCTTCCCGTAAATTTTTTGTCAACGTCTATGTTTCCCTGTTATTTGGCAAACGGAAGTAAGAGGGTTATTTTTGCAAACTGAATCATTAATCTACATTATGAGTGGATCATGCGCAACAACTGAACAGGGAGAAACACGGGTAAAAAAACCTGACTGGCTCAGGGTTAAACTACCCATTGGAGAAAGCTACAAAAACGTAAGGAATTTAGTAGATACCCATAAACTCCACACTATTTGTGAAAGTGGTAATTGCCCCAATATGGGAGAATGCTGGGGTGCAGGTACGGCTACTTTTATGATACTGGGTAATATCTGTACAAGAAGTTGCGGCTTTTGTGCTGTAGCTACAGGCAAACCCGAACCGGTAGACTGGGATGAACCACAGCGGGTGGCAGAGGCTATTTACCTGATGAAGGTTAAACATGCCGTTATCACATCAGTTGACAGAGACGAATTGAAAGATGGTGGCAGCATTATTTGGCAAAATACTATTAAAGCTGTAAAAGCTTTGACACCTAATACAACACTTGAAACTCTGATTCCGGATTTCAAAGGAGAACAGGAAAATATACAGCGTATAATTGAAGCAGCGCCTGAAGTAGTATCACACAATATTGAAACAGTAGAGAGAATGACAAAACAGGTGCGCATCCAGGCTAAATATTCAAGAAGCATGGAAGTGCTGAAATACCTGAAAGAAAATGGTATGCGTACCAAATCGGGGCTGATGCTTGGATTGGGAGAAACCAAAGAAGAAGTATTGCAAACGATGCGTGACCTGAGAGAAAGTAATGTGGATGTTATTACGCTCGGGCAATATCTACAGCCAACAAAGCGGCATCTTCCGGTGTTGCGGTTTGTTCATCCTGATGAATTTGCTGAATATACAGAAGCCGGTTATGAAATGGGATTTGACTATGTAGAAAGTGGTCCACTGGTACGGTCATCCTATCATAGCGAAAAGCACGTTTTTGAAGGTATTGGTAAAGCAGAATGGCTGAGGAAAAAAGCGATGATAAATGCCTGATAGTAACAGGCGCCTTTACACCAGGTCTGCAACAGTTTTCTTTTCCAGTATTTTAAGGGTGGCATCCCTAACTAATATCAAAGTATCTCTGAGTTTACAATCACCTTCATCGCAATTTTTACAGGGTTCATAAAAATTAAGACTGACACAGGGCAGCAATGCTATAGGTCCGTCAAGTTTTCGCATCACCTTTGCCAGCGTAATATTTTTTGGTCTTTCTTTAAAAAAATATCCTCCGCCTTTACCTTTCTTACTATCGAGCACCCCCATGTTTTTAAGTTCAAGCAGGATGTTTTCCAGGAATTTAATAGGTATATTTTTTTTGCGGGCAATTTCCGCAATAAGAATAGGCCCTTCCTTTTCTACCTGGGCCATATACATGAGTGCCTTAAAAGCGTATTGAGTCTTTTTGGAAAGCATATAGCAATTTAATGGGAAATAATGTGAAAACGAAAATATTAGATATCCCTGAAATACCGGCTGACATAAATCATAGAAGAAAGCCTGATTTTATAACCCCAAAACATCCTGCATACTAAAAATACCACGCTGTCCGGCTATATATTCCGCGGCAAGCACAGCACCCAGTGCAAAACCTTTACGGTTATGGGCTATATGCATGATTTCAACATCATCAATATCTGAGTGGTACCTGATAATATGTGTACCCGCAGCAGGGTCAATTCGTTTAGCCGTGATTTTAAGTTCTGATGGATCACTGCTGTTATTCAGTACCCATTTTTTCTTTATAGCATTTACTTCCAGTATTTGTTCGGCAAGCGTAATGGCAGTTCCGCTGGGTGCATCTAATTTTTGGGTATGATGAATCTCTTCGATAGTTGGATTGTATTCAGTTTGCGATGCCATGAGTCTGGCAAGATTTTTATTGATCTCAAAAAAGATATTTACACCAATACTGAAATTGCTTGCATATAATAGTGCACCGTTTTGTTCTTTACAGTTCCATACTGCTTCGTCATAACGGCTTAGCCAACCGGTAGAACCGCAGACTACGGGTACCCCGGCTTCAAAGCATTTGTTCACATTGTCAAAAGCGCTATCGGGCCCGGTAAATTCAATAGCTACATCAGCTTGCTGAATGTTTTCTATAGTATTGTCTTCGAGGTTGTCAATAGATACCCTGAGTACAATTTCATGTTTGCGCCCGACTGCAATTTCTTCAATGGCATGTCCCATTTTACCATAACCGATCAATGCTATTTTCATGTGTAAAAATTTCTTCTTTTCGGGAAAATAAATTTTGGCGCAAAGATAATAGAATCAACGTGCAGAGATGGAATGACGGGAAGCATTTTTCCCGATATTTATCACTAAACTGATTCCTGCGGTATTGGCCATTGGTGAGAAGCCGGGTTTAAATTGAAGGCTAAGATCGTCGGTAACATTAAAATTCTTTAAATGACCGTCTACTGCTGCATCCACCACATTCAACCCCCACAAAAGTAAAAAAGCCAATACCGAGTAGTCAACATTCTTTCTGAATTCGCTGCGGTAGTTTTGCAGTCCCGACAAGTCTCCCGCTTCTACAAAGGGTTGCAATTGCGGATAAACATTTTGAAAATTGGCAGTATCTTTCCTTGCAAGAACATTATAAGCATACCGGGTTCGCTGGAACCATTTAAGATTATCTGTAAAAGTATACACGGGTATAGCCAGTGCTGCATAAACAATCGGCATCTTCCAGTATTTTCTGTTGTAAGCTTGACCTGCACCGGGCAATATAGCGGATAGTATCGCTGCCTTACGTGCCGGCGACCATTTATGCGATGCCGTATCTTGTAGAAGCTTTTTGCCGGCACTGTCTATAGTTGTTGCAACAGAAGAAGCAATGACACTGTCGGTTTTTAAAGAATCTTTTGATGATGGTGGTATAGTATCCTGGGCAGAACTACTGGCTGTGCCGGCTATCAATAATAAAATGATAAGTAAATAATCTCGAAACATAAATCACCGAAAAGGTATCAAATTGCCGATACATTCATTTTCTCCAGTATAGTATTAAGATCCTGAACAGAAAAATATTCGATAGTAATACTGCCATGTCCTTTTTTACTATGCTGCATTTTTACACGGGTGCCGTAATGTGAGGCTAAATTATCCTCAATCTTTTTGTAAGGTGCCGGGAGGGTAGCTTTTACCGATTTTTTAACAACAGTGTTTTTGTACAAATTTCTTACCAGGTCTTCTGTTTGTCTTACAGATAAGCCGCGATTCTTGATTTCGTTGTATATATACAACTGCTGGTCTACAGTATCTACATTTATTATAGCCCTTGCATGTCCCATGCTTATTACATTATTACGCACGGCAACCTGTATATCAGGTGGTAGTTTCAGCAGTCGAATATAATTGGTAACGGTACTTCTTTCTTTTCCCATTCTTTCAGCCACCTGTTCCTGGGTGTATTCCAGTTCCTCCATCATACGCTTATAGCTCAACCCGATTTCGATAGGGTTCAGGTTTTCACGCTGCAGGTTTTCCAGCAGAGCCAGTTCGAGGAGTTGCTGATCATTGGCTTGTCTTATATAAACCGGTATATCCTTTATTCCTGCAAGTTGTGCAGCCCTCCATCTTCTTTCACCGGCTATAATGCGGTATTTATCAGATCCTGCCAATTTAGCCACCGTAAGCGGCTGTATGATATCGTGTATTTTAATAGAGCTTGCCAGTTCCTGCAATGCCTTTTCATCAAAATCGTGTCTTGGTTGTTTGGGGTTGGGTTCAACCTGATCTACGGGTATTCTTAATGTGGAAGTTGCCTTATCGGTTACAGAAGGTTTAAGGTGTTCGCCCCCTGAGGTTTTGAGATCAGCATCTATACTCTGGAGCAGGGAGCGGATCCCTTTGCCCAACGCTTCTTTCTTATTGTTTGGAGTGCTCATTATCTTCTATGGTTAAAATTCTTTCTTCCTGTGGTATCAGGGTCATATTGTTTCGCTGCAAAATTTCTTTAGCAAGGTTCAGGTAGTTGATGGATCCTTTGCTTTCTGCATCGTATAATATTGCCGGTTTCCCAACACTTGGCGCTTCGCTAAGGCGGGTATTGCGGTGGATAATGGTGTCAAATACCATTTCCTCAAAATGCTGTCTCACTTCGTTTACCACCTGGTTGCAAAGGCGAAGACGTCCGTCATACATGGTCATCAATATGCCTTCAATCACAAGGTCGGGATTGAGCCTGCTCTGTACTATTTTGATAGTATTCAGCAATTTTCCCAATCCTTCTAAGGCAAAAAATTCTGTTTGTACCGGAACGACCACACTATCAGAAGCAGTCAGCGCATTTACAGTTATTAGTCCCAGCGATGGTGAGCAGTCAATGACAATAAAATCATAATCATTTTTTACCGGCTCCAAAATGTATTTCAGCACATTTTCCCTGTTGGGATAATTGATCATTTCAATCTCAGCACCCACCAGGTCAATATGAGAAGGAATAACATCAAGATGCGGGATTTCTGATTTTAAGATTACTTCCCTTGCAGGAGTATCATTAACCATACAGTCATAAAGACTTTTCTGTATATTATGCAAATCGAATCCGGTGCCAGTTGTACTGTTGGCTTGCGGGTCTGCATCTACTAACAAAGTCCTTTTTTCAAGTACGGCTAAGCTTGCGGCCAGGTTAATGGCAGTTGTCGTTTTTCCCACTCCACCTTTTTGATTGGCTATCCCTATTGTTCTTGCCA
>JBDHYJ010000122.1:0-9116 GCA_039811345.1 Chitinophagaceae bacterium
ACAAATAAACTTCCTTTTAATTTTTTTTTGGAAATACAAAAATGCATGCATCATAATAATGAAAAGAGTTTTAGGTAAATATTGGGGCAGGGGTTAAATGTAAATAAAAATTGTGATTCAGCAGGTAATTGCTACGAGGGGGTATTAGAAGTTTTCTCAGAAATTTTCACTCTTTTTAAATAACAGTTATCGGCCTGCTCATATTTGAGACCTTAGTAGAAAGTTACATCTGTCTGTCACTCACCCTTATTAACCTTCTAAATGTAAATAAGGGCATAAGATTTTTTAATCAGAGTTATTTGAGCCTTTGCTCCCTAAATATTTTGTTACTAAAATTATATATAACCCTGTTCAGAAAACGCCAGAAACAAAAAATAAACCACATCGAACACTGCGATCCCGCCATGATGAGGATTTGAATGAAAAGAGTGTTCGGCGGGAGAAGCAGTCTATGCTGTTGGTAAATCTTGAGATTACTTCTCCCGCCGTTACTTTCATTAAATTAAATGCAACTTGCTGGCGGGATCGTAATGACGGTAACTGGCTGTGATGTTTTTGTAACTTTCGTGATCATTCAAGGTTACAAATAATCCATTCTCTCATCAAAGTCCCTTCGGTATATTCATGTTTTGCAGGCACCCACAACTCGATCAATTATATATAACCCTTAGAAGATTTGTAAAAAATCATAGAGTTGTAAATGTGTTGGTTTAACATACATTTTATTTTAAAACCTCAGTATCAGGTTAAAAAACAAAAATTGAAAATATTAATCCTGATTTACGCCACAAATACACGAATACGTATATCGGGAATTAGAAAAATGTATTAAGAGAAGTATACTTTTGGTATTAATCTAACTGAAGATATTTGCAATATAAATACACGAATACAATGCTCGATTTTGCGTCAACGGTGCAAATTCGTGCATTCGTGGCAATATTAAAGAAGTTGAATCGCTTTAACGGCTAAATTGCCTTAATTGCACTTAAGTACGGGGGAATCTGAAATTTACTGAGCAGGTTTAACTATTCTCCCTTAACGATAATAACTTACCTTTGCGGCTTGTTAATTTTTGACCGGCTATCTAAAATTTTACAGCTTTATGATTTCAGTGAATAATGTATCACTATCCTTTGGCAAAAGGGTATTGTTTGATGAGGTAAACCTTAGTTTCAGCAAAGGGAATTGTTATGGGGTTATCGGCGCAAATGGAGCGGGGAAATCCACTTTTCTAAAAATTCTATCGGGCGAAATTGAGCCCACAAAAGGAACCATTGATATTACACCCGGCGAAAGAATGGCGGTTTTGCAACAGAACCATTTCGCTTTTGATGATCGTACCGCTTTGCAAACCGTTATGATGGGGCATAAAAAAATGTGGGATGTAATGCATGAACGGGATGCTATATATGCCAAAGAAGATTTTTCAGAAGAAGATGGTATGCGTGCCGGCGAACTGGAAGCGGAATTTGGAGAAATGGGGGGATATACTGCCGAAAGTGATGCGGCTACTTTACTGGGCGAACTGGGAGTGACGGAAGAGCGCCATCAAACCCTGATGAAAGATCTGCCGGGAAGCATGAAGGTGCGTATATTACTGGCACAGGCACTTTTCGGTAACCCAGATATACTGATCCTCGACGAGCCTACCAACGACCTCGACGTAGAAACTATCAGTTGGCTGGAAAACTTTCTTGCCGATTATGAAAATATAGTTATCGTGGTGAGCCACGACCGCCACTTCCTTGATGCTGTATGTACCCATGTAGCAGACGTGGATCGGCAAAAAATAAAAATATATACCGGCAACTATACCTTCTGGTACGAGAGCAGCCAGTTGGCAGCCCGGCAGTTGAGCGATAAGAACAAAAAGATGGAAGAAAAGCGCAAAGACCTGCTCGATTTTATTGCACGCTTTAGCGCTAATGCTTCCAAAAGCAAACAGGCCACTTCCCGTAAGAAAGCTTTGGAAAAACTGGTGATTGAAGAAATAGAGCCCTCTAACCGCAGATATCCCGGTATAATTTTCAAGCAGGACAGGGAACCCGGCAACCAGGTACTGAATATTGAAAAACTCTCGAAGAAGACAGAAGGCGGACGGGTGCTCTTCAGCGATATCAGCTTTTCGGTACACAAAAATGATAAGATCGCTTTTTTTTCAAAAGATCATCTGGCGCTCACTTCTTTTTTTGAAATCATTAATGGTAACGAAAAAGCGGATAGCGGTAAATACGAGTGGGGAACAACTATTACCAAAGCTTACCTGCCCAACGATAATGCGGAATTTTTTAAAGATAAAGATATCAACCTGATGGAATGGCTGCGGCAATTTGTACCACCAACCGTAACGGATGTGGACGAACCTTTTTTAAGAGGGTTCCTGGGCAAAATGCTTTTTAGCGGAGATGAAATAATGAAGAAAACAGGAGTGCTTAGCGGTGGTGAAAAAGTAAGGTGCATGATCAGCAGGATGATGATACAAAATCCCAACCTGGTGGTGCTTGACGAACCTACCAATCATCTCGACCTGGAAAGTATACAGTCCTTCAATGAAAGCATGGTAAACTTTAAAGGGGTGGTATTGCTGACATCGCACGACCATACGTTTATGCAAACCGTTGCCAACCGAGTAATAGAGCTTACACCCAAAGGCGCAATTGACAGGCTGATGACATTTGATGAATACCTTGAAGACGAAAGGGTGAAAGAATTAAGGGAAACCATGTATGCATCCAGGGCTGTATTGGTCTGAATACTTGCATAAAAGCAAAGGGAAAATATGAAATCACTGTTTTTCCCGTTTTCTTTTCAAAACTTCCGTTGTGCAGGTTTGTAAATTATTTATATTCCACATCTGATTAGAATGCCGAAGAAGAAGAAAAAAATTGCAGGGTGGAAGGCGTTTCTGATAATGACCGCTCTGATGTTGCTGGCAGCAGGCGCGATTTATGGTTATGTAAAATGGCGGGAATACCATATTCATTTTGTGCGGTATGCAGCTTTTGGGATTGATATACCTGTAAGCTATGATATACATGGTATTGATGTGTCTCACCACCAGGATGTAATTGACTGGGGTGAAGTGAAGAAAATGAATGTTGAAAACATGAAGCTCAGTTTTACATTTATCAAGGCCACCGAAGGCTTGATAAATGTAGACCGGATGTTTAAGCGCAACTGGTATAAAGCCGGAGAAGAAGGGATTACGCGGGGTGCCTATCATTTTTTTATTGCTACAAAAAGCGGAAAAAAACAGGCGGAAAATTTTATCGGGCAGGTAACATTGGAGCCGGGAGACCTGCCGCCGGTATTGGATGTAGAACAACTTTATGGAGTGCGACCAAAAGATTTAAGAACAAGGGTGAAGGACTGGCTTTGCACCATTGAAGAATATTATAAAGTAAAGCCGATAATTTATACTAATGTTGATTTTTACGACCATTACCTCGGAAACGAATTTGATGAATATCCTTTGTGGGTAGCACACTATCTGCAACCACACAACCCGCGGATAAAACGTGAATGGACTTTTTGGCAACACAGTGAAACCGGTAGGGTAAACGGTATTGACTACAAAGTTGATTTTAATGTATTTAGGGGAGATTCGGCTGATTTTAAAAAATTACTAATGCCATAATATTTTATTCAACCATTATGTCAAACGAAATGGAAACCGATATAAAAAAATTTTTTCTGAAAATTATACAGATAGTAACCGCAATTATAAGCTGGGCAATTATCACCATGTTTTTTGGACTCTACCTCGAATGGGGATTTATTTATGGCCATTTTAATACATTCAATGCCATATTTTATACCTGGTTTATTGCAAGTCTTTTTATGATAGGTTTTTATATTTACAAAGCCTGGAAGAAATATTAGGGGTATTCTTCAAAAAAAGTTCATTTCAACCCTTTTGATTCAAAACAAATTCACATTTATTCAACTTTATTTAGTTTCCATATAATGGTTCTGCTATTTCAATTTGTAGTACCTTTGCACCCCTAAATTTGAGCATAGCATTTATTAAACACAATTAGCATTGCTGTCGATAGCAAATCTGAAGTTAAAGAAATTACAATGCAGATAAGAAACATCGCGATTATAGCACACGTTGACCACGGCAAAACCACATTGGTTGACAAGATATTACATCAAACCAATGTATTCCGCGCCAACCAGGAAAGCGGTGAACTTATCATGGACAGCAATGACCTTGAAAGAGAAAGAGGCATTACTATTTTCAGTAAAAATGCGTCGGTCGTATATAAAGGCGTAAAGATTAATGTAATTGATACCCCCGGTCACGCCGACTTTGGTGGTGAAGTGGAAAGGGTACTGAAAATGGCAGATGGGGTGTTGTTGCTGGTAGATGCATTTGAAGGTCCTATGCCACAAACCCGCTTTGTACTGCAAAAAGCCCTGCAACTGAATCTGAAACCAATTGTGATTATTAATAAAGTAGATAAACCTAATTGCCGGCCCGATGAAGTGCACGATGCCGTATTTGAATTGTTCTTCAACCTGGATGCTACGGAAGAACAACTGGACTTCCCCACTTTTTATGGTTCCGGCAAAAACGGTTGGTTCAATGATTCTCTGACACCAAGCGAAGACATCACTCCATTACTGGATGGAATTATTAAATATGTACCCGAACCTAAGGTTAGTGAAGGTCCGCTTCAGATGCAGATCACTTCGCTTGACTATTCTTCTTTCCTTGGCCGTATAGCTGTAGGAAAAGTTACCCGCGGCAGTATAAAGGAAAACCAACCTATAGCGTTGGTGCAGGCTGATGGTGCAATAAAAAAATCGAGAGTAAAAGAACTATATATATTTGAAGCGCTGGGCAAGAAAAAAGTAACTGAAGTGCTGGCAGGTGATATCTGTGCCGTAGTAGGGCTGGAGGATTTTAATATTGGCGATACCATTGCCGATGCTGAGAACCCGGAAGCATTACCGGTGATCAGTGTGGATGAACCTACCATGAATATGCTCTTCAGCATCAACAATTCTCCTTTCTTTGGTAAAGACGGAAAATTTGTTACCAGCCGACACCTGCGTGACCGGCTGATGAAAGAAACTGAAAAAAACCTGGCATTGCGTGTAATGGACAATGATAATGGTGACAGTTTCCTGGTTTATGGTAGGGGTATATTACACCTCGGTGTGCTAATAGAAACAATGCGCCGCGAAGGGTATGAGCTGACTGTGGGTCAACCCCAGGTAATTGTAAAGGAAATTGATGGGAAAAAATGTGAGCCTTACGAAACCCTGGTGGTAGATGTACCCGAAGAATTTGCAAGCAAAGTTATTGATCTGGTATCACGCCGTAAGGGCGAAATGCTGGTGATGGAAACTAAAGGAACTATGCAGCACCTGGAGTTTGATATTCCTTCACGGGGATTGATAGGACTACGTACTCAAATGCTTACTGCAACTACCGGTGAAGCCGTGATGGCTCATCGCTTCAGCGAGTATAAACCCTGGAAAGGACCTATTCCCGGCAGAAGTAATGGTGTATTACTTGCCAAACAGGGCGGTACTACTACCGGTTACTCTATTGATAAATTGCAGGACCGCGGCACTTTCTTTATTGATCCGGGAGAAGAAGTATATGCAGGTCAAATTATAGCCGAGCATATTAAACCCGGCGACCTGGTGGTAAATGCTATTGAAGGAAAAAAACTTACCAATATGCGCGCCAGTGGCAGTGATGCAGCTACTAATATTGCACCCAAAACACTGATGACACTGGAAGAGTGCATGGAGTATATACAGTTTGACGAATGCATTGAGGTTACGCCCAACTTTATTCGTATGCGCAAAGTAATACTGGATGAAGAAGAAAGAAAAAAGCAATCCAAGAGATTGAGTGCTCAGGAAGCGTAAATATGATGTGTTCCACATCTTCCTGTTACTGTCCCTCAGGTTTTGTCGAAAGGCAGAATATCTTACTGCCTAAATAATACCCTTTGATGTCAATTCTTTTATTTTGAAATAAAATTGCATTGAAAGATCTATCAATTTTATTTAGGCACTACTATTGCTGTACCGTTGGGTTGATAGACGGCAATATGATTGTCGTCCACATCAAATTCTCCCAATCCGCAAACACCTATTCTTTTATCTGAAATATAATACATCATACCAGGATATATTGCAGGATTTTGGTCATTGCAATCATCTCCCTGCGAGGTAATGACACCGGTGCGGGGATCAATGTTATAGCAGGCGATATCTATATATCCATCGTGATCACGATCCATTTTACCACATGTGGAAGGATCGCAGTCTTCATCAACGCCAAGTGGATCGCATATTTCAGTTTTGCCTGGATGTATTTGAGGGTTCGAATCATCACAATCATTTCCACCATATTCAACGGGACTATAGCCGTCGCCATCAACATCCACAGGTAATGACGAAAGATATGCCAGGTAGCTGACCAAAATATTGTTTGGCCCATGTGGGTTGAAATTGCGGTCTGTTTTGAAATCCCAACCAAAGGATACACCCTGAGGAATTCTTCTGGCCTGGTAATCAGAAACCTTAATGGCAACTAAGCTAACTGTTCTTGCATTGATCATTTTGCGGCCAATAAAAACTCTGTAAGAGGGATTGTATAAAAACAGTTTTGGTCTATTTCCTGCTCCCTGTCGATATAAATATAATTTTGTTTTAAAACCTTCTGAGGCAGGCATCATTTTTGCAACCGGAAGCGCACCTGTAGAAGGCGCATCTACTCCAATGAGTTCGCCAGTTGATGCACTCGACAAATAAAAACTGCCTTCGTCTCCAACAATAATTTTCCAACTTGCATTTAAAATTGCGGGACTCAGTTCATTCCATTTTATTGGTACACTTGTGGAGTAAACATACTCTCCATCTGGTTTTCGCAAAGGAATAACCGCAACATTTACATTATGTGCTTCATTGGCCGGTAATGATGGTGTGGTGGAATATAGCAATGCGATACGACCACCTGTGCCAATAGAAAATTTTCTCGCCGGAATTGCATTCTCCTCATTCATCCCCGAAGGAAATGGTGATGTAATATCCGTTGTTATTTTCCCGGTAAGTTTATTATTTACAGGCTTCAACTGCTTGTGTAAATTATTGTTCTTGGGATTTGTAAATGGTTTTACTAATTTAAGATAGGAGGGAATCTGTTTAATATTGGTATAAAGCACTGGCTTGTTATTTTGTGCCCATACATATACAAAAGCAATAACAAAGATTAGAATTAAGAAGATAGACTTTTTCATTGTATGCTTATTTGTAGAGCAAGTTAAATAAAAAAATAACGATTTTTATTAATATGGGTCACGTAGGATAACGGGTAAAAGCTGGGTTATACCTAAGATGTAGAATTAATTGGGTTGTATTTCTGAAAGAAATTCGGTCGAAACAAAGTTTAAGTTATTTTCCAGGATATACGTCACACCGGGGTCTTCGTTCAGTGCAAAAGCGGGTAGCCATGACCCTGGTATTTGCCGGGATCACGCTTCACACATTGGCTGAGTTGTGAAGACCCCGTAGCGACAGAAAGGGAATACATTTTTTTATACAGTTGCAATTTTGTTTTTGATTAACTTGAGAGAAAAACAATGAAAAATTTTTTTTTTTGATTTCAACCCTGCTCACTTTTTATGTGCCGGCTATTTACGCACAAACAGCGAAAAAAATAAAAACTGAGGCAGATAAACTTATTGGTGTGAATCTTATTAAGAACCCCGGTGCGGAAAATATTACTTCATCAAACAAACCCGTGGATTGGAAAGTGAATGGAGATTATGATGAGTCTGTTTCGAATTATGGACATATTGCAGGAGAATGGGATTACGGTTGTGATAAAAAATGCGGACTTCCCGATAACGCAGGTGATAACTATTTTCGGGCGCCTGCCGATATTGAAGAAGGACAAAATCATAAATCTCTCGGGCAAACAATAGACATTACTAAATTAAAAGACACATTGGCTGTAAAAGAAATTGATTTTACTTTCTCCGCGCAAATAGCAGGATTCCATTGTGATGATAATTTAAAATGTGCATTTGGTTTTTTGAAAATTGAATTTTTCGATGCTGCAAATAAATCATTGAAATCCTTTGAGGCTAAAAAATACATGAATGAATTTCATAGAGTGGATGAATCAGAGAGCGCCGACTCACGCATGCACAAGTTTGAAAAAATTTCTCTCTCTAACATTATTCCAAGTCATGCAGCTTCTGTAATTGTAACCATCGGTTCAGAACAGAATTGCTCTACGGATGATGCATCGTGTGCGCAAGCTTATGTATTCTTTGACAACTTAAATCTTTATTTAAAAAAAACTGACAAAGCTGTGTCCAGGTGATAAACCGCATATTTAATTAACCAGTGTATTTCCAAAACGAATCACGTTGAATGAACAATGCCTTTTTAGATGTTAGCCGCTATTCAAAAGGAATGTATATCATGAATGTTATTGGCCCCGATAAAATGAGACAAAGCATAAAATTGAATAAGGAATAACATTATTGCCCGACTAAATTTTTAAAGGGTGAGCCGTAATAGCCACCCTTTTTTGTTATGTTGAGTCATATAATTATTAAAAAGATTTCTCCGCCCGATCCGTGTTATTTCAAATGTCAGTTAACATACCCACAACCACACAATCGTTTGCCGGGGACATGGGTTGGCTTTCGTAATTGCGACGAGTTGTAACAACAAATCCGGTTGTTCGAAATGATGGTCATTGAGTTTAAGATGTGAAAGCAAGCAAGCGTCAGCAGCATAAAAAACATTCACTTAAAGCCAAGCGCAAAAAACTGTAATGGCATCAAGTGGCCGATAGTATTCAATTCAACATCCTGTATTCATTTGGTGTTACACCAACCTTTTGCTTAAACAATCGTGTAAAATGTTGCGGATATTTGAAACCTAATTCATATGCCACTTCACTCACTGATTTATTAATGTTGAATATTTTTTCTTTAGCCACATCAATCACTTTCGATTGAATATATTCCTGTGCAGTTTTACCCGTTTCCTTTTTTATCAAATCACCAAAATAACCGGATGACAAGTGCAATTCACCTGAACAAAATGCAACGGATGGCAAACCGATA
>JBDHYJ010000123.1:0-8971 GCA_039811345.1 Chitinophagaceae bacterium
TCAGGGTATTAATATTTATTAGTATCCTCCTGATGCTTAAACCGCCGGGTTCATTTGCAATAATAAATTTGCAGATGTACCCGGTTTTATTTTTGTCAAATCAGTGTATATCTAAACTCAGATTGTTCATTCAGTATGTACTTCTACCTCGCTGAATCACCACTTTGGCACCGGGGTCTTCATTCAAAGCTTTTGCAGGTAGCCATGAAAACCCCGATGCTAAAATAGCTTCCCTGGTTCGTCGTGGTCTCACTCTTCGCATAGATACCTGGCAGTAAAGTCCCCGTCGCGACAGAGAAGAAATAAATAAGATTATTTTGATTTTTATTCGTAAACCTCGTAATCAGCTTCTAAAAACTCTTTCACATCGGGTATCCAGTGTTGTTGAACAAACGCAGTATGTAAGGGATGATTATTATAGGCTTCATAGTCCTGCAGCGTAGAAAATTGCATAGACAAACCAAAGTCAAATGGATTCTTTTTGCTGGTTTGCCGTAGTCGCTCAAATTGCTCAACACCGGGTATATTCTTTAAAACGAGAGTGGCGTTCAGGAAATCCTGCTCTGCTGCAGAACCTTTCGGAAATTTTAACGTAAAGGAAACCGTATGGCGGATCATGAGTGTAGGTTTGGAATTAGTTTAAATAATAAAACAAAAATGAAAATAGTAACTATACATGAAAGCTTATCAGAAAATTTACTCTACTACACTAAAAGGTAAGTTTACAGGAATAAAAGTTTTGACAGACACAAATAGCAACATTAATGTAAATTCACTTTTTGAAATGACAATACTTATGACAGAGAAAAACCACACTGAGAACATTATTCTTAATACAGTATTTTAGAAACTATTTTAATCCGGTAATATGACAGGCAAAAGACTGATATGTAGCATTACACTTGCGATTTTTATTTTACAATTACATATCCCAAATGAAGTCTGCTCACAGGATCAAACCAATAAATATCCCAGCGTAAAAAAAGAAATTGTGCTTCAACTGTTACCCACTCCCGATAACCGGCGTAACAGCGAAGGTGATTTTATTACCCTGAAGGACGGAAGGATATTGCATGTGTACAGTCATTTTACCGGCAATACCTCAAGCGATCATGAACATGCTTTTCTGGCTGGACGATATTCATCAGACAAAGGAAAAACCTGGACGAAGGATGATGTAATAGTGGTGCAACAGGAAGGGGGACAGAACGTGATGTCAGTTTCATTGCTTCGGCTGCAAAATGATGCTATTGCCTTGTTTTACCTGCGAAAGAATTCTAATGAAGACTGCATCCCATTGCTTCGTCTATCCTACGACGAGGCCAAAACCTGGACTGAACCTATCGTGTGTATCAAAGACAGGAAAGGCTATTTTGTGCTCAACAATGACCGGGTTATTCAACTCAAAAGCGGGAGGTTACTGATGCCGGTAGCACTGCATAAACTGGCAGGTGAAGAGAAATGGTCTTCACAGGGGCGATTGTTTTGTTATTACTCCGACGACAACGGACAAACATGGACATCCGGCAGCCAGGTACCGAATCCGAATGAAGTGCTGACCCAGGAACCCGGTGTAGTGGAACTGAAGAATGGCAACATACTTATGTTTATTCGTACCAATAAAGGTGTACAATATGCTTCTTACTCCTCCGATTCCGGACAACAATGGAGCGCAGTTGAACCCACGGATATATCTTCACCTACCTCCCCGGCATTAATTGAACGGATACCCTCAACGGGTGACCTGCTGCTGGTTTGGAATAACAATGGCAAGACACAACAACGCACACCGTTCAGTACAGCCATCTCACAGGATGAAGGAAAAACATGGCAACACATTAAAACTGTTGAGGATGATCCCGGTGGAAATTTCTGTTACCCTGCCATTCAATTTGTGGGCAAGCGGGTATTGCTGGGTTACTTCAATTTTAATGCGCAAGAGGTGGTGATGAAGGCAGTACGAATGAAGCTGAAGCGTCTCTACAAATAGTTTACATAAAGTCATATGAAGCAATATTTTTTTAGCAGAACCATGCTAAGGCTGAAGCAGTATGTACAAATTGCAATGGGATTGTATCTGCTTGCCGGCTGTTCCGTTGTGTTTGCACAATCACCTGCATCTGAGCAGGTAAATATTGTTCTGGCATGGGATACAAAGGTTTCAGGTACGATTGAGATTTCACATGGTAAGTTGAAAAAGTTATCTGTGCCTAAGGGTGCCGGAAAGGCAACAGCAAATCGTTTTGCTTTTACTAACCCGGATGCGAGGCTCCGTCTGCAATTGGAGGACGCTAAAAGAAACCGGGGACCGGAGTCAACTGTGGTGCATGTAAAATCATCAGCCGGTGCTTTCTCCTTTTTTCTCAGAGATGTTAATCCTGATTATCCGATATATGTTCCTTCCTGTCACGCGGCGGTGTTACCGGACGGAGATACCCGATCTTATCTGCAGGTACAGGCCAATGTGTTAAGCAAAGCAAACCGTACAAAAATCCAGCAGATAGAAGAACAAAAAGAAACAGGTTTCGAATCTGCGGCTAAGCTTACCCGTAATATGAGTGTACCGGTTAAACTGGGTATTGGAAGGGATATGCGCATGTTTGAAATTTCGGAGGAGTTGCAGGATATGGCACAGGAAGGAAAAATTATCCGGCCAAAATATGCTTCATCACCGGTAAAGCTCACCGCACCCAAACAGGATGCTGCATATATCTATGCATTGGGCAGAGGTGTGGGGGTAACCAATAATATCACCCGCAGTCTGGATAGCGGTTCATTACCCATCTATCACTCCGAGTTGGTGGATGATGATGTGTTATATCATACCATTTCATTTGTATCCTTTGCCCGCCAACCACTTACCAACCAAACCAATAGCGGAACACACTATGTGGTTTCCGACAAACACAGCTACGGTCGCACATTTAAAGAAGAACATTTGAAAGACCTGGAAGAGCGCATGAAAACAGCTTATGATTTTGATGACCAGATGGTGCTTTATATCCGCACACATATTGAAAACACGGGGAAAGTACCACGCTATGCCTGGATGAAAATTCCACGACCGGGAACAGGATGGTGGGGTAAAAAAATACATACTTATGATTCGAATACCGGCTTTTCAACCCTGAGCAACGATGAAGTATTTTGTGTGGCGCAATTAGATGGCAAACCACTCCCTAATGAAGAAATGGCTGTATTGCTGCAACCGGGAGAAAAAGTCGTGCTGGATTTCTACCTGCCTCATACGCCGGTTACCATCGAAGAAGCCATTCATTTAGAAAAACAATCTTTTTCAGAGCGACTGGCAGAAGCCCGGCTTTACTGGTTGAAAAAACTGGAGACGGCTGCCACCATCCAATTGCCGGAAAAGGAGATCAATGAAAGAATACCAGCCGGACTCCTGCATTTGAATCTCATAACGTTTGGCAGGGAACCGGAAGGAACTCTGGCAGCAAATGTTGGGGTGTACAGTCCTATTGGAACGGAGAGTTCACCCATCATTCAGTTTTATCTTTCAATGGGCTGGTTTGATATCGCCAAACGGGCACTGAATTATTTCCTGGAAACACAGTTGAGCACCGGCTATATTCAGAACTATGAAGGATATACGATTGAAACAGGAGCCGCATTATGGAGTATGGGAGAATACTTCAGGTACACGCACGATATTAACTGGGTAAAACAATGGAAAGATAAAATACTGAAGTCCTGCCATTATTTAATAGAGTGGAGAAATAAAAATAAAAAGGAGAATTTAAAGGGCAGAGGATACGGAATGATAGATGGAAAAGTAGCTGATCCGGAAGATCAGTTCCATCAGTTTATGCTTAACGGTTATGGCTACCTGGGATTAAGCCGCATAGCAGAAATGCTGAAAGAGATTGACCCATCGGAGCATAACCGTTTAAGGGCAGAAGCGGCCGCCTGGAAAAAAGATATAAGGACCTCTTTTTTTAACGCAAGGGCACTGTCGCCTGTTGTGCCCCTGGGCGATGATACCTGGTGCCCCACGGCACCACCCTGGACAGAAGCAGACGGGCCAAGAGCGTTGTATTTGAAAAAGGAAATCTATTGGTCGCATGGAACCTTTACCGCTCCCGATGCATTATTAGGTCCGTTGTACCTGGTGTTCTGCGAAGTATTGAACCCTGATGAACCGGCATCGCAGGATCTGCTTCGTTACCACAGTGAATTATTTTACCAGGGAAACGCTGCATTCAGTCAGCCTTATTATAGCCGGCACAACTGGCTGCAGGCAAGGTTGGGTATGGTGAAACCTTTTCTGAACACTTATTACAATACCCTGTCTGCTCACACAGACCGGCAGACTTATACTTTTTGGGAACACATGTATCGGGTAAGTCCGCATAAAACACATGAAGAGGCCTGGTTCTTAATGGAGACCCGTTGGATGTTGTATATGGAACAGGCTGATACCCTGCATTTGTTCAAAACGATTCCGAGGCAATGGCTGGAAGACGGACAAAGCATTTCATTAAAAGGTGTGCGGAGTTATTTTGGAAAACTGAATGTAACCGCAACTTCTCATATCCGGAAAAATTATATTGAGGCGGTGATCGGTGGTGAGTTTACTGCAACACCAAAAACAGTAACCATTCGGCTGCCTCATCCCAATAACCGGATACCGAAAAAAGTGATTGGTGGTGTGTACGATAGCCAAACAGAAACCGTGACCATAACTGATTTTAAGGGGAAGGCCTCTTTGCGTTTGGAGTTTTGATATTTTATTGTCGCACTGGGGTTTTCATTCATGGCTTTTGTGGCTGGCTATGAAACCCCAGTGCTACAATAGCCTGAGTTCCAAAACTATCTTTCCCATGTTCGGCGGGGCCTCACGCTTCGCACTGTTGCGCTGGCTGTGAAGACCCCAGCACGACGGCATGGGTTGCTATGAGACCCTGGTGCTTTGTTCACCGGGGTATCACTCCTCGCACATCTGCTTTGCGGTGAAGACTCCGTCGTGACAAAAAACATAGCAGATGTTACATTGTCATGTCCTGCTTTTGCAAATAGTATTGTGCGAAGTATTATTTTGTATACTTATCTAATTAAAATAAAAGTACCCTTCTTGTTCTGGGTTAATTCGTTTTCAAATTGATAAGTACACATCCAAATAAATACATTACCGTCTTGATTAAGGCCTTTAAAAGTACCATTCCAGCCATTTGATAAATCTGTTGTTTGGAAAATGAGTTGCCCCCAACGATTGTATATCTTAAACAGATATTGTCTAACCTTTCCGAGCAAAATTGGTTTTATAATATCGTTTTTCCCATCATTATTCGGGGTAAAAGCAGTAGGCATAAAAAAGCCCTTTAAACAATCCTTAGGCAATATAATAGTAGAATCAATACCTGTACAGCCATTATTGTCTTTTACCTGTAACCAATATTGTCCCGGCTGAACAATATTTATAAAATGGTTAGTCGAACCATTGTTCCATAAATAGGATTGGAATGCAGAGTTTGGCTTTAGAAATAAATTCCCATACGTACAGATTGATGTATCATTGGGTAAAAATGCTTTTGGAGATGGTAAAATAGTGGTAATATTTGTAAAGCCACTTCCAGTACAACCATTAATGTCTGTAACATTCACAGAATATAAACCCATGTTGTTAATAGTAATTGTCCTGTTTGTTGACCCATTATTCCAAAGGTAAGAGGAGAAATTTCCCCCATCAAGTATTCTGCTGCTTCCCTCGCAAAGGGTATTGGTTTTATCCAGAATTACTACAGGGTCAGGATATACACTAATGCTTATAGGATTGCTGGTTACCTGAGATGTTGCAACACAATTTGCGTTTGAAGTAAGTATGCAAGTAATTACATCCCCATTGTTAAGACTATTGTCTGAAAAAGTATTAATATTTGATCCAACCGGCGTTCCATTTTTCTTCCATTGATATATTGGTGCGTTCCCCTCATTTAAAGATGAAGCAGTAAAAGAGACAAGAGTGTTCCTGCAAACAGAATTAGCAGAAGAAGTGATTACAATAGAAGGAGAAACTAACTGATTAACAGATATTACTATTGGTGAACTTGTAGCGATGGAAGAAGTGGCACATGACAGACTTGATGTTATGGAGCAGCTTATTGTATCTCCATTGTTTAATGAGTTATCTGTAAAGGTTGGTGAGTTTAACGGGAGTTTGACGCCGTTTTTGAACCAGGAAAAAACGGGTGATGCCCCGCCATTGTTTATTGAAGTAGTAAATGTAATTGGAGTTCCGAAACAAATATTATTTGCAGAGGCTGAAATTACTACACTTGGAGTTGCCGGGACTGTTACAGTCATATTAAGTGAGTTACTGCTGGCTATATTCCCTGTGATACAAGTAGCATTTGAGGAAAGAACACAATTTATAATATCGCCATTAACTAGCGAATTGTCTATGTAAGTGTTGCTATTTGTACCAACGTTAACCCCGTTTTTTTTCCATTGATAAGTGGGGGATGTTCCTCCATTTTGAACAGAGGCTGAAAACAATACAGCTGTTCCTGAACAAATATTTGAGGATGGGGCTGTAATCACAATAGAAGGATTTACCGGGGAGGTAACAAAAAGTGTAGCTGCAGTCGAGAATATTGATCCGCATCCATTAGATAGTATACAACGATACTGAAAATTATTCATACTGATTGTAGCTCCACTAACATTTAAAGTGTTAGAAAGGGAGCCAGAATAGACACTGTTGTCTGAAAGATTTGTCCAGACCGATCCGGTGTTTACTTGCCACTGGTATCCCGTTGTATTCGTCGTAGTCACACTAAAAGTAGCATTGCCGGAATTGCATAAAGTAGTATTTAATGGCTGTTGGGCAATTGAGGCTGCAGGGCAATTGTTAACCTTTCTGACAACATTTGGAAAGGTTCTGTTCACAATATATATATTGCCAAAGGGATCAGCATTAACTCCGCATATATCTATCATTTGTGCAGCAATTGCTAATCCTCCGTCACCACTGTAACCAGAAGTCCCGTTACCTGCGTAAGTAGTAATAATTCCACTGTTGTCAATTTTTCGAACAACGGCATTAAATGCATCTGCTATATATATATTTCCCGATGCATCAATCGTACTATGCCATGGCCAATGAAGAGTAGCCATGTTGGAGGGACCGCCGTCACCAGTGTATCCACCGGTACCTGTACCCGCATAAGTTGAAATAATTCCGGCATTGTTTATAACCCGGATTCTGTTATTACGGGCATCTGGTATATATATATCGCCATTACTTCGAATTACCACTCCGTATGGAGCATCCAAACTTGCAGCTGTCGCGGGGCCGCCATCACCACTAAACCCTGGAGTGCCGTTTCCGGCAATCGTATTAATAATTCCTGATGTATTAACTTTTCTAACTACGTTATTACCGAAATCTGTTATATACATATTGTCTGCATTATCAAAATAAAGACCTGATATACTCCGGAATTGGGCTCCAATCAATGGACCACCGTCCCCTGAATATCCAGATGGAAGGTTGCCCGTTACAGAAGTGATAATCCCTGATGTGCTAATCTTTCTTATAACTACTCCGTTCTGGTCTGTAAAATACATATTCCCAGCATTATCAAAAGCAATTACAGCTGGGTGACAAAGATTCGCTGAAGTTGCTAATCCACCATCGCCTGAATATCCTAATGTACCAGTACCGGCAAAGACTGAAATCGTACCAGAACTATTAACTTTCCGAATCACATTATTGTCATGGTCGGCAATATATAAATTTCCCCCATTGTCTGAAGCAAGCCCCAATGGAAAGGCAAGTTGCGCTAATGTTGCAGGACCGCCATTGCCTGAGTTTCCATAAGAGCCATTACCTGCATAGGTTGTTATATTTTGCCCCGAAGAACAGATACTTACAAAAAAAAGAAAAATAAAGTATGATGACCTCATAAGTGTATTATAGCAACGATTTAATTTTTTGATTTTTAGGTGACCACTCATATTTCTATTTCGCATGAAAGTTTTGGGTATTGCCGACAGTTGCTGTCGCACCGGGGTCTTCAATGCTATAGTGGGTAGCTGTTAGATCCAGGTACTATGCTCCTTGTTCACCGGAGTCTCACTCTTCACTCATTTGCTTTGCTGTGAGTTTCCATGTAAAAAGGCAGGTGTTGCCAGGCGAATTACTTCGCTAAGTTTGATTCGACGATAACTTAATTTAGTTAAAGCTTCGTAATTGTTAAACAACTTAATACAGTCAACCATGCCTTTAAACAAAATTACAACTTCCACTATTCGAAGTCTCCTACTTCGAACCCAATAGTTTCTCAAAAGACTCCCTCTTGGAAAACATACCATACTATTACGCTTTAAACAGATACTTGGTCGTGAACTCCTTGTCACGAAAGAATTTTGAAATGTTTGTCATAGCCTACTTCTTTTTCCCGATATCGCTGTTAATTAAGTCATTGAGAGATTTAATTCCTTTCTCTTTCAAGAAATTGCCGAGTTCTTTGTTATCACGTACACCAAAATCTCTGTTGTACTGCTTTTCAATTGTTCCCATGTGGGTGTCATCTCTTTTGTTTCTCAACTGTCCACTTTGGTTTCTGCTTCTATTGCCCCTCATACCTGGAGCGTCATTTTTTATTGCCATAATATTTAGTTATTAATGATAATATAATTAGCAAATTTATTCTATCATTTTGAAAATTTATTAATCAGTTATCAACAATTCATGGATAATTCAAGTTGATGAAATTGTTTTGAGGTTACAACGTCGAAAATCTTAAAGCTAAATTTTCACGTGTTGATGATGAGCGAGAAATTTATTATCATACCAATTTTCTGCCACACCAGGGTCTTCCTGCAAAACTGGAGCGGTCAGCCATGAAATCCTGATACTATCAATCTCTAGAGTATCAATTCCTGCTGTTCGAAGTCTCCGACTTCGAACTCAATATGTTCTCACAAGACGCTGTCTTGAAAATCAATA
>JBDHYJ010000124.1:0-8736 GCA_039811345.1 Chitinophagaceae bacterium
TTTCTTTGCTGATTTCTTTGCTGATTTTACAGGCTTCTTTTTTTTAGCTTTTGCCATAATATTGATTTTTTACCTACTCAAAACTCCCTTTTTACACCCGGCAAAAGACGATTAGCGGCAATTGCTGAATATATAAAGAGACTCCAGATAAGAATTGGATTAATTTGTGGATATGATAAGCAAAATCAAAATTTATACGGTCAGCCTGTTTCTATAAAGTGCGGAAATAAAATAAATGTGTAAGTTGAAATTCAGAATCTAAAAATAATATATTTGTTACCCTTTTTCTTCTTTTATTTTTTTTACGACATCTTTCACCTCTGCATATTCGAATCCTTTTTGCAAAAGATAATCCTGCAGCTTCTTCGTTTTAATCAGAATATGCCGCTCATTTTTAAGCAACAGCCATTTATTGTTTGCCAGTCGGTTTAGGGTTTCTTCGTAATCTCTTTCCTCAATCAATGAAAGTGCTTTTTTTATACAGTAGCTGCTTACAAACCGCTCTTTAAGCGCCTGTTCTATTTTTTTTCGTCCCCAATGCTTCATCCTGAATTTACCACCGGCAAACTGAATAGCAAAACGCTCTTCATTCAGGTATCCTTCCTCAATCAGTCGGGCAAGCAATAAATCTGCCTGCTGCAGCCGAATACCAAAACTGTACAATTTTTCCTGGGTCTCCTTATGGCAGCGCTCCTGGTAAGCACAATAATGCTTAATTTTTTCATACGCCTGTTCAGGTGAAAGCTGTTTTCGTTGTATCATAAAAACTCCAAATATCCGGGCGCTTTTTCAGATGCATTACCTGTTGGCAAACAGCAACCCGCAATATGGCAAGGTAGTGGATTAGTCGTTGATATCCTTTTAAAAAATTGGGGTAGATTTATCCTCTTAATTCTATATTTGCCTAATTCAAATTTTAACGGCTATTATGAAATTTATTGTTTCTTCGTCAGCATTGCTTAAACAGCTTCAGCATATCAGCGGTGTTATCAGTACCAATACGGTTTTGCCCATTCTCGAAGATTTTTTGTTTGAAATAGAAAAGAACAAGCTCACCGTGGTAGCTACCGACCTGGAAACGGTAATGAAAATTCATATTGATATTGAAGCGAGAGACAGCGGGAAAATCTGTATCCCTGCAAAAATTCTTATTGATTCTTTAAAAAACCTGCCCGATCAGCCACTCACGTTTACCATTGACAAAAACTTTAGTGTGGAAATTACCAGCGACAATGGTAAGTATAAAGTGATGGGTGAAAATCCTGACAATTTTCCTAAAGAACCTGCTGCAGACGATACCAATAAGTTTACCATGAGTTCTTCTGCCCTGGTTACTGCTATCAATAAAACACTGTTTGCGGTAAGCAACGATGATCTTCGCCCGGCTATGACCGGAGTCCTGTTTGAACTTGATAAAAAAGGGCTGACATTTGTAGCAACAGATGCCCATCGCTTGGTAAAGTACCGCAGAACAGACGTAAGTTGTCCTGAAAAGAGTACATTAATCGTACCTAAAAAGCCCCTTAACCTTTTAAAATCGGCGCTTCCGGACAATGAAGATGAACTAAAAATATCTTACAATAATAATCATCTTTTTGTTGACCACGGCACAACAGAAATGGTTTGCCGTTTGATAGATGCCCGTTTTCCTGATTATAAAGTGGTTATCCCCGTTGAGAATCCTTACAAAATGACGGTAAGCCGTACTGATTTTCAGAATGCACTGAGGCGTGTCAGTGTTTTCTCCAATAAAAGTACCAACCAAGTGGCTCTGAGTATCAGCGGGGCTGAGCTACAACTGGCTGCACAGGATGTGGATTTCAGTTTCGAAGGAAATGAAAGAATGAATTGCCGTTACGAAGGAGAAGACATTCAGATTGCTTTCAATGCTAAATTTTTAATAGAACTTCTCAGTGCAACTTCCAGCAATGAAGTTGTGCTGGAGCTCTCTACCCCCACGAAGGCAGGCATATTACTTCCGGTTGATAAAGATGATGATGAAGAACTACTCATGCTGGCCATGCCGCTTATGCTTAACCAGTAAGTAATTTTGCAGAATGCAAATGGTAGCGGTAATAAGTTTTGATAATTACATTGATGCCAATATCATGCTGGGGAAATTGCAGGCTGAAGGAATCAACTGTTTTCTGCGTGACGAGTATACTGTAACCATAGATCCCATTCTGAGCAATGCCGTTGGTGGAATAAAACTGGTAGTGCCGGAAAACGAAGTGCCGCAAGCAAGGGCGCTGCTAAACTTGTTTGAACAAAATAAAAAAATGGTGCTGGAATGCCCAAGTTGCCATGCTCATAATGTAGAATATATTTCCAACCCTGCCAAATCCGGCAACTGGCTAAGCGCAATTCTCGGTTTCCTTTTTGGCAGTTATGCACTAAGTATAAAGAAAGTATATCATTGTTTTAACTGCGGCTTTGAGTTTGATGAGCTTCCCGAAAAGCAGCCGGCTTCATTTTCCGATAATTAACAGTAGTAAAAGCAGCTTTCCTTATACCTATTTGATCTCTTTGAATGAATAGCGGGAACTTTTGTAACTTTTCTGTGCAAAAATTTACGCATGAATAATTTTCTTCAATATTGGGAACATATTTCGAGTAGTGACAGGATCCTGATCCTAATGGGGGGTATGGTATTATTCTGGCTAATAGAAGGCTACTATCCTTTATTTACATTTTCTTATAAACGATACAAGCATGCAGGTATAAACATGGTCTTTCTCGCATGCACCCTTGTACTGAATGTAATATTTGGTTTTACTACTATTAAAATCTGCGACTGGGTCACAATCCATCATTTCGGATTGCTGAATATGATCCATATGCCGGAATGGGTAAGAATGATCCTTATACTTCTTCTGCTTGATTTTTTTGGACAATATGCACCACATTTCCTGATGCACAAAGTAAAATGGATGTGGAAATTTCATCTTATTCACCATAGTGATACAAAAGTGGATGTTACTACCGGTACAAGACACCATCCCGGAGAGTGGCTTTTTAGGGAATCTTTTACTGTTGCCGGGGTATTCATATTAGGTATACCTGTCAGTTACTATTTTCTTTACAGAAGCGTTTCAGGATTTTTCACCTATTTTAACCATGCCAATATAAGGGTGCCCTTATGGTTGGATAAACCAATAAGCTGGATATTTATTTCGCCAAATATGCATAAGGTACACCATCATTTTAAAAGGCCGTATACTAATTCCAACTATGCCAATATATTTTCTCTCTGGGATAGACTGTTTGGCACTTTTGCGTATACCGATCCTTCGAAGCTCAGATACGGACTGGATGTGCTGGATGATAAAACAGATGAAGATATAGGGTACCAGTTCAGGCTGCCTTTTGACAAAACGATCAGAACAGATTATTAAATCATCATCTATCTTTGAAAAAAACTATCATGAAAATTGTCGCAATGATTCCGGCCAGGTATGCAGCTTCACGCTTCCCTGGCAAGCTTATGAAAATGCTTGGCGATAAAACAGTGATCAGGCATACACATGACAATACTCTTGCCACAGGTTTATTTGACGAGGTATGGATAGTTACAGACAGCGATGTCATTTATGAAGAAATCGTTTCCCATGGCGGAAAGGCTATGATGAGTAAACAGCAACATGAATCGGGTAGCGACCGTATTGCGGAAGTGGTGGCTGATATGGACGTGGAGATTGTAGTGAATGTACAGGGTGATACACCTTTTGTTGATAAAACCGCCATGCAGCAGCTTGTAAATTTGTTTGAAGATAAAACAGTACAGGTAGGTTCTATGATGTTGCCTATAACCGATAAGGAATTATTAAATAACCCCAATGTAGTAAAGGTGGTTACCGATAAACAAATGAACTCCCTGTTTTTCAGCAGAAGCGTAATTCCTTATATGCGCAACGAAGCTGCAGCGGTAGAGCACTATGAGCATGTAGGAATTTATGCCTTTAGGAAAGCGGCGCTTTTGTCATTTACAAAATGGCCGATTACTCCGCTTGAAGATGCTGAAAAAATTGAGTGCCTGCGGTTTTTAGAACATGGAATCCCACTACGCATGGCTAAGGTAGACTATAAAGCCGTGGGAATTGACACTCCTGAAGATCTGAAACGGGCTGTGGAAATGTTATAATTGTAATGCAGATTTTTCCTTTTTGGTGACAGCATTTAACAGATCGTCTATTTGACTATTTAGGAGGCTATCATTTTCAGGCATCCTCTTAAAATCAAATGGAAAGGATGCAGCTTCTTTTAAGTGCTTTTCAAACGATAATACATCCTCCTTTACGGCAAAGTATATTCCTTTAGCGTGAAGATAAGAAGCAAGATACTCCTGTTCGTTTTGGTCCGGAGTTGGTACAAGAATCGCTTTGTGTTTCAGTCGAATCAGGTCCATCACTGATGAATACCCGCTTCTGCAGATTACCCATTCAGCACTTTGTATCGCAATATTTAATGCTGCTGCCGGCAGAAAATTTACTATAGTCACCCCCTTTATTGCAGGAAGTTGCTCTGATTCTGAAGGCAACCCACGTACCAGTAAAGCCTTACCGGCAAAAGATTCCAGCATACCAATCAACTTACTTTCCCAAATAGTTCTTCTGGGTTCAGGTCCGGATAATATAATTACTATATCATATTTAGTTGAAACAGGCTGATACTGCATCCGGGATAGTAAGCCAATGTATTTTGTATTTAATGGTATTGAGGTACCATGTGACAGTTTACCCGCAATATTATGCTTCCCTTCAAAATCCGGGATCCAGCATTCGCTAAATCTGCCAATCATATGGTGTATCATGCTCCTTAGCAGATTATCTCCAACAACACCCATGCCCGACTGTACATTGATCTGATGCGTAATGAAAACAGAAATAGTTTTTTTGTTCCACAATCCATAACGATTATCACTGATCACCGCATCAAAATGCTGTTGTTGCAATAACTGGTTCAGCCATCTGTGTTCATACCGGATAGCATTCCATACTTTAGGAAGCTGCTTTAATATAGTTGCAGTAAAGTTTTGCATTGCATTATGATAAAAAATACGGTATCCTTTAAGGGGTAAAAACCTGGCATCAGGGACTTCCTTTTGTAATAGTTTAAGCACTTGTTCTTCAGCAGCTATCCATACTTCACAACCTCTGTTAATTAATTCATTTACAATGGGTATACAGCGGGTTGCATGGCCAAGTCCCCAATCGAGCGGAGCCACTAAAATCCGGGGGTTTTGCATCCGGTTGGAGTTTATTAGATGAGTAGTACTGTTAATGTCGGTAAAAACATAATTTGTACTACAATAAATTGGTTTTAAATTAGTTTAAATTTACTTTTAAGGCTTATCAAAATCATAATGATCAAACGAAGTTATAAAATTGTACTGGTGGTAGTGCTGATGATAGTAATGGCAAGTGGATGCGGAATATTTAAGGGAGGTCAGAAAGGTTGCGGTTGCCCCAGTAAAAAAGGAATGGTAGGATACTAAAGAATTTATTTACTTATATTTTTTTAATTCAATATTCAATTCACAACCAAGTTTAAAATCCTATTTGTTATGAAAGCATCTAATCGCGACCTACTTGTCTTGCTGAAAGACGAATCTATGACCAACCAGGCCATTGAGCACGAAGTAGAATCTTTAAATGAATTACTTCACGATGTAGAATCTGTAGATGAATTTTGCAGGGTAAATGAAATCATAGACATGAACCACTACAAAATCAACAGAGATCAGAGATTTCTTGTAGAGGTAATGTACCAGCCCGAATTAAAACCATTTATTTTTCTCAACAACATGAACTGATAGGGGATAATCATTCCCCGGAACAGATAGCCCTGATAAATTATAGTATCTGGTTAAATTCCAGTCGCTCATTATCGGGCCCATAAATATTAAAATAACGGCATCCTCTTTCCCAGAAATCAAGCTTTACCGGTGCTTCTTCAATAATCCTGAATCCGCTGTCTTTTAGCGCTTTGAATACTGCATCTATATCGGGCACATCAAAAGCTATATGATCTATATGCCCGTCTTTCCTTGATTTTATTGATGGCAATTCTTTTTCCGGAAGCTGGTAAAGCTCAATAGTGATATTCTCTCGTTCCATCATTACACAAACACCTTCTTCTTTTTCATGAAAAAAAGAACGGCGCATGATATTGCGGAAGCCAAGTCTTTCATAAAATTTCACTGAAAATTCAATATCACTTACGGGGATGCCTACATGTTGCAGACCCCGAATAGAAATTTGTACAGGACTATTCATAATCATCAAATTTATTACTAAAATACAGAAGTCACAATAAGGTATAGTCGTACTATTTGCAGCGTAAATTCAGGTGGAAAAAAGGTTGTGTAAAATAATAATATGTGGTATAAAAAAATTAGAGTAACTTAATAGGACTAAAGCTCTTTTTTTATGACACACCATATGATCTCACGCATAGCCGTTTGGCTCTTAGCGATTGTAATGATTGTTTTTGGTATCATGCATTTTATGAATCCCGACGCACTTGTTGTAAATGTGCCAATGTATCTTCCGGGGGGTATGATCTGGGTTTATGTGGTAGGCATTGTGTTCATACTTGTAGCGCTCGCTTTCATTTTTAATCGTTATGTAGCTGTTGCCGGCTATGTTTTAGCAGGCATCCTGATATTGTTCGTACTCATGATCCATTTGCCCAATTGGCGCAACTCCGGCGATCCGGCTATGCGCCAACTGGCATTTGTGAACTTGCTGAAAGATACAGCTATAGCTGCCTTTGCATTGTTCATAGGAAGCAATGCCAAGAACCAGCACCTATATGAATGGAAATAATGCTGTACATGAGCTAGTAAAGAATATCCACAATATTCCGGTATCTAAATTGATGTCGGCAAAGGAAGCTTATAGTATTTATTCATCATTCTTATAACAGGTTCTCTTCTTTTTCCCAAACTACATTTCTTTGTTTGAGATGTTTTAGTACAAACTCAAAACAATTTTTATTACTTCCGATCTTTTCGGGGGGATATACCCCTTTTCCTGTAAAGAGCTGATTAGCCACCAGGTGAACAGCCGCTGTTGCGGTATATCCTGTTGATCGTGCCATTGAGCTGGTTTGTGTATTGACATCATACCTGTCCAGCAGGCTATAAGTTACCTTTTTATGCTTTCCGTTTTCTACCCCTTCAACAATCACCTTCATTACAGTAAACTCTTCTTCACCGGGAAGTAACTTCCATTCATTAAACAGTATTGAAGCAGTAAATGAAAGGGGGGTTATTTTAGTATTCTGAATTGAAATTGGAATAGTATCAAAAAATCCACTGCGTTGCAATGCGATGATAAGATCCGCATGACCCGGATACCTCAACGTTTTTTCTTTCATATTGGGAATATGCCCCATAGTATCGAGGATGGATCTTAACCCGTCTGTATTGAAGGCCTCCAGCGTTCCTATTTCATCAAACTCCATAAGTTCTATATCACTGAGTGCAGCTTTAGTAACAATTTGTCCGTTCTCTTGCATACGTGCAGGGCGCATATATTCTTCTATAACATCCACCGGAGAAAAAGGTGCTTTGTATTCAAAAGGCTTCTTCCTGATTTTAGGCAAACCTCCAACATAACACTCAAAGTTTTCAATCTTCATTTCTTCATTATACCTTCCAAGTATAAAATTACTCATCCCCGGAGCAACCCCACAATCAACAATTGCTGTAACGCTTTTTTCTTTTGCAAGACTGTCCAGCGACAGCATATCTTCCGGAGAAAATGAAATATCAATCACATTCTTTCCTGCTTCAATAATTCCTTTTAATGTATTATATCCCATAAAACCCGGGACTGCGGCAACGACAATATCAAAAGGTTGTAACAGTGTATTGTACCCTTCGGTTTCAGAAAGATCAAATGCTAAGGTTTTCAATGAAGAGTTCTGTGATTTCAACTTTGCAAGAGACGCCTCGCTTTTGTCAACTGAAGTAACATCAAAAGATGTACTAAGGTCAATAGCAATAGTACGGCCAACCATACCTGCCCCAAGTACTGCAATTTTCATGTAGCAAATTTTTGCGTGTAAAGATATTCAAAGGAAGTAAATGTAAATACCGGTAATCATTGCTGCAGATACCAGGAAATATTTAACTTGTCACAATAAAATCAATGATTCACAGATTGAAAAAAATAGTAGTTATCGGACCGGAATCCACCGGCAAAAGCACACTATGCGAGCAACTGGCAAACCATTATACTACCACCTGGTGCAGAGAGTATGCAAGAGATTATTTGCTTAAAAATGGCACAGATTACAACTTTGACAATCTGCTTACTATTGCTAAAGGGCAACTACAACTTGAAGATGAAGCAATAAAAGAAGTTTATAGTAATAATAAATCCACTGAAAGCGATTTATCCGGACAACGACTGCTTTTTATTGACACAGATATGTATGTGATGAAAGTGTGGTGTGAATTTGTATTTGGTAAATGCCATCAATGGATTTTAGATCAAATCATTGAGCGAAACTATGACTTGTATTTACTCTGTAATACCGATCTTCCCTGGGTAAAAGATGAACTTCGGGAGTACCCTGATCTTGAATCCAGGCAGCAACTGTATATGATTTATAAAGACATCATGATAAATCAGCCTGTACCCTGGGTGGATATCAGCGGTAACCATGAACAACGTTTTGAAAAAGCAAAAGCTGCAGTAAACTCACTGATCGGATATTGAGATGATA
>JBDHYJ010000125.1:0-8588 GCA_039811345.1 Chitinophagaceae bacterium
TGGATTTGAGTAAGGTTTATATTATTTTTGTTGTATGGGGCATGAGGAAAGAGTTAGACAATTATTTTACAATGTTTGTGCTCATTCGAATATGACTGACTACGATGAGCTCTATAAATTATTATGCTCCCGACTTATTCATTTCTCTGCAGCTATCATAGGTTCTTTTCATCAGGCAGAAGAAATTGTATCGGATGTTTTTGTTTTGATCTGGCAAAAAAGAGAACAATTACAGGAGATAAGAAACCCTCTTGTTTATATATACGTTTGTACAAAAAATCATTCACTTAATGCCCTGCCTAAAAACAAAGGGAGTCATTTATCTTTTGATGCACTTGATAAAGATGCCCTGGCTATAATTCCCGATGTGGAGGAAAGGCTTGCATCTAAGGAATTGGCCCAAATTATTGAGCATGCGATAAGTGAATTACCGGGCAGGTGTCAGATGATCTTCAGACTGGTTAAAATGGATGGGTTTTCCTATAAGGATGTTGCTGAATTGCTGGGTATCTCCCCAAAAACAGTTGATGCCCAATTGGCTATTGCAATAAAAAAACTGGGACTCACGATTCGCCTTCATATGCACCAGTTTCAGGACTCTCCCAGGTTTAATTCATAAAAAAGTGATTTTCTTTTAGGGAATCAATCCTGTTTATCCTGTCCTTACCAGGTATGGATGAAAATAAAAAGGAAAATAACCGGCTTTGGATTCTGCTGGCACGAAAAACTGCCAGAGAAATAACTAATGCGGAGGAAGAAGAATTGAGCAAACTATTACAGGAACAACCATATTCTTTATATATTCAGGATATTATTTCACAGCAATGGCAGGATAAGCATAAGAATTTTTCTGAGAAAGATATATACCGGATATTAGAAAAACACAAACAAAAATTACTACCCCCTGAAAATGCTGAACAATATGAAGCTATTGGATATACTGCATCAGAAGAAATTTCCTATGTAAATAAGAAATCTGTAGTACGAAGAATTTTACGTTATGCTTCTGTTGCTGCTGCCTGTGTAATTGCTGCCCTGGCAATATGGAAGTGGTCAGTTAAACCTGAGGTTAAAGAACCGGCGCCGGATTTACAACAACTGGCTACTCAAAACGGTTCACGATCACAACTTGTATTGTCTGATGGTACAAAAGTTTGGCTGAATGCCGGTAGTAAACTGGAGTACCCCAAACAATTTTCTGCAAATGTCAGATCTGTTTCGCTTGAAGGTGAGGCATATTTTGATGTTACACACATTGAGGGGCAACCATTTTTAGTACATACAAAAACCTTTACGGTAAAAGTACTTGGCACAGCATTTAATATCAGGGCATATAATGATGAAGATAGCGCGGCAACTTCATTGATAAGGGGAAAAATAGCTGTACAACTCAATGCAGACACCACCAAAACCATTATGCTGAGACCCAAAGAGAAACTAATTATTCCTACTCCCTCAGTTACACAGGTACTGGTGGATAGTGGTAAGCAGAAGACTGACATCTCCCGATCCCATGTGTTAAATGTGAATAAAGCATTCATCTCTACCGATAGACAAAATACAGTGCTTGAGACTGCATGGACTGAAAATAAATTAGCCTTTAAGAATACCAGTTTTGATAAAATTGCTATGGCACTTGAAAAATGGTTTGGTGTTGAAATTCATTTTAAAAATGATAATAAAAAGAAACTAAACCTTACCGGGACGTTTGAAGGCGAAAGTCTTGAAGAAATATTAAATGCTTTCCGGGAAACCGGCAATGCATTTAAGTATAGTAAAGATAGCAATGGTGTAATATGGATAGAATAATTATTAACCGTTAATCAATACTTTTTAATAACCAAAACTGACTATTGTCATGATAGTACATAATTCAACCTGATCTGCTCGGAAAATTTCCATTTAACTAAAAAAAGCGGGAAATGTTGGCTCCATTCCCCGCAGGATTGTGGTTAATGGAAATGCTTTGTCCAAAATGCAATTCAAACAAAAATTTTATCAACCAACAAATCAAAGGTAATGCAAAAATTACTACTGCTGTACCGTTCCTGCCACTGGCAGGAACTAAGAAAAGTGTTCCTGTATATGAAACTGACTGCCCTTTTCCTTTTTGTATGTTGTATGCATGTTTCCGCAGATGTGCACTCACAAAAAATTTCAATCAGTCTTTCAAAGGTTAATCTCGAAAGGGCAATTTCTATCATCGAAAAACAAACCACATACCGTTTTGTTTATAACGATGATTATATGCCATTCAATAAAAAAGTATCTGTTGATGCCAAAGATGCAACCATTCAGCAACTGCTGGATAACCTGCTTATGAACACAAGCCTGGGATTTCGTATGATGTCTGACAAGCTTATTGTGATTGCCCCCAAAGGAACAGAACAGAATGATATAGTAGTAACCGGGGTAGTATCAAATACAATGGGTGAACCTTTGCCGGGTGTAACAGTGCAGCTAAAGAATACCAAAGTGGCTGTAACTACAGATATTGAGGGAAAATTCGAAATTAAAGTACCTGAAAACGCAGTACTGATTTTCTCTTTTATTGGACATGAAACACAGGAACTGCCTGTAAATGGTAAGACATCACTCAGTGTCTCTTTAAAAGCAGCTGAAAATTCTCTGAACGAGGTTGTGGTTGTAGGTTATGGTTCTGAAAAGAAAATCAACGTAACCGGGGCTGTGGATCAGATATCGGGGAAAAAACTTGCTGAGCGGCCAATTGCCAATCTGTTCCAGGGTTTACAGGGCATTAGTCCGGGGCTTAATATTACTTATCCCGGAGGCCGTCCGGGTGCTACTCCTTCAATAAACATCCGGGGTATTACCACTTTAACGGGTGGTGGTTCACCTCCCTTAATCATTATTGACGGGATAGCTTCAACTGTTGACGATATTCTTCGCTTAAACCCACAGGATATTGGATCAATGTCGGTATTGCGTGATGCCGCTTCTGCCGCCATCTATGGTGCAAGGGCCGCTTTTGGGGTAATACTCATCACAACTAAGTCGGGAGTAAGTGGAGGTAAACAAAGAGTGAGTTACAATAATTATTTTTCCTGGTCAAAACGTACAGTATTACCTAACCCGGTTACTGACCCTTATATTTATTCAAGAGTATTGGAAACAGCAACAGACAATACTCCCTGGGATTATGTAAACTATTCCGACTATCAGTATAAATGGGCCAAAGAGCGTTCTGAAAACCCTTCAATAGAAGATACCCGTGTAGACCCCAATGATCCTACGAAGTGGACATATATGGGAAGCAATGACTGGAATGACTATTTCTTCAATAAAGCAAGCGCCTCTCAAAATCATAGTTTATCCTTTAGTGGTGGTTCGGAAATAGGTAAAGGCAAACCTTTCGGCTATTTACTTTCTGCAGACTGGACAAAGGAAAATGGTTTGAATAAACTGGCAAAAGATGATTGGAATCGTTATGGATTGAGAGCTAAAGTTAACTTTACGCCACTTACCTGGTTTAAAGTTGAAAACAATCTGAATATCTATGAAACAATCACTGATGCACCTACTTACAATATCACCGATATTTATTATCTACAGCCTACCCAGGTTGCTAAGAATCCTGATGGTACCTGGGCAAATACCGGTGCCGGAAGATTGGGTGCAGAACTTACTGACGGGGGACGAAACAAATCAACACGTTTTGGTTTTCAAAACATATTGCGCGGAACTGCCAGTTTTCTGAATAATGATTTACAGATTGTGGGAAGCGCCAGTTTCAAAAGAGAAATATGGAAGTACAATACCGATTATCGTAAATACAAAATTGGTTATGGTCCAGATGATATTCGCGAAGAAGGTGGAAACGGATCAGTTTCAGCAACCAATGGGATTGTAAAGCATGATGTGTACGACTTGTTTGCGACCTACAATAAAACTATTGCTAAAGATCATGCTTTCAAATTGATTGCAGGGTATAACCAGGAAGAATATGTATGGTCTTATGAAGCGGTATCCAGAGACAGACTAATATCTTCTTCCCTTCCTTATATATTTTTAACTACCGGTGAAAATCCTACACTTAATGCGGATTATAGTACTTATGCCCTGCAAAGTGTTTTTGGAAGGCTGAACTATACATTTAAAGGGCGTTATATTATTGAAGGTAATGGCCGTTATGATGGTTCGTCCCGTTTTCCAAAACAAAGACGCTGGGGCTTTTTCCCTTCTATATCTGCAGCATGGATAGCCAGTGAAGAAGGCTTCTTTAAACCTCTTGAGGATAAAATTTCTTCTCTTAAGCTACGTTTATCTTATGGTGATTTAGGTAACCAGAGTGTAAGTAATTTTGGATATATCCAAACATTACCTACCGGTATTTCATCATATCTTATCAATAATTCATTACCTACCATCATTACAGGAGCACCGCCTCTGAGTGTTGACCCCGATACATATACCTGGGAAAAAGTAACCACTTTTAATGTGGGTGGTGATATGGGTTTGCTGAATAATAAGATACAGATGAGTTTTGATTATTTTGTTCGTAAAACAATTGGTATGCTGGGGCCTGTGCAGGAATTACCAGGAGTTTTAGGTACCACCGCGCCAACCCAAAATGTAGCAGACCTGTCTACCAAAGGTTGGGAACTGACATTGGGCTATCGCGATAATTTCGATCTCGCTTCCAAACCGTTTTCTTTTGGAGTGAAGTTGTTTGTTTCAGATTCAAGATCAAAAATCACCAAGTATAAAAATGATCAGTTGTTGTTATCAAGTTATCGGGTAGGGCAGGAGATTGGAGAAATCTGGGGATTACAAAATGATGGCTATTTTACCAGCCAGTCTGAAATTGATGCATTGAATGAATCAGCAATTGTTCCCTGGGGTGCATTGGATATAGTACCGGGTTGGCCAAAATATGTTGACCTTGATAAAAATGGTGCAATTGAACAGGGGAATACAGTTACTGATCCTAAAGATCTCAAGATCATTGGTAACAAAAATCCAAGATATCGCTTTGGGGTAAATCTTGATTTTGACTGGAGTAATTTTGATCTGTCAGTATTTTTGCAGGGTGTTGGAAAACAGGATTTTTACCCCCGTCACTATCTTTTCTGGGGGCCATATCAGCAACCTTATGCCGGTATTTATCCATGGAACCTTGATTATTATCGCGGTAGTTCTGAATCGGGTGCAGACCGGGAAAGGCATTCTGCCTCGTACATAGCAGCAGGGCTGGCAGACGAAAATAAAAATTCTTATTTCCCTGTTTTACAGGCCTGGCTGGCTGATGCCAATTATGGTGCAGGGTTGGATATACCTCAAACAAAATACCTTTTAAATGCATCATACCTGCGTATTAAAAATGTAACACTGGGATATACTATTCCTAATTCAATCACAAAACGATTTAAGGTTAGCCGGCTGAGAGTATTTTTTACAGGGGAGAATCTGTATGAATTTTCCGCTATTAAAAAATATATAGATCCCGAAGCCGTGGCTGACGGTTATGGTTGGGCTTATCCTTATCAGCGTAAATACGCGGTAGGTATCAATCTCGATTTCTGATGGAAAAGTGATCCATTGTTAACAGATCATTGAAAAGAAAAAAATATGCACATGAAAAAGTTGATCAATATACATATACTATTCACCTGTTGCATGGTACTGCTTACTGCGTCCTGCAAAAAGGATTTTATGGACCGATACCCGCAGACTTCGGTACCACCAGAACTGTTTTTTAAATCTGAAGAGGATTTATCATTGTATATAAATGGGCTTCTGACTATTCCCGGCAGGGGTCAGTATCTTCAGGATCAGGGTACAGATGATAAAGCTACCACCGGGGCTGTGGAAATAAAATCTATTATGACAGGTAACCCCAGTTCACAAAATATTACTTCTGGATGGACCTGGGGCAGGTTAAGGAATATCAATTATTTTCTCGATAATTATTCCAAGGCACAAGTGACTGATGCCGTGAAGAACCATTATGCCGGACTGGCAAGGTTTTACAGAGCATTATTTTATATTGATAAAGTAAAACGCTATTCTGATGTGCCCTGGTATTCCAAAACCCTCAATCCATCTGATACCGTTGATTTGTACAAACCACGCGATCCAAGGGCTGTAGTGATGGATAGCGTAATGGCTGATTTGGCATTTGCTGCTGCTAATGTAAAAGAAGATGTACCACCGGGAACACCTAATGTTTGGGTAATGAAACTGGTACAGGCCCGAACAGCATTGTACGAAGGAACATACAGAAAGTATCATGGTGAGTTAAATCTTGCAGGTACTGCTGATGGGTTCTTACAAACTGCAGCACAGGTAGCAGGTGAAATAATAAGTTCAGGGAAATTTCAGATCCAGAGTTCATATAGCGCTTTATTCACCAGTGCAAGTCTCGCTGGGAATAAAGAGGTATTGCTGGCCAGCATTTACGATCAGGATTTAAAACGGAGTGGAGGAAACGGAGAAATACTTGACTATGAAATGTCACCTTCCCGTGAGTTGGTACAAACTTATCTGATGAAGGATGGCAGTAGATTTACAGCACAACCCGGTTATCAAACCTTTGGTTTTGTTCAGGAGTTTCAAAACCGTGATCCCCGGCTAATGGCTTCTTTTGTTTATCCGGGGTTCGTATTTGCTACCAACTCTTCAAATCCAAAACCATATATTCAACGCTTGAATAAAAACTTTACCGGTTATCATCAACTGAAAGGATATGTTAACAGCACTGAAAGCAAAGTAATTGCCAGTGTTGATTTTCCTGCTTACAGGTATGCAGAAGTATTATTGATATTTGCTGAAGCGAAAGCTGAACTAGGTACCCTCACTCAGTCTGATCTTGATGCCAGTGTTAACTTACTTCGTGCAAGAGTGGGGCTTCCTAATCTTGATATGGGATGGGCAAACAGCAATCCCGATCCGGTACTGGTTGCAAAATATTCTAATGTATCAGGAGCCAATCAGGGAGTTATTTTAGAAATTCGCCGCGAAAAAAGAGTAGAATTTGCTATGGAAGGGTATCGTTTTGACGATTTGATGAGATGGGCTGCAGGTAAAGAACTTGAAAAAATCCCTGAAGGTATATACTTCCCCGGGCTTGGGAATTTCGATCTTACCGGTGATGGTATTCCTGATATTAAATTGGTAGATAAGAATACCACTATTCCGGATGAAGATCAGAAGGAGACTAACTCTCTTGGCGAAAAATTGGTGTATTACAAAACAGGAAGTTTTGGGGAAAACGTAACTGTTTATCTTAAAAATGGTACTGCAGGTGGTGCAACTGTAACTGAAGTAACACCACGACAGTTTATTGACCCGCAGTATTATTATCGTCCGATTCCATTTAACCAGGTAACATTAAACCCGGCACTGAAACAAATATTTGGATGGCAATAATTTAATCCAATCATGATCAGCAGAGTAAAAAATTCATTTTTGCTCTGCTGGTTATTTTATTGATATGAAAAGAAGAAATTTAATCAAACAGGTGGGTTTGCTTACGACGGGTATAATAGCGGGCAATCCTGCTGTTGCAACTTTTCCTAAAAGCAAGTTTACAAAACCATCTCTTATACTTGCACATATTACAGATGTGCATATTCGCCCCGAAGAAGGAGTGCCCGAGAGATATAAAAAATGCTTACAACAAGTAAAACAACACAAGATTGATTTTGTATTAAATGGAGGTGACTCTATTCATGCTGCTGACTATCCGGATATAACCCGTGCAAGAGTAGATGAGCAATGGAGTGCATGGTTCGAATGTATGAAAGAACTTAAAGGGTATGAAGTATTTGGTTGTATAGGAAATCATGATCCCTGGTGGGCTGCACCGGATAAAACAGATCAGATGTATGGGAAGGAGTTTGTAGTAAAACAACTCAATATACCCAACCGGTATTATAGCTTTAACAGGAAAGACTGGCATTTCATTATACTGGATGGCAACAATCCGCATATTTCTCTTGACGATGAACAATACCATTGGTTGGAGAATGACCTGGCTGCATTGCCTTCAGGAACGCCAACATTGTTGATGTCGCATTTCCCGGTGTTTGGTGCCACACCAATACTTGTTGGAGGCAATCATTCAGACAATAAAAAACTGAAAGATCTATTTTATCGCCATCGGGATAAAGTGCGTGTGGTACTTAGCGGCCACAATCATCTATATGATAAAGTGCTTTACAATAATGTTTGGTATTGTTGCAACGGGGCAATGAGTGGCTTTTGGTGGGGGAAAGGCGATAAAGAAAGCGCTGGCCCGGGATACTATCTTGAAACACCACCGGGTTATGCTATTTTGAAATTGTATGCAGATGGCCAAATAGAAAATACTTATTTCCCACATACCTTTTAAATTAAAGGCTTCTTAGAACAGACGCCATAAATTATTTTGATATGAAATTCTTTTGTAGCTTATTACTATTTATTCTTTTTTCCTGCAATGAAAATATATTTCAGGATGCAGAAGCAGGCAGCTTAAGTCAATCACAAACCCCTACCCAGCATACCCCTAAAGCCCTTTTTGTAATTGTGGATGGTATCCCTGCAGATGTTGTTGAAAAAGTAAATACACCCAACCTTGATGCCAT
>JBDHYJ010000126.1:0-8133 GCA_039811345.1 Chitinophagaceae bacterium
GAAAAACTTATATCATTTTTATATTGGTGCCCTTTGTCATATGCCCTTTTCCAGTTGTTCCATAATTCAGCAGGATGAGTGGGATCAATCTGGCGTGCCTTTTCAACCGTAGGCCCCCATGCCGGCCAAAAGCTGGTTGGGTCATAAACAAACTTGGTCCCCTGAGTATATTTCAATTGCAGGTCAGGAATTTTATTTACTTCATCTACACTATAGGTAGAAGAAATATTCACCTGCAATTTGCCGGCACGCCCCGATTTGGTAGTAATTACTACTACTCCGTTTGCCCCTCTCAGTCCATACAAAGCAGTGGCTGCTCCACCTCTTAAAATATTCACGGATTCAATATCAGCAGGGTTAATATCAGATATACGGTTAGGCATTTGCACACCCCGCCCACCGGTTGTACCTGTAGTAAAAGTGCTGTTATCAACAGGCATGCCGTCAATTACAAACAGAGGTTGATTATCCTTGTCAGGATTCAAAGAATTAACTCCACGGATAAGTATACTTGCTCCCTGGCCGGGACCACCACCTACACTTGAAATGGTAACCCCTGCAACTTTACCCTGAAGTGCATTCAGTAAATTGGATTGTTTAGACTGAACAATCTGATCAGAAGATACCTGTTGCGAAGCATACCCAATAGTTCTCACGTTGCGCTTGATACCCATAGCAGTTACTACCACCTCACTCAGTGAATTATCAGATACCTGTAGCTGAAAATTTGCAATGGTTTCTTCATTGTCCTTAATTATAATCTTAATCGTTTGTTCCCTGTAGCCTACTGCAGACACACGAAGGGTGAAGCTCCCGGCAGTAATATCATTAATGGCAAATTCTCCTTTATCATTTGCCACTGTACCTCTCCCTGTGCCTGTCAGTTCTATAGCGGCATTAGGAAGGGGGGCGCCGGTATTGTCGGTTACACGTCCCCGTAAAGAACCTGAAAAGAAGGTTTCATTACTTTGGGAAATATCGGTTGATTCTGTTGAGGATCCTATTTTTTTTGGTACATCCCTGAGTATAGCATCTCTTAATGCGAAAGAAATAAAAATTTTATCCATGTCATGTCCCCGGGTATTTCCGGCCATCACAATACTGTTTGTCAGAAAAACAAGAACCAGCAGTGAGGCTGTTTTCAATAATATTGCCCTAATCTTAAAGACTACCTGCAACTCATTCCATAGCTGTGATTTTGTGTGTAATAACCGGCACCTGAAAGCTTTTTGATAGAAAAACATAGTTCTGGTTGGTTTTAAAGTTTACAAATGTTTTTTGGGATCTCGGCATTTTACCGGATTATATATCTAATTATAACAACACTAAATTAATATTTTTAATAGTCCGCTGACCAATTTTAAGCAACACAATCTGTCTGTCGGTGTACTTCACTTTATCTCTGCCCCGTTTAATTGAAACGCAATCTTTTCCATTTCCGGGCAGGCTTTACTATTAAATACTGTACCCATCATTTCTGTACTTAGGTTACCATATAAATAATAGAATCAGCAATTTCTTTTTTGAGCATTTCATTATAACAGGGTATGATTCCGACTGTCATATCAGGCTAAATACTTCATTAAATTCCTCTTTCGTACAGTTGTTGTTAAGGAAATTTCTAAAAAGATATTGTAGCCTGCCCTGCATTGATATTATTGTTTTAACCTAAAAAAAACTGGGTGTTTAATATATTACGACGAAGTATCGGGGGAAAGTTCCTAATAAGCATAAATAATTTTTGCACAAAAGGGGGCAGATCGAATTAATTCTGCATTCAAAATACAGCACATATTGACAAATTGAGCAAAGTAGAATATTGCTTTATTTTCACTCGCAACTTCAGATTACTGAAAGCTGCAGGGAAAATGCTTTTAATTGCCCGACTGATTTGAGTTAACCTTTAAATTCTTGTGATAGATTTTACTAATCGCAATAACAAGAAATTTTTATTCTGATGTACTTAGAAAAATGCTATTCTCCAAATGGAATTAAGATTTTTCATTCCTCTGATCCAACCTTTTTTATGCGATCGCTGCTTTAAGTAAACAAAGGTTTTAAGTTTAAGAGATTGCTTTCCCAAATAATCAAAAATTTGGAATACTACTAAAAAGTACTTGTATTTTAATTTTTTCTTTTTTAATATTACGGGCGGAAGTTTTGAAAGAACATTACACTATTAATAAATAGAAACTTTTAGGTTGGAATTTACAGATTATTAAGATATCATCTCCGCCAAATACCAATATACGCTTAGAAAGATAAATACCTATCCACTCATCATTTTGAAGAAATCTTTTTCTGTTGACCTCTGATACAACTTATAATGTTGTATATAATCCTGCTCTGTTAGAATAAATTGCTTTATCAGAAACTGTAGCACCTGCTGAGTTAAATCTGCTTATTAATAAAGCAAACAATACCCGTCCCCTTGAATTGCCCTCCCCAGCTGAAAAGATGTGTAAAAACTTACAGGAAATTCATGACCAGACATGATCAAATCATCAGGGAGCAGCGGCTTTATCTTTCTTATTTGCCGCATGTAAGGTCACAATTCGGGAGTCTGGAAGGGGTGCAGATGATTGGGCTTGGTGCAAAGGAAATAAATGGACAACTTACCGAAGAATGGGCTTTCAGATTTTATGTGCTGCAAAAAAAACCGAAAGAAGAGATTCCTGCTTCTGCATATATTCCCGAAATAATTTTTGGTGTAAAAACAGATGTAATCAGTCATTTTGAAAAAGAGACACTGATCTGTGAAGCTGATGTTTTAACTGTTGACAGCACCTGCTACCGCGATCAGGGTATACGCGGAGGTATCCCCATCCGCAACGAATATTTTGACAATGATCAGCCTTCGGGTTATGGTACACTCGGTGTGCTGGCAAGGAGAAAAACCGACAATGCTCTTGTTGGGCTTACCTGTGCCCATGTAGTTAATGCAGCCTCACAGGATCTCTCAGCCATCAATGTAAAAATCGGTCAGCCCAAATACTGGATCACCTGTTGCTGCTGTCCGCACGGGTATATTGGAGATATAGCTAAGTCAACATTCAATGATGATTTGGATTGTGCTATAATAACCATACACGATGATATTGTAGAAAAAGTTACCGCCAATAATACCGAGCACAAAATAGAGGGTATTACCGGCGATATTACAGGGGCTGCAGCAATGGTTTGTTTTGATACCGTAACCAAACGTGGCCGTTCCACAGGTATTACCACAGGTAAGGTGAGCGAGATTGCTTATGGTACTAATCAAATGCTTATCGAAAGAACAGGAGACGGTGCAGATGGACCCTTTGCCTGTCATGGCGATTCGGGTGCAGTAGTGGTTAATTCATCCAACAAGGTGGTTGGACTTATTGTTGCCGCAGCCCGCAGCAACATGAAGCGCACCATTGTTACACATATTAAACCGGTGATGCAGGAATTAGGCATCACTATCGCCGGAACGGATGCCTCCACTATTGGTGAGCCGCTTGGTGGTGGTCCTACCGGTTGCGAATTATTCATTTGGCCGGGTGGACAGGCAGAGACTTCCCTTAATCCTGCAGAAACTTTTGTCAGCAGTGATTTTGGCTTTACCGGCACAGTAAACTGGGATGTATCCAAAGGAGGAGCAGGAGCGGTCATTGTGGAAAACGGCACACAAACAGCCAATGGACTTGAAACTATTTCCGTAAGATACGATACAACTTCTCCCACAAAGAATCCTACGGATACTGTGCAAGTACAGGCTATTAAAGATGGAGAGACACGCACAAAATTCAGGACCATATTTTCATTCACACCACGGACTGTGAATACCTCCAACCCACTTGATGCGGATAATACCAAACAATTTGATATAAAGGGAGGAACCACCAATCTTGCTGGCGTGCATACCCCGGTGGATACAGGCGACTGGTTTATGGCAAAGGCAGAGATCATCTTTGATATCAGCCCGCATGATATTGGTTGGAGCAGTGGCGGCCCTATCTCCTTTGTTACCGGTGCACCACCAGGTGCAAAGGGAAATATCATTGCAAGAAGAGAAACAAAATTCACCAAAGGCGAACAGACGAATGGTGCAGCTAACCGAACACATACCGACCAAAAAGATTTTATTTCTGCGGGTGACAGCACAACCGATGATATGCAAGCCCCGACAGATGCAAAGCCGAACACACTCTACAGGCTCGCAAATGAAGGCTTTGACCCGACTAATCTTTTGCAGGGATATTTACGCGCCGACTATCGCGATTATATAGAGTTTCACAATGGCACACAATGGATGCGCATTTGCGGATATGCAGAATGGTTTGCCAATCTCACCGGCAGCCTTAATGCTGCGCCACCGCCGGAAGCAGGTGCGCCTAATAATATGGGTGCAGGAGCGAATGGTGAAAAAGTACCTAATCAAACACCGGTTCTTGTACCCGTTGAAGCTTTCCGGGAAATTAAACCGGGAGAAAACCTTACACTCAGTGTAACAGCCACAGATAGCGACAATGATATAGTTAATGTTGCCTGGACACAAACAGACGGTCCGGCTACTGTACTGAGCACAGCAACAGGACTGTCCACAATTTTCACTGCACCTGCTGACGACTTCCAGTTCAAATTTTCCGCTACAGGCAAAGACAGCACTGAAACTTTATCACGCAACGCAGGAAATTTTCTTAGTGCACCTGTGGAGATTATCGTAAACGTGATAGAATGGAAAAATATCGGCGGGGGTGATCCTGTATTGGGGAGGAACATGACTGAGGTTTTCGATGCAGATAACTTCGGCTTTGATCCGGGCGTAGCCGTCAACTGGGATGTAACTACGGGCGGCGTTGCGGCTGTAATAATAGAAGCAGATGGCGCAGCTATCGCGCCTGTCGGAACCGTAAATGGCGCTGTCACCATTAAGGTGCGCTACGATACTCAATCCGGCGATCTTACGAGGGCACAAACGGCAATAGTCAAGGCAACACATCCAGTAAGTGGCAGTTCGTGGTTTAAAAGAAGAACGGTGTTCAGGATAACAGTGGCAGCGCATGCAACGGATGTACATACTTTTTTGATCCCAAGTCTTTCAGGTGCAACAGGCCAGGATCACTTTTGTACGGCACAAGGCCAGGGCGATACATTGTTACAGGCAGTTATTCTTCCCGCACCGACGCCTACAGATATCACTTGGCAGGGAACAGGAACTTTTGCCTTTGTGGTGCCGGGTATAGGGGGAGACCGAGCCACGGGGAGAATCAGCAGTAATACAGGAACTGGTCAGGATATACCAATTACTATTAGTATTGGAGGGGATATTTGTTATAGAGGAAGATACTGGACAATTTGGAGCAGTGGCGCAACAACCATAAGAGCGCTGGTAAGTGCCCGCACTGCTTCAGGCATTTCTACTGCCGGAGGGTATAATTTTACTTTTACCATTCAACCTGCTGCAATTATCCCACCAGTTGGCACCATACCGGATCTTCCTGATATCACAGGTGCCAACGCTACTCCACCACCTAATGTTACGGCAACTGATGTTTCAGTTTATCAACAAGGAACAGCACTGGGTGGGGGCGCCAATGCGAAATGGGATATATCACGCAGAGCAAGGCAAAATGTGCTCAATCCCGATGGAGTAGTCTGGGATCCTGCAACAAGAATAGATTTTCGAACTACGTTTCTCAATTACCCTTCCAATCCATTGGTTGGAAATGATGATACACATCCTGGAGATCCTGAAGACAATGACCCCTACACAGCACCTGGGGTTGGAACAATAACGGGTACGGATTTCCCGACAGACGGGTTAAGCGATTCTGAGGGTAATGATGATGATACAGTTGAAATAAGATTTCATTGCCAGGAATTTTTACGCATAGAATTAAATCGTAACTGGTTTATTGCGTCACCCAATATTAACTGGAAAATACATTTTATGTGGAATAAACCAGGTGGAAATTGGGAGGATAATGGTTCATTCATAGCACTTGATAATATTGGATTTTAAAACAATAATATGCAGGAAGAAATTCAAAAACAGATTGCTAAACTTAGAGCCATAACCAACCAGGCGAATATCCGGCAGGTGGCCATGGAAATTGCTGAAAAGGCGGGTGTTCCTGCCATAATGAAAGCTACAAGGGCATTAAACACTTTTCAAAAGAAAGATGTTATTCATGCCATTTTACCTTCGGTAAAAAAAGATAACCTGATTGATTTGCTTGATTTATTGGAAGCAGAATCAAAGCCGGTTCATGGAAGAGAAGAAGCTACAGTGCATTCGGGTATAATCAAAGAGCTATTTGAAAAAATATCGGAATTGCTTGGCGAAAATGTTTTTGAAGGAGTAAGCCTGATTGATCAAATTGAAATAAAACGCAGGATAGAGTTATTAAAAAATCGTAAATGAGAAACGCTTTGCTTCTATGCCACGCATCCGCAAAATAGAATATTTCGAAGACCGGCTTAAGGTATCTGAAGCCGGCAGGTCTGTATTGACGCTGGTACGCCGGCATGGTGAAGAAGTGATGTACCTCATCAACAAAAACCGGCAAACCATGGTCTGCTGGCAGCGTAACCACGGCCCAAAATTCGTGAAATCAATTGTGGACAGCGGGTTTGAAGATGATACCTATTTTATAAAATCCGTAGACGGGATATCACTCGAAACACTGATATTATATATGGCGGAAGTGCTGCAGGACTATGGCAGTCCTGAATTAAAAATGAGCATCGGGAAATACGCACCCGTAGTGTTAAAAATGGCCAAAGAAACCAACTCACTGCGGGAGATTATTGACCGGGTTAATATTCAAAATATGGAGCAATATGCCTAAAGATACTTATATACCAAGAGATGAAGTGGTTGATATCAACAAAGAATTCAACAAAGTGCGGCAACAGGCTGAGGAAGCCCTGATGAAAATACCGGGTGTGATAGCGGTAGGCGTTGGATTGAAAGAAGTGAAAGGGAGAATAGAAAGAGTACCATGCTTTAAAGTAACAGTAACCGAGAAGAAAGCAAAATCAGTATTGAAGAAAAACGAACTTATACCCCCGGAAATATTTGGCTTTAAAACTGATATAACAGAGCCAACCATCGGAACAGCAATCGCCAATGACTCAAAAAATTACAGACCATTAATAGGCGGTTCTCAAATTGAAGGAAGTGGTTCATCTTCAAGCAAAGGCACACTGGGGTGTTTCGCTACAAGAAATTCGGATAACAAGATAGTGATACTAAGCGCATGGCATGTAATGGTGGGGAGTCCGGACGCCATAGACGGCGACCGGGTTGGACAGCCTACGCATAGCGGTTGTTGCAGTTGCTGCTCCAGTAATGAAATTGGTAAAGTTACAGACGGAAGGTTGAGAACAGACAATCTTGATGTGGCTATCGCTTTGCTTGATGGGCAAGATAGTGATACTATTCCGGATATGCGTTTTCTAAATGAAGTTTTAGAAATCGGAGCCGTGGCCGGCAGCACTAATCCCTTGCCTATGGAAACCGTATTTGTAAGAGGGCGTGCAAGTGGAAAACTTATAAGAGGACAAATCACACACGACAATGTACCTCATAGTACCCAATATGAATACTATGACAACATTATTATAAATCGTGTAGGTCAATTTGAAGTGACCCCAACCGGTGGAGATATTGACTATATTATAAAGGGCGACTCTGGTTCTGTATCCGTAAATGAACACAACCAGGTAGTGTTATTGAATTTCTCGACTGTAGCGGCCAACCACACAGGTTACGGATCTAATATAAAAACGATTGAAACCGTACTGGGGATCAGGGTTCTTGACAGTAGTTTCCATGGCTCTGTGGCTGGAAATGAAGGCGTACTACTACGTTCAGGCGGCAACCCGTCAGCCGTAAAATCCTTATCTGAAAGTCTTGCCGAACTCGAAACAGAACTGCGCACTTCTCGTGAAGGCCTGCGCATTCTGGAACTTTTTAAAATACATCGAACCGAACTGCTCAACCTGGTGCGTCATAAAAGAGAAGTGATGGCGGCATGGAACCGCTACCAAGGTCCGGCATACCTGGCGCATATCGCTAAAAATATCCGCCGCGATGACAAACCCGTACCTGAACAAATTAAGGGTATCAGCATGCCCAGCCTGCTACTGAAAATGACA
>JBDHYJ010000127.1:0-7864 GCA_039811345.1 Chitinophagaceae bacterium
TTACTTTCCGCAATCCTTGCCTTGCTTTTTTCATCCGGGTGCTCAAATGCTCAAACTATGGGTGATAAAAAAATTTTGATCGTGTATTTGTCAAGAACAAACAACACTAAAACAATTGCAGAAATTATTCAACGCAATGTTGGAGGAAAATTAGTGGCGCTTGAATTACAAAAACCATATCCGGAAAACTATAAACAGACAGTTCAACAGGTGGTTGATGAAAATGCAAATGGTTACCTGCCGCAATTAAAAACAAAGATTGACAGTATTGAACAATATGATGTGGTATTCATTGGATTTCCCACCTGGGATATGCAAATGCCACCACCCATGAAAAGTTTTTTGCACGAATATGATTTAAGTGGTAAGATTGTTATTCCTTTCAACACCAATGCGGGATACGGTGTAGGAAGCGGCTTTCGGACTGTAAGAGCACTTTGTAAAAACAGTAAGGTGTTAGACGGTGTTTCTATCACAGGTGGCATAGAAAGAGACGGAGTTTTGTTTGTGATGAAGGGTGATAAATTAAAAGAAGTAGAGAATGAAGTACAGGAATGGCTGCGGAAAATAGAAAAATTTGCTATTCAGAAATTATTTTAATTAGGAAACCCATTCCTGCTATGGGGATAATTTTCCACCTTTTATTCGCCTAAAAAATATTCTTTCACTATTTTATTAAAAATCTCAGGATGGGTACTGTAATATCCATGACCACCTTCTTTGATAATTTCAAGTTTGGAGTCTTTAATACTTTCATGCAGCCAGTTCCATAATAGCTGTGATGCAAAATGGCTTTTACCACCCATGAGAATAAGCGTTGGTATTTTTATAGTCGGAATAATATCCCGCCAGTCGTTACCTAAATGTTCAGTCAGCAATCGTTCCATCATTGTATCCCTGAGGGTTTTATTTGCTTTCGGTTGCCCGACAATGGATGGCATTCTGAAGGCTGTCCATATATCTTTGTCAGTTGCGCTTCCAGTATAAGTTTCTTTTTCAACAGCAGTCCATGAAGGGTCTGTAATCAGGCAGGGCGCTTCATCTCCCAAAATATATTTTTTTACTTGCTGTTGCCCAAACAATGAAAGATAATTCCAGGCTACCGTATTGCCCATAGAATGTGCAAATAAATAAAATGTATCAATACCGGCATCGTCAATCATTTCCTTTGCATCCATTGCGAATCTTGATATATGAGCTCCATATTCCGGACTATCTGAATTTCCAAGCCACCTGTAATCTAATGTATAGATCCTGAAGTATTGCTTTAACCTGGCATAAACTTTATCGAAGCTGGATGCAGCCTGTCCGTAGCCGGGGAAAATTACAAGTGAGGGTCCGCTGCCTTCAACACGATAATGCAATCTAACACCATCTGATGTCGTAAAAAACCGATTTTTATTTGTGTCAATATTTTGAGCAAATAATTCTGCAATGCCTGCTAATAAAATAATTGTTGTTACGAGGATTAATTTTTTCATCTGAAAATATTTTTGGATAGACATTACTGTTGTTAGAATTAATGAATACCTAATTGATGATAAAATAATGTAATAAGGTTATGGTCATTAAATAGCACTTGCTACTAAGGTCATAAGGTTTTGTCCAAACTGTCTATAACCTTATTACCAGGTACATTTCAAATTTTCACAGGCGGTTGAAGACACACGACTGTAAGAGCCGCTGTTGTTCGATGTTCCCACCGACCGAAATTTTTCAAATTGCGAAAATTTGAAATGGTTACCTTATTAGCTTATTCATTTCTTCAATTGATTATTCCTGCTACAAAACCAGAGTTACTTTTTTATGACTTTTAAATCTTTGAAATAACCAACCGTTCCTATATCCACCCATAGACCAATGGCACCATGTTTGGTTTTGCCCAGCATTTTATCAACAATAAAAGTAGAATACCTGGCATTGTTGATAAACATTTCTGCCGTCTCACCATTTACTTCTATACGCATGGTAATCCACTCCTTTAATGCCACAGGTGCTGCTCCTTCATATTTGCCTGGTGCCGTTTTTCTAAGCGTATCAAATTTGGGGAAAGGATAAGCGTAATATTGTACGGTGTGGTTTCTTCTCAATTGATCGCTGGATCTTCCAACTTTTGGACGCAAGTAAATGGATTCAAAAGCAGTATTATTTTCATCAATACGGAAAGCAACACCAATAAATCCTGCAGCCCCTTTGAAAGGACTGGGATTTTGAATGTCGCTGTACATTTTTACTTCAATGGTTCCGTTTTCAAAATCAAGAACTTTAAGTTTAACAAATGTCGGTTCATCAACGGTGGATTCCAGTCTTGCAATATCAAAAGGGAGTTTTTGCAAATCACGTTCTACTTTTAAAACTTTTTGTCCATTAAAATCTTTAATAGAAGCTGTAACATTTACTAACTCAAATTTTTTCCCTCCAAACTTAATTATCTGGGCATTGACAGTTATATATGAAGTCAGTAGAAGTACTGCTGGTAAAATAGCCTTATTCATTTTCATAATAAAATGTTTTGAACTAGTATATAGTAGTGCATTCTGGTTGATACCAGTAATGCACTACGATTAAAACTTTTACTAAAACTTTCCATTTGCTTCTGTTGCAGTAACAGTTTTACCTAATGCACCAAACTCATGCAGGTCGCCAAATACTTCTATCCGGATGGATTGGTCAATACCGCCGACTCTTACTGGTTCAAAACCATTATCACGGATAAGTTGTTCTACTTCTGCATTGATGCTGGTATCATCTGTTGCATAAAACAGTACTGCTTTTTCCGGTGTTTGAAATGCTGCGCTCTTTAATGAAGCAACTCCTAATGTGCCTAATGCTTTGGCAAATTTTGCTCCTTTGGGAACCAATGCAGCAATGATTTCTCCTGCTGATTCTTTTTCACCAATGATTTTTTTAAATCCGCCATTAGCATCAGGTGCAATTGGGTTGGATGGATCAATGATGATTTTGCCTTTCAATTCAGCAGCGTATTTTGTCATAAACTCCTTAATGGTGCTAAACCATACAGACAATACTACTATGTCAGCCTGCTTAATAGCATCCACCGTTTCTGCAGCAGTAGCGAGATTGCCTAATTCCTGTGCTAATTTATTAGCATCTTCCAATTTCCTACTGGCAACGATTACCGGACGGTTACCTTTTACAAGATTTGTGGCTACTACTTTTCCGATGTTACCTAAACCGATAACGGCTACTTTTGAATTTGTTTTCATAACTATTTCTTTTTTGATTATTTAATAATTTGATAGTGCAAAGTTGCATCAGTACATAGCCCTGCGCCAATGAACTGCATCAAGAAATAGTATTGATGTAGTTTAAGATTTTTTGATTTGGCTATTTCTTATCCGGCTTACAAATTCCGGTGTAATACCTAAATAAGCGGCAATTTGTGTTTGCGGGAGCCGGTTATATAAATGCGTATAGGTTTGAACAAAAGACAGGTAGCGTTCTTCTGCAGTAGAACTGATGTTTTGTAATAAACGATTTTGCAGGGCGACATGGCTGTTTTCTATCAATACTCTGAAAATACGGTTGAATTTTGGCGCCTGGTCATAGAGAAAGGTCAGGTTTTCAAAACTGATTTGCAATACCATCGTATCTTCCAGTGCATCAATGTTTAATTTTGATTCCTTTTTCCCGTAAAAACTTCCAATATCAGTTAACCACCAGTTTTCAGCAGCAAACTGAAGGATATGCGTGTTCCCTTTTTCGTCTATGGTGTACAAACGAAGGCAACCACGCACCACAAAATTCATTCGGTTGCATTGATTTCCTTCCTGCAAAACGTATTGCCTTTTGCGGTAAAGCCGCGGCTGAAAACGCTCCGTGACAAGTCGCTTTTCTTCATTATTCAAAGGAATAATCTTTTGAAAATAATCAAGCAAAGGTTCTATGGATGCCTGTGTTAAGTCCTTTTTCATCCGTAATGAATAGGCTTCGTTTACAAAATTGACAACGGATATCGCATTCACTAAATTACAATTTTTAAAAAGGTAGTTTTAAGAATCACTACAAAAAACCGGAATTTGAGACACAATCCCTTCTTTGTAATAAAGTAAGTGAAATGTACTTTTGGATTTTCTAATGCTTAATTAAGAGGACACTTTGAGCGATATGAAAAAATCCAATAACAATTTAATACCCGGTAGTGCAGAAAATTTTGTGGTCCTGACCCTGGATTTTGCCAAAGGTGTCCTTCTGGAGGATTTGATTGCCAGAAGTAATGTACGGAATGATTTTTTCATCTTTGTTTTATTTACAGAGGGCGAAGCAGGTGTAAAGATTAATCTCAAAGAATTAAAATTAAAAAGAGATGATTTGTTGATTATACCACCAGACGTCGCCAAGGAACGTGTGTATATCAGTGAAGATGCTGTTTTAAAGATTGTAGCTTACACTTCAGCGTTTATTACACAATTGAATTTACCTGATCGTTTCTGGGAAGTTACAGATTATTATTCTACCAAACACAAACCGGTTTGGGCATTGTCGAAATCAGTATCATCCAATCTGGTAAAACTGATAAATCAGATGGAAGCAAGAAAATCCGATGACCATAACCATCCTTACAAAAACGAAATTTTGAAATATATTTTCATGATTTTCATTCTTGAATTAGCTGCTCTTGCACCCAGGTATGCGTTGGAGAACAATGAACAATTTACCAGGAAAGAATTACTCACCATACAATTTTATGCACTGGCTAAAAAACATTTTCGTGAACAAAGGGAATTGAAATTTTATGCTGATGCATTATTTATAACTCCCAAACATCTTACAGAGACAGTAATGGAAGTAAGCAAACGTACTGCGGGAGAAACAATAGACGCCCTTCTTGTTCAGGCTGCAAAAATCCAGTTAAGGACTACGTCCAAAAGCATTGCCGAAATATCAGATATGCTAAATTTCAGCGATCAGTCTTCTTTCGGAAAGTTCTTTAAACGCATGGCAGGTTTATCCCCCAAAGCATACCGCGAAAATCGTTCTTAGGTTAACCCATTCCGAAGATTGAGCCTGAAACCTGAACATGTTTTACAGAATATTACCAAAGTTCCGACTTTCAAACCAATATTGCCGATAACGGCCCCTTCTCTCAGTTACCCGCTGTGGGTAGTTTTGCCCTGTCATTAACCGGTAAAACTTTATGGTTTTGACAGAACAAATAAAATATTAAATACAATAAATTAAATGATCATGAAAAAGATTTTAATGAGTGCAATGACCATTGCATTGTTGACAGGAGGTGCTTCGGCAGTAATGGCTCAACAGGGATTTTCCGTAAGCGTAAAAGCTACACCTCAATTCAGTTTCCTGCAAAATAATGATGACAACGATAACAGCGTTCTTAAAAAGAAGGCCACCTTCAATACCAATTTCGGGGTTGGTGCAGGATATAATTTTACGGATAATATCGGAGTAGGACTGGATGTGCTTTACTCTCTGCAGGGTGAAAAATCAGAGGTTTTAGGTCGGGAAATAAATCAAAAACTGGAGTATGTGAAAGTACCTGTGTATTTCTCTTATAATACAGATCCTTCTAAAACAGTATCCCTCTTCGGAAAAATAGGACCGCAGGTTAGCTTTCTTACTAATGCAAAAATTTCCGGTGGGGAACATACGGGATCTGTGGAAAACAAAGATAGATTCGAGAAGGCGACTTTTGGCGCTATGGCTAATGCAGGTGTACAATTCAAATTAAGTCAGAACATTTTTTTACAAACAGGTTTACAATTTGATTATGACTTTACAAATGCAGAAGATAAGGATTACATAGGATATATACCAGGCAGAGCAAACACCTATAATATGACTGCAGGTGTACAGGTTGGCTTGAAATACAGGTTTTAGTTTTTGGATGAGGATAGAAGGGTAAACAGAAGCTGCCTCTATATGTTGGGGCAGTTTTCTTTTTTTGGAAGCGGTAGCAGATTCTTTATTACAATAAAGATGAACAATAAAACTGAAACAGATAGCAGATTCACAAACAAATCACTTTTAAATTCATTCCGGCATTAACAAAAAATTTAAAAAATTACTTTGTTCAGTATTTTGTGAACTAATTAAACCTACTTATCTTTGCTCCATCAAACAAAAAAGCCATGTCAGAAAAAATTAAACTTACGAAAGAACAGGTGGAGTTAATTGAACAATATGCTGTAATGATGGAACAAACCAATTTGCAACCGGCTATGGCTAAGATCCTTGCTTTACTAAATGTGGCTGATGAAACTGAATTAAGTTTCAATCAAATCCAGGACACCCTGGGGCTGAGCAAGAGTGGTACAAGTCAGGCAATCAATCACCTGCTGGCAATAAACAGAATTGAGTATAAAACTAAATTGGGTGACAGGAGAAGATATTTTTATGTGCCTATTCAAAATTGGAAAGATACTGCGTCAAGACACTTTTCGGGATTGGAAGCCTATATGAACCTCAATCAGAAAATTTTGGCACAACGCAGTAAAAAAACAAAAGAATTTAATGAAGCCCTGAAAGAAATGACTGAATTTCTCGGTGCATTGCACAAAGTATATTCAGACAGAATCAAATAATTTTTTTTGCAATATAAGTTCAGTTATAACTGAACTAACTAAACATAGTAACATATGAAGAAATATTGGTTAACAATTGTCACAGTCACCTTACTTGGCAGTCTCACTTTTGCACAGCAAAAGGATACTTTGAAGCTTACACTTACAGAGGCAATTGACTATGCGGTAAAAAATAATCCGCAACTAAAAAGTGTACAGTTAGATGAAACAAACAATCAGTTTAAGATTAAGGAAATAAAATCATCAGCTTTACCGCAGCTATCAGGCAGTGCAGGAGGAACAGATAACTTTCAGCGGGCATCACAATTACTGCCCGGAGATTTACTGGGGCAACCCGGCAAAATAATTCCTGTAAAATTTGGTACACGCTTCGTGTATAATGGTACCCTGCAACTTAGCCAGAAAATATACGACCCATCAATAAATACCGGATTGAAGGCAGCGAAAGAAAGCCAGGGATTATACGAATTGCAATCATTTCAATCCAAAGAAGATTTGATATACAATATGGCCAGTCTCTATATACAAATACAATTGGCTGAAAAACAAAAAGAACTATATACCGGAAATATTGACAGAACAGAAAAATTACTGGAAATCACCAGCCTTCAATTGAAAGAAGGAATTGCCAAAAAGATTGATGTTGAACAACTGAAAGTGAACCTCACCAATATGAAGACTCAGCTTTCAAATGCAGCAAATGATTATGAAAAAGCAATTGACAATTTCAAGCTTTTAATGAACTTTGATATGGAACAACCCATCGCAATAACTGAAGCAGGTGAACCTGAACAGATAGTTGTTTCCAAACAACTCAATCTTGATGCGAACACTGATTTGAATATTCTTGACAAGCAAATCCAGTTACAAAATTTGAATACAGAGAATATCAAAGCCGGATACAAACCCACCCTGTCCTTCTCTGCCAATTACGGACGTCAATGGCAAACTGAAAAACTATTCAAAAGCGATGCAACTACAGGTTTTTCTTCCGGGTATTATAGCCTGAACCTGAGTATACCGATTTTTGATGGCTTTAAAAAGCGTAACCAGGTTGCCCAGAGTAAAATTGCCGCAAAGCAACTGGAATTAAACAAAGCATATACTGCGAAAAATATTCAGACACAATTCAGGACAGCCAATAATAATCTCAATCAAAATCAAAAAGTTTTTGAGGCACAAACACAGAATATGAAACTGGCGGAGGACTTATACAATGTCGCAAAACTATCCTATACAGAAGGTGTATCTGATTTGTCAGAACTGATCAATGCCGAAAACAGCCTCCGTGAAGCTCA
>JBDHYJ010000128.1:0-7641 GCA_039811345.1 Chitinophagaceae bacterium
AAACCCGAAACTTGAAACCCGAAACCTCAAACCCGAAACCTGAAACCCTAAAACCTGAAACCTGATAGCTAATTCCTGACAGCTAACCGCTAACTACCGGTTGTGTTTCTGATTTTTTTCTTTCGCCTATTTGCTGGCGCCACATGGCATAGTATAAACCTTTTTCTTCTACCAGCGATTCATGTGTACCGGTCTCTTCAATTTCACCTTTTTCAAGTACATAAATCCTGTCGGCATGCATTATCGTGGATAAACGATGAGCAATTAAAATTGTGATCTGGTTGCTGTGTGATGATACTTTCTTAATCGTATTGGTTACTTCCTGTTCGGTAAGAGAATCAAGTGCTGATGTAGCTTCATCAAATATCAGTAACCTTGGTTGTCTTAATAAGGCACGGGCGATGGAAAGTCGTTGCTTTTCTCCACCTGACAATTTCAGTCCTCCCTCTCCTATCATGGTATCAAGCCCTTTCTCAGCTCTTTCAAGAAGATTATTGCAGGAAGATTTGTTTAGCGCATCTGTAATTTCTGCTTCCGTTGCTGCCGGATTTACAAACACCAGGTTTTCTTTTATAGATCCAGAAAACAACTGGGTATCCTGTGTCACAAAACCGATCTGGTTGCGCAGGTCTTCATAATTAATGGAATTCTCGTCTATACCATTATACAAAATTTTCCCACCCTGTGGACGATACAACCCTACCAGCAATTTCATCAGCGTGGATTTACCGGCGCCCGAAGGTCCTACAAATGCAATAGTTTCTCCAGCCTCAGCGGTAAAGCTTATTTTATCAATTGCATTTTGTTGGGCAGACTGGTGTTTAAAAGAAACATTATTGAATTCAAGTTTGCTGATCTCCCCGAGATGTATAGGCTCTGCCGGTTGTTTTTCCGGTTTCTTCTGCATTAAATTTTTGAAGTTGATGAGAGAGGCTTCTGCTTCTCTGTACGAAAGAATGATATTTCCTATTTCCTGCAGCGGACCGAAAACAAAAAATGAAAATATCTGCATGGTAACTAATTGACCGGCATCCATCTTATCCCGGAATATTAGCCACATCAACATGAAAAGAATTACCTGCCGGAGGGTGTTCACAAAAGTTCCCTGGATAAAACTGATACTGCGGATGCGTTTTACTTTGGTAAGTTCCAGCCCGAGTATTTTATATGTGTTTTTGTTTAAGCGGTTAACCTCCTGTTGTGTTAGTCCCAGGCTCTTGACAAGTTCAATATTTCGAAGAGATTCGGTAGTTGCACCGGCAAGCGCATTGGTTTGTGATACAATATTTTTTTGAATAAACTTTACCTTTCTGCTCAACACATTGGTAACAATTACCAGTAAAAATATTCCACCGAAATATATAGGTGGAAGTGACCAGTGAATACTGAATGCAAAAACACCAACAAATACAATTCCTACGATTACTGAAAAAAGTATATTTACAAAGTAAGTCATGAAACGTTCTGTATCTGTTCTCACTTTTTGAAGTACACTGAGTGTTTCGCCGCTGCGCTGATCTTCAAATTCCTGGTAGGGCAATTTCATGGCATGCTGCAAACCGTCAGTAAACACTTTCGCACCGAATTTCTGGATCACTACATTTAAAAAATAGTCCTGGAAGTTTTTTGCAATTCTGCTTACCATTGCCACCCCGATTGAAGCAAGCAATAACCAAAGTACACTATCATATCGCTGAGTAAAAAAACGGGAGGAAGTATATTCTGCAGGATTTTTAAGGTAATTATTACTTAGGGTAACCAGTTTACCAAAAATGATAGGATCAAAAAGTGAAAAGCCGGTATTGGTAGCAGATAACACCAACACCAAAACTATCAGCCACTTAAAAGGCTTCAGGTATGTAAATAAAATCTTCATATATTAAGCAGTATAAGTCGAAACAGAAAAATGTTTAACCAACAAATTACGTACAAATTCTGATTCATGACAGTATGTCTGAAGGATAGAAACCGGGGGTATTCAACTTCCTGATTCAAAAGTTATTTTCTCTCACAGATTATTTTCTGTGCGAATCCGTGGCATCTGTGAGAAACTATTTTATCTCACAGATTACTCGGATTTTCACAGATTCTTTTTCTGCGCGAATCCGTGGCATCTGTGAGAAACTTTCTCTAATTTCTTAGCTCAAATGCCTGTTCGGCAGCTCTTTTAGAAGGATACCAGGAAGCTGCCATTGCTATAATGAAAACAGTAATGCAAACTATAAGAAAATCGGAAGCCACCATTTTTACAGGATAATAATTGATGATGAATGAAGCGCCTTCGATTGGTACAAGTTTGAACTTTATCTGTGCATAGCAAAGTATCAGTGCCATTATCATGCCTGCTCCGGCACCTATAAAAGCCAGCAATATACCTTCGCTAAGAAAAACTTTTCTGATCCAGCTTTTGTTTGCACCCATAGCTTGCAACACCTGGATATCTTTCTGTTTTTCCAATACCAGCATACTCAGCGAACCAATCATATTGAATGCAGCTACAATGAGGACAAGAATAAAGATGCAGAAAATAGCATATTTCTCAAACCGCATTACGTTATACAGACTGCTGTTTTGTTCATACCGGGTTTGGATGGTATAATCTTTACCCAGCAAATTTTTTATCTCCTTCTTAATCCCATCCTCATCTCCCTGGCGCATCACTGCAAGTTCCACTTCAGAATATTCATTCGCTTTGAAATCCATGTGGGTTTTTACAAAATCAATATTCGTAAGCACATATTTATTATCAAATTCTTCCTGTACGGCAAAGGCGCCATAAGGCATTATTGTTCCTTCATTAAATGCAGTAAGCGGATCAGCCAGGTTTACGTCTCCCCTTTTGGGCAATACTATACGTAAGCCACCAATACTTCTGTCGCTTAAAACAGCTAACGCATTTTCAACCCCCACACCTAATACCGCACCGGGATTTTCAACATCTCCTGTAAAATATTTACCCCGCACTATATTCTGACTGATATTGGTAACTGTGGTATAGTTGGAGTCCACACCTTTCAGATCAACGATAGCTGTATAATCGTCGTTTTGCAAAAGCGCTTTTTCCTCTACTGTCAGTGAAACAGCTTTTATACCTTCCAAAGTCTTAAGTTGCTGTATCTGAGATGGAGTGAGTATAAGAGTTTTCCCTGAAGACGCTGTTATTTTCAGGTCGGGATAAAACGTAGTATATAATGATTTAACAAGATCTTCGAAACCATTAAATGCACTCCACAATACCAGCAGTGCAGCCGTAGCAAATGCTATGGCTGTAACACTTACCCACGCAATAATATTAATTGCGTTGGTTGATTTTTTGGCTTTGAAATAGCGCCATGCAAAGTTGAGATACAATACCCTGGTTTTTTGATTGATTGTAAAAAAGGCTTTCAGATGCCTATTCCCCGTTACCTGCTATATGACCATTATTCTTTTCTTCATTGATTTTTTTAAATAATTCCTCCATCCTAAATACATGCTCCAGGGTGTCATCAACAAAAAACTTGAGTTCCGGTATACGGCGCAACTGGTGTTTTACACGCATCGTAAGTTCCCTTTTGATCTCCCAGGCCTTATCTTCAATCTTCTTTAATGTGGCTTTAGAGTCTGCTACTTTAAAAAAACTCAGGTATATCCTCGCTTCCAGCAAATCGGGAGTAACTTTTACCGATGCAATAGAAACCATTCCCCCATCCATCATTCCCAAGCCCAGTTTCCGGAAGATTTCGTTAAATTCTTCGTACAATAACCCGGCTACCTGCTTTTGTCGTTTTCCTTCCTGCATTTCATTCCGTTTTAATGGCCGTAAATTTAGTTACTTTGCCGCTCAATCTGATGATAAAAAAGAATGAAGAAATATTCGCGGATCTTTCGATACCTGGGTGCATTTAAAGGAAAAATTGTTTTATACTTTATTACCACAGTCCTGTCCATCGGTTTTTCCATTGTTTCTCTGGGTATGCTTATGCCTTTTTTTGACCTGATATTCAAAGGCGATAATGCCGGGCTCATGCCAAAAATGGACAGCCCCCTTACTATTTATATCCGCAAGTTGCTGATACTATGGGTAGGTGATCTCAATCCGATAGGAGCGCTGGCTTTCATTTGTGTTATTATTATAATTTCCATTTTTTTAAAAAATCTTTTTCTCTACCTCTCCTATGTTATTCTCAATCCTCTAAAAAATAAGATCGTACATAAACTCAGGGCAGAATTATATGACAAAATACTCAGGCTCCCTATAGGTTATTTTACTGAAAGAAGAAAAGGCGACCTCATCAGCCGTATAACTAACGATGTATCGGAAGTGGAAGTGTCCCTGATAGGTGCACTGGAAGGCTGGATTCGCGATCCGCTCACGATACTGGTTAACTTTGTAGTCTTATTTTATATCAGTCCGCAACTCACTATTGCCATTTTGATTTGCATTCCTATTGTAGGATTCATACTGGGGCGTATATCCCGTTCGCTGAAACGCCAGTCTAATGAAGCTGCTGTCAAACTCGGAGAGTCGCTCTCTATACTGGATGAAACGCTGAATGGCCTCAGGGTAATCAAAGCATTTAATATTGAGGGACTATTACGGGGGAGATTTGGTAAAGTGAACGATGAGTTATATGAAGCTAAAAATAAAATTACAAAACGGCGCGATCTTGCATCACCCATGTCGGAGTTTTTAGGAGTGCTGGTTTTTGTGGGTATACTCTGGTTTGGCGGACAACTGGTACTTGGCGGCAAACTGTCGCTCACACCTTCTATGTTTATCGGCTACCTCGCATTGTTTTACAATATCATCAACCCGGTAAAAACACTTTCCACCTCATTCAGTAATATGCAGAAGGGGTCATCTGCCATTGTGCGTATTGAAGAAATTTTAAAAACAAAAATTACCGTAGATGACAATCCCAATGGAAAGCAACTTCTTTCTTTTGAAAATAAAATTGAATTCAGAAATGCAAAGTTTGCTTACGAGGATGCGGTAATTCTCAATAATATAAATCTGACTATCGAAAAAGGAAAGACAATTGCACTTGTAGGATCATCAGGCGCTGGTAAGTCCACGCTTGCAGACCTTGTGCCGAGATTTCATGATGTTACAGGCGGGGAAGTTTTGATTGACGGTATAAATATCAAGGATTATTCCCTTCAATCCGTAAGGAGCCTGATGAGTATAGTTACCCAGGAACCTATTCTATTCAATGATACGATTGCAGGTAATATTGCACTTGGCCATCCGGAGGCTACAGAAAAAGAAATAATGCATGCGGCTAAAATTGCAAATGCCCATGAATTCATTGTCAAAAAAGAACTGGGCTATAATAGTAATATCGGCGACCGCGGTTCCAAACTCAGTGGCGGTGAAAGGCAAAGACTGACCATTGCGAGGGCAGTGTTGAAAAATCCGCCGATACTCATTCTAGATGAAGCCACTTCCTCCCTTGATACGGAAAGCGAGAGACTGGTACAGGATGCTATTAATAATTTAATGGAAGACCGCACTTCAATTGTAATTGCCCATCGCCTTTCAACAGTGCGTCACGCCGATGAAATACTGGTACTGCAAAAAGGAGAAATTGCAGAACGCGGTACTCATGAGCAATTACTTGCACTAAATGGAATTTACAAAAGACTGGTAGATATGCAGGAGGTGAAATAATTATTAATTTACTGCCTTTCGGTCAACCCCCTGGCGTTCGAGCATCCAACCCGGATATTCAGGAGACAGTTTGCTGATATCATCAAGCTGTTTCAATTCATCGGCAGTAAATTGCACATCAATGGCTTTCAGATTATCTTCCAACTGATCGGGTTTTCTTGCACCAATTATAACGGTAGTAACTACCTGCTGATGAAGCAACCAAGCCAGTGCCAACTGTGCCACACTACTGTTTTTTATCCTTGCCATTTCCTGCAATACTTCAACAATATCATATACCTTTTCCTTATTCACAGGAGGGAAATCAAATGTTGTCCTTCTTGATCCTTCTTCTTTCTCACCATTTCGGGTGTATTTCCCCGATAGTATACCACCTGCAAGCGGACTCCATACCATCAGTCCGACTTTTTGATCTTTGAGCAAGGGTACGATCTCACGTTCAAGATCGCGGCCCGCTAAAGTATAGTATGACTGAATGGAGACAAACTTTGAACGTCTATTATAATGTGAATAGGACAAAGCTTTCATCAGTTGCCATGCAGTAAGGTTGCTGCAACCGGTATATCTCACTTTTCCCGACTGCACCAGGCTATCCAATACATCCACCGTTTCTTCCAAAGGTGTGAGTGCATCAAAACCGTGAATCTGGTAAAGATCAATATAATCTGTATTCAACCGGCGGAGGCTTTCTTCTACCTGCTGTAATATATGTTTCCGGGTAAGTCCCTGATCGTTTGGACCATTCCCCATTTTACCCCTCACTTTAGTGGCAATAACAAGGTCGCTTCTCTTCAATCCGATATTTCGGATAGCCTTTCCCGTAACCTCCTCCGACAAACCCTCTGAGTACACATTTGCCGTATCAATAAAATTAATACCGGCATCTACCGCAATCTTTACGAGTTTATCAACTGCTTCCTGCCGCAATGAACCAATTGAAGCATATATACCGCCCTCTATTCCTCCAAAAGTCATTGTACCGAGGCAAAGCTCGGATACTTTTAAACCAGTATTTCCCAACAAATTATATTTCATACGTTTTCTAAATTGAAAAATAAACAAGCTGGTTCTCTTTTCACAATAACCATATCCGGCAACTCAATTCATCTGACAGTAACTTTACTTTAATTGCATTCTTCACCCGGAGTGCATGCCGATCCTTCTGAAGTAAGTATCTGTAATTTATTATCTTTTTGCCAGTCTGTATAAGATTGTTGCAGGGCCTGGAGAAAGGTTGCTGCAGGCTGGGCACCGGACACTGCATATTTACGGTTGAATACAAAAAATGGAACACTCCTTATTCCAAGATACTCAGCTTCAGCAATATCTTCCTTTACCCTGTATGCATATAAGTCTTCATTCAACGCGGTGTTTACCTGGTCATGGGTAAGCCCGATGTCTGATGCTAATTCAGTCAATACTGTATAATCGCTGAAATCTTTCCCTTCGGTAAAATATGCATAGAACAGGCGTTCCTCCATTTCATCTCCCAAACCAACAGATTTTGCAAACTGAATAAGCCGGTGGGCATCAAAGGAATTAGCTACTATAGCTTTATCAAAATGATATACCAGTCCTGCTTCTTTTGCCATTTGAGTTACATGCCGGTGCATATCAACAGACTCTTCTATGGATATTCCTTTTCGCTCACTTAGGTATTCGAATAAATTTTTGCCGTGATCTGGTTGTATATCAGGGTCAAGCTGAAAGCTATGCCAGATTACAGACACTTTATCTGCATGTTCGAAAGCGGTCATCGCTTCTTCAAATCTTCTTTTACCAATATAGCAGAAGGGGCACATAATATCGCTCCATATTTCCACTTTCATATTTTCTTCCATATATCATTCATTAAAAAAGTAGTACAAGGTATGAAAGTTATATGGGAAGTAATATTTCCCCTACCGGTGTGTGTCTTCACACACCGGAACACTTACTCCCTATAGTGTGTTAAAAATCCAAATTCATCCATACCCATTAAATAAAAC
>JBDHYJ010000129.1:0-7605 GCA_039811345.1 Chitinophagaceae bacterium
CCGTAAAAAAAGATGAAAACGACCAGACCCAGATCAGTACCATCAATACTTTTCTGGATGGTAAACGACCAGACTAATATGAGACCGGAAATGGCGGGAGTTAAATAATATTTTATCTCCCGCCACCCCTCTCCTGACTTGAATATCTCTCACGGAATTGGTGAGTTTTAAGTTTATAGTTTTGTGTTTGTTGGCTTTCACCTCTCACTCTATATTCTTTTTTCCCTTCACTTATTAAAAATAAATGCTTCTCTTTTCAGAAAGCAAATACATACGTAATATTGTCAAACAAAAATTCGTATGCCCCTTGTACTTATATGCGGTGGGTCTGGTTTAATTGGACAAAGACTCACTACTATGCTTATCGAAAAAGGTTATGAAGTAATTATTGCAACCCGTTCTGCTCAAAAAAACCGTAACAATAATTCAGTCAACCCTTCTTATTCTATTTGGAACCCTGCAAAAGAAGTTATTGATGCCGCTGTCGTTTCAAAGGCTGATTTTATTATCAACCTTGCAGGTGCAGGAATAGCCGGCAAAAGATGGACTGCTAAAAGAAAAAGAGAAATTACTGAAAGCCGTGTACAAAGCTGCAGCACTATTGTAAAAGCATTACAACAACATAGCAACAAAGTGAAGGCTGTAATCAACGCTTCCGGTATTGGCTGGTATGGAGCGGATAATGCGGCTAACACAGAAAATAAGTTTACAGAGGATAATCCACCTGCTCCGGATTTCATGGGCAATACCTGCAAAGCCTGGGAAGAAAGTATACAACCTGTGAAAGATACAGGCAAACGACTGGTAATACTCAGAACCGGCATTGTACTCAGCAATGCAGGTGGTGCATTGAAGGAATTTGCAAAACCGGTGAGATTTGGTATTGCTGCTATTCTGGGCAGCGGAAAACAAATTATGAGTTGGGTGCATATTGATGATATCTGCCGCATCTATATTTATGCTTTAGAAAATGAAAAACTAAACGGTGTGTATAATGCGGTAGCGCCAATGCCGGTAGACAATAAATCGCTGACATTAGCAATTGCCCAAAAAATTAAAGGATCATTTTTCATCACAGCTCATGTACCATCTTTTATTTTAAAGATGATTGTAGGTGAGCTTAGTGCCGAAGTATTAAAAAGCACTACAGTAAGCTGTAAGAAACTTAGAGAAACAGGATTTCAGTTCGTATATCCTTCTGTTGAAGCTGCCCTACACTGACCTTTCCGGCAAATTGTATCCACATCATTATTCATAACTATCTTTTCAAACGGTTAACAATTTGTTTCAACGTATATCATTTACTTGCAAATAGCCGGAATACATCTTAACGAAAGCGATAAGTTGTAATAAACATTTTTAATACGCTAAAATTGAAACATCCTTAATTTATCATAAAACCTCTAAAAAAGATAACAAAATGTCTCTTCAACGAATTTGCTATATGTTGTTTATTATCCTGGGGATCAGCAGTTGCTCAACCAGCAAAAAAGTGCAGCACCAGGAAGTTTCATTTGATGACGGAATCCGGCAAATTAATCACCTGGTAGTGGTGTATATGGAAAACCACAGCTTCGATAACCTCTATGGTGGGTTTAAAGGGGCAAACGGAATTAAAAATGTCAAAGCAGGAAATTTTTTACAGGTTGATGCAGAAGGAAAACCATATCAGTATCTGCCTGAAATCCCGAGAAACAATTCTTTTCCTACCAACCTGCCAAATAAGCTATTTAACATTGACCAATATGTTCCTTCCGACAAAAAAACACCTGATGTTACCCATCGTTTTTTTCATAACCAAATGCAGATTGACAGCGGAAAGATGGATAAGTTTGCGTTGTATAACGATTCCAAAGGACTTGCAATGGGTTATTACAACACCAAAAAACTGCCCTTATATCCCATAGCAAAAAAATATACACTCTGCGACAATTTTTTTCAGAGTGTTTTTGGCGGCTCCTATTTCAATCATGTATTTTTAATTTCTGCTGCGGTGCCGGTCTGGCACAATGCTCCGGCATCAATGATTGCGAATGTGGATGCTGACGGCAAAATGATTAAAGATGGTATTGTTACTTCTGATGGTTATGTTGTCAATCATATTTTATCACGAAACAAACCTTATCCTCCAAAATCAGACACTTCACAGTTGCTGCCCGCTCAAACGATGCCGACAATCGGTGACAGGCTAAGCGAAAAAGGTATATCCTGGGCATGGTATTCTGAGGGTTGGGACGATGCAGTGGCCGGCAGAAAAAATAATTTTGCATATAACCATGAGCCTTTTCTGTATTTCAAAAACTATGTGGAGGGAACAGAAGGCAGAAAGCATCTGCAGGATCAAAATGATTTTTTAAAAGCAGCACATGATGGAACACTTCCCAGCGTTTCGTTTGTGAAACCGGGTGGAGGTAATGATGAACATCCGGGCGGATCTGATGTATATTCTTCTGAACAATTGGCAGTAAAACTGATCAATGCAGTTTTGGAAGGACCTAATGCAAAAGATGCATTGGTCATTCTGACCTACGATGAGTTTGGCGGATTCTTTGATCATGTTGTTCCACCGGTAATTGACAGATGGGGCCCCGGTAGCCGTATCCCTGCTATTATTATCGGACCTTTTGCCAAAAAAGGAAATGTAGATCATACCCAATATGAAACTGTGAGCATTCTTTCTTTTATTGAACGCAGATGGGGAATAGAACCATTGGCAGATCGGGATAAAAACGCCAATCCATTCAGGAATGCCCTGATATTTAAATAATCACTGTTGACCAGGGAGTAATATGTTATGCTTAAGTTGATTGCAGTAGCGGTATTTTTGTTTACGGCGATACTTATTGTAAGCTTCACCTCCTTTACTACGAATCATCACTCAGCACAAACACAAACGAATCATCGGGAACAAAAAATTCAGAAAAAAATTCTTGGTCAGATAACAGCTTTCCGCTCTTATATAAGAGATACTTTTTCTGCAGAGGTTAGCAAAGAGCAGGTGGATACACAAAATATCCGTCAGGTTTTTTTAAAATCAAGACTGTTATTCAAAGAATTTGAATGGGCTGCAGCATATTTTGCCGGCGAACTTACTGAAAGATTAAACGGTCCTCCGGTACAGGAGATTGAAAATGCCGACTTATTAGATTCTACCATAGCCCGTGCCATTGATCCTATGGGATTGCAGGTAATAGAACAATTGATCTATCCCGTGTATGATACTGCAGTTAAAGAAAAATTGATCCGCGATGTTGGGCATTTAATAACAAATACCAATTACCTCCTTGCTTATTTCACAAATCAACAGCTTGCAGACTGGCGGATACTCGATGCTGCCAGGTTAGAAGTATTCAGGATAATCGCTTTGGGAATTACCGGATATGATAACGGGCTTTCACTGAACAGTATGCAAGAATCAGCCACATCATTACAAAGCCTGCGTGATATGCTTTCTTATTATACCGGCAAAACCAGCAAAACATTTTTATTAGAGGAAATGGATACTGCCATCGGTTACCTGCATCATCATCCTGAGTTTGAATCTTTTGACAGAGCGGAATTTATTACCCGTTTCGCAAATAAAATCAGTAACGGTATAGCACAATTGCAAAGAACCTTACCTGGACCCAAAATTATGTACAACCGTATGCTTGGCCAGGATGCGGGCACAATGTTTGATAAGGATGCATTCAATGTGAATGCATTTACGCCCGGTCCTGCATTTCATATCACAGCCGCAAAAGTGGAGTTAGGCGAAAAACTTTTTTATGATGCATCACTTTCAGGCACCGGTACAAGAAGCTGTGCATCCTGCCACAGGCCCGATATAGCATTTACTGACGGCCTGGCAAAAAATACGGATATTCATGATCCTGCAAAATTGCTGAAAAGAAATGTACCCACTTTACTCATCGCCGCACTGCAGTCAAATTATTTTTACGATATGCGTGCACTGACTTTGGAAGACCAGGTAAATGATGTAATCAATAACAAGATGGAGATGGATGGTTCGATGGATGCAATTATAAAATATGTTGCAGCAGATAAAACATACAGGTACTTATTCAATAAAGTTTTCCCTTCAAAAACAGGAAATAAAATCAGTGCAGATGAAGTGAAGAATGCGCTTGCATCTTATGTACGCAGTCTAACCAAACTCAATAGCAGGTTTGATGAGTATATGCGGGGTAATGAAAAAGCATTGTCAAAGCAGGAATTGAATGGGTTTAATTTATTTATGGGTAAAGCTAAATGTGCTACCTGCCATTTCATACCCTTGTTTAATGGAATCACTCCACCTAAATATGTAATGAGCGAAACAGAAGTGCTTGGGGTGCCTGTCTCTGCCACAGATTCCACACTCGATTCCGACCCGGGATATTATAATGTGATCGGCGTTGACTCCTATAAATATGCTTTTAAGATCCCAACCCTACGTAATATCAATAAAACAGCACCTTATATGCACAATGGCGCATATCAAACTTTAGAACAGGTGATGGAATTTTATGATAAAGGCGGAGGCGCCGGTATTGGAATTAATCTTCCAAATCAAACACTCCTAACAGAACCCCTTCATCTCACTGAGACAGAAAAAAAAGATATCATTGCTTTTATAAAAAGCTTAGAGAGCAAGTAAAACCCTAAACCCTAAACATTAAACCCTAAACATTACCCCTTACCCCTTACACCGTTCACCCTTTTTCTTCCCCCTCAATCAGATTTTTCTGTACGTTTGTTATCCAAAAATATTCTCATGAGAACTTTATTTCTATTATGCGCAATAGCTGTATTTTCTTTTTCCTGTAACACTGAAACCATCAACGGTAATGGTAAAGTGGTTTCTGAATCAAGAAATATCGAAGCTTTCACCGGCATTAAGCTGATGGGGTCTATGAACATTGATGTAAAAGCCGGCGACAAGCAAACGGTTGAGATAAAAGGTGAAGAAAATATTATACCTTATGTAGAAACTTATATCAATGATGGCAACCTGGTGATTAAATACAAAAACGATGTCAGCATTAATACTAATGACGACCTTAATATATATATCACCACTGCATCACTAAAAGAAGTTGAGGTATTCGGTTCTGGCGATATAACCGGTGAAGGCAAGTTTACAAACGAAGACAAGATGGAAATTGGAGTTATGGGTTCAGGCAATATTAAACTGGAAGTTGACGCCCCCAAAGTAGAAGTTAAAACCACCGGCTCAGGCGATATTTATCTTTCAGGAAATACCAAAGATATAACCTGCAACTCCATGGGCAGCGGTGATATTGATGCTGCGGATTTAAAGGCCGAAAATGCAAAAGCAAAAACAACAGGCAGTGGTGATATTAAAGTGTTTGCCAGTGTAAACCTGAACTGCACTATTAATGGCAGTGGTAGTATAAAGTACCTGGGTGGCGGCACTGTTTCTTCGGTTATCCATGGCAGTGGGAGCATCACCCCTATTGATTAACTTATAGCTTCGATAGCGGCTTCAGTATCTTTAGATGTATCCGAATAATCTTTTATCACATTGTAGAGGGTATCTCTTTCCACCGGCTTTCTGTTTACTTGTTTTATCAGGGCAACAAGTTCAGCAGTACTCATTGCAGGATTTTGCTCCTCGCTTCCTGCCATTGAATATATCTTAGTAGTATCATCAATGGTGCCGTCAATATCATTTACCCCAAACGATAATGTAAGCTGTGCATTTTGCCTGCCCAGCATAGGCCAGTAGGCTTTGAGGTGCGGAAAATTATCCATAAACAAACGGGCTACGGCATACATCTTCATATCCTCAATTACCGAAGATTCCGGCACGTTGCTCATCTCATTGTCATGATTGCGAAACTTCAGCGGTATGAAAGTATTGAAGCCACCTGTTTTATCCTGCAGGTCACGCAGCCGCTTCATGTGGTCAATCCTGTGCCAATAGTTTTCGATATGGCCATATAGTATAGTGGCATTGCTGTGCATGCCGAGGTTATGCGCTGCTTCATGTATACGCAACCAACCTTCGGCATCCACTTTATCGGCACATATCCGGTTGCGTATCTCAGGATGAAAAATTTCTGCTCCACCTCCGGGGAGCGAGTCAAGCCCCGCTTCATGCATTTGTTTCATTCCTTCTTCCGGACTCAGTTTTGCTTTACGAAACATATAGTCCAATTCTACAGGCGTATATCCTTTTATGTGCAAATCCGGGCGATGCGATTTGATTTGTCGCATCAGGTCCATAAAAAACTGCATTGTCATTTTTGGATGCACCCCACCAACAATATGTACTTCTGTTACCGGTTTACCATCATAGCTGCGCACGATATGCATCATCTGTTCTATACTTAGTTCCCAGCCTTCTTCCTTTTTAGCATATAGCCTGGAGTAGGAACAAAACTTACAGCTAAACACACATACATTCGTTGGCTCTATATGAAAATTGCGATTGAAATAGGTTGTATCGCCATGCAATCTTTCACGTACAAGATTGGCCAGCATACCAACAAATGGAAGACTTGCTTTCTCAAAAAGCAGCACGCCGTCTTCTTCAGTAAGACGTTCTTTATTCAGCACTTTTTCTCCTGCAACCCGTAATTCAGGCAATATACCCGGCTGGGTAAGAAATGTTTTAACTATCAGCTCTCTGTCTCGCATAGTATAACTTTATCTGAAAATCAGGGCACAAAGATAAGGTTTGACAGAATGGATGCAGTATGCCATCATTAAAGTAAATTCATCTAATTTAAAAAACCTTGAGCCTGTTTTTTAAACCTTGAAAAATAATTTGTTTTACAGGTGTTCAATTCTTAACATAGATTCATAAGCTTGCCCTGCAGGTGCAATAATTTTGCCTCTCACAATTTTATTAAAGGAGGTAAATATTATGAACACAAAAACAATAGCAAAAATCAGCAAACCTGGCACTCCGCATTTTGTAGGCGACGGGTTCAGAGTACATAATTTTATTCCCGGATCTTCCACTATGCAGGAAATGGATCCTTTTATCATGCTGGACTACAACAGCAAATATACATTCGCACCCAGCGAAATTCCCCGTGGTGTGGGTGTGCATCCGCACAAAGGTTTTGAAACAGTAACTATAGCCTACAAAGGCAAGGTAGAACATGGCGACAGTACCGGCAGTGGCGGTGTGATTAATGAGGGTGATGTACAATGGATGACTGCAGCCAAAGGAATTCTGCACAAAGAATTTCATGAAAAAGAATGGAGTAAAAAAGGGGGCGAATTTCAGATGGTACAACTTTGGGTGAACCTTCCTGCAAAATTTAAAAACAGCGACCCTAAATACCAGAACCTGAGTAATGCTGCTATGCAAAAAGTAATATTGCCGGGTAACAGTGGCGAGGTAGAAATAATTGCAGGTGAATATAACGGGTATAAAGGCAGCGCTTCTACTTTTTCACCGGTACATCTGTTTAATGCTAAATTAAAAAAGGGAGCAACAAATATTTTTACATTCCCTCAAAATTATACCACAGCAATACTGGTGATAGAAGGCAGTGTAAAAGTGAACGATAAGGAAATTGTTCCTCAGGATCATTTTGCCATGTTCAACCGAGATGGTGAAACATTCAGCATAACTGCGAATGAAGA
>JBDHYJ010000130.1:0-7569 GCA_039811345.1 Chitinophagaceae bacterium
CATCTGCAAATTTATTATTGCAAATGAACCCGGCGGTTTAAGCATCAGGAGGATACTAATAAATATTAATACCCTGAATTTTGCTCAAGTTTAGGATTTGCAGTTATTGCTGCAGTAGGGATTGGGAATAATCTCCGATAGGTATCCGTATTTGTTTTGAAACCATATATATTTTCATATTTATCAAACCGGATCATATCGTTTCTGTGTAAACATTCCCATGCAAATTCACGGCACCTTTCTTCATACAATTCTTCTAAATTAACAGTAGTCCATTGCGGAGATGTGGATCTGTTATCTCTGACCATATTCACCAATGACAATGCAGTTTGACTAAGTGTAGGGTTGCCGCCTCTTAAAATAGCTTCAGCTTTCATAAGTAAAATATCAGAATAACGCGATACAGGCGCATCGTTATTCTGGTTCCTTGTTGTTGAGCTTTTATCAGGGAAGAACTTAATATTCCTGGCTCCCTGGTTCCAAGAAATCTCATCATTACCGCAATCGAATAAAGTTTCATTTTGTCTTAACTGAATAGCGGTATCTATATTTAACGGATAGATATAGGTGGCACTACCATCAGAGCCGGAATAGAATTGATTATATCCAAGGTTGGTGGTTTTAACCATAATGGGATTACCGGTATTCCAGTATTGAGGTCCATACAGCCATTGTTTTAACCTGATATCATTTTCATCGGCCAAAAAATAATTCAGAAAGGAAGACAACGTAGATCTTGGCCCACTCGGTTTACTGTTCACAAGGCCATTGCCAGAAGTCTGATTAACAACAGGATCAACATTAGATCCCATAGTGGCTCCGGAGTAACCATATTTCATTCCTAAATTCCGGTTCAAATCGTAGCGGCCATAGAATAAATATCCGCTTGAAGTAGAAGGATCATAAGGTATTGCAAAAATGAATTCTGACTGTGTTGAAGGTCCATTATCGGGGTTGAACATTTGAAGATAAGAACTACGTGGTTGAACAGCATATTTACCAGAACTAATTATTGCATCGCAAGCAGCGATACAATCATCGTATCTGTCGGTACCGGTATATACTTTTGCATTAAGATACAACTTAGCTAACAGTGCATAAGCAAAGTATTGCGTTGGTTTCCCATAGGTGGAAGCATCTACATCTGTTTTCAAAAAAGGCAATACAGATTTTAATTCAGATTCAACAAAATCGAATACTTCCTGACGGCTTGCCCGGGCTTGTAATCCCGGACTGGGATAAACCGTATCTAAAGGTACACCTCCGTAAAAATCCATCAGTTCCCAATATGCATAGGCACGCATCGTTCTTACCTCAGCCAGACTTGTATTTTTTGCACTACCCTCAGGAGCATTTTTTAAGATGTACAGGGTTTGGTTGCAGGTACCTATCAGTCCGGTTGCATCATTCCAGGCAGTTGTTACCCAGTTGTGGTCAGGTGTCCAGGTATGCCGGTGTAACCTTTCATAACTGGCACCATCATACCAGTTGCCACCACGGGCAGGAAGTATCGCTTCATCTGTGGAACACTCTGTCATAAAAAAATAAGTCAATGCAAAATGTCCACGTAAGCTGGTATAGACAGGTCCGATAAGCGCCTGGAACTGTTCTTCTGTTTGCGGAAAAACATCTGCCGTATATAATGATTTTGGGGTAACATCAATTTTATGACAGGCGCTAATTGCCATCAGAAATAAAACTGGCAGTATATATTTAAAAATATTTTTCATTTTAATTGTTTTGATTAGTGAACCTTTAATTTTTATCAGAAACCTACATTTACACCAAACACAAGTGTACGTGTCTTAGGATAGAAATTGCTGGCGTCTACTCCCAGTCCTACGCCACCCTGGTTAATCTCAGGATCGATTCCGGAATAATTTGTTATAACAAATAAATTATTTGCAGTTACATAGAATCCCAGGTTATTGATGTATGCTTTATTTTTCAAAGGAAGCCGGTAACTGATGGTAGCATTATCCAGTCTCAAATAATTTCCATTTTCTATATACCGGGTAGAGTATGCATTGTTTTTTGCATCTGTCATCAAGTCGTCTCCGGCATAAGCACTAATGTTGTTCACTGTTGCATTTACAACGTAAGACAAGTCAGTTCTGGTAACATTAAATATTTTGTTTCCAAAAGCTCCTCTGAAAAAAAAGTTAAGTGAAAAATTTTTATAGCTCAGTGTATTGTTCCATCCCAGTAATAGAGTGGGATGGGGGCTACCGGCATAAAAATAATCTTTACCGATAGAGGGAGAAGTAGTTAAACTACCATCGGCAGCAATAAACTGAGAGTTTCCGTCTTTGTCTTTACCCTGGTAATTGAGTGTAAAAAACTCGCCTATCGGGTGACCTACTTTAAGAATTTGCAAAGTACTGTTTGTCTGACCAGGCCCATCTGGCTGAGTGTAGCGAATAGAATCTGAATTCACACCATACTTGGCAGGGCCGGTCATATCTAATATCAGATTTCTGTTGGATGCAAGGTTGACACCTGTATTCCAAGAAAAGTTTTTAGTTTTTACCGGTGTTGCCGCCAGGCTCAGCTCAATACCTCTGTTGCGAACCTTTCCGCCATTGCCCCATACAAAACCACCTGGTACGATGGTACTGCTTACCGTATAAGCAAATATCATGTTGGTGGTTATCTTTTCGTAAAGGTCCAGTGAACCGGAAACTTTTCCGTTAAACAATCCAAAATCAAGCCCAAGGTTACTGGTAGAAGTTACTTCCCATTTCAGGTCAGGATTTGAACCTTGAGTTACACCGATGGCTGTTTCATAAACTCCGTTGTTATAGTAGGTGCCAAAGCTGCTGAATAATTGTTTTGCGGTGTAAGCGCCAAATCCAAAAGCATTACCTGTTTGCCCATAACTTAACCTGAGTTTCAGGTCGCTGATGAATGAAACATTATCCATAAAATTTTCCTGATCAATTCTCCAGCCCAAACTAAAGGCAGGGAAATAGCCCCATTGATTGTTGGTTCCAAACACAGAGCTCCCATCCCGCCTTATAGAAGCCTGAAGCAGGTATTTATTGGCAAAGGCATAATTAAGTCTGAAGAAGTCTGAAATGAATTTTGTAGTTTGATAAACTGTACCTCCGAAGTTTACGGTGTAGCCGCTTACCGACTGATAGTTTCCCAACCCAAGGTTGTAATAACTGGTATAGTCTGATACAAAATTAGTATTGCTTGCCTGTAGCCCATTTCCTGAATTATTCTCCTGCCATGAATACCCCAATACGGCATTGATGGAATGATTACCCAAAATCTTGTCCCAGGTTAAATAAGATTCTATTGTTGTAGAATTGTTTTCATATGCACTTCTGTAGGCAGCGCCGTTCTGACCAAATGTAACAAGCCCTTTATTAGTGAACCCAGGGTCAGGGTTGCTATAAAACCCGGATTTATAATTATTGGAATAATAGCTGTTGTAATACTCGCCATGCAGTGAAGAATTTCTCTGATAGGCAGCATTAAGGTTGTATTTAAAACCCCAGGGCAGTTGTGCTTCAACAGTAAAATTTCCTAATAGTGTATTGTATTTGGTTTGATCTTCCGCATTATTGATTAACGATACCGGGTTGAAATATCCGGGTGTGTTGAAGTTTTCAAAATAAGTGCCATCATCGTTATATACCGGTGAAACTGGCAGGTGTTTTGCCGCCTGTTGTAATACCACATTCCGCAACGGTGTATTATTAGCCTTGCTGTTTGAGTTAGTTATATTCAGACCGAGTTTTACATGATCTTTCAGTACTTTCTGTTCAAGATTTAGCCTGGCAATTACCCTGCGTAAACTACTATTCAGTAAAATACCTTCTTTGTTAAGATAGTTAAGACTTGCGCTATAAGTGCTTCTCTCATTACCACCGCTAAAAGAGATATTATGATTTTGAGATATTGCCTGATTTCTTTCAATTGCCTTCATCCAATCTGTATTTGCACCCAGATCATCTGATGGCAATATGGAGTTGCCGTTTTTATTTACATAAGCTTTTATCTGATCTGGGTTCATTACAGCTAATGACCCCGACACTTTTTCAATCCCTATATATCCTTCGTAGGAGGCTTGAGCTTTACCGGCTTTACCCTTTTTGGTGGTAACGATAATAACACCATTTGACGCTTTATTACCATAGATGGCGGTTGCTGCAGCGTCTTTCAGTATATCAATTGAAGCGATGTCTGAAGGGGCTATTGTTGCTATATCGGCGCCTGGTATACCATCAATAACATAAAAGGGCCCCTGTGGACTATTAATAGTAGAGGCACCACGCATCACTACAGCAGCGGGAGCGTTAGGGTCACCACTGGTAGTAATATTCAAACCAGGTACTTTGCCTTGCAGGAGTTGGCCAATATCACCCGTAACCGTACGATTTAGATCATCAGGTTTTATGGAAGTGATAGCGCTTGATAATGTCTTTTTTGAATTACGCCCATATCCCACCACCACTACATCTGTCAAATCGGCAACAGCAGGTTCCAAAGTAATGTCAAACACAGTTTGATTGCCAACTCTTACAGACTTAGTCTGGTATCCTACAAATGAGAAAATCAATTCCAGGTTATTTGCAGATGGTACTGATATCTGAAACCTGCCATTGACATCTGTAGTAGTTCCGTTTTGGGTACCTTTTACCAAAACACTCACTCCTTCCAAAGGTTCTTTGTTTGCATTGGTTACTTTACCTGTCAAAGCGATTTCAGCCGGAGGTGGTGTCACAAGACTTGTATCGGTGTTTTTTGATGCTGCGGCCTTCACTACAATCAATCGTTCATCAATGGTATAGGTTAAATATTGATTTAGTAAACACTCATTCATCACCTCTTCAATGCTTGCATTTTTTACAGAAAATGTCACTGGCTTTGTTTTCCTCAGAATTCCTTCTTCCCACAGGAATGAATAGCCTGTTTGTTTTTTAATTTCACTAAAAACGTGCTTCAGTGAACTGTTTTTTACAGTAAGGTTGATCTGTTGCGAGTAGACATTTGCATTAACCTGCAAATAAGTTGCAAAAAGCAGAATAACCGTCAACTTCATAATTAACAGTGTTTTGATAAGAATCTTCCATAGTGACAACGGAAGATTAAAAGATAAAATTTGCATACCTTTATACAGTTTTGAGTTAAAGAATAAACAGTTCGGATGATTGTTTTTACCTGGCTCAATTCCCGCCGGATTCCGGTACGAACGGAATCTGGTTTTTTTATTACCAGGTTTTTATGAAATTTCTATTTTAGTTTCCAATAATAATTTTATCACCTTCAATATGGCAGTTAACATCATTTTCTCTAAGTGCCTCAATCATTCTTGACAGTGGGACACTTTTATCTATTATACCTCCAAATGCTTTATTTGTTATTTTGCTTTTGTAAACCACCTCTACATTGTACCATCGGCCTATCTGATCCATCAGGCTTGTCAATTGTGTACCGTCTAATACAAACTGCCCGTTAAGCCAGGCAATAGCATCTTCTGTATCAATATCGTCTGAAACAGTTATTTTTTCATTACTGCGGTTTATTGCTGCCTGTTGTCCCGGTATCAGCAAAGCAGATTCCTTGTTATGTTTCACCGATACTTTCCCTTCCAGCAATGTTATTTTTACAGCGGGTTCTTCCTTATAACTATTGATGTTAAACCGGGTACCCAATACCGTTACTTCGGTGTTTCCTTTCAACACTATAAAGGGATGTTTGCTGTCATGTGCCACTTCAAAATAGGCTTCTCCTGTTATCTGCACTTTTCGGTCTGTACCTGAAAAATAGGTAGGGTATCTTAGTGTGCTTTCCGAGTTCAACCATATTTTTGTTCCATCAGCGAGTGTAATATGTACGATTTTGCTTCCCCGCGGATTTTCCAGAGTATTGTAAGAAGGGGTATTCCCGGTTTCATTTCCTGTTGCATTATATATAATTTCTCCATCGGTAGATTTCTGCAGATGCACCTGTCCCTGGATTGCCATTACACCGGTCTGGGCATTATCTAAAACTATTTTTTGGCCGTTAGCCAAAGTAATCACGGCCTTGCTGGTAACCGGAGCGGATACATCAGCCACTGCAGCCACCTTTGTTACTTTTTCAGAATGCCTGGTCTGTACCTTGTATACCCAATAACCGCTGATAAGAAAAATAATTGATGCTGCAACACTCCAGTACAGTTTACGTCGATGTGCAGATTGAAGCTCCCTTTCATTTCCGGTAGTTAACCGCAATTTCTGCATACCTTTTTCCTTATCAATTTTAGAAAAGACATTAAACTCCTGAGTTAGTTGAGTATCATCTGTCAACTCAGCAAACAGTTGTTCATGCTCAGGCGACTCCTGCCTCCAGGCATTTAGCCATACACTCTCCTGCATTGTCAGTTCACCTTTCAGATATTTAATAATAAGCGTTTCAATACCGGAGTTATGATCTGGCTTCATTGAATATAATTGTTGAAAAAATAAATATTACCATTACTCTTAATCAATACCCTTCATTATTTAAGACAATGAACCAACCATTTTGTCAAAAAGAAAAAGCAATTTTTTTGAAAGTAACCTAAAGCCGGATAAGAGTAAAGGGGTGCAGCCTGATTATATGATTGTTATAATAATATGAATTAATTTTCTCACCAGCGCTGTTCGCAATAGCCGGATGGCGCGGGATTTTTGAGATGTTACATTAGAAACGGAAATATTCAGTTGATGAGCTATATCCTTACTTTTTAGCCCCTTGATTACACTCAGTTTAAATACGTTCATGCATTGTTGAGGTAGTTTTTCCATTTCCTCATAAATATAACGGAGTGTTTCTGCGCGGAGTGTTTCTAATGCAATGTCGGGTAACACCGGATCTATTAAAGCGTGAAGTTCTTCCTTTAAGTTATGTATTTTTTTGCGGGATCTTAGTTCGTTAATGCAGGCATTCCGGGTAGTGAGGTAAAGGAAACCTTTTATATTCTGGAGGCTTTCCATTCTTTCTCTGTTGTTCCACAGTTTGGAAAAACTTTCGATGACAATATCTTCAGCTTCTTCGTGGTTCTTAATGATGCGTAATGCAAAATAAACAAGTGCCCGGTAATATTGATTAAACAACTCATCAAGCGCCTGTGGTTGCCCATCTTTCAGAGAGGCAACAATATCAGTATGTGTGTGGATTGGGTCCATCTACTAAAATAGAAAACTGTGCCATCTCAAAAGTAGACTAAAATCCTTAAAATCATTGCAACCGTATAAGGCTTCATTGAGCTTAAGACACCTGCCTGATCAAACTGTTTATAAAAATTACTTTTTATCTGAAACTTTCAGTTGGTTTACTGTCGAGATGGGTACTTTATAGCATGACGTCTGTTCTAAGAATGAGACCCCAACGAACCAGGGAAGCTATTTTAGCATCGGGGTTTTCTTGGCTACCTGCAAAAGCTTTGAATGAAGACCCCGGTGCAACAGAAGTAGGAAGCGTGAGATCCCGACAAATAGAAAAATAATTGGATAACAGAAAACCGGATATTGATTTTCAAGACAACGTCTTGTGAGAACATATTGAGTTCGAAGTCGGAGACTTCGAACAGCA
>JBDHYJ010000131.1:0-7289 GCA_039811345.1 Chitinophagaceae bacterium
TTTTATCGTAATAGCATCAACCTAATTGCTGGCAGGTTGCTCTCCAGCAGAGCCTACTTCCTCTTTCAGTTGATAAATGCAATAAAGGGGTTTTTAATCAAAAAATCACCAACTATTTTTCAGTACATTACCTCAAATAGCCTTTACATTTATAGAGTGCCGCCACAAATGCACGAATGGGAATAACGGAGTGTAACTCCCGGATGCAAAAATTATTCTCTCTGTTTTGCGAAGCGTACCATTGTTTTCAAAAACTATCCTGCAGTAAAAGAACAAGGATCCATATAAAGTATTATTGGTCTTCACCGCTTTCCACTGATGTGGAAAAAAAAATACTGAAATATCAGAGTAGCCAGCGATATTTATTTTCTGAATATATGGTAACAGCAATAAAAAGATTTTTCATTCGTCTTATAAATAACTTGGTCCCAAATGGAAGAAACCCGGGAAATATCAGCCTTAATGAATCTCATTGACGATCCGGACAAAGATGTATTTGAAACGGTGAGTAACAGGATTGTAAGCTATGGAAAAAATATTATTCCAAATCTTGAACAACTTTGGGAGAATACACCTGACGAAGGGATACAGGAAAAAATAGAATTACTAATTCACAGGTTGCATTACCAGGATTTGCAGGAAGAGTTTTCCAACTTTGAGAAATCAAAAGATCACGATCTTCTTACCGGGGCGTTACTGGTGTCGCGATATCAATATCCCGATCTGATTAATAATACCGTAATCCAGGAAATTGAAAAGATAAGACGTAATATATGGCTGGAATTGAACAGTTATCTGACGGTACTGGAACAGGTTAATATTATTAACCGTATTTTTTATACCTATCATAAATATAAGAGTGTGGAAATCTCTTATCAGCATCCTGAAGAATTTCTGATTAATAAAGTAGTTGAAACGAAAAGGGGTAATGCAATCATAAACGGGATACTCTACCAGATACTTTGTCAAATGCTCGATTTACCAGTTAAAGTGATCAAAATACCGCGGCAATATCTGCTGGCATATTTTGACACTACTTATGAATACTTTAATACCCGCAAAGAGGATACTTATAATGGCATTCATTTTTATATTGATCCGGTGAACGGTCAGGCATATACACACAAGGATGTAGAAAATTATTTCAAAAAAATTTCTGTTCCCATTGCTGCATCTTATTTCAAACCCATGTCCAACAACAACATTATTCGTTTTTTACTGGAAGAGTTTGCAAAATGTTTTAATAACGATGATGCCAACCGGTATAAACATACCGAACTGATGGCGTTAGCCGAAATGCTTTCACCTGTTTAATATTTTTATGAAAAGGAAGGGTATTACCGGCATTCTTTTTATTTTAATTCTGCTGGCAGTAGGATTATTTTTTCTCAGCCAGTATCAGGATAATAATAATATTCGTACCAGGTTTGACCGCAACCTGGGTCCGCTGATTTTTACCAGGCATGCAAAATGCCGTATGGCATGCCGGCATATAGATGAATCAGAAATCAGGGAGATACTTCACAATGGTAAAATAAATACTGACAAAAGTGAGCCTGATGCAAAGCCTGATCCCAAATTTGCATTGGAAGGAACTACTCACGATAATCAGCAGGTAAGAGTTATTTTTGCTCCCTCCAATCGGGGAATGGTGGTGATCACATGTATTGACCTCGATACAGAATGGCAATGCGATTGCAGATAATTTTCTGATAATATTGAATACACAACTTTTTACTTTAACATGATCAGTAAGGCTATAAAAATATTGACCACCCCACTGCTTTGGATATATAATATATATGCCATGCTGCTGTTTGTTGCACTTATGCTCATTATTTTTCCTTTTGTAATACTGGCGTCTTTCCTGGACTCTGTTCGTAGCGGAAATTTGATTTATCGCCTCTGTATGTTATGGGGTGATATATGGTTTCCGTTAGTGGGTATTCATCACCGGAATATTTACGAAGTACCGCACCCGAGAAATAAGCCTTATATTTTTGTGAGCAATCATCTTACTTATTTTGATGCTGCTGTAATTGTGAAGACCTATCGCCAGCCTGTTCGCCCATTGGGAAAAAAGGAGATAGCCAATGTTCCTGTTTTTGGATTTATATATAAAAATGCAATTGTAACAGTTGACCGGGAAAATGCTGAGGACAGAACAAAGAGTGTAGAAAAATTAAAAGCTATACTCGGAAAAAATATTTCTATATTATTATTCCCGGAAGGCACATTCAACGAAACGGGCAATCCCCTCAAATCTTTTTATGATGGTGCATTCAGGATTGCAATAGAAACCCAAACTAATATCAAACCTGTATTGTTTCTTGATGCTTACAGCCGGATGCCTTATGGAAAATTGTTTACGCTTACTCCCGGGATTAATCGTTCAGTTTTTTTGGAGGAAGTTGATGTGCAGGGGCTGACTATGGACGATATAAACTTATTGAAACAAAGGGTATACAATATTATGGCAGAAAAACTGAGGGAGTATAAGGCAGCATGAATAAAAGAATAAAACATTTACAGAAAATATTGTAATGCCAGTTCATAACCCTTCATACCCAATCCTGCAATGGTTCCACGGCTTTTGGCAGATACATGAGATATTTTTCTGAAATCCTCACGGGCATGCACATTCGAAATATGCACTTCAATTACGGGAGTTTTGATAGCTGCAATTGCATCACCAATAGCAACAGAGGTATGGGTATAGCCCCCGGGATTCATGATGATCCCATCATAGTCAAAACCTACTCGCTGCAATTCGTTAATGAGTTCGCCTTCCACATTGCTTTGAAAATAGGAAAAAGAAACTGCGGGATATTTTTTTTGCAGGGCAGTAAAAAACTGCTCAAAGGTTTCACTGCCGTAAATACCCGGCTCCCTGGTACCCAGCAGGTTTAAATTTGGTCCGTTGATAATGGCAATTTTCATGTCCTCCAAAGATAAGTTCCTGAATAAAACTATCTGTAATTATCCTAATTTTTCATCAGGGCTATAAAGTCGTCAAACAGGTAGCGGCTGTCGAAAGGCCCCGGTGTTGACTCAGGATGATACTGTACTGAAAATGCTTTTTTCCCTTTCAGCCGGATTCCCTCTATAGAGTCATCATTCAGGTTTATGTGGGTAACCTCTACTTTGTCGGATTTACGCACCGCTTCGGGATCAATACCAAACCCATGATTCTGAGTAGTGATTTCACTGCGGCCGGTAATAATATTTTTTACCGGATGATTCAACCCTCTGTGCCCATGATGCATTTTAAAAGTGGGAATGTCATTTGCCAAAGCAAGCAACTGGTGCCCGAGACAAATACCAAAGAAGGGTTTATCTTTTTGTAATATTTCTTTTACTGTTTTTACGGCATAATCCATAGGTGCTGGATCGCCGGGGCCGTTTGAAATAAAATAGCCATGCGGTTTAAAATCTTCTGTTTCTTTCAGCGGTGTTTTGGCAGGGTATACCCTTATATGTGCACCTCTTTCAGCAAGGCATGTCAAAATGTTTTTCTTCACACCAAAGTCGTACACCGCTATTCGGATGGGGGAGTGGGGGTTACCTACTTCATATACTTCTTTAGTAGAAACTACTGAAGCCAGTTCAAGTCCATCCATAGAAGGCACTTCCGACAGTTGCTTTTTCAGCGCTGCTATGTCCAATGTTTCTGAAGATATGATACAGTTCATGGCGCCACAGGTACGTATATGCGCCACCAGCGCTCTAGTATCCACTTCATGAATGGCTACAATCTGCTGTGTTTCTAAATATTGCTGCAGGGAATTGTCTGCCTGGATGCGGCTGTATTTCTCCTCCAGGTTGCGGGCTATTAGCCCCCTGATTTTCACCGAAGCGCTTTCTGTATCAGAAGCTTTCACTCCATAGTTTCCGATATGGGCGGCATTCATAATAATTACCTGTCCATAGTAGCTCGGGTCGGTAAACACTTCCTGGTAACCCGTCATTCCGGTGTTAAAACAAATTTCGCCGGTGGTGGTACCTATTTTGCCAAAAGCTTTTCCGTAAAAAATATTTCCATCATCAAGAAGAAGAACTGCTGTAGAAGATTTAGAAGGCGCTGACATTTAATAGTAAAATTTTGCAAAGTAAATACATTCAGGTGGTTTTACAAGAAGTTTTATTCCACCGGGAATTAACAGAATATATAAATGATTCATTATAACCCATATGCTTATCAATTCCTGACTGGCTGGATACCTGCATAGAACAATACTAAAATATCAGGTTTATGACTGAAGGATTTTTTCAGCGGTTTCCCTGTCCTTTTCAAGTACCCTCAGTTCTGTGCCGCCAATAGGGTCTAAACCCAGCATATTTTCATCATTAAGAAATGAATTGATGCCACCTCTTTTTAATTTGTCCTGCATCATTTTAGCCTGCAATACGTCGGGATAAATATGCAGTGTGACTGTCTTTTCTTTATCTTCTGACATAAAAAAAAATTTATAGACATCGAAATTGTGTCAGATGTCATTATTAAAAAAACTATATCATTATCCGATATTCAAAGTTAAGGATCAATATATATCTTTTAGTCCATGGGATGTATTTCAATTTGTCGTCCTTACACTTAGTTACTGGGCGGCATATTTTTTTATACTCACAGATTATTCTATGTGGTTGTTTTTTTTATCGCAAAGGGCGCAGCGTTTTTTCGAGGAGGACGCAAAGGGAAGGTTTCGTTCCTTCTTTCTTCTTCTCTGCGTGTATTCCTCTGCGGTTAATTCTGTTTTTTACCGCAAAGAACGCAGAGTTTTTTCGCTGAGAACTCAAAGTTGATATCCTTCATTTGTACTTCTCTCTTTCTTCTCTGTATGTATACCCTCAGGTTCCGGATTTTCATGAGCGAGGTAAAATTGCTGCGGCAGTTTGGAGTGCAAACAGTCCCTGGTTGAAGATAACAGTCATAAAAAACCATCGTCACTATTTTATTCATTCTAACTCATAAGTATATAACACTGAATGGTCATCATCCGGCACAAAATAGAACCTGAGTTTTCCATTAATAAGTTCTGCAAAACAAGGGTTGTTGGTCATAATAGCTCCCCGCTCTGACCATTCATTTACCGGGAGGCTGAGGCGGGAAGCATAGTTGTGCATGTCAATTACTTCAATGCCACCCAATCTTAGTGAGGAATTTTTATCAGGACTTTTATAGGTTTTTAAGCCGCTGCAGAGCATCAGCCCGTTGCCGATGAAATTACAATCCTGGTAGTCTATATAATAATGCGGGTTGGTAGTACCCTGTTCTGATTGCGATTGAAGCCTGGTAGCATTATCCTTTTGTATAACTTTCCATTGATAAAATTCCCGGCTGCCCCAGTTCATTCCCACAAGAGTATTATTATCCCTGTTGTAGGCCACTGCGCCCAGTGCATCATTACATTCACCCATTTTTGTTTTGCTCATAGTTTTGGGATCAACCCGGTATATGAATGACCTGCCATGAGGACGATATTCGCATACCGGTACCCAAATATAATTTCCGTCATAATCAATACCACCGGGATGATAGATTACGCCTTCGCCTAACCGAATACTGTCACTTAGATTACCATCACTGTCAAACCGGAATAAATAGCCAATACCCTCACCGTTATCCCGGTCAAACCCGTTTATGATTTTATTAAAATGCTTTGGCCATCGGGTCACTTTTACTGCTGTCATGTAAAAGAAATCATTGACTTTGGTAATGCCCTGGGTATGGTAGGTTGGGAATAGGAGTGGAGTAGCCGAAATTTGTTTCCACCGGCTGCTGGCGGTAACTGAACTTAATTTTTTATACATTGGAGATTTATCAGAAATATGCTTCCTGCTGCCGGCATGCTGGGCAGATAAATTTATCGTTATTGGAATCGTAAAAAATATAAGGCAGATGAAGTGTGCAATTATTGTTTTCATTTCGAACAGGTAATATAGTTACAGGGAATTTATTTTTTTTTGCTTTTGTATTGCGGAAAAAATATTTTCTGTAAATGTACAATTTACCCTTCAGGCAGTTGTTGGTGTTTTGTAATCAATATATTTAGCAATGCTCTTTAAATAGAACCTAAGGTATTGCATTTCTTTACAGATGTGCAGAGATATACACCAGTAGGGAAGTTGATAGAATTCATAGGGATGGCTTCGGCGCTGCAAATAGCTGATGAATCAATATTCATCAGCGCGCCTCACCATGACGGTGAGAGTTCGGGTAAAGTGATCCTTGGTTTTCCCTACCGGTATATGTTTTTCCCTACCGGGATATATCCACGAGGCTTTGGCGAGAGAATGGATTATTTGTAAACTTGAATGATCAGGAAAGTTACAAAATCATCAGCCTGTTTGCGTCATTGCGATCCCGCCAGCAAGCTGCATTTATTTTAATGTAAGTAACGATGGGTGAAGCAATCTCCATATTTACCAACTGCAGGGACTGCTTCTTCCGCCGTAACAATCCTTTCATTCAAATCCACATCAGGGCGGGATCGCAATGACGGTGTTAAAATCTGAAGTATGTACTGGCATTCATTGAATGTAATTTCTAAAATCATCAACCCTTCGCACGTATTGCGATCCCGCCGGCAGGTTGCATTTAGTTTAATATATGCAACGGCGGGAGAAGCAATCTCCATATTTACAAACTGCAGAGACTGCTTCTCCCGCCGCTACAACCTTTTAATTCAAAACCTAATCAGGGCGGGATCGCAGTGACCCGCGATGTAGTTTGTGTTTGAATCTGGTGTCTTCTGCAAGGGGTATAAATAATTAGCTACATCTTGATTTTTTTGCTCAAATGTTCCGGTGGATAAACTAAGTTGGAACAAAAGATAGTATAACTAATGGAGATGTATTCTGCGCTTCAAATAGCTGATGAATAAATATTCATTAGCGCGCCTCGCCATGATGGTAAGAGTTCAGAGTAATTGAAAACTTTATTTTTGTGCTGACAGCAAAAGTAATACCCTTAACATACAAGTATATGTTATCACCTGCCGAAACTTTTTATATTCAAAAAAGAAAAAAGCAGACAGACTCATTTACTAATCTTAAGTACTTCGTCAACACTCCAGGAGTCTCCATAATGTTTTCCGAAATGAAGATTGCTGATATTCCCGTTTTCATCAACAAAAAAATCAGAAGGCAGGCCGATAATACCTCCTTCAAATTTATTAAAAAGCGGCGGGTAGCCTTTAAATATGGAAGCTATGGTTTCTTTCCATGTATGCCAGGTGAAAAATTTTTTCCATGAAAATTCTGCCCCGTATAATTTATAAAATGTTTTT
>JBDHYJ010000132.1:0-7250 GCA_039811345.1 Chitinophagaceae bacterium
GCCTCTCCAATATAAGCCATAGCAGACTCAATTGGGAAGGAATGGTAATGGGTTACTTGATATAATAAACTTGTAATAAATATCAAGAAAAGTAATTTTGATGCACAGGGAGACCTGCGCCAGAGTGAGGGGTGATCCTGCGTGGTCAAACTTTAAAACATATGCACAATACAAAAAAGATTTCCTTGAACGAGCAAACTTTTACATAGATAAAGCGGAAGACGCAGCAGATATCATTCAATTGATGGCTAGTGGTGGGGTATTTAGTAGAAATAGCAATTTCAAGGCACGAATGAAGTTTGCTGAGGAAGAGGCAAATACTGCACGAAACACGAGGGGAAGTAACCCTTTTCTCACGAAAACAAAAGATCAACTACTTTCGGACAAAGAAACTTTTGAAGCAATGATCAAGGAGCACAAAGAAAAATTAGCCAAATTTATTGAAGACCCAATAGCAAATTCGGATCCAAAATGGTTGAAGTAGGTAACAAAAGATAATCCTTCTCCCACTACTCTCTTAGAAAGAGCAAGAGGGCGAATACCAGCTTTAGAAAAGCAGATCAAAAAGCAGGAAGGCGAATTGCAAAAAATTAACAATGCTCTTCAAACAAAAAATTAATATGAGAAAAATCAGTATTAACGATTTGTCGGTAATTTTTAGTAAAATAGTTCTCAAGCTTAATCAAGAAAGTCATAAGGAAATAGAGTTTTCACGTGATCTTTATCGGATAATACCCACTGAGGAATGGGACTCATTTGGCAATGTAAATATTGAAAATTGCTCCCTTTTTGATGACATAGATCATTTAAAAATTTTGGCCCAAGGCAAAAATAGACTTTGTACTTATGTTGATTTTGATAGGCTAGCAAGTGTTTTACGAGAAATAAGTCAAATCAATAATCCTATTTCCTAATTTTTCCTTCCCAGCAACGTCTGCCTATCGGTGCTGTGATCGGGTGGCGACGTTGCGTTGCTATGGAATGGTAATTTTCTCTGCTGTCGAGTGTCCTTTCGTCTTCAGTCCTCTGGCGCAGGTTTGATAGCATTGCATTGTGCGCAGCCAGACCTGCTGCCTATGTTTTACTTTTTTTGGGATAATAGCAAATGTAAATTTTATGTTTGGTTGCTGCATATTAAGCAAATGAAAAACGCTAAATTCTTTGAAACAAGCGGTGTGCAGCACCTTCAGCCGGTTAAAATTTTATCAGCGATTGATCCTTTGCTGAGTAACGTTACTGCAGCACAAGCGAGCGTGGCAAGTAAAGCTCAATAGTAGCACTGCAGCTAAGTACATAAACTTTACAACCCTACTCCATACTGCTTTATCATCCCACTGGCCAGGTCTCCCGACCTGTGACGTATCATTACTTTTTTAATCGAAAAAGAGTATAGTTGAAAAAGATAACAAACCCGAGAAAAAAGAATATCGGCCAAGAAAGTTATTTTGATGCACAGGTCAGGAGATTTGCACCAGGGTGACTGACAGCACAGGGTCTCATAGCTACCCACAAAAGCTTTGAATGAAGCCCCCGGTGCGACAGCAAGGGATTAGCACATTACTCAGTAGTGTACTTTGCTGGGTGTGCTAATTAGGAAGACCCGAGTCAATTATCCTGTTCTCAAAAAAGAATACCCCGTTTTTGTTGGCAATGATTATATCAGAGCGGGAATCGTTATTAATGTCTTTAGCAACTATATTAATTCCTACACCAGAGTCTTCATCAATCAAATGCTCTTTCCAATACGGGGCCTTACCGGCTGTCATTTCAAACCAATAAAGAGCGGGTGGGTCATAAGTGCCTGGGTCAATAGTTGTTTTGTTGCTTGGATTTAGCCGTTCCAGGTGAGCAAAGTATCTTTTCCCGGTCACCAGATCGGGATATCCGTCTCCATTCAAATCAGCCATAGCCGTTGCATGCGTTTGTGAAGTAGAAAAACTGATCGTGTAATGAGAGAACCAGCTATTCCCGTCTTCGTCCTTATATTGCGGGTGCCACCAGATACCGAATCGATGAGCCGAGGCACTGATTACATCCGGTAAGCCATCTGCATTTACATCCGCCACCTGCATTTGCGAACAGGCCTCGCCTATGTCCGAAGGGTGAAAAGTCCAGTTAGTGGCTTGACGCGGATCAACCGGTCCTTCCCACCAGCCATCTTTAGTAATGACATCTTTCCGACTATCATTGTTCAGATCTCCATAACCCAGTCCGTGTCCCTGGATATTCGTCCCCAAAACATTTCGTTCACTGATGATAAAGCGGTTCCATTTCGTATCTCCTTTTTTTACGGGAGCTTGTAACCAAATCAACTGGTTGGTTTTGGAATCGGCACAGATAATATCATCCCGTTTATCACCATCCACGTCTACAAATGCCGGAGATTCATTGCCAACAAAATCGTATAACCTGTGTTTCTTCCAATAGCCTCCTTTCTTACCCGGATTTTCAAACCAATCGGCGCTTAAACCAGGGAAATCCATGACGATCAAATCTATCCATCCGTCCTGGTTGACATCTATTGCATGGTTTAAAAATGACCTGCTATAAGATGTTTTAACGGCATAGATTCTGAAGGTGTCTATATCATGCCGTTTCCAGGAAGGGGCTTCAAACCAGCAGGGACCTGCCAGAATATCTATTTGCCCGTCATTGTTTACATCTCCCACAGCAACCCCTTCAGAAATAAAATAACGACTGATAACATGTTTTTTGAAATCTGGAGATTCCATTTTCGGTACCGGGTTCATGGTGGATAATAATGGCATAACTGCTACTATGATACCGGGTTTTAAAAAACGTTTATACATTTCTTTATTTTTTTTATTTCGCAAGTTTGGGTCAGCAGGAAATAGACCAGGGTATTAAAATCCTTCTGCGACAGCCTTTCACGAAAATCATCCGGCATCAGGGTCAGCTTTGAGGCAGTTTGCCGGAGGATATTTTTTTGGGAAGAGAAAACTCCTCACCGGCAATATCAGCCAATACGATAGCAGTTTCTTCTTCCCGTCGGTAAGTACCGGGTCACGATATGCTGATCTTTTAACCGGATAGTGTAAGTTCTGAAATTTTCCGATACAAACCGGTTGGGAACGAGGTTTTTCTCAGCCAGCGATTTTGATCCTCTCCATAGCGCAAACATATGAACTAAAGAAATAAGCGAGTTAAAAACGCACAAGAATGCGGTAGATGGAATAAATAAAGTAATATTACCCCACATACAGGTACAGGTCTCCAAACCTGATGCCCTATCATTAGCTTTTCCTCCACAGCAACGTCTGCCCACAGGTGCTGTGAGCGGGTGGCGACGTTGCGTTGTTATGGAATGATAATTTTCTCTGCTATTGAGTGTCCTTTCGTCTTCCCAGGCGTAGTCTCGGCGTGTAGCCATGTGCGATAGCCGCCGGACTCGCTGTGTAATAAATGAGGCGGCAACTCAGATTTGGCCAAAACGCCTGGCAATAAAACCTGTGCAGAGTTCTGCCAGCCTCTCCAATATGAGCCATAGCAGACTCAGTTGGGAAGGAATGGTAATAGGTTACTTGATATAATAAACTTGTAATAAACATCGAGAAAAGTAATTTTGATGCACAGGTCAGGAGACCTGCGCCAGAGTGAGGCAACAATACTTTTACACCCATTGCATTAAGTGAATACCAGGAGCGCATCAGTTACGATGCCAATGGCAATATACTCAGCTACAACAGAAATGGCAATAAAGCCGGTGCCCAACAGGCAATGGACAGGCTGACCTACCATTATAAAAACAATACCAACCAATTGATAAGGGTGAGGGATGCCGTGCCCGCCGCTAAATATACCGAAGACATAGATGACCAGCCGGCAAATAACTACGACTATGATGCCATTGGTAATTTGATTCAGGATACTAAAGAAGGTATAAGCAAAATTACCTGGACAGTATATGGCAAAATAGAAAGCATTACCAAAACCGATGGTACCACCATCGCCTACAGCTACGATGCAGCGGGCAACCGGATAAGCAAAACCGTAACCAAAGCTGGAACAACCAATACCACCGCTTATGTGAGAGACGCGCAGGGCAACGTGTTGTCTATATACAGAACAGATGCCGCCATCAACAGCGGGCATTTTACCCAAAGTGAGTTGCACCTGTACGGGTCCAGTAGGTTGGGAATATATAACCTGAACAAAGACCTCAGCATTACCCCGCCTGCCGCCATCAATTTAGGCAGTGGTAATAGTGGAGGTTTTGGTATATTTGAGAGAGGAAAAAAGCTCTTTGAATTGACCAATCACCTCGGTAATGTACTGGCAACGGTGAGCGAAAAGAAGATTGGAGTAGATGCAGATAATGATGGACAGATAGATTACTATACTGCAGACGTTATATCAGCACAGGATTATTTTCCATTTGGCATGATGATGCCGGGGAGAAAGTATGCTTCGGGTGGGTATAGGTATGGGTTTAACGGCAAGGAATGGGATAACAGCGTAAAAGGCAGCGGCGACCAGATAGACTACGGATTTAGAATGTATGATAACAGGGTGGGAAGGTTTTTGAGTGTGGATCCGCTGATAAAATCTTACCCTTGGTACACTCCATACCAGTTTGCTGGCAACAGCCCTATTGCTAATATAGATATAGACGGGCGAGAGGAGTGGTGGTTTATGTCTAAAATCGCATTAGAGTTTGTACGTACAAAACTTGGATTGTATTCTGCAGGAGAGCAGTTTAGAAAGAATATATCCGACTATAGTGCTGCATCCAATAATAACTACGGCAATTTTGATCAAAGTGGAAAATCGGGTACAATACAAGAACAGGTTAATGCTAATGCACAAAAAGCACTTACATCTCGTGTTGGTATTTATGCCGATTTCACAAAAGGAACTTCAATAAGCATGGGACTTGCAGCGTCACCCTTTGTTTCAGTAGCGTCTGCTGCTGCCTTACCTGAATTATTTGTTGTTTCAGGAAGTTCACAGTTAAGTACATTAGGCTCCTACCTGGTAAAAAAGACTTTCGAGTCCAGCATTGATGTTGCTGCACAAAAACTTGTCAATGGAAAAGTTGACTGGGCTGATGTTGTATCTAATTATTTACCAGTTAAAGGAAAAATGAATAAAGTTCTTCTCGAAGTTTTTCAGGCTTCAGTTGATTATTCTGGGAATGGAGAATGGGCTTATTTAGGATGTAAAGGGCAGAACGAAAAGACAATAAGTGACGCATTGATTGATGGGTATGCTTCATTTGCTACAAATAAAGTATTTGGGAGATTCAATAAAGAAATAGAAAAAGTTTTGAAGTCAAAAGGCTTTTCAAAAGACAAACTTGCAAATGTAATGGGTGAATTCATAAAGACTCAGAATGACTTTATAAAGAATAGTGTTAAAACTGGTATTGCCGAAGCAACTAAAGATTTATCAAATCCTAATTCCGAAAGATGAGTTTTTCCAAAAAGATAGGATCAGGAATTGTGATAATTATTATCTTCTTAATGATCTATTTGAGAGGATATTTTAAGCAAAAAAGATTAGAAGATAATGCTCTATTCACTAAAGGAGAAAGTTTAGGCATCAAATCAAGGTCAAGAGGATCGAAATATTTGTATTATAGTTTTCAAATTGATGGACAATACTATCAAGGATCAGTTAGTTCTAATTTTTGTAACCGTTGTTCTTGTTGTAATATAGGTGATACAGTTATAGTAAGGTATGAAGAGGGTGACCCCGAGAACAATGACTTGGTTTTGAAAATACCGCAATAAAGCTTTGCTTACTTGTTACTTGATTTGCAAAATAAAATAATAGCCAGAAAGAAAGCCGCTGCAATTTGTAGCGGTTTTTGCCCATGTTGGTGTTCCAGCGTGCCGCCGTTGTTGTGTATGCAGGGCGGGCACTGTGAGCAGCGTACCAACAACAAAAGCATTAGGAAATCAAATAAAAAACCCATCCTATATGCAAAAGACTATACTAATGAGTGTGTTGTTGATAAGTATAGCAGCCACTCCTTCCCAGCAACGTCTGCCCATAGGTGATGTGAGCGGGTGGCGACGTTGCGTTGCTATGGAATGATAAATTGAAAATATTAGCCGGCAATGCGTAAAAGCGTTGTTGGTTTTTTTATGCGTAAGCCTTCCTCCCCCACTGGCGCAGGTCTGTAGCGCTGGCTTAGTGTGACGGCTGACCTGCTGCCGCAGCATTACTTTTTTTGCGATAATAGCAAGTGTAAATTTTATGTTTGGTTGTTGTGTATTAAATAAATGAAAAACGGTAAGTTTATTGAAACAAATGGTGTGCGCATATTCAACCAGCTAAAATATTATCAGCGATTAACCCTTTGCTGAATAGCGTTACTGCAGCACAAGCGAGCGTGGCAAGTAAAGCTCAATAGTAGCACTGCAGCTAAGTACATACACCTTACAGCCCTACTCCATACCCCTTTATTACAGCTACACCCTCTACGACCATCTATCACGTATAACCGAAGTAGGACAGATAGGCAACGCTGCACCAGCCATGACCAATGCCATCAGCCGCAATCCGCAGCAGTTGCAAGAGTGGTTCAACAGCAATATCAGTCGTCGCGGACAGGTTACGCTAACCGTGTATGACCAAAGCCCCAAAGAGAGTTACCTGCACAAAGACCTCTCGCCTTTTATATTACGAGAAAAACCCAATCTGCGCAACCGGGTATCTTTTAGCGTGTTCAGCAAATCGGGCGATATCGTCAACTACGATTACGCCGCCTTTTACAATTACGATATACAGGGCAATGTAGATACCCTGCTGCAGGATTATGGCGCCACGGGAATGTTAACACAAAATGGCAGCAGGTATAAACGGGTGGCTTATACGTATGATCTTATTAGTGGCAAAGTGAATACCGTGAGCTACCAGCCACGGCTATACGATCCGGTTACCAAAACCTATATCACCCAGTCCGATGCTTTTTACCACAAGTATGAATACGATGCAGAAAACCGTCTGACCGATGTATATACCGGCACTGATGAACTGCACTGGGAACATGATGCTGCTTACAGCTATTACAAACACGGTCCACTCAGCAGGATGGTACTCGGCGATCAGCAGGTACAGGGACTGGACTATGTCTACACCCTGCAAGGCTGACTTAAAGGAGTCAACAGTACATCGGTAGGTACGGGAGTGTTTGATGCCGGTGAAGATGGCATCAACGGCGCCAACAACAACCAGTGGGTGGGCAGGGATGCTTTCGGTTTCAGCCTGCAATACTACGGCAA
>JBDHYJ010000133.1:0-7160 GCA_039811345.1 Chitinophagaceae bacterium
AATATGTCACAATTTGTAGCAACAGAAATAGATATAGAAGGCACACAGATAAAGCAGTTCAGTTCGCTGTGGCTATCTCAAAGCATATTTGAGCATCACCAGTTTCGTTTAGTTTGCCCGGCAGAAACTGTTGACGGTACATCAGGTGAAGTATTTCACTCCTCTAAAAATTTGATAGGAGGCACTATTACTATTAAGATAGAATCTGTAGGGAATAAAGGCACACTACAATTCTCGGGAGTAGTAACCCAGCTTGAAGTGAGCCGGCACAGTGCACATGCAGGTGATATCATTATAAGTGGTTATAGCCCCACCATCCTGTTAGATAATGGGCCTCACTGCAAGTCGTGGGAGAAATCAACGGTAAAAAATGTAGCACAGGATGTGTTGAAACATTTTCCGCAAAACTTATTGAATCCGAAAATCAATCCGGTATATAGCGAGACTATTCCCTATATAGTACAATATAAAGAAACAGCCTGGGCATTCTTAAGCCGCATCAGTGCCGCTTATGGAGAGTGGTTTTTTTACGATGGAGAAAAATTATTCATAGGAACGCCACAGGGGCAATCGCTGAAGCTTACCTATGGTAGTGATCTTCATCAGTTTAATATTATGATGCAGGTAAAGCCACCTGCCTTTCAGGCTATGGCCTATGATTATATGAACCACGAAGTATATAATGGTTCGCCATCAGGTATACCCGATAAAGCTGGACTGAATGACCTGGGGAAATTTGCATTTCAGAAAAGCGAACAATTTTATGCCACAAAGCCAAAACTATGGCACAATGATTTTCTTACTACCAAAAAACAATTAGACGATTTTGTAAATACAAGAGCAGCCATCCAGAGCAGCAATATGATTCGATTTAACGGTATCAGCGGCCATCCGGGTATGCAATTAGGGAGCACATTAGATATACAGGGGAAAAATATTTTTAACGACGGAGATGAGTTTTACGGAAAATATAAGGTGACTAAGGTTGCCCATTACTGTGACGGTCAGGGAAGTTACTCAAATGATTTTATTGCTGTTCCTTCTTCTGTAAAAATGCCCCCTGTAAAAACAACCACAGAGCCTCATTGCGAGACACAAAGTGCCCTGGTAACTGATAATAATGATCCCGATGGATTGGGACGTATACGCGCAAAGTTTCACTGGATGAATGGCAGCGAAAAAAGTCCCTGGATGCGGGTAACCACTCCACATGCAGGTGATGGCAAGGGAATGTTTTTTATTCCTGAAAAAGGAGAAGAAGTGATTGTAGGCTTTGAAGGCGACAGCCCTACTAAACCTTACGTTATAGGCAGCGTGTATCATGGCAAAGCAAAAAACAGCTTTGCCAATGGTGGCAATGATGTGAAGACTTTTCAGAGCAGAAGCGGGAATAAAATGGTGCTTGATGATAAGGCAGGTAGTGTTTTTGTAGAAGACAAAGACGGTAATAGTATGAAGATGGATGGTAGCGGGAAAATAGATGTGGTATCAAAGGAAACAATTACGCTAACATGTGGTGAAGCTTCGATTGAAATGAAAAAAGACGGAAGCGTTACCATCAATGGAAAAGGTATTAGTATAAATGGAAAAACTATAGCAGCTTCTGCTTCCGACAATGCTACTATGTCAAGCGGGGGCGCCTCATTTGCTGCTGACGGTAAAAAAGCTGAAGCAGCTATGAATGGCACAAAAGCAAATGTAAGTGGCGCTGCAGAAGCTTCTGTAAGCGGTGGCGGTAAAACAGATATTAGTGCCGGAGGTAAACTATCCCTTACCGGTGCGATAGTGGCACTTAATTAATTCAGGGTATTCATTATGTCCGTTGCATCAAATCCTATACAACAAAGAATGGAATTACTTGCCGAAAAATGGGAAGCGGCCGTGTCTACTCCTGGAGTTCAAATAGTACGTATCCATGCTGAAGAAAGTGAAAAAGATATGGTAGATACTTTTTGTACTTACCTGCTGGGTATTGATACTCCTAATAAAGATATTCCAGTCATCTTTGAAAGTATTTATCATGATGATGAACAATATAGCAGGGATATTCTGGATGAATTGAGAAAACTGATTGAAATCTGGAATACCGCAAACAAAGATGCAGTAAGTATACGTACGGAACCCATTGCATGGGAAGTAAATTATTCCCTTACAAAAAAAGATAATCCTGCATTTGTATTTGTCGAAAATATGAATCGTCTGGCAAATTATTTAAGCCTGGGTAATGGAATTTATCTGATTGCTATATTAAGAGTTTCTTTTGTTGAGCCATTACAATTCTATCGCTGGCTTGAATATGTCGTAAAAGCCGGAATGCATGATAAATTTAAACTGCTGATATATGACACTTCTTCAAATCCATTTTTTGACAAAATAGCGGGAAAGTTTCCTGAAGAAATTATTACGCTATATCCTGAGTTGGATATGGATAATGCTATGCAGCAGGTTGCTGCTATGGGAAACCCTAACGATCCGGCAGTACAATACCGGCAGGCGTTTATTAAACTGATGCAGGCGATTGAAAAAAGGAAAGAAAGCGATGCACAGCAATGGGCTGATAACTGTATTGATATAGCCATAAATAATCTTGAGAAAAACCCATACTGGATTGGGCAGGTAATTGCAGTGTATGCAGCATTGGCAAACGATCAGGTTGGGTATAAGAATTACGGCAAAGCTATCCGGTTTGCCAATGAGGGTATTGATGCTGCACAACAGAGCAAATCTTTAATTAGAGATGAATTTATCTACAGAAAATTTATAGCACAAGCTGTGATGCTGCGTGCGTCTTTATATACCGTGAACAAAGATTGGGAACTGGCAGTGAAAGATTTTGAAACTGCCGCTGATCATTATCTGTTTACTAATGATACAATACTGGCTATGGAAGCCTGCCGAATGGCAGGATATTGTAATCAGAAATATGGTGATATCAATGCTGCATGCAAATGGTTGTCGAAAGCTATTGAATGTAGCAGACAGATTCCTGCTCATATAGTAAAGTATACCACGTTTGCAGGTATAATTGAAATGCTTATTGAAATAAACAATGAAAGGTTTGTCAGCCGTGAAGAAGTAGAAGCGATAGCTGAGCAGGTTTATGGAAATGATTGGATGAAAGAAGTACTGAACTGGAAAAAACCACATTATGAACAAGTGAATGATCCCTCGCAAGCAGTGATTGGAGAATGATAAAAAGAGATTCCTGCAAAATATTTAATGTTAACACAACTGAGATTACCTGATTAACGAGAATATATCTATTCAACTTACAATAGACTCATGCCCGAAGTAATAAACAGGAACAGACAGATTGAGAAAGCTGCACAACAGGGCAAGACTGCGGGTGAACAAGCTTCTCAGAGTGTAGTAGGTAAAACTGTAGGTGCTGCAAGCGCTGCTATGGGTGCTTATGGTCAGGTTATGGGATTCACAAACAGTCTCAGTGAAAAAGCATTGATGCCTGTTTTTCAGGCATTGAGTTTTATGCAGGGTATTGCCTGTTTACCTGCTTCATCTCACCTCGATCCAGTAATGGGTATTGATGTTCATTTTGTAATGATACCGCCCTCGCCATCACCCATTCCAATGCCACATCCATATATCGCTATGATCATGGATCCCAAAGATTGGATTAGTTGTGCTGTAATGACGGTTGCAGCAATGGCTGCACCTGTGCCTACAGGCGATGCGGATGCTGATGCAGCAGCAAGTCTTGCTTTCAGTGTTGGTATGATGGCACTCGGCATGGCAGGGTTGGGAGCAACGGTAAAGCTTGGAAGCTTTACTCCTCGAACTACTAGTGGTACAAAGAATAAAACTATTCCACATTTTCCAATGGGAGCAAGTTTTGCGCCTGTACCGGTATTAAAGAATTCCGGACATGCCCAGTTTGGAAGTTTGTTTCTGAATGCAGACAGCAATCCTTTCACGGGATTATTACATTTGAATAATGATTGCTGGGATGTGGGTATTATGCAACTGATGCGGAAAAAGGCTCCACCAGAAGCTATGCATCTCTTTATGCCTACCGGGTTTATCATGGCAATACCATCGCACAATGTAATTGTCAACCCAATACCTACGCCTATTAATCCCATTGCTGCATTAACAAAATTACTCAATGCAGGTTTTGCAAAACTGTTGCATGGTTTAGTAAATAAATTGCCTTTTTTGGGGAGGCTGTCAGGTGCATTACATAAAGCAATATGTCATGTTACAGGCCATCCGGTAGATGTGATAAGTGGTATGTTGTTTACTGATGAAGAAGATTTTTCTTTACCAGGTGTAATTCCACTTTCATGGGAGCGCACCTGGTATAGCGATAGTGTACATAAAGGACCATTAGGGCATGGTTGGTATCATAATTATGATATGGGTTTTTTTGTGGACGAGTTTAATCGTGGCGTATATCGTATGAATGATGGTCGCCCTGCGATATTTGAGTTGCCGGAGCCCGGAAAGAAAACATTTAACCGAACAGAAAAGCTGTTTCTTCATTGCCATCCTGAGGATAATTATTATTATATCTCGGATAGTGATGGTCTGCAATATCGTTTTACGGAAAAGAAATATAAGAATGTTTATAATGGTGGGGAAGAACATTTATTGCAAAGCATATCCAACACTAATGGCTATGCAATCCGGTTTGAATATAACCGCAATGGCAATCTGCAAAAAATTACAGATAGTACTGGAAGAATACTCACCCTGTTACATGATCTGGAAGGCCGTATTGTACAGATCAATGCACCACATCCCAATGATGAGGGTAAAGTATTTGCGATAGCTAAATATGCTTATGATGACGATGGTAATATGATCTGTCATACAGATGCATTAGGACAGCAAATGCATTTTGAATATGATCACCACTTGCTGGTAAAAGAAACCTGGCGTAATGGTATGCAATGGTATTTTGTATACGAAGGGAAAAATACCGGTTCTCGTTGTATTCATACATGGGGTGATGATGATATCTATAATCATAAACTTACTTATTATGATGGACAAACGATTGTAGAAAATAGTCTTGGACATACAACAACCTATAACCATAAGCATGGATTATTGTTTAGTAAGATAGATGGCAATGGTGCGGAATGGCAATACCGTTACAATCGTTTTCATGATCTGGAATGGGAAACAGACCCATTAGGCAATCAAACTGCATATACCCATGATGAATGGGGGAATACCACTACTGTAACTGATCCGGAAGGTGGATTTACTTCAACGGAATTTTTCAATCTTCAGTTCCCCTTTCTTCCAACGGAAGCTATGGATGCAGCAGGCGGTAAATGGAAATGGGAATACGATGTGCTGGGTAATTTGATTGCAAGAATAAATCCGCTGGGGGCAAAAACAAGTTATGAATATGATGATGGATTGCTGCTGAAGATAACCAATGCAGCGGATGCTGTTACCAAACTACAGTATGATAAATACCAGAACTTAATTGCCATTGAAACAGATGATAAAGCAGTTACTGAATATGCGTATGATATACTGGGCAACTGTACCATGATAACTAACCCCAATGGTGTAAAACAAAAAAGAGTTTTTGACTTAAAAAATAGGATTGAAGAAGTAAATGATTTTGACGGCAACAACATAAAACTTGAATACGATGGCATAGATAATGTAATACGCTACCGCGATAAACAAAAAGAAGTAAGCTACACATACCGCGGCTTATGGAAACTTACCAGCCGTACCGAAGCCGGTGCCACCATTGTGTTTAAATATGATACTGAAGAGCAATTAATAAAGATTGTTAATGAACATGGTTTGCCATATCATTTTCAACTTGACCCTGCAGGTAACGTGATTGAAGAAATAGGTTTTGATGATATAACCAGGAAGTATGAACGCAACCCCGCAGGATGGGTAACTAAAGTAAACAGGCCTGCCGGGAAATTTACCCAATACAATTATGATGCATGCGGACGTGTAACAGAAGTGCTCTACAGCGATAATAAAAAAGAAAATTATGCATACCGCCCCGATGGAGAATTAATGCAGGCTGTAAATGAAAGCGCCACCGTGCAGTTTGAAAGAAATGTGATGGGCGATATTCTAAAAGAAACCATAAACGGTGAATGGATACTAAGTGAATATGATGTATTTAGCAACCGTACCAAAATAACCAGCAGCCTCGGTGCAAATATTACACATGCCTATAACAAAATGGGCGATGTGTTGCAAATGGAAGCCAATGGCTGGCTGGCAAAATTTGAACATGATAAACTGGGACTTGAAACAAACCGCCTGCTTCCAGGTGGTGTAAGCAGCAGTTGGCAAAGGGATGGTATTGGCAGACCGATTGTACAAACCGTTGGGCATACTGCAGGCAATACATTTAGCACCAGAAAAAGAAAACAATATACATGGGATGTAAACGACCGTCTGAAGCAGATAAAAGATGAAAAAGGTGTAACCCAATTTGAGCATGACGCCTGGAGCAATCTTGCTAAAACTATTTTCCCCAATGGAGAAGAACAACTGCGCAACCCCGATGCAGTAGGCAATCTCTTTAAAACCATTGACCGTAAAGATCGTGAATATGCCAATGGCGGGCAACTAAAAAAGGCAAATGGCTGGCATTATGAATATGATGCAGAAGGAAACTTAATAAAGAAGTTCCAGTTCTCCTCCCCCACCGGGGGAGGCCGGGAGGGGGCTGTTTGGCTCTACAAATGGAACGATGCCGGAATGCTGACCAAAGTAACCCGCCCCGACAGCGAGGAAGTAAGTTTCACCTACGATGCCCTCGGCAGAAGATTAAGCAAACAATTTAAAAATACAATTACTAAATTTGTTTGGGATGGTAATGTGCCTTTGCATGAATGGAAAGAACATGCCATAACAGGACAAAAACTTGGCAACCTCAATGTAAATGGTGACGGTTCTTTCTCCTCCCCTGAAGGGGGAGGTTGGGAGGGGGCTACCACCTGGCTCTTTGATACCGACAGCTTTGCACCCTCCGGTAAAATAAAAGGCAATAAGCAATACAGCATTGTTACCGACCATCTTGGTACACCCAGCCAGATGTATAAAGAAGATGGCGCTTTGTTTTGGGAATGTGAGTTAGACAGCTATGGCAAACTGCGCATGGAAAAAGGCGAGCAGGGCAGTTGCCCTTTTAGATACCAGGGGCA
>JBDHYJ010000134.1:0-6846 GCA_039811345.1 Chitinophagaceae bacterium
ACTGTAGATTGCTGTCTTGTCATTGTTTTACAGATTTTTTGTTATTAAATCTGTCTACCTATATCAGGACAAGACACCCCACACTTAACTATCTTTGCGCATTATGCTGCAATCTTCTACTCTATTGTTTTTAAAACAACTTACCAGGAATAATAATAAGCCATGGTTTGATGCCAACAGAAAAAAATACGATGAAGCAAGAAAAGATTTTGAAAACTTCATTCAATCATTGATAGATCAATTTGGCAAAAAAGACCTATCCATAGCTTCGTTAACTGCAAAGCAATGCCTGTTCCGGATAAACCGGGATATCCGTTTCAGCAAAGACAAAACTCCATACAAAAAGAATTTTGCAGCCAGTATAAATAAAGACGGGAAAAAATCCGTGCTTGCCGGTTATTATTTTCATCTCGAACCCGGCAATAGTTTTATAGGTGGTGGCATATGGATGCCAATGCCTGCGGAGACACAAAAGATTCGACAGGAGATAGACTACTTTTATGATGAGTTTAAAAAAATTATTGTATCCAAAAAATTCACGGGTATATATCCGGGGTTAGATATGGAAGATGAAATCCGGTTGACAAATGTACCTAAAGGATATACCAGGGATAACCCGGCAGCAGAGTTTTTGAAACTAAAGAGTTGGGTTGCTATGGCTCCGCTTACAGATGCATCGCTTACATCAAAAGAGTTATTAAAAAAATCTGTGGATGCACTTACGGCTATTCAACCGTTAATAAACTTTTTGAACCGGGCTGTTGGAGATGAGGAAGTATAGGCGAACGTGAAACGACAAACATCAAACATGTAACCAGATTCATAATAGAGGTTACTCCTTTTGAAAAGGTGTAACCTCTGATTAAACAGTTATTCTTTCACAAAATATTTAGTCCACAAAGAAGAAGGTACATATTCCGCGCGATAAGGAACAAAATAACAATTAAGCTGCCATAAAATTTTACCCAGCTGGTCAGTTACCATAACTGCTCCTGTCTTGGAGCTGCACTGCAACAGATTGTCATTAGGCAGTACATAACCACTACCCATACGCGAAGTGTATTTTTCACGCGGCAACATTGCATGGATTTTAGGTGTAGCAGTCCAATTTACTGTATCTAAGTGAAATGATACTGAACCGGATCTTTTCTTCCATAATGAATTGTCAAATACCATCAGGTCGCCATAAGGATTAATATGCACCGAATGCTGGAAAGAAAAATAGTAGGAAGTATCCATTTTAAAGTTCCCGTTCTTGCCAAGCTTCCACATAATTTTTCCGGTTTGCCGGTTAACTTTCCATATCTGATCTTCTATGGCTACAGATACAAGGAAATTACTGTCCCTGTCAAAACTGAGAGAGTTCATGTGAAAACGATCATAAGCAAACTCTTTCAGAAAAGGATCGTGCTGAGTATCCCATTCGTTCCACACATCCCATTCCCATATTTTTTTGCCATTATTATCCATCACCAATATACCATCGCCACCTAAAGTGTCAATACCCTTCCCGCCAATTTTCGACATATCGAAAGGTTTATGATTACGCGTTAATACAACTATATTACCACTCTGATCCATTCTTACATCATGATGAATTATTTTATACTCTCCATCAGCTACAGTATCCATATTAATACGCCAGAGCATTTTCCCGGTAAGATCAATTTCTGCAATAGCAGTGCCCCCTGCAAATCCTAATGCTCCGCGCCTGATTGGCTTTTGCATTTCACGAAGCGTGTCGGCTTCAGCTTTAGGAGTATCATCAATCACATCTTTAACCGGAGGTCGCAGCATAGCAAGTATTGTACCTCTTGGTGTAAGCGTAGCAGCCCGCACCCCAATATCATCTATTTGCCAGTACCATCTTACCACACCTTTACCATCAACCATAGCTATATATCCTGGCAGACGTGCATTACACAACATTACCATACCCCCGTCAAGTGAAGCGGCATCGTGAGGCAATTCATTTTTTACCCAATTATGCACCAGCCATGGTGACTGCTTACGGGTGTGAAAGCTCATTTCTTTCGAAGCAATATCAATAAACTTATCAATTACTACCTGGAAATGATATTCTGCATCAGGCTCAAGCAATAGAAGCCTGATATCATGTGTTGTTGCTTTCTGAGTGAGCGGTGTTCTAAACTTTTCTGACGATCCGTCTTTCCAGTAGCGAACATATACAGCTTCATCTTTATCAAGCACAACTTTAACAGCTTCATTCATCGCTACATTATTTGGCGACGACAATTCTATACTATTAATGGATACATTATAATTGAGATAATAAACAACAGCCACAATAATAGCAACCAGGCATAAAATGGAAATCAGGATTTTCTTCATACTACAAATTTCAATAAAAAAATCACCTGGATTTATTTTAAAAATCCAGGTGCGGCAAATGATGTTGCAAAATAAAATACTAAGGCACCCTGTTTAAGTTCTCAGCTGCCATATTGCTATTCAATTGTGCTTCAATTAAAGGATAAGGGAAATATTTTAACTTGGATGTCACTACAGGTTGCATACCTCTTGCTGTAAGATAGTCATTACAAGTAGACTCATACTTACCAAACCTTATCAGATCAGGTCTCCTTTTGTACTCAAATACCAGTTCAAATCCACGTTCGTCTAATATTTTCTGAGCCATTTCTTCTTTAGTGGCAGGAACTGGAAATGCACCGCTTGAACCATATATTGGTGCTCCTGCACGGCTTCTTATTTCATTAATATAAGGAAGCGCGGCAGAAGGCCCATTAAGTTCATTTTCAATTTCAGCCTTACTCAATATCACATCTTCTATACGAAAAACTGCAATAGTCCTTCCATCATAATATGAATTAGATACCATTTCATAAGAATACTTTTTAGTAGCCACATTCTTAAGAAATTTCACTGTATCACTTGGAGGTGTTGTTTGCCCCGGTGCAGGTATCATATAATAAAACCCGTGAGTTGTATTGCCGTCACGGGCAGATGCACCTTCATAATTGTAATAGAAGAATTGTTTGCGAGGGTCAAGATCACTATACTTTCTCCAAAACTCAAGAGATACAGCATAATACTGCCACCTGTCAGGTACTTCTTTGTTATCCTGTGGTCCAAAGTGATTGGCGATTTCACCACCATTCATGGCAGGTTCGTGGAGGATGCAAAAAATGAATCCTTTATCGAACTTGTTGCTTTCTGACCAAACATTTTTAAAATCAGGATTCAATTTATAAACTCCTGCATCTTTAAGCGCCAAAACCATATCTACATAAGTTTTGGCATTCTGATAATCATGAGATCTCATATACACAGTTGCCAGCAGTGTTGCACAAGCACCTTTTGTTGCACGGCACAAACCTTCGCTTTCATCCCACTGTTCAGGTAAATTTTCAATGCCATATTTACAATCTTCAATAATCACTTTATTAACCTCATCCACTGATGCCAAAGGTGCATTTTTTGTCTGATCCGGAGGCACTACTTCTGTATACAGAGGAACCGGACCCCAACCATCTGTAAGGTCTCTGTAAGCAAGCGCCCGCAGAAACCGTGCCTGTGCAATTATCCTTTTCTTTTTTGTTTCATCCATTGACACGGCATCAATTTTCGATATCAGTAAGTTGGCATTACTGATTACTTCATACATATATTGCCAGTTGTACCTTATATAGCGATTATTGGCATCATAGGTAAAATTGCTCATCTTGGTAGGGTCACCAGCTGCTGTGGAAAAACCCATATCAGTGGTATAATCTGTAGTCATCACCAAATAGCCGTTATAATACATCCAGCCATCACCGGGGAATGGAGCAATATCTGCATATACTCCCACCAATGCAGCATTGATATCACTCTCTGTAGAATATGCGTTAGCCGTTGTAAGATCGCTGTAAAGTTTGGGCTCCAGCTTTGTACATCCTGTAGTGAGAGCCAGTAAACTTAAACTTATAATTGATAAATATTTCATCGAATATTTTTTTGACATAAAAAGAAAAATGAAACAGTTTAGAAATTAACATTCAACCCTATGGTGAATGAACGCATGGCCGGGTATGCATTAAAATCAAGCCCTGCACCACCGTTGGCAGTTTGTCCGCCGCCGGCTGTACCAGCTCCCGAAGTACCAGCATTAGCTGACTCATATCCCTTGGTATCCACTTCAGGATCCCATCCGGAATATTTGGTTAATGTCAGCAGATTTTCAACCGTTGCATACAAACGAATAGATTTAAACGCTTTTGAAATATCCTTAAGCGTATACCCTAGGGTGATATTTTTCAATCTCAGGAAAGAAGCATTTTCAATGAAGTGGGAGTTAATATATCCACCAGACTTCATATAGTAAAAACCATTCCTTGGTATATCAGTATTTGTATTAGAAGTTGTCCATCTGTTTAAGGCATCTGTTGTACGGTTCCATTCAAGGTTCATACGGGTCATATTCAGCAAATCATTACCTACAGAGCCATGTATAAATATTCCGAAGTCAAAATTTTTATAATTCAATGTATTGGTTAAGCCATATATAAATTTTGGATTGGCAGAGCCAATAATTGCACGATCGTTAGCGTCAATTTTGCCGTCTGGCTTACCATCTGGTCCTGAGATATCTCTGAATTTAGGATCACCAGGTTTTGAATTGGGTTGAGGAGCATAGTTTTCTCCTGCCTGTATAACTCCCATATACTCGTATCCAAAGAGAGAGCCCAAAGGTTGCCCTTCACGAATTACGGCAAACTGTTCTTCCGACACTGTACCTATAGGTTTGGAGGATGTTAAATAAATATCCTGTCCGCCTATATCGAGTACTTTATTCCTGTTAAGAGCAAAATTAAGTTTGGTGTCCCATGTCAGCGACTTACCTGTAATATTATGTGAAGTAATTTCAAACTCTATCCCCTTGTTCTCAATAGATCCAACATTACTTTGTCCGGAAGTAAACCCTGAGTAGAGTGGCAGGTTTTTCCTTATAAGCAGATCGGTAGTCTTCTTATAATACGCATCTACGGATACCATTAAACGTGAGTCAAAGAAACCCATATCAAGACCCGCATTATACTGCGAGGTTGTTTCCCATTTTAACGAACTGTTCTCTGGTGTACTTTGGTTCAGGTGTGTGCCTGCAGTATTTGTATTACCGTCAAATGTTACATGGGTGTTAGACATTAGCGCCAATGGTGCATAGTTACCAATCTGGTCGTTACCGGTTCTGCCATACCCAAGCCTGAACTTCAATGTAGAGAATATATTGAGATCATTTATGAAATCTTCTTTGTCCATCCTCCATGCAAAGGCACCCGAAGGGAATTGACCCCAGCGATGATCAGCACCAAAGCGCGATGAACCATCCTGACGGAGGGTAAACGTGAACAAATATTTTGATTTAAATCCATATTCCAAACGGCCGAAAAATGAAATCAACAGGCTTTCTGATTTTCCTGATGATATACCAGTAATGGTGGATGCTGCACCCAGATTGTAAAAGCTAAAAAGATCTGTTGAAAATCCCTTTACTCCAACACTTTTAGAACTGGCTGTGGATTTTTCATAGGCATATCCACCCAATACTGTTAAAGAATGTACGTCATTAAATGTATTAGAATAGGTAAGCGTTGCATCCATCAACTGACGGGTAAATGAATAATCAAGCGTACTGGCTACACCATTGTCTATTCCTCCCTGGTAAGTACTCTTAGGAAGATATTTGCCGGTAAAATAATGTGCAATTTCAATACCACCGTTTACACGTGCAGTAAGATTTCTGACAGGTTTTATTTCAACGTATGCATTACCGTTAAGTCTGTCCTGCACTAAGTCATTCTGACGTGCAGTAAGATTGGCAAGAGGATTATCCCCTCTGCCACCCGGTGGACGGCCAAAAGTACCATCTTCATTGTATGGCAATACTGTGGGGTCATAAGTCAGAATGCCTAATAATACATTTGACTGCAGAATATTACCACCATAGTCCTGTATATTTGATTTAGCTCTTTGTCCGTATAATGATGCACCCGATTTGATAAAATCATTGATTTTTTGGTCAACATTCAAACGTCCTGAAAACCTCGAATAAGAAGTGTTCTTTAAAACACCTGCCTGATCAAAATACCCAATGCTGGTAAGAATTTTCGTACTCTCATTTCCACCTTGCACCTGCAGGTTATGGCTTTGTACTACTCCGGTACGGGTAGTTTCTTTTATCCAGTCAGTATTCACATTAGATTGTAATTGCGATTGGGTATATACACCGTATTCCTGTCCTGCCTGTCCGTCAATTTCCTGGTAAAGTTCATTAGCCAGCGTCATATATTGTTTGCCGTCAAGCATGTGAAAAGGGTTCTCCACTTTTTGAAAACCTACATACCCGTTATAGCCAATCTGCGCTTTGCCCGCTTTACCCCTTTTGGTAGTAATAATGATTACACCATTAGCACCCCTTGCTCCATAAATTGCGGTAGCTGATGCATCTTTCAGGATTTCCATTGATTCAATATCATTCGGATTGAGGTCTACACCATTGGTTGTAGGGAATCCATCTACAACGTATAAAGGTTCGTTAGTGCTGCTGATAGAGTTAGCACCACGTACCCGAACTGAAATACTACCACCCGGAGCCTTTGAATTTTGTACTACCATCACACCGGCAGCTCTGCCCTGCATTGCCTGGGCGGCATTGCTTACGGTTCCGCCTGATGTAAGGTCACTCGCTTTCAGACTGGTAATTGCACCGGTAAGGTCACCCTTCTTTTGAGTACCATATCCAATCACAACTACTGTATTTAAGTCAGCAGCATCAGGCTCCAGTTTTACACTTATAGTGGTTTCATTTCCTACTTTAACTGTATA
>JBDHYJ010000135.1:0-6623 GCA_039811345.1 Chitinophagaceae bacterium
TCAAATCAAAATATGTTCTTCGAAAAAATTCATCAGTTTAATTTCCCAACCACCATTCGTTTTGGGGCAAATGTTGTTAAAGAACTTCCGGCCTATTTAAAAGCCAATGGTATAAAAAAGCCACTGATTGTTACTGATCCAAATGTAGCGCAACTTCCTTTTTTTAAAGAGATAGTGAATGACCTTCAAAAAAATAATATTGGATCAGAAGTATTTTCAGACATTCATAAAAACCCGGTAAAATCAGACGTATACAAGGGAGTTGATATGTGGGACAATACAGGCTGTGATGCAGTAATAGGTATTGGTGGTGGTGCCGGGCTCGATGTGGCACGTGCCATCCTGCTTCGTATCAATCACAGGGAAGACCTGTTTAAATATGACGACCTTATTGGTGGAGATGTTTATGTCACCAATGATGTACCTCATTTTATTACAGTACCCACCACTTCGGGTACAGGTAGCGAAGTGGGTAGGAGTGCTATTATTGCAGATGATGAAACCCATCAGAAAAAAATTCTGTTTTCTCCCAAACTGATGGCGAAAATTGTTTTTGCAGATCCCCTGCTTACTATGAACATACCTGCGCCTATAACAGCAGCTACCGGTATGGATGCATTAACCCATAATATGGAAGCTTTCCTGGCAAAGAATTTTCACCCGATGTGCGATGGTATAGCATTGCAGGGTATGAAACTAATACACGAATCGCTGGAGAAAGCAACCAATAAACCCGATTTGGAATCGAGAAGTAAAATGCTGCTTGGTTCGATGATGGGAGCTATTGCATTTCAGAAAGGGCTTGGTGTAGTGCATTCCCTGGCGCATCCGCTTTCATCTTTGCTCGACACGCATCATGGGCTTGCGAATGCCGTTAATATCCCTTATGGAATGGAGTTTAATATAGCCGGTTTTGAAGATAAGTTCAGGACTATTGCAAGGACTTTAGAACTGGAGAAAGAAGATGGCGCTGCTGTTGTTAAATACTTATTTGATCTTAACAGCAGGATTAATATTCCGCATCATTTGCGTGACATCGGTGTGAAGCCGGAACATATTGAAACACTGGCAGACTTAGCCTTTGCAGATTTTGCACATCCCAACAATCCTAAACCTGTTTCGAGAGAAGATTTTAAGCAGTTATATTTAAAAGCACTGTAAATGCAGAAGAAAATTGTTATTGGAGTTACGGATTGCAGTAAATATGCTAATTATAGTAATTGGATACAATCATACGGCGAGGATATAGAAGTAGTAAAGTTGAGCTACAAAACTCAAAATATCGGCGATATTGAATTATGTAACGGCGTTGTACTGACCGGAGGTGAGGATGTTCACCCGCGCTTTTATAATCACCCGGAATTATATAAATACTGCTACGCAGATGACGTAAGTGAAGAAAGAGATGAATTTGAATGGAAGGTATTGGAATATACCGAAAAAAACGGCTTGCCTGTGCTTGGCATTTGCCGGGGGCTGCAAATAGCTAATGTTTTTTTCGGAGGCACATTGATACCGGATATACCACGCTGGGGAAAATATAATCATTCTAAAATGCCTGATAACACAGATCGTTATCATGAAGTATCAGTTGATTCCAATAGTTGGTTATATAGATTGGTTGAGTCGGAAAAAGGAGTGATAAACAGCAATCATCATCAAAGCGCTGATCTAATCGGAGATGGGTTAATCGTTTCGGCGTTATCACCTGACGGAGTGATAGAGGCGCTGGAAAGAAAAGAACCGGAAAATAAATCTTTTTTATGCCTGGTGCAATGGCATCCTGAACGTATGAACAATCCTGAAAGTAAATTTGTAAAAAATATCAGAACAGCATTTATTGAAGAATGCAAAAATAGGGGTAAGAAGTAAGGGGTAAGAAATAAGGTGTATGGTGTGAATATAGAAAATTGCATCTTCTTCATCCAAAGCCCTACACCTTAAACCCTACACCCTACACATCATACCTCAAAAAAACAATTCATTATGAAAATAGTAAATCCGGCAACTGAAGAAGTAATACAGGAGATAGCAGAAGATACTCCCGAAACGATAACAGAGAAATACGAGTTGGTAAAAAAAGGACAGAAAGAGTGGGCGACGGTACCTTTGGAAAAGCGTATTAACGCTATTGAGAAATTCTATTCGCTATTGGACGAACGAAAGGATGAACTGGCAGCAACGCTGACCAGGGAAGTGGGGAAACCGTTACAACAGTCTTATAACGAAATTAATGGTGCACGCAAGCGTATTGAATATTTTATCCGAAATTCTGCCAGGTGGCTTGCCGATGAGTGGATAACAGAAGAAGATGCTACAAGAGAAAAGATAGTATTTGAACCACTTGGTATCATTGCCAATATCTCTGCCTGGAACTATCCTTACCTGGTGGGGGTAAATGTGGTGATACCTGCACTGATTGGAGGTAATGGGGTATTGTATAAACCTTCAGAGTATTCTACACTAACAGGTTTGCATATTCAGCGACTTTTATACCTCGCAGGTATACCCGAAGATGTATTTGAAATTGTGATTGGTAAAGGAGCAGCAGGAAAGGCCTTACTTGATTTGCCTCTGAATGGTTATTTCTTTACCGGAAGCTATAACACCGGTAAGTATATAGCTGAACAAACCGCAAGAAAAATGGTGCCGGTACAACTAGAGCTGGGAGGTAAAGACCCGTTGTATGTAATGGATGATATAGAAGACGTAGATGCAGTGGCTGCCGCAGCACTTGAAGGTGCGGTATATAACACCGGACAAAGTTGCTGTGCAGTGGAAAGAATATATGTGCAGGAAAAAGTCTATGATCATTTTGTAGAAGCTTTTACAGCTCAGGCTAAAAAGCTTGTAATGGGCAACCCTACTGATAAAGTAACAGATATTGGCCCTGTAAGCCGCAAAGAGCAACTGGCATTACTGGAAGCACAGGTGGAAGATGCCAGAAAACAGGGGGGGCGGGTATTGGTTGGCGGCCACCGTCATGAAGGCAAGGGTTATTTTTTTGAGCCTACAGTGGTAGCGGATGCCAATCATAATATGAAACTGATGATGGAAGAATCTTTTGGTCCGGTTATAGGTATTCAAAAGGTAAAAGATGATAATGAGGCCGTGGAGATGATGAAAGATACCCCTTATGGACTGACGGCTGCAGTATATTCAAAAAATCAGGTACGTGCAGAAGCTGTAATGAAACAGATGAATACTGGTACAGTGTATTGGAACTGCTGCGACAGGGTAAGTGCAGCACTCCCCTGGTCGGGACGCAAAAATTCAGGCTTGGGCGCCACACTGTCTTATATAGGAATCCGCGCTTTTGTGCAGCCGAAGGCCTATCATTTAAGAGGGTGAGCAAAGCAATAAGCCGAAGTTGTAATGAATTGCAATGAAATCCGGGGTTCCGGTTAATTTTCGCTAAAAGCTTTACAACAAAAAGGGCGTTTCAACTTTTTTTATAAAAATATCTATTCATAGAATGAAGCAGGAACTCATGCAATCTGCCAAGTCCCCTGCACAAAAAACCAGCGCTAAAAACTGGAATAACAAATCAAAAGGAATGAGGTTTATTTTTTGAATCCAATTCTTTCTCGTTCTCTATCTGTATCAGAAAGTGTACAATTAAAATGTTACGCCTGAATACATCTCAAAGCAAGACGCGAAAGAATATTATTCCTTAGAAGGCAACCTTCATGTAAAAGCTATAAATTTAGCGAAATGTAAAGAGAAAATAGTTGTCTTACATTTGCGGGCAATGCCTGCTACGGTATTTTTTCAAAATGACAAATGCTGCATCCTCCAATACAAACGGTGAGAGAAAAGTATCTCTGGCATATTTATTCTTCACTTTTCTAAAAGTTGGTGCATTTTCATTTGGGGGCAATATGGCATTGGTTGCAGTGGTTAAGAGCATCATGGTAGACCGCGACAAAACAGTCAAAGACGAAACGATCCTTGATGCCATAGGTATAGCTACTTTACTGCCCGGCCCGCTCGCGGTTAATATTGTGGCTTATACGGGGTACCAGTTGAGACGGGGTTGGGGAACAATTGCAAGCATGACGGCTGTAATATTACCCGCATTTATTGCCATGCTTATTTTGTCCTGGGCATATTTTAAATACGGATATCAGCAACAGTTCAAGGAAATAATGTATTATGTCACCGGCGCCGTAAGTGCTCTCATTGCTACCACCGGTTTCCAGTTGTTTGAAAAAGAAGTGAAGGGGCACAAGATTAAAATTCTAATATGCGCCCTCAGTATAGTAGCTATTTTGTTTACCCACAGCTACCTGCTTACTATCCTATTTATAGTATTTGGCGGTATAGTTGGGGCTAAAATCAATCTAAATAAAGATCAGGTTACCTCCGTTTCCGGTGATGTACAAAAAGTTTCATTGCGGCCTGATAAAACATCGGTAGCATTATTAATTATATTGAGCTGCATTGCACTGCTCTTTGTTGGTAATGTCCAACAGTATGTTGCTAATATTTTTCTGAAAATAATTTTAATATTTTCAGGAATGAGCCTGTCACTTTTCGGAGGTGGCTATGTGATGATACCCATCATGCAAAACCTTTTTGTAGCAGATATGCACTGGCTGAGTAACCAGGAGTTTCTTGATGCCATCGCCTTCAGTCAGTCAACACCGGGTCCTATATTGGTAAGCGCTACTTTTATCGGTTATAAAGTGGCCGGCTTTGCAGGCGCAGTGTTGGCCACCATCGCTATTTTTGCTCCATCGGCTACACTCATGATCCTTGTGGCAAAAATATATTCCGGATTGAAACAACATCCGCTTGCAAAAAAGTGTATGGCCGGGGTAAAGGCAGTAGTAATAGGATTAATCATCGGGGCTGCAGTTAAAATAGGACAACAGATAAACTGGAATATTCCCCTTGCAGTTATAACTGTTCTTGCTTTTGTTGCATCATTCAGGTATAAAGTTAGCCCGGTATATATCATAATATCTTCTGCATTATTGGGATATTGCATAATGTATTTTTCAAAATAAGAAAACATGTCTTTACAAGGAATACAATTCATAGGCACACAGCGATCGGGCTCCAACCTGCTGCGGGTGATGCTTGAACAAAGTCCCCGGATTGCAGCGCCGCACCCGCCCCACCTGCTGCATATTTTTATACCATTACTTCCATTGTATGGCACATTGAATGAGAATAATTACAAATTGCTGGTAAGTGATATGGTGGACTATGTAATGGTAAATCCAGTACCCTGGGAAGGTGCGAGTTTTGATAAAGATGCAATAGTTGCACAATCGCGGAGCTACCATATCTTCGAAGTGTTCCGGCTGATATACGAAACGATTGCCAAAATAAAAGGTGCGCAGTACTGGTGCTGCAAAAGCATGCAAAACCTTTATTATTCAAATGACATGGAACAAAATGGGTTAAACCTGAAATATATTTTTCTTTATCGGGATGGAAGGGATGTGGCCTTATCATTCAAAAAAGCAATAGTTGGCGATAAACATGTGTACCATCTTGCAAAGCAATGGAAAGAGGAACAGGATATTTGCCTTAGCCTGTACAGGCAATATGGTGATAAAAAAGTTTTTCTGCTGAATTATGAAAAACTGGTAGCAGCACCGGAAGATTGTATGCAACGGTTATGCGCATTTTTGGAGATTGAATACCGAACGGATATGTTGCAGTTTTATGAGTCAGGTTCATCGAAGGCTGCGGCGGCTGCCGGCGATATGTGGAAAAACCTGGAAAAGCCAATAATGAAAGACAACACTCAAAAATTTCTGAAGGAATTATCGGCTGATGAAATTGAGATTTATGAATGGGTGGCTAAAGATACATTAACAGCGTTGGGATATCCATTGTATAGTTCACTTTCTAATCCTTCACTTGTTAATGCGGAATCAATACTGCAATATGATCAGGAGAATGTAGCGCTTAAAAAACAGTTTATGCAATCTGCTCCGAAAAACGACCTGGAAAAACGTGCACCACAACTGCAGATTTTAAACACCATCAGAGGCAGAAAAAAGTAAATAAATTATGTTGATAACGGATACATTACTGCGCAATTTAGCTTCTATTGCTGTTGATGCCGGCAAAGCAATCCTTGAAGTATATCATTCGGGAGAACGTATCCATGTTTCTGTAAAAGAAGACCATACACCGCTAACTATTGCAGACAAACAATCGCATGATATCATTGCAAAGGGCTTACATACAATTGATGCGGCAATACCTGTACTTTCGGAAGAAGGTGCGGCAGTCCCTTTTGAAGTGAGAAAAAGCTGGGAATATTTCTGGTGTGTAGATCCATTAGATGGTACTAAGGAATTTATTCATCACAGAGATGAGTTTACTGTAAATATTGCATTGATACATTATGATAAGCCGGTATTAGGTGTTATATATGCTCCCGTTTTCGAAACCTTATATTATGGTGCAGATGGAATGGGAAGCCTGAGACAAAAAAACGGAGGTATTGCAGAGCATTTATTTGCTGATAAAAAAGCAACTGCCTGGACGGCTATTGGCAGCAGGTCGCATGCCAGTTTGGAAGAGGAAGAAGTGTTGAAATCCTTTCCGGTTGTAAAAAGCATTGCGGCAGGTAGTTCATTAAAGTTTTGCAGAATAGC
>JBDHYJ010000136.1:0-6602 GCA_039811345.1 Chitinophagaceae bacterium
ATATCTGCAGTTTCCTTTCCATATTGATTTGCCAGTACAGCACGGAGATGTGCATGCATTTCCTGCGCCTGGTCAGCGGTAGCTGTTTTACCTGTTCCTATAGCCCATATTGGTTCATAAGCAATAACAATTTTCTGCAACTGTTCTACCGAAAGATGATATAAACTTTCTTTCAACTGCTCTGCCACATAATTGTTTTGTGTACCCGCTTCTCTTATTTGAAGCGGCTCGCCACAACAGAATATAGGTGTAAGCCCGTAAGTAAGCGCAATATCAATTTTTTCAGCCAGCACGGCATTGCTTTCGCTGAAATATTCGCGCCGTTCAGAGTGCCCTATGATTACAAATTCAATCCCCATTGAGTGCAACATTTCTGCAGAGGTTTCACCGGTATAGGCACCTGACTTTTTTGTATAGCAATTTTGGGCGGCAATAAAAAAACCAGCCTTACCATCTACTTTATGTTTTGCCAATGATAAGTAAGGAAACGGTACCGCAAGCACTACACTTTGATGCGGCTCAAGGGTATGCCGGGACTGAAGAATATTATCCAATAAATCTTCTGCCTGTGCATACGTAAGATTCATTTTCCAGTTGGCTGCGGCGATTTGTTGTCTCATCATAAAAGTTGTTTATAGAGATGCTCCAGTATCCCGGACTCTCTTGTTGTTATCGTTTGATTTTTAAGTTTTTTCCAGTTTTGAATATGTGTCATTGCTTTATCAAAATCGTATCTGCCTGTAAATCCCCAACTAAAATTTGGAATATTTTTCGGAGTTAACCCTTCACCGAAGATATTACAGGCTGCGCCCGCAAATGTAGCAGTATTAAATGAAGTATGGATAGCAGATCTCGAATAATCTCCCATCATCAATCCGCATTTCAGTCCGGCATTTACAGTTCCATGTCCGGGAATTTCTATTGAAATATCTAATGCATTGTTTTTTACATTTGAATTGGAGGTTCCGGCGCCAAGATTACACCACTCACCTATTACCGCATCACCCAGGTAACCGAAATGGGCTTTATTACTATATCCCATCATAATACTGTTCTTAATTTCACCGCCTGCTATGCAATATGGACCTATGGTAGTAGCACCATAAATAGTAGAACCCATTTTCAATACAGCCCCCTCTCCCACTGCAAACGGGCCACGAATCATTGATCCTTCCATCAATACGGCATTGTGTCCAATATAAACAGGACCGCCTGAAGCATTGATAATACAATGTTCAGCAATAGCTCCTTCTTCTATAAAGATTTGTTCTGCTGCAATCAACCGGTTGGTACTGGAAACGGGGTTCGATATCCTTCCTTTTGTCAAAAGCAGAAAATCAAATTCAATCGCCTTCGCATTATATTCTGCAAGCTGCCAGGGATATTGTATTGAAAAAAAATCCCCATTATAATCAATAATATTTGCAGTTTGAAAGTTCCGGATATCATTTAAAGTATGTATATCATTCCGTTCAGTGCAAAAGGCAATGATGATATTTTTGCCTTGCAGCAATTCACCGGGTTGTAACCCGATAATTTTTTTCAGTATATTTTCATCGGGGAAAATTGTTGCATTGATAAAGGTTGTTTTCGCTGAAGCGATGATATTATCACCAGATTGTATATACTCTGCTGAAAGAACCTGAATTTTATTTTTTAACAATAATTCCCACCTTTCTTTTATAGTGAGTATACCCAGCCTGATTTCAGCTATGGAACGGGTGTAGGTAAAAGGATAAAGCAATACTCTTTCGGGTGTGTCGAAAAGCACAAAGGAACTGATAGCAGTCATTTTTCAAATATCAGATATAGAACAATAAACTCCAAAATTCAACCAAAACTAATAATTGCAGCTATATTTATTTCGATACACTTAAATTTAAAACCATTTTGAGCGAGAATAAAATATTCTCAAAGTTTATTCATTACAACTTAAAAATTTGTCCTAATCTTTATTAAATATGTATTGAGAGTTTATTGAGCCTTTGTATCAATATAAAAATTCCTGTCAACACTAAAGCTTCCATCACTTTTTTTCACTTTTAGTGTTTCCCATTTTGTTCTGGGCTTTATCCAGTGCTCACCATCGAAATATATTTTCACAGGCATATTGAATCCCGATACACAGTTTGTCCAGCGATAAGACAGTTTGTTTTTTACAATTTTATATTCGAGCACCGGTATTTCGGTAGTGGTAAGATATTGTTCAAAAACTTTTGTAAAATCAATTCCGGATTTTTGGGAAATATAATCTTCAATCTCTTTGCCGGTAACTGTTTTGTGATAATAGGTCTGGTTTAACCCGATAAGAATTTGTCTGAAAAGTGAATCGTTATTAATAACCTGCCTGATATTGTGAATCATATTCCCGCCCTTATAATACATATCTCCCGACCCTTCCTGGTTGACACCATAAGGACCCTGAATAGGTATATCATTTTGTATTCTGCTGCGGGTACCAATTACATAATCATCTCCGGCTTCCCTGCCATATTCACAGGTGGTAAACAGCGTTTCTGAGTAATTGGTAAAACTCTCATGCACCCACATATCAGCTAAATCTTTGGCGGTAATACTGTTGCCAAACCATTCATGCCCGCTTTCATGCACAATAATAAAGTCCCATTTCAATCCCCATCCTGTGCCTGAAAGATCAGTGCCTCGATATCCGTTCTCAAATCCGTTGCCATAAGCAACAGCACTCTGGTGCTCCATGCCAAGATGAGGTGTTTCCACCAGTTTATATCCATCTTCATAAAAAGGATATGGCCCAAACCAGTATTCAAAACATTTCAACATTTTGAATGTCTGCTGAAATTGAGTTTTAGCTTTGCTGAGATTATATTCCATTACCCAAAAATCGCAATCGAGATTTCCTTTTAATCCTTCATAGTTTTCATGCCAGTGGGCATACTTACCTATATAGGGTATAAGATTGTAATTGTTGATTGGGTTCACAACGGCCCAGGTATAAGTAGCTGTGCCATCTCCATTATTGGTTTCGGATCTAAGTCTGCCGTTGGCAACAGCTTTTAGGGTATCAGGTACTGTTAGGGTTATCGCTGCGCTGTCGGGTTCATCGCTTTGATGATCCTTACAGGGATACCATACACTGGCACCCAGTCCCTGGCAGGCCACTGTGATCCATGGGTTGCCATTTTTGTCTTTACTCCATATTACGCCCCCATCCCATGGCGGACGCAAAGCAGGTCTTGGGATGCCATGATAATAAACTGTAAGGTGATTAATTTCTGAAGTATACCGCCCCGAAGGCACTGCCGCAAAATAGGCATTCCCATCTCTTCTGAATTTTAGAGATCGGCCAAGATACACTATACTGTCAATATCAAGGCCAACCTGTAAATCAATCTGCATCTCGTCTGCTGGTGCAGATACAATTTTATAATAGATCGTATTGCTCCCGGCGATACTGCGCTTGTTAAAATCGAATTTTACACTTAGGTCATATTTGGTTACATCCCACCAGGCACGTTCGGGCGTAATGGTTCCGCGTAATGTATCTGCATGTGTAAAGCTATGGTTAGGATGCAGCGGCTGCGCCTTTGTTATTTTTACAAAAAAAGAAAACAACAGGATTTGAATAAATACAAGCGTTGATTTTTTCAAGCGGAAAATTTTAAACCTAAATTTAATGCGATTTATGATTTACAGCAGCTAATTTACACTAATGGAAATTATTGAGTACATAAATGTGCGACAGGTTATAAATACTATAAAATACAGGAAGCTGAAAATTATATTAGCGGCAGTATGCTTTGGTTGTATTATTTTATCCTGCAGCCGGAAACAAAAACATACCGGAAAAGTATTCCGGTATAACCAACCCGAAGGTATAGCTTCTCTCGATCCTGCATTTGCCAAAAACCAATCTATCATGTGGGCGGTGCATCAGTTGTATAATACCCTCGTTGAAGTGGACGATCAATTGCAAATCAAACCTTCTTTATGCCGCTACTGGTATATATCTGAAGATCGCTTAACCTATACTTTTATTTTAAGGGATGATGTTTTCTTTCATAATGATCCTGCTTTCCCGCAGAGTAAGGGCAGAAAGATGGTAGCAGCCGATGTGGTATATAGTCTTAATCGCATAACCGATAAAAGGGTAGCTTCACCGGGCGCATGGATATTTAATAACAGAATTGCGGCAAAACAGGGTTTCAGGGCTATAAATGATACCACATTTCAGCTAAATCTGCGACAACCTTTTAATCCCATACTTGGAATCCTTAGTATGCAATACTGTTCTATAGTGCCGCATGAAGCAGTTGAAAAATATGGTAATGATTTCAGAAGACACCCCGTGGGTACAGGCCCTTTTGTTTTCAAACTTTGGGAAGAAGGTCAAACCCTATTGCTCACAAGAAATAATAACTATTTTGAAAAAGACAGTCTTGGGAAACGATTGCCCTATCTTGATGGTGTAAAAGTGGCTTTCCTTGATAATAAGGCAACCGAATTCCTTGAGTTTCGTCAGGGTAAACTGGATTTTGTAAACGATATTGACGCTTCCTTCAAAGATGAAGTGCTGACAAAAAAAGGAGAACTTCGAAAAGACTGGATAGGCAAGATCATTCTTAACAAGCACAGCTTCCTGAATACCGAATACTTCGGCATATTGATGGATACCCTGAATCCACTGGTGAAAAACAGCCCCCTGCGTTTAACAGCTATTCGCAAGGCAATTAACTACGGCTTCGACAGGAGAAAGATGGTAATGTATCTTAGAAATTCTCTCGGCACCCCGGCAGAGAACGGATTTATTCCAGCAGGACTACCGGCATATAATGACTCGACAGCTTACGGATATCATTACGATGTTGCAAAGGCAAGACAGTTGCTCAGGTCAGCAGGCTATCCTGATGGAAAGGGATTACCGCAAATTAGTCTGCTTACTATACCGGTATATGCTGAGTTGGGAAGCTTTGTAGCCAGGCAACTGGAAGATATCGGGATTAAGGTGCAGGTGGAGGTTGTTCAGAAAAGTCTCTTGCTGGAGCAAACCGCAAAATCACAGGCATTGTTTTTCCGTGGCAGTTGGATGGCAGACTACCCTGACGCTGAAAACTATCTTAGTGTTTTTTATGGGAAAAATCCGGCACCGCCTAATTATACAAGATACCACAATCCCTCGTATGATAAATTATACGAAGCAGCCCTGGTGGAACGTAACGACAGCCTGAGAATGGAAATGTACCAAACAATGGATAAGATGATTATTGAAGATGCTCCTATTGTCCCTTTGTGGTACGATATGGTTATAAGACTGGTGCAGCCTAATGTGAAAAATTTTACCACCAATAGTCTGAACCTGCTGGAATTGCGCAGGGTGAGTATACAATAAGAACAAGTTTGGAATGATGTTTAAATAATCCGAGTCAGATGATTTAGCTTTAGCTACATTTTGTAAAAAGTATTTCGCATATTTAATTTATCACCGGCATGACAGAAGATCTACGATATCCCATAGGTAAATATGTCCCTCAGCCTTTTTCAGATATTTTAAAACAACAGTGGCTGACAGACATTAAATATTTACCCAACAAGCTTGAAAACGCAATACTCAATCTTGATGAGGCACAACTTCAAACAGCTTACCGCGAGGGTGGGTGGACAGTGCAGCAACTTGTTCATCATGTGGCTGACAGTCATATCAATGCTTATTGCCGTTTTAAACTGGGTATTACGGAAGACAATCCTGTCATCAAACCATATAATGAAAAGAAATGGGCTGAGCTTAGCGATATAAAACTTCCGGTAAATCTTTCAATAACTTTGTTGCATGCACTTCATGCAAGATGGTATCAACTGCTGGCAAATGCTGAAGATGCTCTATGGGAGAGAACAGTCTTTCACCCTGAGCAAAACAAAAAAATGACACTTTGGTACCTGCTGGGTAGTTATGCATGGCATGGCAGGCATCATACAGCACATATTAACGCATTGCGGGAAAGAATGAAATGGTAATTATCAAAAAATATTACAGATGAAAGATCTTAAATGGAAAACTTTATCTACGTCTTATCTGTTCAAAGACCTTTGGTTTACTGTGCGAAAAGAAAAGTGTATAACACCTGAAAACACTATTGTTGATCCCTATTACATATACGAGTTTCCAACCTGGGTAACTGTTGTAGCGCTTACAGAAGATAATAAGATCATCATGGTTCGGCAATACCGGCATGCGCTGGGTGAAACCATAATGGAAATCCCCGGCGGCTGTGTGGATGATACTGATCCATCATTGGAAGCAGCTGCCCGCAGGGAACTTCTTGAAGAAACCGGTTATGTATGTGATAGTTTCGAATACCTGGGAAAAATTTCTGCCAACCCTTCCACTAACAGCAATATCATGCACATGTACCTTGCGCAAAACGGGAAAAAAGTAAAGGAGCAGGAGCTAGATCATAATGAAGAAATTGAAGTATATCTTTTCTCAATAGACGAGGTAAAACAAATGCTTAAGAATAATGAGATATTACAGGCTATGCATGCTACCTGTCTGTTTTATGCAATGAATAAGTTAGGAGTGCTTCATTATTGATGAAGGTATGGAATTTAGTGTTTCAAGTTTATCGTTT
>JBDHYJ010000137.1:0-6563 GCA_039811345.1 Chitinophagaceae bacterium
TGAAGCAGACGGTTGTATAAAACCAGATCCACATAAAAATCTTCATCGTCAATAGAAAATCTTACCTGACGCCCCCCCGAATAAAAAGCCTTTACCCATTTCCAGCAGAAAGTGCTCGATCCTATTGATGATAGCAGATTCCAAATCAGATTCGGTATAATCAGCTTTTTCATCTAGTCCCAAAAACTCCAGTATGTAGGGTGACTTGATAACATCTTCAGGCTTTTCTACCAGTTGCCCTTTCCCAGCTAATTGTTTTACTTTCATCTTGTCTTTACTCAGTACCAGACGTTCATATAATCCGCTATCATATTGTCTTTTTAATTCACGAACACTCCAATTGTTTTGAGTGGATTCTATTTCGTAAAAGGAACGTTCACTATCGTCTTTAACTGCAATCAGTGTTACATAATGCGACCATGACAGCGGGAAGATATCAGCAAATGATTTCCCGGACGATGTCTGGAGCATAGACAATGACGAAGATTTTGCAGACACTGTCTGCAACTTTTGTATAGCCGTAGATTTTGCAGACGCTGTCTGCAAAATTGGCGATTGTAGTTTGGAATGATATTGTAAATAAAAAAGTCGGATAGAAGCTAAGTTCCTTGGAGAAAAGCCTTTGCCGAATTGCTTTGTCAATACCTTGCTCAATTGTTTGATGATTTCTTCACCGTAGGTGGCTTTTGATTTACCACTTTGCTCTTCTTCAACGATCAATTTGCCCAACTGAAAATATGTGAAAACCATCAGGCTGTTGGTTTGCCTCACGGCTTGTTGGCGGGCAACACTAATCAGTTCAACTGCCTGCGTGATAAAACTATCATGTACATCTTTATTGCTTTTCTTTACAAAAAAAAGCCCTTCATCGCTGAAAGGCTTATTGCTGCGTGGAATGGCAACCTCAAAAATATATACTTAAAAAGGAGTTTCATCATCATCAAATTTCCCTTCATTCATTTTGCTACCCTTCTGAATAAAGAGTCTTGCACCGCCACCATCATCATCAGCAACCGGCTTCCAGTTGCCACCTGATGCACCAATTCCTCCATAGTCGTCAGCTTCCATCTCTACAAATTTCTGTATATGCAGTAAAGCACGGAGTTTTATAGTCTCCAGGGAACCGTTACGATGTTTGGCTATCCTTACATGGGTTTCGCCCTTATTACTTTCACCCATCTCATTAGCTGTGATATTATAATATTCCGGACGATACAGGAACATTACCATATCTGCATCCTGCTCAATGGCACCGGATTCCCTCAAATCGCTCAATTGCGGCATCTTATCTCCTTCTTTTCTCTTTTCTACCTCACGACTTAACTGGCTGAGTGCAATAATGGGTATCCCTAATTCTTTTGCAAGCCCCTTGAGGTTCCTTGAAATAGTACTGATCTCCTGTTCCCTGTTGGCATTGCGCTTATCACCGGTGCCACTCATCAACTGGAGGTAATCTATTATCACCAGCCCTACATTATGTTTATTCTTCAATCTCCTGCATTTTGCCCTTAGTTCAAAAATGTTCAGTGCGGGAGTATCATCAATGAATAACTTAGCATCCTGCAGACGTTTTACACCATTGCGATACAACTGCTGCATTTCGTGTTCTTCCATCTTTCCACGTGCTATCTTCTCCAGCCATATCTCACTTTCAGCACTCAGTATACGCTGCACTAACTGACTTGAGCTCATTTCAAGACTGAAAAATGCAACCGGTGTAGGTTTCACTGCATTCAAAACAGCATTACGGGCAAGATTAAGCGCAAATGCAGTTTTACCCACTGAAGGTCTTGCAGCCAGGATTACAAGATCAGTAGGCTGCCAGCCATAAGTAACCCTGTCGAGAGTTGAAAAACCGCTTGGGACACCGGTAATATCTTCCTGGCGATTGCGCATATCCTCTATTCGCTGTATGGTTTTTACCAATACACTATCAATACTGTCAAAATTTTTGCGCAGGTGGTTATTAGTGATATCAAAGAGTTTGCTCTCAGCTTCATCAAGCAAATCAAATACATCAGTTGAGTCTTCATACGCATCGCTGATGATTTCACCACTGATACGAATTAGGTCGCGCTGAATAAATTTCTGTAAAATGATGCGGGCATGGGTTTCAATATTGGCTGAAGAAACCACTGCATTGGTGAGCTTGGTAACATAATAGGGTCCGCCAATAAGTTCCAACTCTTCCTTTTGCCTTAATTCCTCCACTACAGTAAGCATATCAATCGGCATGCTTTTCTGGGCTAATCCCTGCATAGCCCTGTAAATGCGCTGGTGGGCATCAACATAAAAACATTCTGGTTTTAGAATTTCTACCACCGTATCAAAAGCAGACTTTTCAAGCATTATGGCACCAAGTACTGCTTCCTCCAGGTCTCTTGCCTGCGGAGGTACTTTTCCATATACCATAGTACTTAAATCAAGGGTACTTTTTCTTCTGGTTTTTCGGTCTTTATTTAGATTAGTAAGGGGGTCCATTAAAATAATTTATATATAGAGTAATTTTTGTTTTAGTTTCAACCAAACCGGATCTATCATACCACTCAATAATCATTTTCATCTCCGGTTTTGTATATCATTGCAAAGTTTCAAATACACCAATCATCTGTTGCTAACTTTACCGGGAGGACGAATTTAAGCCCATTGATTTTTGTTAGCCAAATATGTTTGGCATTTTTTTTATTTTACAAATTCACATAATTAATCACAGGTTTATTCAATATGTTTTTGGGTTTATCCACAAATATTTCAGGCTTATACACAATTTACTACAAAAATGCGCTTGCTATGCACATCTGATGTGCTAAATAATAAGCGGCTTTTTTTTTGGTAAAATTCTCAAAATTACAATATGGTGTTTCGGGGTTTTAGGAGCTCAGATCAATTTAATTATCTTTGCCCCGCCTGATATAAGGGCATTAAATCAGCATAAAGCATAACACATTATGATCATCAGCTATAATTGGCTTTGCGAATATTTACCTGTTAAAATTGAACCTGAAAAACTTGCTGTAATCCTTACTTCTCTCGGTCTGGAAGTGGAGAATTTTGAGAAAAAAGAAGCAATCAGGGGGAGTCTTGAAGGATTAATAATCGGCGAAGTTGTAGAAGTAACGGCACACCCCAACGCCGATAAATTAAGGCTTACCCGCGTCAATACTGGAGCAGAAGCCACCCTACAGATTGTTTGCGGCGCACCTAATGTAGCAGTGGGGCAAAAAGTGATTGTTGCTCCTGTAGGAGCTACCATTTATCCTTTAAAAGGAGATCCACTTACAATGAAAACTGCAAAAATCAGGGGAATAGAAAGCTACGGAATGATTTGTGCAGAAGACGAAATAGGACTAAGCGATAATCATGACGGAATAATGGTGCTTGGCAGTAATGTCATCCCCGGTTCTCCTGCTGCAGAATATATCAAGCCTGATACAGACTGGATTTATGAAATTGGTTTAACACCCAACCGGATGGATGCCATGAGTCATCTTGGGGTAGCCAAAGACGTTTGCGCCTACCTGACAGTACATGAAAACCAAAATTATTTTGTAAAATATCCTTACGGCGACAAACTTAAAAAAGATGTCCAGCGTGTGCCATTTGAAATAATTATTAAAAACCCGGATGCCTGCAGAAGATATTGCGGTTTATATATAGAAAACGTAAAGATTGGTGAAAGCCCCGAATGGCTGCAAACAAGAATCAGGTCAATTGGCTTGCGCCCCATCAATAATATAGTAGACATTACCAACTTCATATTACACGAAACCGGGCAACCACTACATGCATTTGATGCAGACCAAATCAAAGGAAGAAAGATAATTATTGAAAATCTTTCTGAAGGTACGTCATTTGTAACCCTCGATGAGAAAGAACGAAAACTGAATGCAGAAGACCTTATGATATGCAATGCTGATGATGAGCCCATGTGTTTTGGCGGCGTTTTCGGCGGGCTGCATAGCGGTGTTACATCAGCTACAAAAAACATTTTCCTGGAAAGTGCCTGGTTTAACCCTATAACTATCCGCAAAACTTCATTCAGGCATAATCTGAGAACTGATGCCGCAGCACGTTTTGAAAAAGGAGTTGATATCAGTAATACAGTAGAAGTGCTTAACCGGGCAGGAATACTGATTAAAAACCTGGCAAATGGCACTATTGCATCTGATATAATTGATGTATATCCTGTACCTAAGCTTAAAACACAGGTAACCCTGAAATACGATTATCTGAAAAAGCTCAGCGGAAAATATTACCCGCCGGCAACAGTTAAGAATATACTTGAGGTAACAGGGTTTGAATTGATAAGTGAAACCAATGATTCCATTGTAGTTGCTGTTCCATTTAGTAAACCCGACATAGAGTTGCCTGCTGATATCGTAGAAGAGATCATGCGTATAGATGGTTATGATAATGTAGCGATTCCACAACAGATTGCTATCAGTCCTTCAGTTGAAACGCTTGCATTTCCGGCTGCTCTAAAAGAAAAGTTGTCAAATTTCCTCGCAGCTAACGGTTTCAATGAGATTTTTACCAATAGTATCACCAACAGCGCATATTTTGACGATGAAGATTTAGCAAGTAGTGTAAAAATGCTCAATAGCCTGAGTGCAGAACTCAATATAATGCGTCCTTCGATGCTCGAAACCGGACTGGAATGTATTGTTCATAACCTGAATCATAAAAACAACAACCTCCGGTTATTTGAGTTTGGCAAAATATACAGCACTTCAGGCACAGGAAAATATAAAGAACAAGAACAGCTTTGCCTGTATCTCTCAGGGATGCTGGAAGAAAAGACGTGGAAATCAAAAGAAAAGAAAAGTGATTTCTATTATCTTAAAGGTATAATGGCAGGTATTTTGCAGGCAAGCGGATTAGAGAAATATACCATTCAACCTCTGGAGAAAAACCGGGAGCTTGAATTTGGATTAACCATCAGTCTAAATAAAAAAGTATTGGCAAAACTTGGACTGGTTAATGCTGCAATAGCAAAACGATTTGATATCAAACAACAGGTTTGGTATGTATCCATAGACTGGGAAGTACTAAGCAGTGCGGCATCTAAGCAGAAAACAGGCTATACCGAAATCCCACGATTCCCGGCTGTACAGCGTGACCTTTCAATTGTGATTGACAAAAAAATCAATTATAGTGAAGTAGAAGATGCAGTAGCCAATACAGGGATAAAAAAACTGCAGCAGATGCAATTGTTTGACCTGTTTGAAAGTGAGAAACTTGGTGCATCCAAAAAATCATTTGCCATCAGTTTTACATTTCTAGATAACGAAAAGACTCTCACAGATAAAGAAATTGATGGTATGATGCAAAAAATTATGGGTGTATTTGAAAAAGAATTGTCTGCCGAAATAAGAAAATAAAATTATCATTATTCACTACATGAGCCGGAATGACGATCATATAAACCGCATTAATGAAAAGCTGCAGCTTTTGCTTAAACGTTACCAGGCTCTTGAAAAAGAAAATGAAAAACTCAGGTTTGATGTAGAACAACGGATACAGGGGGAAAAGCTTCTTCGTGAAAAAATGATGCTGCTGCAGCAGGAATCAGAAATTGTAAAAGCAACTTCAGAAGTGAAAGGAAGTACAGCGAAAAATGAATTTGAAAAAAGAATCAACAGTTATATCAGGGAGATAGATAAGTGTATAGCTATGCTGACCGGGCAATAATTATACTCTTTTTACAAGACGGAGTCGTTGTTGAAGATCTTCATACATCAGTTCAAGTATGTATATTCCATAAGGCAGGTCATTAAGCCCTTCCCATAATATTATTTTTTGAGCGGGTTTTACTTTGGTTTCAAATATACTGCATACTTTTCCCCTTTCATCCCTTAGCACTGCTTTCAGATGCGGGGGAGACTGCTCATTGAGCTCCAGGATAAGGGTGTCTATAAACACCAGCGATTTGAGCGTAGCAAGCATGGATTTGCATGTTTCATTGGGTGAACACAGTTATCTGTTTTCCTGCCAGGAAATAATTACTTTTATCTAACGAAAAATCAACAGCTTTATGTTGATAAATTGTTGGTAACACAATACAATAACCAATCATGCAAACATTAATTCCAATAAATGTGCCCGTAGGCGACAGAACATACCGGATCAAAATAACCCCGGATGATGAGGAACAGGTACGTAAGACTATCAAGCTTATTAATGAAAAAATTTTAGAATACAAAACTGAGTTTGCCGGAAAAGATATGCAGGATTATATATCAATGGTTGTACTTTGGTATGCAACACAACTACAGAGCGGGAATCCTTCAGCGTTAGAAAAAGATTCCGAGGATATGTTATCGAAAATGGAAGGACAGCTTAATAAAGTTCTCGGTCTTTGATTTCCGGCATACTGATTATCTCTTCCTGAATTCAATTAAATGATTTACGCTACTGTACAATACAATTGTGGAGTAATGGAAATTTACTAACAAGTTTAATATTTTATCATAAGTCAATAATATTCCCAATATTAATTTATCATTAACTCTCATATCCTGGCATTGCCGTCTGAATGATACGAGTATTTTTGTCCAAATTTT
>JBDHYJ010000138.1:0-6508 GCA_039811345.1 Chitinophagaceae bacterium
GTGCTTTCGTTTTATTATATTTGCCGCGTTTCAGCAATACTAAAATTATTAGCATATTTGCAGCAAATTAGGATTCAGTATTGAATGAATAATCAGATTATGGCAGAAGCAAAGCAAAATTTATTTGACTACACGGAGGATTCCATTAAGTCGCTCGACTGGAAGGAGCATATCCGGCTCCGTCCCGGGATGTATATAGGCAAACTGGGAGACGGCAATAGCCCCGACGATGGTATTTATGTATTATTGAAAGAAGTGCTGGACAATTGTATTGATGAGCACATGATGGGTTATGGGAAACAGATTGATATAAAAGTGGAAGGTAAAACCGTAACTGTACGCGACTACGGCAGGGGTATCCCACTGGGCAAAGTGGTGGATGTGGTGAGTAAAATTAACACCGGCGCCAAATACGACAGCAAAGCGTTTCAGAAATCTGTGGGGCTGAACGGTGTGGGAACGAAAGCTGTAAATGCACTGAGCAGTTACTTTAAAGTAATGGCTGTAAGAGATGCAAAACAAAAAACCGCGGAGTTTGAAAGAGGGGTGCTTATTAAAGAATATAAAGAAGTCAGGTCAGACGAGAGTAACGGTACTTTAGTAACCTTTATACCGGATGATTCTGTTTTCAGAAACTTCCATTTCAAGCAGGAGTATATTGAAAACCTGCTGTGGAACTATTGCTACCTGAATGCAGGTCTGGTTATTACTTTCAACGATAAAAAATTTGTAAGTAAAAACGGGCTGCTCGACCTGCTGCAGCGCAGAACGAATGCAGATGAACTGCGCTATGATATTATTCATCTAAAAGGCGATGACATCGAACTGGCTATCACACACAATAATGAATACGGAGAAGAGATATTCAGTTTTGTAAACGGGCAGTACACCACGCAGGGCGGCACACACCAGCAGGCATTTCGCGAAGCTTTTGTAAAAGTGGTCAGGGATTTTTATAAAAAAGATTATGACGTTACTGATATTCGTCAAAGCATTGTGGCGGCAGTTGCAGTAAGAGTGGTGGAACCTGTTTTTGAAAGCCAGACTAAAACAAAGCTTGGTTCCCAGTATATAGAAGAGGGCGGGGTAAGCATGAAAAATTTTGTGCAGGAATTTCTTTCAAAGGAGTTGGATAATTTTCTGCATAAAAATCCTGCAGTTGCAGAAGCACTCAAAAAAAGAATCGAACAAAGTGAAAGGGAAAGAAAGGAATTGTCGGGTATAAAAAAACTGGCGAACGAAAGAGCGAAAAAAGCCAACCTGCACAACAAAAAACTCAGGGATTGCCGGATTCATTTCAATGATGATCCGCCTGCAAAGGGCAAAGAGGAATTTCACGAAAAACAACTGGAGAGTACCATCTTCATTACTGAGGGAGATTCGGCCAGCGGCTCCATTACCAAGGCAAGAAATGTAGAAACACAGGCGGTGTTCAGCCTGCGCGGAAAACCACTAAACTGTTTCGGGCTGACCAAAAAGATTGTTTATGAAAACGAGGAGTTCAATCTTTTACAACATGCATTAAATATAGAAGAAGGAATTGAAGGACTCAGGTATAATAATGTAGTGATTGCAACGGATGCCGATGTGGATGGTATGCATATACGCCTATTGCTCCTGACATTCTTCCTGCAGTTTTTCCCTGACCTGGTGAAGAACGGTCATGTGTATATATTAGAGACGCCGCTTTTCAGGGTGCGCAACAAACAGGAAACTATTTACTGCTATGATGAAAACGAAAAACAGGAAGCGGCAAAAAAACTGGGTGGCAAACCGGAGATTACCCGCTTTAAAGGATTGGGTGAAATATCTCCGGAAGAATTTGTAAAGTTCATCAGTTCGGATATGCGCAAAGAGCCGGTGATGGTAATGCCCGAAACGCATCTTCAGCAATTGCTCGAATATTATATGGGTAAGAATACACAGGAACGACAGGAATTTATTATAGATAACCTGCGGGTGGAAATTGACCTGGCTGAAACTACCGCAGCAGCATCTTAAAAGTTATTTTAAAATGGCAGCTATTGTATTTTGTTCATTGCCGAACAGTGATATGGAAGCTGAAGTGTGCGACGCAAGAAAAGTATAATAGATGTAATGCAGCCGGGTACATAATAATAACCCTGCTTAAGAATTAAAACATTAAAAAATTAAAAAAGATCAGGAATGATACATATCGTTTTTAATGAAGCAGACACGGAGGTATTGCAAAAAGCGATTGACATGGATGAAACTATTGCCGGTAATGTGATACAGATAAAGGATGATTATGCTGTTGGTCCTTTGCTCAATATTTATACCGGCGATGGGATGGCGGTACGCAGGACCTGGTGGAGTACAGTACTGGCAGGTGGTGATTACAATGGAAAGGCAGATGACGGATCTGTGGATGATACTAAAACCGTAGCTGAACTGGTTGGCACCCTTCGCCGCAATGCCGAAGAAACTGTATGGATTTGGGCAGCACAAAATAAGCATGATGTAAGCGGGTATTACTGGCTGCTGCATTATATGAAGGAGTTCCAGGGGCGGGTATATATTTTATATCTCAACAACCTGCCATTTATCAATGAAAAGGGAAGTATTTTTTATCCCGAATGGCTGCATACAATACCTCCCAAAGAATTTTTGAAAGCAAAAAAACTTGCAAGACCAATTACACTAAGCGAGTTTGAGATTGATCCGGATGAATGGACAAAATTGTGCAATGAAAACAAAGGTGTACGTATACTTGAAGGTGGTAAAAAACTGGTGCAACATGATTATGATTTTTACGACACCGACCTGAAAAAGTATATCACCAAAGACTGGCAGAAAGCCAATAAAATCATTACACAATTTTTATCAAAGAACAAGCATACTACCGGTGATGCATATTTATTATGGAGATTGAAAACAATATTGGCAGAAGATAAATATGATGTGCAGGGCGAACTGAAGAATATGAAAGATTTTGAGATAAAAACTAAAGCGACAGTAACTGAAACGGTAAGTGAATAATTATGAACAATGACCAACATTCAGGCCAGGGAACAGGTGTGCAGGGACAATATAAATCCTGGTTTCTTGATTATGCATCTTATGTAATTCTGGAACGTGCCGTGCCGGCAGTAGAGGATGGATTGAAACCTGTGCAGCGGCGTATCCTTCATGCCATGAAGGAAATGGACGACGGACGTTTCAATAAGGTAGCCAATATTATCGGGCAATCCATGCAGTACCATCCACATGGAGATGCATCAATTGGTGATGCGCTGGTTAATTTGGGACAGAAGGATTTGCTGATTGATACGCAGGGCAACTGGGGCGATGTGCGTACCGGAGATGATGCTGCTGCTTCGAGGTATATTGAGGCCAGACTAAGCAAGTTTGCGCTGGATATAGCATTTAATGCAAAGACTACAGCCTGGCAGCTCAGTTATGACGGAAGAAAAAATGAACCGGTAACCCTGCCTGTAAAATTTCCATTGCTGCTGGCGCAGGGTGCAGAAGGTATTGCCGTTGGGCTGGCTACCAAAATTCTTCCCCACAACTTTTGCGAACTGATTGATGCCTCTATTAAATATCTGCGAGGTAAAAAATTTGAATTGTATCCCGACTTTCAGACGGGCGGCATGATTGATGTAACCAACTACAACGAAGGTAAGCGTGGAGGTAAGGTAAGGGTGAGGGCACATATAGAGGAACTGGATAAAAAAACATTAGTCATACGTGATGTACCTTATAGTGTGACTACCACTTCGCTGATGGACTCTATTGTAAAAGCCAATGACCAGGGTAAAATCAAAATCAAAAAAGTAACGGATAATACTGCTGCAGAAGTAGAGATACAGGTAGACCTTGCGCCGGGCATTTCCACAGATATAACTATTGATGCACTATATGCTTTTACAGATTGTGAAATCAGCATTTCGCCCAATGCCTGTGTAATCGTTGACGATAAGCCGAGGTTTATGACAGTGCATGAACTGTTGCGTACTTCTGCCGATTATACCAAAGACCTGCTGCGCCAGGAACTTGAAATCAAACTTGGTGAACTGCAGGAAAAATGGCACTATACTTCCCTGGAAAAAATATTCTTCGAGGAAAAAATATACAAGGAGCTGGAGAAAAAACATGATACCTGGGAGAAAGTACTGGAGGCCATAGATAAAGCATTTAACCCATTTAAGAAACAACTGAAGCGTGATATCACCAAAGAGGATATCATAAAACTAACGGAGAAGCCTGTACGCCGTATATACCGGCTTGATATTGATGAACTGAACGAACAGATCAAAGGAATAGAAAAAGATATAAAGCAGGTAAAATACGATCTTGCCAACCTGGTGGATTATACGGTGGCGTATTATGAAAACCTGCTCAAAAAATACGGCAAAGAAAGAGAACGCAAAACCGAGATCAGATTATTTGAAGCCATTCAGGCAAAACAGGTAGCTATTGCCAATGCCAAATTGTATGTGAACCGGTCAGAAGGATTTATTGGTACAGGATTGAAGAAGGATGAATTTGTGGAAGACTGTTCCGACCTTGATGATATCATTGCCTTTACCAGGGCGGGTAAGATGAAGGTAGTAAAAGCAGCCGATAAAGTATTTATAGGAAAAGATATTCTGCATGTAGCGGTATTTAAAAAAACGGATGACCGCACTACTTACAATATGATGTATGTAGATGGTAAATCTGGTATCACTTATGCCAAACGCTTCAATGTAACCGGTGTTACCCGCGACAAAGAGTATGATCTTACCAAGGGCACCGAGAAAAGTAAAGTGCATTATTTCTCCGTAAACCCCAATGGTGAAGCGGAAGTGGTGAAAGTGATATTAAGTCCCAATTCATCAGCAAGAAATAAGGAACTGGAATTTTATTTTGAGGAAATGGAGATCAAGGGGCGTGGCAGTATGGGTAACCAGGTAACAAAATACCCGGTGAAGTCGGTGAAGTTTAAAGAAGCCGGGCGTTCAACACTCAGTGGTATGAAGCTATGGTTTGATAATACTTTTGGAAGGCTCAATACAGAAGAAAAAGGCAACTATCTCGGCAGCTTTGACCCGGCGGAAGACAAGCTGCTGGTGATATACAACGATGGCAATTATGAAATAACAGACACCGAACTGACACAGCGTTTTGATAGCGACAAAATAATGCTGATTGAAAAATTCAATCCTGAAAAGATAATCAGTGCCGTATACCTTGATAAAGAAAAATTGCAGTATAATATCAAGCGGTTTAAGATTGAAACTACCACACTGCGCAATAAATTTTTATTTATCAAAGAAGGTGAAGGCAACCAACTGGAAGCGGTAACCACCGATGCTGAACCCATTTTGGCCATTCAGAGCGGAAGAGGTGCCCAGATAAGAAGAGCTAAAATTAAAGTAACAAAAATGGTGGAGGTAATGGGCTGGAAGGCTGTTGGGGCAAAACTGGCTGACTTTTCGAAGAGCACCGAAATGGAATGGGAGAAACGCAAAGGTGATGCTGATAATCAGCCGGAGTTGTTTTGAGTTTCTGGTTCCGGGTTTCAGGTTTTGCGTCTCACTATTCACTATTCACTATTGACGATTCACAATTGACACAACAAATACATCATACCAATGACCAGGATTACTGAACAACCCTCGCTGTACCGGCATCTCGAAAAGATGTCAGTGGAAGAACTTACAGCCAATATAAATAATGAAGATAAAAAAGTGGCACTGGCTATTGAGAAAGCATTACCGCAACTCAATATGCTGATAAAAGCCATAGTGGAGAAGCTGAAAAACGGAGGCAGGATGTTTTATCTTGGTGCAGGCAGCGGTGGCAGGTTATCGGTACTTGATGTGATAGAGCTTCCCACTACTTATGGCGTTGAGAAGGGGCTGGTGAATGTGATCCTTGCAGGCGGGCTCGAACATCTTATTGAAGCGCCGGAAGAAAAGGAAGATGATACCGAAGCGGGATGGGATGCTTTACTGCAAAATAAAATTTCTCCGAAAGATATTGTTGTTGGTATTTCTGCAAGCGGCACAACTCCTTTTGTGCTTGCAGCTCTGAAAAAATGTAAAGAAAATAATATCACTGCAGGTTGTATTGTAAGCAACCCCAACTCTCCGATAGCAGCAATGGCGGCAATTCCCGTAGAAGTAATTACAGGTCCCGAATTTGTTACGGGAAGTACCCGCATGAAATGCGGAACTGCCCAGAAGATGATATTTGATATGATCAGCACTACCACCATGATACAGCTTGGAAGGGTGGAGGATAACAGTATGGTGAATGTACTCCTGATCAACGATAAGATCACTGACCGTGCGGTGAAGATTTTAATGAACAAAGCCGGTATTGCCAACTACGATGAAGCAAAAAATATTTTAATGACTCATGGCAGTGTGAAGAAAGCTATGGATGCATTGCAAAGAAGATAGGGGGGAGTTGTGGATTAATATTTTTTGAATACCGGCTTCAGTTTTTCATGGCATCTTCGTTGCGTCGCAATCCTTTCATCTGCAGTACAAGATTT
>JBDHYJ010000139.1:0-6254 GCA_039811345.1 Chitinophagaceae bacterium
ATTTAGCAGATTTAAGAGACTTTTATAAAAAACAATTATTACAAGACACCGTTCCCTTCTGGTTCCCCCGATCTTTTGATAAAGAGTATGGTGGATATTTATTGATGCGCGATGCAGATGGATCATTGATTGATGATGACAAGGCTGTATGGATACAGGGAAGAGCAACCTGGTTGTTAGCTACATTGTATAATACAATAGAAAAAAAACAGGAGTGGCTCGAAGGTGCTAAATTGGGTTATGAGTTTTTAAATAAATATTGTTTTGATACGGATGGCCAAATGTTCTTTCATGTAACTAGAAGCGGACAGCCGGTTCGTAAACGCCGTTATTTTTTCTCAGAAACATTTTACGTAATCGCCGCTGCAGCTTATGCTAAAGCAAGCGGCGACAAACAAGCCGCTGAAAATGCAAGAAGGGTTTTTGGAGAATGTATTGCATACTCAACCGGAGAAAAAAAACTGCAACCCAAATTCACAACAACCAGACCATCAAAAGGTATTGGGGTGCCGATGATAATGACCAATACTGCACAGCAACTGAGAGAGACAATTGGTGATGTGAGGTGTGACGAATGGATTGACAAATGGATAAAGGAAATTGAAACCTTCTTTGTAAAAGATGATATCAAATGTGTGATGGAACAGGTAGCTCCGGATGGGAGCATCATTGATCATATAGATGGCAGGACACTCAATCCCGGCCATGCAATAGAAGGCGCATGGTTTTTATTGCATGAAGCTAAATATCGCAATAATGACCCGCACTTAATTAAATTAGGCTGCAGGATGCTTGATTATATGTGGGAACGTGGTTGGGATAAGGAGCAGGGCGGTATATTATATTTTCGTGATGTATTTAATAAACCAGTGCAGGAATACTGGCAGGATATGAAATTCTGGTGGCCCCACAATGAAACTATTATAGCAACACTACTTGCATACCTGATGACAGGCGATGAAAAATATGCAGAACGGCATAAGCTGGTACATGATTATTCTTATGAAAAATTTCATGACAAAAAGAACGGTGAATGGTTTGGCTACCTGCACCGCGATGGAAGTATAGCACAAACTGCAAAAGGAAATTTATTTAAAGGCCCTTTTCATCTGCCCAGGCAGGAATGGTATTGTTACACCTTACTTAAGGATACCATAAAATAATTGACAAGCTAAAGGAAACGATTACAATTAGTGCACGATAAGTTTACTTTTTAAAACAATATTTTTGGCAGCATCCATACTTTCAGGAGATTTGCTGTCCAGCAGTTTAAACAGAAGTTCTGTGGCACGCACACCCTGATCATAAGGGAACTGTTCTACTGAAGCAATAGGTGGGAAATCAAGATAACTGGTAATGGGCCAGTTGGCATAACTCACTACACTGATATCTTTATTGATCTTCAGCTTCATTTTTTTGGCAAATTGAATGGTATCCAGGGCTACCGTATCATTGAAAGTCAGGATTGCAGTTGGTCTCTCTTCTAACAACATTAATTTTTCAAACACCTTTTCCGTAACTTCTTTTGACAGGTCAGTTGTAACAATCAACGATTCATTGACAGGTATTTTGTTTCGCTTGTGTGCCTCATAGTATCCTTCCAGTCTTTCATTTTTGATATTGAGTGACAGCGGACCCTGTATATAAGCAACCTTTCTATGTCCTTTTTTAAATAATAATTCCAGGGCATCTATAGTACTGTCGTACAGACTGCACCAAACAGAATGGATATGCGGTACATTGGGTACCCTGTCAAAAAAGACTACCGGAATATTATATTTTTCCAGTTGTTCAAAATGCCCGATACTTTTAGTTTGCTTGGATATCGAAACCAAAACTCCATCCACCCGGTGCCTGCGCATAGTATCCAGAATCTTTTGTTCCCTTTCAAGATCATCATGGCTTTGACCAATCAGTACATTATAATTATTTTCCAAAGCAACCTGCTCAACTCCATTTATCGCCAGCGAAAAATATTCCTCCATAAGGTTGGGTAGAATTAACCCTATAGTAAATGTCTTTCCCTGTTTGAATTGTATAGCCGTCTGGTTAGGCTCGTAGTTCATTTCAGCGGCAAGCTTCTTCACCTGCATTTTGGTGCGCAACCCGATACTCGGGTGATCGTGTAATGCACGGGATACGGTGGAGATAGAAATATTAAGCTTCTGCGCAATTTCTTTTATCGTAGGTATTTTTTCAGACATATCTGCATCAAAAATAATTTTTTTAATACAAATTATGCAAACGTTTGCCTATATTCTCTATCATTTATTCCTGTAGTTTTAGCGTTCTTCAAATGAAACCGACAATGAAAAAATATTTTGCAATTTTTTTAAGCTTAATAGCCTTATCGGCAAGTGCACAGGTAAGCCCTTCCGCAGGTGAATATTATAAAGATCCTTTAATAATTTCCACAGCCGGCAATTATAAATGGTCATCAATGACCAACAATGTAGAAGTAAGTTTTGCCGGAAGTGATACCCGGTTTGCCAGAGATGTAGTACCGGCAATACCTTTGCGAAATGAATGGCATGCCACTTCATGGAGAGGAGAAAAAGTACATACACAATTATTGGTATGGACAAAGCAGTCCATTCCATCTGTAAATTATACCATCGGTGAACTTAAAACATCGGAGGGCAATATCATTCCCGCCGATAATATAAAACTGAATTTTGTGCGATATGTGATTACTGATGAATTTGCCGGCGGTTGTGGTTACCGCAAACCAAAAGACTTCGATTCTTCTACTGTTGCAGATGTGATTGATGCAGTCTCCTCGTTGCCGGTTGATGCAAAAAATGTACAGCCAATGTGGCTTAGCATTGAAGTACCACGGGATGCCGCCCCGGGGATATACAGAGGTATGCTGACTATTAATGCATCAAAGACATTCCGGCTTAACTATAGTATTTCTGTAAAAGATCATGTTTTACCACCACCTTCATCATGGAAATTTCATCTTGATCTTTGGCAACATCCGGCTGCCATTGCCCGTGTGCATGGTGTACCATTGTGGAGCGACAGGCATTTTGAATTAATGCATTCTTATTATACTATGCTTGCATCTGCCGGTCAAAAATGTATCACAGCCGCTATTATGGACGAACCCTGGGGGCACCAAACTTATGATGACTTTCCCGGACTTATAAAATGGATAAAACACAGCGATGGAAAATGGAGCTACGATTATTCCCTTTTTGATAAATATATATCCTTTGTAATGGACTGCGGCATTAAGGAGAGCATCAACTGCTATAGCATGGTGCCCTGGGCTACTTCCTACCGCTATTTTGACGAAAAAGCCCAGAAAGATACGGTACTTAAAGCAGCCATCGGTTCATTTGAATACAATGTGTACTGGACCCGTATGCTTGAAGATTTTACAAAACACTTAAAATCTAAAGGCTGGTTTGGTATAACCACCATTGCGATGGATGAACGCCCAATGAAAGATATGATGGTAGTAATTTCTTTGCTCAAAACAATTGACCCAAAATGGAAAATTGCATTGGCAGGAGAATATCACCCTCAGATAGAAAAAGATATATACGACTATTGCCTCGCATCTGCGCAAACATTTCCAGCGGCTGTGTTACAGAAAAGAATTCAGGAAGGAAAACCGAGTACCTATTATACCTGCTGCACCGAAAATTATCCCAACGGTTTTAGCTTCTCACCACCCGACGAAAATGTATGGATTGGCTGGTACGCTGCTGCAAAAGGTTTTACCGGGTACCTGCGCTGGGCATACAACAGTTGGGTAGCTCATCCTTTAATAGATACCCGGTTCAGAGCTTGGCCGGCTGGTGATACTTACCAGGTATATCCCGGTCCCAGAACTTCCATTCGGTTTGAAAAATTACTCGAAGGTATTCAGGACTTTGAAAAGATCAGGATATTAAGAGAAGGCTTTGTTCAGAAAAATGAAAAGGCTTCTATTGAAAAACTTGATGCATTGCTGAAAACATTCGAAATTCAAAAACTGAAAACAATTCCTGCAAAAGATATGATACTTAACGCCAAAAGAATTTTAAATAACTGGTAGAGTAATTACCCTAAAAAAGAACTTATGCGCTTCTTCATTTCCGCGGTAGCATTATTTTACTGCTTCCATGTCGTTGCTCAACAACCCAGTCTCCCAGTATGGAATACAGCTATGGACAAAGAAACAAAAGCTGACTGGCTTGTTTCCAATATTCCGCAAAAAGCAGGTGTGTGGAAAAGTGAAGACGGTAAGGATTTGATTCTCTATAATGGACTGGTAAAAAGAATTTTTAGAATTACACCCAATGTAGTTTGTTACGATTATAAAAATATGAGCAATGATCAGCAATTGCTGAGAAGTATTAAGGCAGAAGCAAGACTTGTTATCAATGGTAAAGCTTATAACGTTGGTGGGTTATATGGTCAAAAAGAGAATGCTTATATTTTACCGGAATGGCTGGATGATTACAAAGCCCACCCCGACGATTTTCAATTCACAGGTTTCTCAGTAACGGTTATAGCGCCTTATATACACTGGAAAGCGGGGCAATGGTGGTCATCGCGCAAAGCTCAGCCTACCGGCAAAACCCTGACCTTTACCTATCGTAGTAATGCGGCAGAACTTAAAGATGTAAAACTTAATGTAAACTACGAGATATATGATGGCATTCCTTTAATAGTAAAATGGTTAAGCTTACAAAACACAGGTACCGCTTCATTTAAACTCAACCGGGTAGTAAATGAAATTCTGGGACTTGTAGAAGAAGAAAGCGCCGTTGTAGGCAGTCCTGAAGAAATGAAAAAGCAACATGGTATTTATGTAGAAACCAATTATGCCTTCAACAATGCTATGCGTTATGATATCAGTGATCAGACCACTCACTGGAAGACTGATAGTACATATACCTCACAGGTGAATTACAATTACCAGACACCCTGTTTGCTGGAAATCTATCCCGAAAAAGCTCCCGGTATTGAATTGCAACCGGGTGAAACTTTTACCTCTGTTCGTACGCATGAACTGCTGATGGATAGCTACGACCGGGAAAGAAGAGGACTCGCCATCAGGAAGATGTATCGCATTGTAGCGCCCTGGACTACTGAAAATCCCATCTTCATGCACCTTGTCAGTAAGACGGACGACCAGGTATATACTGCCATTGATCAATGTGCTGCCACAGGCTATGAAGCCCTGATACTCAGTTTTGGCAGTCATCTTAATATGGAAGACAGCAGTACCGCTAATCTTGCCAAATGGAAAAAACTTGCAGATTATGCGCATAGCAAAGGAATCAAAATTGGTGGTTACTCTCTGTTCAGCAGTCGCCGTATAGATGATGAAAACGATGTAATAGATCCAAAGACCGGTAAACCCGGTGGCGCATTTTTTGGCAATGCTCCCTGTTTTGGAAGTAAGTGGGGACTTACTTATAGAGATAAAATAAAACTCTTTTTCACAAAAACAGGATTTAATATCTGGGAAAATGATGGTCCTTATCCCGGCGATGTTTGTGCATCCACCACACATCCCGGTCATAAAGGTTTAGATGATAGCCAATGGCGGCAAATGGAGATACAAAAAGAATTGTATCACTGGCTGAATGAAAGAGGAGTTTATATCAATGCCCCCGACTGGTATTTTTTGGATGGTACACATAAGATAGCTATCGGCTACCGGGAAGTAAATTTTTCGTTGCCGAGGGAGAATCAAAAAATACTCAACCGGCAGAATATCTATGACGGGCTATGGGAAAAAACTCCTTCTATGAGTTGGGGTTTTGTACCACTTACCCGCTACCAGGGTGGTGGACCTGAAGCGATATTAGAACCATTAAATGACCACTTGAAAGATTATGTGCAACTGATGATGCAATATTACGGAGCCGGGGTGCAGGCCTGTTATCGCGGCCCGCGTTTATATGATACAGAAACGACCAAAGAAGCAGTAATCAAAGTAATTGACTGGTATAAGAAATACAGGGATATCCTCAATTCGGATATTATACACCTGCGCCGTGCCGATGGAAGAGACTGGGACGGTATCTTGCATGTGAATCCCACATTAAAAACAAAAGCATTGCTGATGCTATATAATCCCCTGAAAAAAAAGATTACCCGCACGATTCAACTACCGTTGTATTATACCGGACTAACACAAAAGGCTACCCTATATAAAGAAGGCAAACAGGTACAGACACTGCAATTAAACAGGAGATGGGAAGCTGTTTTGACTTTTACGCTGGAGCCTGAAAGCTATGCGTGGTACA
>JBDHYJ010000140.1:0-6099 GCA_039811345.1 Chitinophagaceae bacterium
TTTTACAAAAATGAAATCCGATAGTTATTAATTTAAAATGAAACAACTCCTATCAGGAGAGTTTTTCTGTCCACAGGCTCTGGACAGCTTTACTTATTTGTGGAGTGTATTTCTTATTCTTAAACTGATCTACCAGCCTAATTCCTCTTATTGCATTGGTCAAAAAAACTTCATCTGCAGTTTCAAGTTCTTCAACGGTCAGAGGTATTTCTTCAACTTTAAATCCCGCAATAGGTAATTCTTTTAGCAAAAACCTCCTGGTAACACCAGAAACTCCACCCTCACTTAATGGAGGAGTGCAAATGATTTTATCTTTTATACAGAATACATTTGCTGCAGTTGCATCGGCAATTCTGCCAAATTGATTCAGAATTACACAATCATCCAGCCTATTTTGTTTGGCATATATTACACCCATCAGGTAGGGTAGGAAATTATTTGATTTGATTGAAGAAAAAACATTACAGGCTTTACTGGCATCAGGATAAACATCAATAACAATGCCCTTACCTTCATCTTTAACCGGGGGCAATTGATGAAAAGCCATACTCTGAATAATATAATTGGGGCGCATATCATCCAGGTCATATAATCCTCCATCACTACGGAAGATAACCATTCTAATAATAGCGCCGGTCTCAATCCTGTTTTTTTCACAGAGGGCTAAAATATCAGATTCAAGATTAGCGGGAGTAAAAAATTCAGGTATATCAAATTGCAGAAGTTTCATACCATTGAGCAATCTTTCAAAATGAAATTGCTTCAATTTGATATCTCCCTTTACGATACGCATAGTTTCAAATAAACCATCGCCATACCGGAAAGAGCGGTTGTCAGGCGAAATCACGGCTTTACCTTCTCTGAAAAGCTGACCATTGTGAACAAAATAACCACCAGGCATACTGGCAAGTTACGGAGAGAATATTAGAATTAAAACTACTTATTCTCAATTATGCCCGATTTAATAGCGTACATTACAAGCCCTGCCATAGATTTAACCCCCGTTTTCGATTTTAATTTATCCCTAATTGCTTCTACTGTTCTGGGGCTTAGTGAAACCATATCTGCAATTTCTTTTGTACTTTTTTCCTCACACATTAATTTAAGGATATGCTTTTCTTTCTCGCTCAGTTTTACTTCTGTATTAATATAACTTTCATTACTACGCCTGGTACGCAGCCCGTCTAACAATGCTTTATTGGTAAGGTCATTAAAAAAGTATTCATTAGCATAACATGTTTTTATCGCCTCGTATATAACTTCTGAATCAGAGTTTTTGGTAAGGTATGCATTAGCACCCAATTCCATTAGCTTTGAGATCATGGAATGGTCATTATGCATGGTGAGCATAATAATGCGGATATCCGGATATAACTTTTTAATTTCAGGTAGAGTTGTAATACCATCCATAATAGGCATCTGGATGTCGAGAAGAATTACATCGGGCTGAAGATGTTTGAGCAGGTGAAGTAGTTGTTGGCCATTATCTGCTTCCCCAATTAACCGGATGTCTTTTTTAAGGCTGAGCGCTGTTTTTACTCCGGCTCTAAATAACACATGATCATCGGCAACAATTACTTTAATAAGGTTACTTGTGTCCTGGATTTTCATTGATATTACTTTTCTTTCTTCAAAAGGTTGAATTTCAGGAGGTAGCAAGTTATTTATTAAAACAGTTAAAATACTATAGTATTGTTACCATTTTTAAACGATAAAATTAATTGAAAAATCAGTATTTGTATCAAAAAGGTTAACATCAGTCTATCAGCCGATTTCGCATCCCGTACATTACTAATCCGGCAATAGTTTTGACCCCTATTTTTGTCTTCATGTTTTGCCTCACAGTTTCAATTGTCCGGGGGCTTAGGTAAACTTCCTTAGATATTTCCTCAGTAGTCTTGTCCTCAGCTATGAGTTTCAATATCTTAAGTTCCTTTTCGTTAAACTTAACAGGATTAGGATAATATTGTTTTACCTGTTTTTTATGCTGCAGTTTGAGAAGAACGGCTTTATTGACAAGGTCATTAAAATAAAAGTCGTCATTCATACAAGTGAGAATAGCATTGTAAATCTCTTCGGGATCAGTAGTTTTAGTAAGGTATGCATTTGCCCCCATCTCCATCATCTTTGAAATCATTTCCTGATCATCATACATTGTAAGCACAATAATCTTTATAGTCTCATATTCCTTCCGGATAAGAGAAATCGCATTCACCCCATCCATTTCAGGCATCCTTATATCCATTAGCAGCACATCGGGCATTTTAATCTTCATCTTATGCATCAAATCTTTCCCGTTCTCAGCTTCCCATATAATTTTGAGGTACTCTTTACCTCCCATTGCCATTTTAATGCCATCTCTGAATATTTTGTGGTCATCAGCAATGGATACTTTGATTTCGTAGTTGTTGGTTGTAGACATGGATATTAAATTAATAACATAGGGATTTATTAATGCTTGATCCTTAATTTAATTACATACAAACTTCGTAAATCACATGGAATATACTATAGTAATATCACTTAGTTAAAATACGTAAATAATTAGCTGGACTATGGATGTTTTCATGGGCATAACAACAATTACCCGGTAAATACCGAATTACCCAAAAAGGGCAAAACTGCGATTGCAGGTATATGATTAGCTGATTATTTTTGTCAGGAAGTTGATTGGCGAGGATTCAGCAACCTCAAATTAAATCCAATGTCCTGAAACCGTCCAATAATTTCTTATTTCCTATGTCTATGAAGAGCTAATAGCAAAATCCAATGTCAATCAACTTTCGCTTTTTATAGTATTCTCTTAAAAGTCCCGTTTTTATCCAATATCTCTCCTACCTGTTCCCCTGTTTATTTGATAGTTTCATTAGTTTACCTTTGTCTACACACCAACTTATTTGGAAAACAGCTATGATTTAAGAATAGATTTGCCCTAAAAAAATACTCTTTTTAAATTTTTTTTGCTTTTTATCCTATTCAAAATTGCAATATCTACGTATAAAAATATCGTAAAATTACTAATTTCCAAAAGTAGTTATACCCAATTTTATGCCAGATTATCCACATTTCATCTTCTGTAAGCCAGCTTGATCAAGCATTTCGGGAGAAATACCCGGTTTAATCAATTTTAACCTGTTGGGATTTTGCCTATGTCAACGCATTTTTGATAAATATCAATCCTTAATTTTCTAAAACCACAAAAACTACAACCATGATTCAACAAGAAACACTTCTTCTACAGGAAGAAACTGCCCCCCAGCCAACGGTTGGCACCCACATCGGCTTTGAAAAAGGAGCTAAAATGATTAAAGATTACTATGACCTTCACGGCGAAAACAGCTGCCATTTTGTAGGAAAAAACATTCTTGAAAAAATCCTTAATCAGCCTGAATGTATTGGTATTAATATGTACAAAGCTCTTAACGATAAAGGAGCCCAGACTTATGTCTTCATTGGCGTAGATAGTACCGGCAAAGCGATTCTCGAATATACTTATGTAAATGATAATGGTGATTTGTCAAAACAAACCGGCATTGTAGCCAACAAATTCTCCAACAGACCAGGTTGGTGGAGCTGGAGTTTTTAATTTACGAGTTTAAGTAGTTATATTTGGTGAAATAATCCAAATTATAAGTACTATTCTACGAAATATCGCTTATTTATCTGATTTACTACCCTTAGCCCTCTATATTTTTTTCTGCAAATCGAAAAAAGATATTGGGCTAAGGGTAGTTCTTTTTTTAGTGTCCTATTTTATTTTCTTTAATTTTTTTATACTATCCAATGAACAGCTTAGAAAACAGCACTACAACCTTATCATAAGCATCAGTACAATTGTGGAATTTGCTGCACTTTCACTTCTGTTTTTCAAGGTCACAGAATCTCAAAACTTCCGAAAGATTATATTAGGAATCAGTATAATTATTGGTGTATTTCTGCTTTATACCTTATTCACTTCACCCCACGACACTTTTGATTCAGTACCATCGGGACTAACTTCACTTGTATTCTTAATATATAGTATTTATTATTTTTTTGAAAGGATAAAAGATCCTACTGCATTGTATTTGTTTTCTTCCCCGGTATTTTGGGTAGTGGTTGCTGTCATTATTTATTCGGCAGGAACGTTCTTTCCGTTTATTTATGCAAAGAACTACATGGCAGATAGTGAGTTTTTTGATCTCTATGATATGATACACGATCCGCTCTATATTATAAGAAACCTGATCTTTGCTTTTGCAATGCTACAAAAAACCAATACAAAAAAAAGCAGCTATATGGCATATAGCAAGAAAATCCCCAAACCCTAGAAGTTTTATAACTATGATACTCCTACAATCCTCCCTCCCATCAGTTTCAAGTGCCTTGTTTTTTGGCACTATGGGTATGCTGGCACTTGCAATTGGGCTGATTGTTTTTATCGTATTTCACCAGCGACGGGTAATCCGCTACCAGGTGCAGCTTCAGGAAATGGAGGAAGAACAACAAAAAATTCTGCTTAATGCATCTATCCGATGGCAGGAAGAAGAGCGTCAAAAAATTGCTGCTGATCTTCATGATGATGCAGGTCCTTTACTCGCTACTGCCAGGCTTTATCTCAATGAAAATCTTGTACACCAGGATATCAGTACCCAATTGCAGAGTATTTACAATGCGAAGCAAATAATTGACGACACTATTCAATTGATACGAAATATCTCTCATAGCCTGATGCCGCCCACATTAAAGAATTTTGGTCTTGAATCCGCTGTTAACGATCTTTTTCAGAAGATCAGCGGATCTGGGGTAGTAAATGCCAGTTGCAGGTTTCATGACTATCGCCAAAGATTAAGACCAGAACAGGAATTATTGATTTTTCGTATCATCCAGGAATTAGTTAACAATATACTTAAACACAGTAGTGCAAGTTTTATACATGTCACTCAAAATTATAATGAAGACAAATTCTTTATTCGCCTGCACCATGACGGTCGCGGAATAACTCAGTCTGATTTTGACCGGCTCAATAAAAGTTCGTTAGGACTAGGCCTTAAAAACATTCAAAGCAGAACAAAGGTATTGCATGCTAAAATTGAATTCGAAAGAGATCTTTCACAAACTTATTTCAAAGTAACTTTGGAAGTACCCGTAGAAGACTATGAAATGATCAGTTAATACAAATCCTTAAAAACCGATTTTATGAACATTATTAAAGTAGCTATTGCTGATGATCATAAGATATTTCGTAAGGGGGTCATCCTGTCTTTACGTCAATACACCAATATTAAATTTGTACTGGAAGCGGAAAATGGAGAAGAGTTGCTGAACGGGCTGGCTGAAGCAGCTCCTGATGTTGTTCTTATGGACCTGAGAATGCCGGTAAAAGACGGTATAGAAGCTACTAAGACTATCAGTAAAGACTTTCCTAATATTCATGTGATTGTACTCACCATGTACGAAGATGAAAGGTTTGTATCTCATCTGATGGAAAATGGTGCCAATGGCTATTTATTAAAGAGTGCGGACCCTTCTGAAATTAAAAAAGCTATTCTTGAAGTAGTGACCAAAGGTTACTATTTAAATAATTTTGTCAATAAGGTGCTTCTGAAAAAATCTCACGCAAGAACAAAAATAATACCTTCACTCAACAGTGAAATTGTAATAAGTGATAAGGAACGAGAAGTATTACGATTACTCTGTATGGAGTTCACTGCTCTTGAAATTGCACAAAAAATGGAAATCAGCCCGCGAACTGTTGAGGCTATAAAAGATAGGTTAATGGATCGTTTTAATGTAAAAAATACTGCCGGCTTAGTATTTTTTGCAGTAAAAAACAATTTAATCGATTAGGTTATTTCCCTGAAAGGTATTCATCAATTATTTTTTTCACATCTGTTTGCTGCCAGCTATAATCCATTCTATTTGCAAAAACTGGGTTAATGGCATTCATTGTCAGGTAAGTCTGTTGCATAATATTTTCCACAGCCTTTGCACCGGAATCAGTAAGACCGGCTTCTACAATTGTATTCTCTTCATTTTCTTTAATGTCGTCCGAGATATCGTCAAGATCATCTGTAATAAGATAAAAGCCCATTAAAGCATGCCAGCCATCAATGAGTC
>JBDHYJ010000141.1:0-5705 GCA_039811345.1 Chitinophagaceae bacterium
GAATTTGGACTTGCCAGAAAAACACATCGTGGTGTGCCGGTGAAATGGATGGATACAGTGAATGGTAAAGTGCCGGTTACTACAGTATATGATTTAATGATGGCGCAATACGGGGTGGACAGAGGGTTAGGAGGTCAATATCCATCAGACTATACAGATACAGATGCTGCATATACTCCGGCCTGGCAGGAAATTTTTACCGGTATTGATTCAAAAACTGTTTTGCAGTTTGCACATGAGTGGGCAGATACAGCCAATATCACAGAAGGGAAATGTATGATATTAGTAGGAGCAGGAGTGAATCACTGGTATCATCAGAACCTTACTTATCGTGCCGGAGCTATGGCATTGATGGTATGCGGATGTGTAGGTAAAAATGGTGGTGGATTGAATCACTATGTGGGTCAGGAAAAATTAGCACCGGTTGATTCCTGGTCATCAATAACATTTGCAAAAGACTGGGTGCCGGTTTCCCGTTTACAGCAGGCGCCGCTATGGCATTATATCAACACCTGCCAATATCGTTACGATGGAAAGTATTCAAAGTACAATACTGTTCCTGACAATAAATGGACCGACAAAAATGTGGCAGATACCATATATACTGCTGTAAGAAACGGTTGGATGCCTTTTTATCCGCAGTTTAATGAAAACACATTAGAGCTTTCCAAACAGGCTGTTGCAAACGGAGCACAAACAGACGATGATATCAAAAAATTTGTGCTGGATAAACTAAAATCTAAAGAATTAAAATATTCAGTAAGTGATCCAGAGGCGGAAGAGAACTACCCGAGGGTTTGGTATATCTGGCGGGGTAATGCATTGCTTGCAAGTATGAAGGGGCATGAATATGCGCTGAAGCATTACCTGGGTACACACAATAACCTGATTGCAACAGATGCAGATGAAAAGCCGGGAGAAGTGAAATGGCACGATATAGCGCCTGTTGGAAAAATGGATCTTGTTGTAGATCTGAATTTCCGTATGGATTCATCAGCGCTCTATTCCGATATTGTATTACCCGCTGCATCCTGGTACGAAAAAGCAGACTTGAACAGTACCGATCTGCATTCATTCATTCACCCGCTTGGACAGGCAGTTGCACCGGTTTGGGAATCAAAAACCGACTGGGATATCTTTAAACATCTTGCAAAAGCCACCAGTGAAACAGCTAAAAAATATTTTTCTGAATTGCAGAAAGATATTGTTGCCACACCGCTGTCGCATGATTCACCGGATGAAATTACCCAGCCTGTTATCAAGGACTGGTATAAGGGCGAATGTGAAGCTATTCCGGGTAAGTCAATGCATAAACTTACCGTTGTGGAGAGAGACTATACTCAGATTTATGAAAAGTTCATAACACTCGGCGAAGCCATACGCGAAAAAGGTTTGGGTGCACATGGTAATCATTATATGTGCCAGGAAGAGTATGATGAAATGTGTAGCTCCCATCATTTTCATCACCGCGAATACCAGGGTAAAATACTTCCTTCTATCCAGGAAGATGAATGGGCAGCTAATGCTGTATTGCACCTCTCTACGCTCACTAATGGAAAGCTTACTGCAAAAGCTTATAAATACATGGAGCAAAAAACCGGTCTTGTGCTTTCCGATCTTTCTGAGGGCAGTAAAGATGTAAAAATCCGGTATGCAGATTTACTGGCAAAGCCACATCGTTATAATACATCACCGGTTTGGTCGGGATTGATGAATAACGGAAGAGCGTATTCCGCTTATACCTATAATGTAGAAAGATTAGTTCCGTGGAGAACACTCACCGGCAGACAACATTTTTACCTTGATCAGGAATTATATATTGCTTATGGAGAACACCTCCCCACTTTTAAACCGGCGCCTAATCCAGAAGTATATGGCGACCTGCGGGAAACCTGGAAACAGGGAAAAGCAAAAGCGCTTAATTATCTCACTCCTCACGGCAAATGGCATATCCATTCCACCTATATGGAAAACCTGAGGATGCTAACACTTTCCCGTGGTATTGAACCATGCTGGCTGAGTGAAGTGGATGCTGAAGAATTAGGTATAAAAGATAATGACTGGGTAGAAGTGCACAATGATCACGGTGTGTATGTAACCCGTGCAGTAGTTAGTTCAAGAATTCCTCCGGGTATTTGTATAGTGTATCACGTACCTGAAAGAACAGTGGGAATACCAAAATCACAACTGAGAGGTAATCGAAGAGGTGGTGGACACAATAGTGTTACACGTATACATCTTAAACCGAATTATCTCAATGGTGGTTATGGACAGTTCTCTTATCATTTTAATTACTGGGGACCCGTAGCGCCACAAAGAGATACACATGTAATTGTAAAGAAGATGGAAAAATTAGTATGGTGAGGGGGTATGGTGAGTAAGTGAAAAGGAAAAGTGATAAGTGATAAGAGATAAGAGAGACTTGAAACCAGAAACTTGAAACCAGAAACCATAATTACGCTTTAAAATTTTATAACCATGGATGTTCGTTCACAAATAGCAATGGTCTTTCACTTAGATAAATGTATTGGATGCCATACCTGTTCGATAGCTTGTAAGAATATCTGGACTGACCGCAAAGGCGCTGAATATATGTGGTGGAATAATGTGGAAACAAAACCAGGAACAGGATATCCCACTAAATGGGAAGACCAGGAGATATATAAAGGTGGCTGGGAAAAACGTAATGGAAAAATTCATCTCAAAGGAACCGGAAAAAGACGCGGATTGACCAATATATTCTATAATCCCAATCTGCCGGTAATTGACGATTACTACGAACCATTTACGTATAAATATTTAGACTTAATAGAATCACCCGAGGGAAACGACCAGCCCACTGCACGACCTGTATCACTAATAACTGGAAAACCAATAGATATAAAAATGGGTCCCAACTGGGATGATGATCTCAGTGGGACCCCTGATTATGCCAGGAATGATCCGAATATGAAAAACATTTCCCCCGAAGAGCAGGAAGTGATGTTTCAACTGGAGAAAATGGCATTCTTTTATTTGCCAAGGATATGTAACCATTGTTTAAACCCGGCCTGTGTTGCATCATGTCCTTCAGGAGCAATTTACAAACGTGGCGAAGATGGTATTGTATTAATCAACCAGGAAGTTTGCCGTGCCTGGAGGATGTGTGTAACAGCTTGTCCATATAAAAAATCATATTTCAACTGGCATACCGGAAAATCAGAAAAATGTATTTTATGCTATCCCCGTATTGAAGCGGGACTTGCACCTGCCTGTATGCATTCCTGTGTGGGAAGAATACGATACCTCGGTGTCCTTCTGTATGATGCAGACAGAATAGAGCAGGCAGCCAGCGCCGATGAAAAAGACTTAGTAACCAGCCAGCTTGATATAATCCTTGACCCCTTTGATGAAACAGTGATTGCGGCAGCAAAGAAGAATGGAATTGCGGATTCCACTCTTCATGCTGCCCAATTTTCTCCCGTTTATAAGTTTGTAAAACAATGGGGATTAGCATTGCCTTTACATCCCGAGTTCCGTACCCTTCCTATGTTATTTTATGTACCGCCATTGCTGCCTGTGATGGCTACAGTGAAGAAAGTGGACAATACGGAACAATTGGATAAAATGAACCCTACAGCCAAAAAATGGAACGATGACTGGCTATATGATACCAGCACAAAAGAGTTGTGGGGTACATTGGATCAAATACGTTTTCCATTAAAATATATCGCCAGTTTGTTCACTGCAGGGGATGAAGAAATGATAAAAGATAAATGGAGAAAACTGATGGCAGTGCGTATTCATCGCAGAAGAGTAACGGTGGGTGATGTGAGCAATGAAAAAGCTGAAAAAACATTGAGGGATGCCGGAATAGATGCAGCTACTGCTGATGCTATTTATGCACTCACTTCACTGCCCAAGTTTGAAGAACGGTTTGTAATACCTGCGGCACACCGCGAGCAGGCCATTGAAATGATGGACTTCACGGGAGATACAAAAGGAGATACGGGTTTCGGTATTAAGTCGAAGGTAAAAAGGGGTATATAGAAAGTAACCTGAATCAAAACATCAAAAAGAATTCATTATGGAATCAACAAAAAACTGCAATGATATAAATGAATCACCGGTTTCTTCATCATTAATGAATTATACTTTGCTGTCAGAACTATTTATATATCCGGTAGATGAACAGTACAAGCAGAAGGTTCATGATATTTACACTTATTTACAGACAGCACTTCCTGAAGCTGCCGAAGCTTTGCAGCGATTTGCAGCATATACATCATCAGCCTCTGTAACCGGGATACAGGAATTATTTCTGCGCTCATTTGATGTGCAGGCCATCACCACACTGGATATAGGTTTTGTTTTATTTGGTGAAGATTATAAACGTGGGAAATTGCTGGCTCACCTCAATGAAGAACACAAAAAAGCTGGCAACTCCTGTCACACAGAACTGGCAGATCACCTGCCCAACCTGCTGCGACTGCTCCCCAAAATGAAAGACGAAGAACTGCAGAAAGAGATTGCTACACTGCTATTATTACCTGCTGTTGAAAAAATGATCAGTGAGTTTACTATTGAAAAAATTGAAAAGAAGGATGTTGTTTATAAAAAACATCAGAAGGTAATACTGGAGTATTCTCAAAATTACAGGACCATTTACCAAAGCTGCCTCCAGGCTTTGTTCCTGGCTTTGAAAAAAGATTTTGGATTTGAATCCGAATCCGATAAAACGGAAGCTGGTGCTGCAACCGGATTGTCCGACCCTAATAATCCGGCAAGTAGTAAAGAAGAAACTGTTATTAAAGATTTTAGCCTGAATATAGAAACCGAAATGCTGACTGAGAAATAAAAGTGATGTCGGAAATACAATATATATGAACCAGTAAAAAATATTATCATGACTTATTTAGATAATTTTCTCCTGATAGCATTGCCCTATATAGCTTTAGCTGTATTTCTGATTGGGACTATCTACCGTTATACCAACAGGAAATTCCAGTTCTCTTCATTGTCATCACAATTCCTGGAAGGGAGAAAATTATTTTATGGATCCGTTCCGTTTCACTGGGGTGTCCTGTTTATTTTTTTAGGGCACCTCATTGCTTTTTCCATTCCCAGGGCTGTATTAGCATGGAACAGCCAACCGTTGCGCCTGATGATTTTGGAGATCACTGCATTCATATTTGGAATCAGTATGCTTGTCGGGCTTATCAATCTTTTTATCAGGAGGCTAACAACACCACGTTTGAAGCCTGTTACCAACGTAATGGATTTTGTAATTTATACATTACTTATCCTTCAAACATTTGCGGGATTGTGGATAGCATATAATTTCAGGTGGGGTTCATCCTGGTTTTCAACATTGCTTACCCCTTATTTATATTCAGTGTTCAGGCTCGATCCCGATATATCAGCCGTTTCACTGTTACCCTGGCCGGTGAAACTGCATATTGCCGGTGCTTATATTATTATTGGTATTATTCCATTTTCGAGACTCGTACACCTGCTGGTATTACCCCTGAATTATTTATGGCGCCCCTATCAGCAAGTGATGTGGTATTGGAATAAAAAGAAAGTACGAAGTAAAGATACTCCCTGGTCATTGCAGCGGCCTAAAAATACTTAGTTATGTTGCTGAAAATTGTAACAGATGATGAATTGCTTACCAGCCAGATTGTAAAAACTATTTTGCTGGTGATTTTAGGAATTGGCATCAT
>JBDHYJ010000142.1:0-5565 GCA_039811345.1 Chitinophagaceae bacterium
TATTTAGAAAGAATATCCCACCGCCAATAGATGACTGTAGTGATGATAAAATAATAAGCAGCAAATTGAAATACACCAGGAGGTTTGAATCCCGGACTTAATTCTCAAACCGATACCTACCTGCCGGTGCTTCATATACTGCATATCCGTTTTTGATACCAACCTTCTTTGCGTACGTTGAACTTACATGGATCATTTTACCGCTTTCATCAGGAAAATAAACTGTAGCCTTACAATTGGGTGGTATGGTTACATCATATACTGTTTTACCATTTTCTTTTTTCCAGTGGGCGCTAATTTTTCCGGATGGTGAATCAAAATCCGCTTTCGCCCAGGAAAGCTGGTTTTCGTTGAGTTTTGGCACCCGCAGACTGAATTGTTTATACCCCGGGAAACGATCATTTCTTTTTATCCCCGCAATTCCATCAATATACCAGGCGCCGGGGTACAGGTATGAACTGTGTAACAGTGAATGACCGGAAAGATTCTTTTCCCACATCTCCCAGATAGTAGTAGCGTCATTTTCCCGCATAAACCCCCAGCCGGGATAAGTGGTTTGGGAGGTCATAGCATACAGCAGGTCATCACGACCTTCTTCCCGAAGTACTTTAAATAACATAGCACCTCCGGTAATTCCTGCATCTATATGCCCGTTTTTATTAACAAGAATTTCTTTCTCCAGCCGGCGCATTACTAACGGACGGAGGTTGGCAGGCATCACATCACCATACAAGGCAGCAGCAAGACTACGCATACTACTGTCTGAATAGTTGTGATCCGCAGCGTGGTAGTATCGTGCATGAATTGCATCACTTCCTTTTTTTGCCTGCAGCTCCCACTGTGCTGCTTCGCTGGCTTTCCCCAGGATGCGTGCTACCTTTGCAGCCGTTTTCAAATTATATATCCAATAGCAGTTGTTGAAGAACAGGTTTTCGTCGGAATAATTATTCATTCCCTGTTCAGTTGCATGTGGCCAAAGCCAGTCACCAAGGAAATCCCATTTACCGCCATAACGTTGAAGCATATTGTTGCTTACATGGGTTTGCAGGAAAGCTATCCATCCCTTTATCATTTCAAAATTTTCTTCCAATACTCTTTTGTCTCCCTGGTATTCATATAAAAACCAGGGCAGGGTAACCACTATTCCACCCCATGCGGGGCCACCACCGCCATGATATGTAGGTGCTGTTTGGGGTAAAATACCACCGCCCAGATGACGGCCGCTCCCCTCCTTTTTATGTGCCCAGGTTGTATCATTCATATTGCCTACCATTGGTTCGGTGCCTTGTACATCGCGCCAGTCCTGCAACCATTTAGTATAAAATGCACCCATCCTGTAATTGAGCAATCCAGTTTCAGAGGTGGCATGGGCATCACCACCATAGCCAAACCTTTCGCGTTGTGGGCAATCCACTACATATCCACCCAACGACAAATTTTCAAAAGTCCATCTAACTGTTTTGTAAATCCAGTTTTGCAAATCATCCGAACATTCAAAAGAAGTAGTGCTTTTGTAATTGGTGCGCACCATCCAGCCTTTAATATCTTCTTTAAGTATTGCCTGTTGTGCACCCTGTATGGTGACCCATCGTCCTGAGTTATAGTTAAACCGGTTTTTGAATGTTCCTTCGCCTGTAGGGCCCAGGATATAGATATTGTGCAAACCAAAAGTCATATCGCTCTGCTCTCTTTCGGAAAAGAGTAACCGAACCGTATCACCGGGATTCCCTTTTAAATGCACCTGTATCCACCCTGCAAAATTCACTCCCATATCTGCACGATAGCTTCCGTCACTTCTGTGCTCAACTGCAATGGGTTGTATTTCATCAAAAGCAATATTGGTTTCCACCTGCTGTGCTGAAAGCTTTAGTTTTGGTGTAAATACCGAAGCATCAGACCAGTTTTGGTCGTTATATGTAATGCTATTCCAATCTGGGATATCTTTATTGGCGTCGTAGAGTTCTCCACCATATCCACCTATAATAAAACCCCAATTACCGATCAGTTTACTTGGACCTGGATGTGTCTTCCAGGTTTCATCTGTAGTTATACTGGTTATAAGCTGATTATTCGCTCCAAAGAGATTAGCCTGTGCAATCACCAGTGGCGTACGGGGCTTGTCTGCGGTAGCATAGGGTGCAAATATTGACCAGGAGGTCCCCAGCCATAATCCAATTACGTTTTTTCCAGGTTTTAGCGCAGAAGCAATATCGTATGCGATATACCGGGCACGTTGGGTATGATCGGTTACGGCTGGTGCTAAAATATGGTTACCTATTTTTTTACCGTTTACATACACTTCATGATAACCAACGGATGCCACAAATAATACTGCACGTTCAGGTGCTGCATTCAATTCAATTGTTTTTCTAAACCAGGGATCGGGCATTTTGTTGCTGCCCTTATAAGGGTCATATACCTCATTTGTTCCAATCCATTTTGCTTTCCAGTCCTGCTGATCGAACAAACCAGTACTGAATTGTGCTGCTTCTTTACTGGTTGATGTAACTCCTTTGTCATCCTGCACCTGCACCTTCCAGTAATAGTCTCTGTCTGACCGGAGTGCTGTACCTTTGTACGGAATAAGCAATGTTTCATCTGACAGTCTCCAGCCACTATCCCATATATCTCCTTTATTGCTGATGAGCAGATTTTTTGTTGAACTCACCAGAATGCGGTAAGCTTTTTGTTTTTGTGCGAACCTTAATGGGTTTATTGCCGCCAGCTTCCAGCTAAAGCGGGGCTGGGGAATATCCACCGCAGTTGGATTATCAAGTTGCTCACAGGTGAGTTCAATGGGATAAATGCCGGATGCAGATTGCGCAATGATTTTACCAGTAAATGAAAAGGCTAAAACGATAATTAAAATATATTGCTTCATAAAAATGATAATAGCAGGAAAGATAAACTATTTTGGGTTGAATTATATATCATTTTGTAAACTATTTTGATTACAAACCTGACTTTTGGGTATACAAATTACCAAATTGCCATAAACAGCTAATCATGTTTAAGTTTTTACAACAGTAATCAAACCACTTAAGTAATGATTTTGTGATAACCCTAACAACTCTGATACGTATACCATGTACCGGAAAAATAAACCAGTACTTTTCTCACCTATTGATTTGTAAAAGTTGGTGTATATGGTGTAATAGCAAACTCCAATATTACAAAAAGCAAAAAATTGGTTTGCCTATTTATTCTTTACACGATGAATGAGGCACTTACCAGAACAAAGGTCAGACTATCTGTCTTTATTCTATTTATCTTAGTTTTCGAAGAAGAAAAGATATAAATAAAATTGTCTTGAACTAACACCGGTTGCTACTTCAAAAAAATAACTTTTTAAAATCAAATCGCAATTAATAAATACAGTCACGATATACATGCATCAGTTCCGCTCATTAAAATTAAAACCTGCTGTATAATATGTCCACAATCTGCAGTTCTTTTTGCCTGATAATTATATGTCAGCAATACCTGCAAGACGTTGAAGCAATTCACAAGTCTGTCGACCAACAACTAACTTATCAAATTCATTACCGGTTAATTCGAGTAGTTTTTTTACGTTGCCGTATTTTTTTTCTTTGATCCACCTAATGAGACAAATCTGGTAAAGCCATGGAAGAAGTTGTTCCTGGCATTGTTTATCTATGGACATAAATAATTCAACCCAATGCAAATGCTCTTTGGATCGCAACTCTTTAGTCAGGATATTTTTCAATTCTTCTGAATATGCTGTTTTCTCGATAATGATTTCTTTGCCGCAGGCATTTGTTAAAAGACAATTGCATAATAAACCCATCACTAAAACGGTATGATAGTTTATACTATAAATATATGTTCGACGAGAATTCTGATCGTTAGGATCAAGACGTGAAGTATCTAAACCGGGTGATGGCAGAAATCCCACTTTAGTTTCAATTTTAAACAGGCAATCAATTGCAAAAGCAATAATAGGGTTCATCTCTTTTCTTAATAAAGGCCAGGCCATCAACAACTCTCCGGCTATGTCATAATTCTGTTCATCCATATATCGAATAAGAAGCGTTTCCACTGTTTGGAAAAGAGTTTCAACTTCTAATCCGGGAATTTCTCCCCTGCCAAAAAATGCGTACATTATAGCATGCGTTATGGCATAAACACCATCAGAACTTTCACTAAACAGGTTTACCGGATGTTTCAGGCAACTCAGGGGTATCCAAAATTTTAGATTGTCGTCGTAAGCGGAATCCCAAATACTCATTAGCCATTCCCGTTCCATCATCCGGTAAGGGGTTCGTTCAATACCATTACATGCCATAGATCGAAGGGAAGCAGCAACAGCTTTGTCAAATTTTTCGTCCGGGTAACCGGCATAATGCAGACAAATATGTGCGTGAGCATAATCCAGGGCCAGTTCCGGTTTTAGTGAGATATTAAGCAGCATGGTTTTACTCCTGGCAAGGGGTATTAAAATTTCTGCCAATTCATTGATTGAATAACTTACTTCTGCATAAGATCTGTTGGATTTTGTAAATGCAATGAGAAAGGCTGTCTCTGCAATTATTTTCTCTGGCCTAACATACCAGGGTGCGTCTTCGGGGGCAGAATGTCCCTCTATCAGTAAATGCTGTACTGTATTTTTCGCAAAATTTATAGCATGCACCAGCCTGTCAATTAGCAATTGCTTCCCAAGTAAGTTAAATATAATATTGTCTGCAAATACAGCCTCTCTCATAATTTTCTATAACTGTTTTTCAAGACCCTCCAACCTTTCTAATCGTTCTAAATCCGGAATTCTTGGACCAATAGGCGGCAGGCGGTATATGCGTATAAAATATCGCATGGTACCACAAAAATTTTCCCAAGGATCATCAGAAAAAATTGTCTGTGGCCCGAGTTGGGAAACAGCCCTGCCTAAGGCATCGAAATCAATAACTTTTGATTCCAATAACATCTTGGTGATCTCTTTTTGATTCGACATGATGATATTTGTTTTATGTGTATGCCTACTCTATACAGTTTTCGGCTTCTCTGGTTGTGCAGCGATAATTGACAGAAAATTTCACTCAGCACAATGATGAGTGTAAAATGGTTTTAGATTAATAGTGGATTAAAATGTTAGCAGGTATGTGGGTAATCTTTAGGAGCATTTTAAGCCTGTTATAAAATGCTTTAGAAAATATTGAATGATGCCATTTAAGATATTGGAAAATGAAAGAAGATTAAAAGTTAAGATAGGAAACGGCAAGAGCCGGAAACAAATATCGAAGAAAAGAGCCGGAATTAAATCTGTCCAAAATTAATAATAGTTTTCAAAAATTAAAACATTACGCAATATTAAATGACAGGAAAACTACCCTAAATAGTGTTTCCCTAATAATGCCTTTGAATATTGTTCAGTGAAGATTATGACAATAACCATTAGGGTTAAATTTCATGAAATTACGGATATAGCAGGACATGCCGGATAAATACAGCATCTGTATTTATAAAACATTCGCTCCCTCCTTTTTCAATACATTTGCTTAAACTTCTCGGGATTGAAGCATTTAAAAGCAGTTAATAAATATTTCAGAA
>JBDHYJ010000143.1:0-5339 GCA_039811345.1 Chitinophagaceae bacterium
CACTTTGCCAAAATTACTTTGCGATATTTTTATCTCAGCATATTACCTGGCGTCTACCGGTAAATAGAGCAAGATGATCCGATGACACCATGTAATCACAAAGAAATTCTAAAAAAAGTATTTTTATGAAAGAATTGAAATTAAGGTTTCTGCACTTTGGTGATGCTGAGGTGCTGACCAGAGAGCAGTTAAAGAAAATTATTGGAGGTGAGGGTAGCGGCTATGTATTAGGTTGCCGTACATCTGCGTGTAGCGGATACGATCCTATCGTTAAAAGGAATTATTCTGGCACTTGTGGCAAAGTTGTAGGCCCCTGTCCTCAGGAACAATGTATGTGCACAAACTCAGCGAATGAACATTACGTACATACTGGATGTTCTTATTAATACTTCAAATGTCAAAATGCTGTGATAATTTTATCCACAGCATTTTTTAAACAAATAGCTAAATGAAAACTATATTTTCAATTTTTTCAATCATCTCGGTTTGTTATTCTACGGCATTTGCTCAACCACCCAAAAGCGTCATTATAGTTGATGTAAAAATTCCCGGAGGTTCACCCTCCTACTTACTGGAATTAACACATGAAAAGCCTTATGGAAAGCTTGATAAAAGAATTGTAAAAAATAATAGCAGCACTACTTTTATCAATAGCGATTCAGCTCCCTTCTGGGCTACGGTTGACCTTAAAAACCAAAAAGACAGTTCCATCTCAAATGCCAGCTTGTTCTTAGTAACAAGCGACACTATAAGAATTGTCTTTGATACTGAAGAACCGCCGGCGAGTGTTTCAGGAGGTGAAAATGTATTTATTGACAAAAACAGATATTTATTGTTTGACCTGCCCGGCGGTATGTTTGTTTCTGCATATAGAACTGATGTCAGGAAGTCGTATCAATATCAAACTTTCTCGGGCTATCTGTACCCGCGAGTCATTGAGTATCTCGCTAAGTGTCGTGAAATTCTAGAGCAATATGGCAACTACTATTTTGTACTGGAACAGCTTACTGAAAAAAAAGAAAATTTCCCGCTTGACTTTCTTGAAAAATCCCTTTCTCTCATAGATTCATCATTACATTCGACAAAACCCTGGAATGACCTGGTTTTGTACATAAACCAGGAAAAGCACTTACATATCGGGAAAACAATACCGACTTTCGACATTCAAAGCCCCAATTTAACGATCGAAAAAATGGAAACCCTGTACAGAAGGCAACCCTATACCTTTATTGACTTTTGGGCAAGCTGGTGTGTCCCCTGCAGGGAAGACATGAAAACGCTGAAAGCGATTTACTCAGACGTTGATACAACTTTAATAAAGATCATTTCTGTTAGTATAGATGAGAACAGGCTGGAATGGATAGATGCAAACAAAAAGGAGCAGCTCCCCTGGGAAACCTATATTGATTTTTCCGGCAAAGTAGCGAAAGGGTTAAATATCTCTTATATACCACAAGGATTTATTGTAGATGAAAAAGGGAAAATCGTAGACAGATTTGTAAGGATGGAAGGCTTTAAAGAATTTGCCGGGAAAATCAATGCAATTAAAAAATAAGTCACGAAGTCAATAAACATTTACAGGCTAACTATGAATGATGCCCAAAGTATGGACCTCTCTCCGAATATTTTATAATTTGTTTAAGGATTAGTGCTTTTCCTCTCCACTATACCTCCTCATAGCCTAAAGCATAGCCAGGACGTTTGGGTTGACGTATCATTACCTATCATCCTGCAACCGGGCGAAGTGATACCGGGGGTATATTAATGGCTTCTTAATAAAAATGCGGAAGCCTGAGACGAAACGCCAATGGCGAAGAGACAACACAGCCCCACACAAAAAACCACCAATAAACTAAGTGTTGTTACTAATTTTCAGGCAGGAATTTCAATGTGCCGGGTAGCCCTTTATGCTTGAGTTTCCAGGGAATTAGTTTTTTGTACTTACAACGATATCAAAAAGAATAACGGGAAAATATACTTCCCGTTTACAATACGCAATGCTTTTGTGGTAAAATACTGTGAATATCATTCATTACAGTATTTGCTAAGAGTGCAGATACCCACCGTTCGTGAACTGTGTTTAAAAGCCCGGCACCTTAATACATATAACCGGAACTAAAACAACCTGGCAACTCCATTTTTGCATTTTTTTGTAAAAATGGAATCTGTTTCCAGAAATGCATATTTTTGCAAAAATGGAATCTGAATGATCAGTCGGTTAATATTACCGGAAGCAAAACAAGCACTTACACAATTCAGGGCATTGTGTATCACAGGGCCCAGGCAAAGCGGAAAAACTACGCTAAGCAAGCTGTTGTTTAAAGACAAGCCGTATATAAATTTTGAGAACCCCACCATCCAGCACGAAGCAGAACTGGATATTGAATCATTTTTAAATAAATACCGTCATGGCGCAGTGTTTGATGAAGTACAACGCGTTCCTGATATTTTCCGGTATTTACAGGAAATATTGGATAACAATAAAAAAAGGGGCCAGTTTATTCTCACAGGATCAAATAATTTTTTACTTCAGGAACAGATATCCCAATCATTGGCAGGCAGGGCAGGGTATTTGTCACTGCTGCCTTTTAGTTATGCTGAACTGGTAAATGCTAAACTGGCTGATGAAGATGTAAATAAACACATACTTACGGGAGGATATCCCGAAATATGGGATGAAAAATTAATACCCGGTATGTGGCTGAACAGTTATGTGCAAACCTATGTTCAAAGAGACGTCAGGCTATTGCGGAACATTACAAACCTCGGTACCTTTAATCGCTTCATATACTTATGTGCAAATTATGCCGGTCAAATTCTTAACAGGGATGAACTGGCGAAACAAACAGGCGTTGATACCAAAACCATTTTAGCCTGGCTGGGTTTATTGGAAAACAGTTACCTTATTTATTTGTTACAACCCTGGCATAACAATATGAATAAACGAATAATTAAAAGCCCTAAGCTTTATTTTTATGATACCGGCTTACTCTGCTTTCTATTGGGGATTAAGAGCATAACGGCTTTACAAAAGCACAATGCGTATGGAGCTTTGTTTGAAAACTGGGTGATATCGGAGATCAAAAAAAACAATTTTAATGCCTGCCGGAATGAGGGCGTGTATTACTTCAGAGACAGCACAGGGAACGAAGTGGACCTGATAAGTGAAAGGGAGGGAGAATTAGTGGCGTTTGAAATTAAAGCGGGTGGTAAAATAAATAATAATATGCTGCGTGGGTTAAAGTATTGGCAAAAGTATCAACCCGGCAGCCGGGGTGTCTTAGTATATGGCGGAAGAATCAGTAAGATGATTAATGAAAGAATAAGTATCGCTTCGTGGACAGAAGTTGCAAATATATAAGGCGTAAAAAACTTAGTTATTGGGTAATTGATCCTTTGCTAAAAGAGATTATACCCACTACTCACAGTTCCCGGAAAAATCCATTTTGTACCCAGTAAAAAATGTAATAAATTTCATTCGTGGCAAAAATACTGCCACGAAGGCTTTTGGTTTTGCATTCGTACATGCTTTTTAATTGTTACACCAGCAGTAATAACAATTGAAAGTCCATTGTTAAACCTGAAATTTTTTACAAATGAAAAAGCTTATATTTAAAAAACTAAATTTCGCTAATGCTCAGATTTTGAGCAGGGAAGAATTGAAGCATGTATTGGGCGGGGATGGATATGGAAGTGGGGGATATGGAAGCGGTGGATATTACGTTGTTGGATCTACAAATGGGCAGGAAAGTTGCTGGTATATTACCTGTTCTCCGGTTGATTTATGTGAAAGATTTTACGGTTCAAACTGTTCCTGGTCAGCTGGTCCGGTAAACTGCAACACCTACAATTGTATTATGAACTAAACCGGGGATTTTAGGTCTGTACTTGCCATATTAAATCGCAAGTACAGGCTCAATAGGAACTTAATACTGTTGTTATGAAGCTGTTTAATCGTATGTTAGTTAGTTTACTGTTGCTATTTTCATGTCACCAGAACTCAAGCGAAATCTTAAATACTGCAAATGACACCTTAACGGCCACTTCCAAAACTGAAAAACCTGTTATAGATTTATATGCAGTAAACCCCGCTTATTACCCTTTCTTACCCGATTCAAGCCTGATATTTAATAATATTATTGATCTCAGAAATTACTATTTACCTAAGTTTCGTGATTTTTTATCTTTTTGCGACAGCCTTGTCGGAAGAATTACTATAAAAAACAAGGATTCTGTACTGATTGCTAACCGAAGTGCCTGGAGACTGTTTTCGGACATTTCTGAAAGTATGTATTATAAATACGCAAAAGATCACCCCGACGGGAAAGCCTCTATGGGAGCACTAGGTTTTTTCTCACCATATTCTAATATCGTCACAATAGGACAGAGAAGGCGTGTCTTTCAATCGTTCCCACTTTCGATACGTAATAGTGATGTAGGCAAAAAGGTTTGGGCAAAATTCGAAGAATATACCTTTGAGAAGAATATTGGATTTAATGTTAGCAGTTTTGATGAAATTTCAGTAAAGGATTCAACCGGTAACATTTTCTCAATAGGTAATTTATTCAATAAAAGACATAGGTACAATGTGCTGGTTATCGGCGCTTCATGGTGTAGCCCGTGTAGGATAGAAGAAATGCAACTTAAATATTGGGTTCCCCTAATAGATACATCCGTTGTAAGAATCATTGGTTTATCAGTGGATTCCAGTCCACAAAAATGGATAAAAGCACTTATGCAAGATGATCTCCCCTGGAAAAATTACTTATTGGAAAATGGCATGCGCAATCCAATGATCAAAAAACTGGATTTTGATGGAATCCCAATGAATATTTTATTAGACAGAAAAAAGACGATTATTGCCCAGAATACAGACATTCGGAAAATTTTAAAACAAATACCCATTATCGTTACAAAATAGCCTGGTTGATCTTTGCAAAAGAGATTGTATTTAATGAATACCCCGGAAATATCAATAATAATGCCTGCTTACAACGCAGGGCGATACATCAGACTAGCTATTCAAAGTATATTACATCAATCATTTGAAAACTTTGAACTGTTTGTTATTGACGATGGCTCAACTGATGATACATTGTCAATTGCCAGGGAATTCACAGATGAAAGAATTACTGTGATCCCAAATAAAGGGAACCTGGGCAATTATGCTACCCGCAATCTGGGTTTAAGAAAGAATAAGGGTAAATATATTTGTGTAATGGATGCCGACGATATATCCTTACCCAATCGCCTGGCAACACAACTACGGTGGCTTAAAAAAAATGAACATATAGGTATAGCAGGCAGCTTCGGAGATATCATTGACAGCAATGGTAATT
>JBDHYJ010000144.1:0-5297 GCA_039811345.1 Chitinophagaceae bacterium
CTTGGCGTGAAACTCATTTCCCTTTCGCAATAGCGGCTCTTACCTTTTTTACCTCTGTCGGAGTTATTGGTTTGGCATTATTACCAAAACTATTTCTTACATAAGTGAGTACATCAGAAATTTCCTGATCATTCAGATGCTCATGCGGTGGCATTGGGTTTTCGAAAGTTTCACCATTAATTTCAATAGGGTCTGAGAAACCCTTCAATACAATATGTATCATTTGTTTTTTAGGACCCAATACCCATTTTGTTTTTGCCAGTGGCGGATTCATGCCCTGTACACCTAATCCATCTGCCTGGTGGCAGCTAAGGCACTCCTTTTCATAGATTACCTTACCCCTGTCCATCACGGCTTTGGGCGGTTTGGTCTGATCCGGATCCAGACTCAGTAATATAAACAGCAATGAAGCTATCACCACGTTCACCGGGATTAATCTTCTTCGCATATATGTTGAGTTATTTTTTGTAAGTTATTTTCCAAATATTCCCTTTACGGTCATCAGAAATATATAAAGAACCATCGGGTCCCTGCGCTAACCCGCAGGGGCGATAATCAACCCGGCCCGAAGCTTTTTTCGATTCTCCTCCTGCAAATCCGTCGGCAAACACTTCCCATTGTCCGGCAGGTTTACCATCTTTCATAGGTACAAAGGCTACAAAAAAACCAGCCTGTGGCTCCGGCGCCCTGTTCCATGATCCGTGAAAAGCAATGAAAGCGCCATTTTTATATTTTTCAGGAAACTGATCACCGGTATAAAACAATAACGCATTCGGACCAAGATGAGCGGGAAAAGCAACCAGTGGTTTTTTTATATCGGCACAACGTCCCTGTATTTTTCCATCACCGCCATATTCGGGAGCCAGCATTTTTTTATCCAGTTTAGGATCAAAATAACAATAGGGCCAACCAAAATTGTCGCCTTTATTAACCAGCAAAAATTCTTCTGCAGGTATTTCCGCATTGTCTTTTACCGTATAATACTGATCAAACATACGATGCAGGTCATCCCGCCCGTGCTGCATTACATACAGTTCGTTTACCGCACTGTTCCAGTCGAGCCCAACAGTATTTCTTATTCCTGATGCATAATGCACACCATCGCTTATCGTCTGATCAGGTTTATCTGCTTTGAACTGCCATATACCACCGGCATAAGCCAAAATAGGACATGGATCCTGTCCCTTTGAACCCACAGCCCGGTCTTCTACCTGGCAGGAGTTGGAAGGCGCGCCTATATTTACATAAATATTTCCGGCATTATCAAGCGTTATAGATTTAGAATTATGCTGCCTTCTGTCTGTCAGGTCTTTTACTATAGTTTCCGGCTTATCAGGATTTATCACCTGGTTATTGGCATCAAGCTTATAGCGAAACACAGCAGAATTGGATGAGGCATAGAGATATCCGTTTTTTATGGCTATACCAGTTCCCGGATAATTTCCAAAACCTGAAATATTTGCTGCATTACCGCCCTTTAGTTCCAGTATCCCATTACCATCTTTGAGCCTTGCAAGTTTCGCATATATATCCCCGTTACTATTCACAGCAATATGTCTAACACTGCCAAGATTTTCAGCCACTACAGTTGCAGAAAATCCTGAGGGGAGAGTTAAACCGGCATTGTCTTTTGGTGAATGATTATGGGTAGTAGTGTCGCCAATTGGTTTTTTAGCCAGATCGCCTGCACAGGTTGTTAAAACAGATGTGGTTGCTAATACAACCAGCGTAACTATAGAAGAGAAACTTTTCATGTTGTATTGCTTTAATAGAGCAAAAGTACAACTATGCAGTGAATCCCTTCATACTGCTTAGAAGGGCTTTATTTTCATCAGGTGTACCAACAGTTATACGCAGACAACCCTGGCACAACTGTACATTACTGCGATCCCTCACTACAATACCTTTAGTAAGTAAGTATTCATACATTTTCCTGGCTTCGGCAACTTTTACCAGCAAAAAGTTGGCATCAGAAGGATAAATATTTTCAACCTGCGGAAGCTCAGACAATGCCAGGGCTAACGCTTCTCTTTCAGCCACCAGGGTTTTTATCATTCCATTCACTGCTTCAACATTATCCAATGCCTTCAATACAATGTCCTGGGTTGCCTGTCCGATATTATACGGGGGTTTTATTTTATTGTAAATATCAATAATGGCTTTATCGGCAAATGCCATACCCAGCCGCAGACCTGCAAGTCCCCAGGCTTTTGAAAGTGTTTGTAAGATCACCAGGTTGGGGTATTCGGCAAGTTCCTGTATAAATGACCTGTGCCGTGAAAAATTAATATACGCTTCATCAATCACTACAATTCCAGGAAAATTATTTAACACCGTTTCTATATCTTCCCTGTACAGTGAGTTAGCTGTGGGATTATTTGGAGAACAAAGCCAGATAATTTTGGTGAAATCATCAACAAGATTTTCCATGTGCACCATGTCAAGCTGAAAATTTTCAAGCAATGGAGCTTTACGAACTTCCACATCATTAATGTCGGCACTCACCTGGTACATGCCGTAGGTTGGCGGACAAATAATCACATTATCTTTTCCCGGATTGCAAAATGCACGATATAAAATATCAATACATTCATCACTGCCATTACCAAGAAAAATATTTTCAACAGGAACTTTTTTTATGAATGATAATTTTTCCTTGATTTTAATTTGCAACGGATCGGGATATCGGTTATATGCAGAGCGATAGGCATTATCGTCATTGCCTAAAGGTGATCCAAGACTGTTTTCATTAGCATCAAGATATATATTTGCCACACCACTGAATTCGTCTCTTGCAGAAGAATAAGGAACAAGTTTCTTTATATTTTCTCTTACCAGGTCGTTAATATTGAAATACATCTTGATTATTTTAAGTTTGGGGTTTAGAGTTTCACGTCTCATGTCTCAACCTCACTTCTCACTTTTCACGTTTCACTTCTCACGTTTCACGTCACAAGTCTCACTCTCACAGCATTAGCATGTGCATCCAGCCCCTCTGCTTCAGCCATATTGATAATAGTGGAGGCGATTCCTGCAAGTCCGGACGGTGTAAGTTTCTGAAAAGTAATTTTCTTTACAAAACTATCCACACTAACCCCACTATAAGCATTGGCATATCCATTTGTAGGCAGTGTATGGTTGGTTCCGCTTGCATAATCACCGGCGCTTTCCGGTGAGTGGTTACCCAGAAAAACAGAGCCGGCATTTGTAATCCGTTCAGCAATTGACTCGTCGTTGCTACAACTAATGATCAGGTGTTCAGGCGCATAAGCATTAACGATAGCAATAGCATCATCCAAATCTTTTACAACAATTGCCCTGCTGTTCTGCAAAGCGCCTTCCACAATTTGTTTTCTTGGTAAAACAAGGGTTTGCTCTTTGATAGCCTTTAACACTTCAGCAGCAAGGTTGTTCGAAGTTGTGATCAAAACTACCTGGCTGTCCGGCCCGTGTTCAGCCTGCGACAGCAGATCCGCCGCTATATAATCAGGATTTGCTGTTTCATCAGCAAGTACACATACTTCACTCGGGCCAGCAGGCATATCTATTGCCACACCATCGCGCTGCACCAATTGTTTGGCACAGGTGACATACTGGTTACCCGGCCCAAATATTTTAAATACTGCTGGCATGCTTTCTGTGCCATAAGCCATAGCAGCAATTGCCTGGGCACCACCCACTTTGAAAATACGGGTAATACCAGCCTGCTGAGCCGCAAACAAAATTGCAGGATGTATTTTCCCTTCTTTGTTAGGCGGTGTAGTTAAAATTATTTCTTTGCAACCCGCTATAGTCGCCGGTATGCCAAGCATCAACACGGTGGAAAATAATGGTGCTGACCCTCCCGGGATATATAATCCTACCCTTTCTATACCTATGCTTTTTCGCCAGCAGGCTATACCAGGCATGGTTTCTATTTTTTCCGGCAACTGCAATTGCCTTGTATGAAAAGCATGGATATTTTGTTTTGCCTGCAGAATAGCAGTTTTCAGATCTTCGCTCAGCAGGTTCGCCGCTGCTTGTATTTCTTCGGCATTCACCAGTATATCAGTAAGCTTTACTTTATCAAAGCGTTCAGTAAATTCAAGCAAAGCGCTATCACCTCTTTGTTTCACTTCCTGCAACACCGGAGCCACAACAGATTCCAGCGATCTGCTGTCGAAAACAGGTCGTTTCAGCAATACACCCCATTCTGTTTTTTTCGGATCAGAGATAATTTTCACTTTAAATAAAATTTTTCCATTAATAATTCTGCTTAGTTACATCACCATCTTTTCAATTGGCACAACAAGTATCCCCTGTGCACCTGCATTTTTAAGTCTTTCAATTTTATCCCAAAACTCATCTTCACTGAGTACACTGTGTACCGAACTCCAGCCCTTGTCTGCAAGTGGCAAAACTGTTGGACTCTTCATACCCGGAAGAAGCGATATGATTTCATCCAGCTTATCATTGGGAGCATTGAGCAGTATATACTTATTATTCTTTGCTTTTTTAACTGCATGAATCCTGAATAGCAGTTTATTCAGCAACTGCTGTTGTTCTGCACTGAGCTGCTTGTTTCTTATGAGAATGGCTTCAGAACTAAGAATAGTTTCTACTTCTTTCAGCCCATTTGTTAGTAAGGTAGAGCCGCTGCTAACCAGGTCGCAAATTGCATCAGCCAGGCCTATGCCGGGTGCTATTTCCACAGAGCCGCTGATTTCGTGTATATCGGCTTTCACTTTATTTTTTAAAAGAAACTGAGCTGTGAGATAGGGATAACTGGTAGCAATGCGTTTGCCTTCGAGTGATTGAACGCTACTATACTGTTCACCTCTGGCTACTGCAAAACTCAACCTGCACTTTCCAAAACCGAGTTTTTCCACTACATCAACAACTTTATTTTTTTCATACACCACATTCTCACCAACAATACCAATATCAGCCACAGCATCTTCCACATACTGAGGGATATCGTCATCTCTCAGAAAAAATACCTGCAACGGAAAATTACCGGCTTCTGTTTTTAGTTTATTAGCTCCGTTAGAAATAGAAATACCACACTCTTTTAAAAGTTGCATAGAGTCTTCGTGTAGCCGTCCTGATTTTTGTACTGCCAGTTTAAGCATAATCTGATTTTGTATTAAATAAAAAAGACCTACCTGCCGGTAAGCCCTTTTTAATGATGTATTATGTATATACACACCGGCCTACCCTACGGGTAAGTAATGATGGTGATGATGTGTATATATAGTCATTTGATTTGTTTCGGGCGCAAAAATAAGTCACAGGAGGTTTATGGCAAAATTTATATC
>JBDHYJ010000145.1:0-5180 GCA_039811345.1 Chitinophagaceae bacterium
TATGTGCTAATCATCAACTTTTATCTATGTGGGAGACGTGGCGGCGAAGGAGCAAAAGGAATACCCTTAACCTACTTAAAAAAGAAGAATGAAACAAATACAAACAACCGCTTTCCCCTTTGCGCTCTAAGCGAAAAAACGCTGCATTCTTTAGGGTAAGAAACAATAAACAGTATAGAATAAACTGTGGGTATTAAAAAACATGCAGGACTGCAAGCAAGGGTAATGGTAACTAAATATCAAACTACAAAGCAGATATATTCAAAATTGATTCAGCTATATTTCTCCTATCCAGGCATTGCATAATACCTGAATAAATAATACATTGCCCATCCGGCAAATCCAATTATCAGTATCCATACCCATGCAGGAATACTCTGTGGGGTTTCACTGCCTTCTATCAGGAATGATTTTTGATCACCTTTCCCATACGCATTGATCATTAGCGGCAGTACACCGTCTACAATGGCATTTTCACTGATCCCCTCAACGGCTATAGCCGGCCCGTTGCGTACTACAAAAGGTATCTTTCGGATTCCTTCCTTGCCTGTGGGGTCCTTACTCACTATCTTCAGCGTATGTTCGCCATCAGTCAGTTTACGGGTATCCAGTTCAAAACTTACCGGCGACAGCACTTCCGCTATTGGTTTAGCCTCGTCGTCAATAAAAATAAATATGGTACTCTTTTCTCTCATGTTACTGATTATTTAAAATCATCCTTTTAATATGAGTGCCGGATTTCTCACCGGGGCGTATAATCCATTTTATTGAAAAAAACAGGGTGAGCAAAACAATTGCCACTGTTACCCAGACAATCAGGTAGTCCCAGCGGCTATCAGGCCCTGCACCGTGTGTTATACCTTTCAGTACGGAGGGCTGGTTTCGTTCGCATACCGGGCAGGCAAAAGCCGGCGCCACCACACTTATCAGCAGCATCATGCTGAGTATCTTTTTTCCAAAATATTTTACTATTAATTTCATAGTCATCTGTTATTAAAATAAGAAAGCACAGTTAGTTAGCTATACTGATATTTATGGGTGAATGATAAAACGTGAATAGCGAATAATAAATTACTATTGTTATAGCCATCACCCTTTACTTCTCCCATCACCTATCGTTCACCATCAAAAACTCCATTGCAAATCGCTTTGCCCATTGCTCAAAGCCCAAAGCTCACTGCTCAAAGCCCATCGCCCACCACTTAAAGTTGCACTCGCTTATTGCCATCACTAATAGCTTATAGCTGACTGCTGATAGCTGACAGCCCAAAGCCCACCGCTCACCGCTCACCGCTCATCGCCCATCCCTATTTAGCCGTCTTCTGTTTCAGCGCATCCATGATCTTCTTTATTTCTTCCGGTGTCACTTCTTTTCCGGTATTACCCCAACTGGTTCTTTCATAATTCATAATTGCAGCCACTTCATTTTCGGTAAATCCTGCCGCGGTACCTACCGGAGCCATAGCTCCATATTCCGGTCGTGCATCATATCCGTTCATTATAATATCAACATACAATTCCAGGTTTTCATTTCCGTTTACTATAGGGCTTCCTTTTAATGGCGGGAAAGCACCCGGCAATCCCTCTCCGTTAGCCTGATGACAGGCCTGGCAATTGGCAACAAACAAATCCTGACCGTTGGGGAGGGTATTTGCTGTATTAGCTGCCACCTTTTGCTCTTCACGTTTATATAAGAAACCTGGAGGTGGTGTACCATCCGGGAGTTTTACCTGCTTGAGCGATTGCAGATAGGCAATTAAATTTAATGCCTCCTGTGTAGCTACTATAGTATCACCCGGTGAAGGCAGATATTCTGCAGGCACACTTACTACAACATCATTTTTTGAAACTTTTTTCTTTACGGTAAACAACCAGGGATATGCTGGCATCACCGATTCTTTTACTACGATACGGGGGTTATAAAGGTGTACCAGGTTCCAGTCCTTTGAAGGCTGGCGAGTTCCAATATTCGTAAGATCGGGACCGGTACGTTCTGTGCCCATGAGTGTTGCTGTATTGCGCCAAAAATCAGTGCGGGTAACTCCGGCATAATCCGCAGCTACGCTGGGGCGGCTACCCCACACCTTATCCATATCTACATTTCTCACCTGCTGGGTGTGACAAGCTACACAACCATTGGCCATAAATACCGCTTTACCTTTTGTTTCCGCTGCCGTTAAGGGTACTGCCCCGGGTAATGGCCGGTTATTCTTCTGGTTCCTCAGTGCAGGTATTATTGCCACCAGTATTGTCAGCCCCACAAACATCAAAGTGGCGGCTCCGAAAAGTTTCTTATGATTATCAAAAAATTCCATTGTACAATTAAATAGATTTAAGCAATTGAGGCAGATGCAGAACCCATATTTTTTTCCAGTTGCTGAATTGCAGCTTCGTTAACATCCGGCGCTTCTTTTTCCGCAATCATCTTATACATGTTATAAGCAAAGATCAAATGCGAAAACCACATCAGGCTACCACCAATAGCGCGCCACAACCAGTAAGGTGCCATTTCCACAACACCATCCATAAAAGGTTTTCCATTCATCCACAATAAACCTTTCATAGTACCACCATACATCAGAGGTATGGAATAAAACATTAACCCAATTAAAGCCAGCCAGAAGTGAGTACCTACTGTAATATGAGGTGCTTCTTTACCGGTGAGCCTTGGCACTACTGCATATATACATGCCCAAAGGAAAAATGAAATGATACCATACATCGTAAGATGAGAGTGCGCCACAGTAAAATCAGTAAAATGCCAAACGAGATTTGTAAAGCGAAATGCTTCTGCTGTTCCCTGCAGGGATCCGGTAAAATAAAAAATGATACCTACCAGGAAAAAAGGAAGTGTATAACTGTCGCTGATTTTATACCATGCCCCTTTAAATGTCATCAGAAAATTGGTAGTACCTGCTATTACCGGAATAGCCATACCCATGCTTCCTACAATAGCTACTGTTTGCAACCACCAGGGAATTGAACTAAATACAAAATGGTGGCTGCCAATCAGGGTGTAAAATAATATTTGTGTCCAGAAGGCCAGTATACCGAGGCTATAGGAGTAAATAGGTTTATTGAGCTGCTGTGGAAGAAAATAATATACAATACCCAATGTAAACAACATAAACCACATACCTACACCCTGGTGCATATAATATCCCTGGATGATGGTTTCGCCCAATCCATTTTGCCAGATGGGTATATAGGCTGCCAGCGAAATAACAATAGTGAAGATGATTGCAGATACCATATACCAGTTGGAAATATAAATTTCTCTTGTAGTACGGGCTGCAATAGTTTTGATATAATTATACAAACTGAGCCCAAGCCCGATACCAAACAACAACATTACAGGCCATATATATTCACGATATTCACCACCACCATTATTTATACCAGCCATCAGGCATAAGCTGCCAATAATAACAGACGCATTGATCAGGTAAAGGGCATACCAGCCCATCTTTAAGCTATACAACTTTGTGTTGCTTACACGGGGTACTATATAGTATCCCAGTCCAAGCATGCCCAAAGAAGCCCAGCCCCAGAATACCGAATTGGTATGAACAGGGCGCAACCTTCCGAAGCTCAGCCAGCTTAAGTGATCTGCATCGGGAGCAACAAATTTTATTCCTACATATTCGCCTATAGTTGTTCCAAACAATAGCCAAATCGTAGCACATCCGAGATACCAAAGCACCAGCTTTGATAATGAAGGATCAATATTAGGGCGGGGAAGCGCTTTCTTTTTTATAGCTACAATCGGATAACCGGTTGCCTGGTTTATATTCAATAATCCTTTACTATCTTCAGCAGGTTCTGTACCCGACAGTTCATGATGTGTTAAAGAATATTCGAGGGCAGTTTTTCTTTTCTTTAATACAGTATCTATTTGATCTTCGGGTAGCCCCTGCAGATATTCCGCAAGCTTCGATGCTTCTTCCAGTTGAATCCGCTTTTTCTGTTTGTTCATTGCATTCCTGATTTTTACAATCAGCAATACAAGAGCAGCCAGTATAGGTATCATCACCAGAACAATAGTAATGAGGATACCACCTTCACCCAGCAAAGATTTATTTCCGGCAGCCTGAGGAGTTTGTGCTATTGCTGAGCCAGCAGAGAATAAAGTAAATACAGCCATTAACAAAAAAGCCGGAAGCATTCCGCCAGATTTTGATTTGTTTCTGAACTGGAGAAATCTTTCAATCTGATTACTACTCAGACGTAATGTTTGCTCCCTGAGGATCTCTGCCTGTTCATCGGCACTTTTTCTTTTTGATTCCCTTCTCAGTTCCGTCACTTTACTTTTGAGAATAAAAGCCACTACAAGCAGAATAAATGCAATTATTAATATAAAGCATAAACCAACTCTTGCTGAGTTAAAAGTAAAACCGGAGGGTTTCATATTCTGCGCCTGCACAGTATAAACAAAAAACAAACTTGCAATAACTATCAGGATTCTGGTGGTAGAAAATTTAAACGATTTCATATTTAAGATATAAATACTTTATCCTTTTAAATAAAAAAAATGGAGCGTTGTCAGCTAAGGGTAATAAAGGTTTGTCTCGATGACGATGTTGCAAAGCTAAGGAATTACAGTTTAATAAAAGACACGAATATCTTTTATACTGCAAACCATGAATAAAAAAATCACGCTGCTATTCAGGCACCCAACTGAGCTTTGCCTTCTTCAGTTATCCTTTCAAAACTCCATGGCGGATCAAAGGTCAAATTAATTTCCACTTTTTTTTCCGGAAAGGTTTGTTCCAAAGCGTTACGGACATTATTGGTAATTGCTTCTCCCATAGGGCAATAGGAGGTAGTAAGCGTCATAGTTACTGCGATAGTATCTTCTTCCCCAAATGTTATATCATATATCAGTCCGAGGTCAATTACATTTACCAGGAGCTCGGGATCTATTACACTGTACAGCGCCTGCTGTGCCTGAAGTTTTTCGTTGGAATATGGTTGCGTTAAAGAAATGATCATGATATTTGTTTTGCCGCCAAAGCAAACACCCCTGTTTGACTGGCACAACGGCTTATCTTATACACACTCAAAAATCTCTATAAAGATATAAAAAAAACAATACGCGCTAGTAGGATGATTGCATTTGAATAAAAATATGACTACATTATTCTATTTCATTATTACTAAGATTAAGAAATCTATCTCTC
>JBDHYJ010000146.1:0-4691 GCA_039811345.1 Chitinophagaceae bacterium
GTTATTATATGCGATGGAACAACCAGTGTTGATACCGGATCATATTTTTCAAAATCCATTGACTGCTGCTGGGCATACGCTGAAACAGTGTACACAACACCAATAATAATACACAGAAATTTTTTCATGATATATGTTTTGAAGAATAAAAGCTGCCATTTGCATCTTGCTCTAAGATAAGTATTTGTTCAGGGAATGGTGCCGTGTGGGAGCATCAATGGCACTTTCTAAAAGCAAAAACCCCGATGGATGCAGAGCAGCGCCAAACGGGGAATAACACTACAAATATAGTGTTATATATTTGTAAAATGACAAAATATTTTAACTAACAGATAAAGGATATTCGATTGAAATTCAACAAATTTGAAACTCTCATTTCTGCCCAGCGACTTTTTCGTTATAAAGCTTCATGTGCAAATAATACTCGAAGAACTACTCGTTTATATCGGGCTAATATTCGAATTTCACAGGCTTTTTTAGCCACTCTTAGCATTTTTGAAGTTGTCTTAAGAAACAAAATAGATTTACATTATAAAAAACAATTTCCGGTACCTCCCGGTGGACATGATTGGTTATTAGCATCAATACTACCCGGAGGATTTTTAACTAACCCTGGTTGCCAAAAGACGTTAAACAAAATAAATGAAACATATACAAGTTTGGGAGCAGCTTATACACATGACAAACTGTTGGCTGAACTAAGTTTTGGGACTTGGAATTTCATGTTTGCGGGTAAACAATTTCAGGCGGGCGGAAACACATTGTTAAACATTTTTCCAAACTTACCGGCATACCATAATCAAGGACATGTTTATTCAAAATTAAATCAGATTAATTCAATCAGAAATCGTGTAGCACACCATGAACCGATTTGCTTTGGCGCTGGAAATACAATCGGAACGGTATATGCAAGAAGTCATTTTCAAGATATTATTGACATTCTAACTTGGATGGATATCAATCACAGAGAATTATTCTTTGGGATAGACGGTGTTTTGAAAGAAGCTGACTACATTGATAATATTTAAAGACACATGCAACTGTATTCATTTGCAAATATAGTGGGACAATGAAAATATTCATAGCTCCAGTTCGCTGTTCTGCCTCGGTTCCGTCTGACAAGTAACTTCTGGTCAAGGTAATAAACAAAGAGTGTTTGTTATTTAATCAGTAGCGACATTTTTATTGCAGAACACGTAATATTGACACATCACCAATGCTTCAACGATAGGTGAAATGTGAATAAGCAAGACGTGAGACAACAGTGGATGCCTGAAACATGAGACATGCATCCCCTACCCATACAATTCCTGGTGAATGGCTTTTCTGTCATAACCAATAGCGGTAATTCTTTGTTTTGCTTCGTCAATCATATTTTTCCAGCCGCATAAAAAAAACAAAGCCTCTGGTTTGTTTTGTACAATCTCTTCATAAATCGAGTGCACATAACCGGTCTTACCTTCCCATTCTTCACGGGAAAGTGTGGGTATATAATGAAACAAAGGGACTTTTACTGCAAGTTCCCGCATCTCATCATAGTACAGCAGGTTGCATTTTTGTCTGCACCCAAAAATCAGGTAAATATTATTGTGTGGCAGATTATGCAGATTGATATACTGTACCATACTGCGAAAAGGAGCAATGCCGGTACCCGTACAGATTAGAAAAAGGTCTTTGTCTATTATTTCAGGCAAAGTGAAAACACCCAACGCCCCCCTGAATGTAAATTCATGGCCAACTTTCACTTCGTTAAAAATATAGGTTGTGCCGGCGCCACCTTCAAGCAATACTATCACCAGTTCAAATACATTGGAACCATCGGGCCATGAAGCTATAGAGTAACTCCTCCATCTTTTAGCCGGCTTGTCGCTGATTGGCAAATCAAGGGTTACAAACTGACCCGCCTTAAACTCGAAATTATCGGTATCGGATACTTCAATCCAATACCGGCGCGTTTGAGGCGCTTCTTCCGTAATACGGGTTACAATTCCTTTACGCCATGGCAGTGCAGACATAACTGAAGTTTTCGATGGTGACAAACAGGGAAAATCCAATAAATATAAAATTAGGGAATGAAGTCGGCTATTCCATAAAAAAACGCTGTTCAGATGAACAACGTTTTTTTGCCAAAAATTGCAAGCAATCGAAGATTATAAAAATTGAAAAAAATTTTAAGGAGTAATATTACATAATTTTTCTCTTATAATTCCCGTTTGGTTTATTTTTTATTCAGGATATTCCATAAAGTATCCTTCAATTCTATAAGGCCATTTTGAGTAAGAGAAGAGATAAATAAGTGGGGCACTGCAACCGGTAATTCTTTTTCAATAGCCGATTTCAGTTCTGTGTCGAGCATATCACTTTTGCTTATGGCAATAACAAAATCTTTATGCAGCAACTCAGGATTATATTGCTCCAGTTCTTTCACAAGAATATTAAACTCTTTTGCATGATCAGCACTGTCTGCAGGAATCAAAAATAATAACACCGGGTTGCGCTCTATATGACGCAGGAAGCGGTGTCCCAGTCCTTTGCCTTCAGCAGCTCCTTCAATTATACCAGGAAGATCGGCGATACAAAAACTTTTACCATCGCGATAGGCTACCATTCCAAGATTTGGGTTTATAGTAGTAAAAGCATAATCTGCGATTTTAGGTTTTGCAGCAGTTAATACCGACAACAATGTAGATTTGCCGGCATTGGGAAAGCCTACCAGCCCTACATCTGCCAGTACTTTCAATTCTAAAATTTTCAAAGCTTCTTCACCGGGCTCGCCTGGTTGTGCATATTCCGGCGCCTGGTTGGTTGCTGTCGCAAAATTGGCATTCCCCAATCCACCCCGACCTCCTTTAATCCATACAACTTCTTCGCCGTCTTTTAGTATTTCAGCTTCTTTTATTCCAGTAGCTTCATCTATAGCAATGGTACCCAACGGTACTTCTATTACTATGTCTTTCCCATTTTTACCAGTGCAATTGTTCCCCGATCCACCTTCCCCATTTTCGGCTAATACATTTTTATAATAACGAAGATGGAGCAATGTCCACAAATTCTTATTGCCTTTTAAAATAATATGCCCACCACGACCGCCATCACCACCATCCGGGCCTGCCTGTGGATTGTATTTAGTTCGCATAAAATGTTTGCTGCCCGCACCGCCATGACCACTTTTGCAAAATATCCTGATCTGGTCAACAAAGTTTGATTTTTCCATATCCAGCTTTGCGCAAAGATAAGAGTAACCGCATGTTAGCAATTATTACACACGAAACGACTTATTAGATCAAGAAACATAAAGAACCGCCTTCAATTTCAGAATCTTTGTTTTAAAGAGACAGTTTGATAATCAATTGTACAGATATTATTTATTTAGCTACATTATTAAAATGAAGAAATCCAGTTTCTTTTGTTTTGATTATTTCGTTTATTTCGTTTACTTTGGGATAAAAATTAAAACATAAAGTTGATTAGAGTGAAACCATTAGAACATATAAGAAAACCCTCAAAGCTTGACCAAAAAATTGCAAGTGAATCTTACGACACTTTAGTATCAGTAATAGAGCAACTTCATTCTGAGCAACCGGAAATTGAAATTGAAGAAACAGGTGAAAAAATCAAAATTCCTTTAAGTGCTTTAAAGCTTCTCGGAGATATTCTAAAAAGTATGGGACAGGGAAAATTAATTTCTCTTGTCCCAATTGCAACTGAAGTAACTACACAATCTGCGGCAGAAATCCTGGGGTGCTCAAGACCTCATTTAGTGAAGTTACTTGAAGATGGTAAGATACCATTTACTAAAATTGGGAAGCACAGAAGAATTAAATTTGATGATATAATTAGGTATAGAAAACAAATGAAGGAGCAACAGAAACAAAACATCATTGATATTATGAATTCAGACGAAGAAACAGGTTTGTATGATTCATAGTGTTCGATTTACAGCTGTCTTAGATACCAACGTTGTCTATCCGGTCATTATCAGAGATATTTTATTTTGGTTTGCTTATTATGACCTATATACCCCCAAATGGAGCGAACATATATTTAAAGAATGGAAGAAAGTAATGATAGAAAAAGGGGTTTCAGAAGCAGAAGCAAACAAAAGAATAGCAAAGGCAAACTCCGCATTCCCTGACGCTTTAGTTCTAAATTACAGAGGCTTAATAGACCATTTAGAATTGCCGGATAAAGATGATCGCCATATCCTGGCGGCGGCAATAAAAACAAATGCTAATCTTATTGTAACTAATAATATCAAAGACTTTCCGGAAGAATATTTACAGTCATTTAGTTTAAATGCCAAAACAGCAGATGACTTTCTAACAGATATAATAGATCTCAATCAGGAACAAGCAGTGGTAGCTTTTAAAGAAATGGTTTTGAATAAAAAAAATCCTAAACAAGATGAATTTGAGGTACTAAATCAGTTGAGAAATGCAGGACTCAAAGACACAGCAAATTATCTGCATACCTTATTGTAAATATTTCAAACATACAACATAAACACAAACCAATAACAGGATAACGACAAATACCAGCTCAAATATCAGGAATACTGTTAACCATTTGTGATATTAGGTTTGCCTCTCTCGACAGATTGATTTAATTTTGCATCATTCAACAGATAAAGAAATCTATTTTATCCACACCATTTCCGGTGTTGCTACCTTATATTAAATATTATTCTTCGT
>JBDHYJ010000147.1:0-4657 GCA_039811345.1 Chitinophagaceae bacterium
TAAAGCGAAGCAGACTGATTTAACCAGAATACATCGGGATAATTGTCAATAAACGCATTACGACCATGATCATGGAGGCAATTGTCTACCCAGTTTAAATGTCCGGGTGAAAGTACCTGCTCAAGATGAGGGAATAATATTCTCTCCTCAAAACGGATATGTTCATCGAGATCATCTGCCAGCCTGATCAACTGTTCACGACTTACCGAGCGGGTATCACATAAAAGCAGGTTTTCACATTGGCTGCGAAGTTCTGCATGCTGGCTGATTGCCGACTGCACAAGCATATCTGACTTATCTATAAAAAGCAGGCGTTCTTCTTCTTCAAAATGATATTCGAGGTGGCCCTTGAAGAAGAATTGAACATATTTAAGCATCCGTTCAACATCTACCGACTTTGTAATGCCTTGCCTGATCTTCCAGCAAAACAATAATCCAAAATGATGTTCCCTGGATACAGGTAAGAGTTGAGAACTTCTTTTGATCGGTTTGGTTTCCATAAACTTTTACTAAATAACAGGAATAATATTGTCTGCTTCTTTCAACCATTAAGAAGTTAAGAAAATTTAGTCTTATTGTTGCTTAATGGTTTTACACTATGAAAAAATGTTGTTGCCCGGAACATTTAATTCTCTTTTATGATTGTTCAACTTTTACAACTATCGCAAAGGTTTTTCAGTGCTGTTCCTGAAATATTCAATTTTGGAATGAAACATAGTTGCCATTTTTCCCGCACGCCATTTGGCTTCTTCTGTTTTTTCTCCTTCAAACAATTCATCCACTGTAGTATACCACAAGTGAAGCCAGGTTTCAAAATGGGTATGATTTACCGGTAATGATGCATGTGGCAGAAAAGGGCTCCCGGTATAACTACGTTCATCCAGTAATACAGTCTCCCAGAAACGATACATTTTTTCGAGATGCTGTGGCCATCTGTCTTGAATAACCTCATTAAAAATCGGAGACAGCAATTTGTCTTTGTTCACTCTTTCATAAAAAACATTAACAAGCAATTCAATATCCTTCCTGTTAGTTATATCTTTTCTTTGCTGCATATTTACTTCATTTTTCACTTCAGAAATGTGAGTTTCTTATCCAGTTGTTCGGTAAACTCACCCAGTTTGGCATTGCATAACATATCTTGCATCTCATTCCGGATTTTCTTAAATTCTTTATGAATCGGGCAAGGCTCTATTTCTGAACATTCAGCTAATCCTAACCCACAACCGGAAAAAATCTTATCACCGTCTACTGCCCTGATTACATCGGCAAGAGAAAACTCTAATTGTGGTTTTTCCATGTAAAAACCACCATTGGGTCCTTTAACGGAAAGCAGTAATCCTTTTCTTACCAGTTCCTGCAAAATTTTTGCAATAAAGTGCTCCGGGCAATTTATGCCTTTTACTACCAGTTTTATACCTGCTTTTTCTCCATTCCTGGATTGTTGCGCTATAAAAATCATTGCGCGGATGGCGTATTCACACGTTTTTGAAAACATTATTTTCCGGAAGTTTTGTGTCACAAAGATATACACACATCATAATAAAAGATATATCTATCTCTTAATTTTCTATCTTCGTTAGCTAAGGTTTTAAAATATTGCGATTTCACCCCATTTTCTATGAAGGGGATTATTGTAATCTTAATAAATTTTTCATTTACGCCATGAGATACCTGGTTCCCCTACTACTCTTTTTACTAACCGGAATATTGCTGATAAATGCATGCCACTCTTCTGAAGATAAAAAACCAGAAGCCAGACCTAAGCCAAAACTTCCTGATTTGGGCACCATTTCAGCGCTTCCACTCCAGTATAATTCCCCTGCAAACAATCTCTCCACACCAGAAAAAATAGAACTTGGACGATTATTATTTTACGATCCAATTTTATCCGGTGGCAAAGATGTTGCATGTGCTACTTGTCATCATCCCGAATTTGGATACGCAGAAAGCAGGGAATTACCTATTGGAGTTAATGGTAAGGGATTGGGAGAACGCAGAAGTTTCAACAAAAATAATGATATACCTTTTACAAAACGAAATGCCCCTACCCTGCTCAATATTGCATTTAACGGTATTGATGAAAAAGGTAATTATATACCAGAAGAAGCACCCATGTTTTGGGATATGCGTGCTAAGAGCCTGGAACAACAGGCAATGATGCCGGTAAGTACTTTAGAAGAAATGCGTGGACACGGTTTTACAGAAACTAAAATAAAAGGAGAAATCACCAGACGAATTAATAATATACCACAATACCGCAAACTTTTTAAAGAAGCATTCCCTAATATTTCAACAATCACAGACACTACAATCAGTCAGGCGCTTGCAGCTTTTCAACGCTCCCTCATTGCAAACAATTCGCGATTTGACCGTTACATGCGCGGAGAAAAGACAGCATTGTCGGGAAGGGAAATTAATGGTATGAAATTGTTTATTAGTACAGGATGTGCACGTTGTCATAATGGTCCGATGTTGTCCGACTTCAAACCACATGTATTGGGTGTAGTAGACAACGATAAACTTCCGGTATCTGATTCAGGATATCAGCAAACTTATGCCTTTCGCACTCCTACACTCAGGAATATGCGTTTTACCCGGCCATATATGCATAATGGAAAAATTGCTACCCTTGACAATGTGATGTTGTTTTATGAAGATCTAAAAGGCAAACCATTACCTAATCCTCATGTCCCTAAAGAACAACTGGATTCTCTCGCCGTTTTATTGAATGTTGAATTTAAGGACATTGATATTATCGTGGAATTTCTAAACACACTGAACGATGATCAGTATGATAAGAAAATTCCAGCTTCAGTGCCAAGTGGCCTGCCTGTGGGTGGGAATATTAAAAATTGAGGAGGAATTAGCTATTAGCTTTCAGTAAATACTGAAAAGTTTATAGCTGATACCTAAGACCTGATAGCTGAAACCCACAACCCAGATTTTGAATTCCCGAAAAATCTTTACATTCAATTCATGATTGCCGGAATATTAAAAGAACCCAAAGGAGAGAACAGGGTTTCTCTTTTACCCGAACAGGCTGAGGCCCTTGTAAAAAAAAATGTGCAATTAAAGATAGAACAACAGGCAGGGATAAACGCTTTTGCAGATGATGCTGTATATGAATCTGCATCAGTGGCAGTACTTACAAGAGACAAGGTATTAGAAGTATCAGATATTATTTTCTCAATACATAATCCGGGAGAGGATGAAATTAAACGACTGAAAAAGGGAGCAATACTGATTGGCATTTTTCAGCCCTTGTATAACAGGAGGCTGATGGATATATATGCTGCAGCCGGACTAACTGTATTTAGTATTGATATGCTGCCCCGAACTACCCGTGCACAAAGTATGGATGTACTGAGCAGCCAGGCAAATATTGCCGGTTATAAAGCGGTATTGCTTGCGGCAAATATGTTTTGCCGTTACTTTCCGATGTTTATCACTGCTGCCGGAAGTATAGCTCCTGCCAAAGTGCTGGTATTGGGAGCCGGTGTTGCCGGTCTACAGGCAGTGGCTACGGCAAGAAGGCTTGGAGCCGTAGTGGAAGTGTTTGATACCCGTCCCGCTGTAAAAGAAGAAGTAATGAGTCTTGGCGCCAAGTTTATTGAAGTTGAGGGTGCTGCTGATGCCAGTAAAGCCGGTGGCTATGCCGTAGAACAGACGGATGCATACAAACAAAAGCAGGAACAAAAAATAGCTGAAGTCATCAGCCGATCGGATATTGTTATTACCACCGCTCAGATTCATGGACGGCAGGCACCGGTACTGGTTACCCGTCAGATGCTTCAATCTATGCGAAAAGGTTCGGTAATAATTGATATAGCTGCGGCAACAGGTGGAAACACGGAAGTAACCAAAGACAACGAGACTGTATTGTTCAATGGAGTAAGTATTGTGGGCAACTCAAATCTGTCATCAGCTATGCCTGCGGATGCGAGCAAATTATATGGAAAAAACCTGCTTAATTTTTTATCACTTATACTTGATAAAGAAGGTAATTTAATGCTCAATTTTGAAGACGACCTGGTGAAAGGCACATGTATTTGTCATGACGGACAAATTGTGAATGAACATTATAAATCAATGTTGAAATAATAGTATGCACAAAATAAACCTTTAATATGCAAAACTTTCTGGAATGGATTGCACTGCATCAGCAAATTATATATATCGTAATACTGATGATTTTTGTAGGGATTGAAGTAATAGGACGAGTACCTGCCGTACTGCACACTCCTTTGATGAGCGGAGCAAATGCTATTCATGGTGTGGTAATCATTGGAGCAATTATAGTAATGGGTAAAGCCGAAAATGGGAATGATATAGCTCTTGTTCTTGGTTTCCTGGCTGTAATCTTAGGAACGCTCAATGTAGTAGGTGGTTTTGTGGTAACCGATCGGATGCTGGAGATGTTTAAATCAAAAAAGACAAAAGGGAAATAGCTTCTGCCTTCAAGTCAGATGCTGTGGCAAAGGAATTTTTCTGCTATGTTCATCAGCGATAGGATCAAGTCTTTTTGTTTCTATCGGTATAATTCCTGACCAGATTGGCAGTTGAATATCCTCTTCATCGTCTATCGGCATACCTGTACGTATTTTTGCGGCAGCTTGATCAATATTAAATGCAAGAACTGTTGTTTTATTCATTT
>JBDHYJ010000148.1:0-4526 GCA_039811345.1 Chitinophagaceae bacterium
CGGGATGTAGCGCAGCCCGGTAGCGCGCTTCGTTCGGGACGAAGAGGCCGCTGGTTCGAATCCAGTCATCCCGACTTAGATAATCCGAAAATCTGCAACAGTATGGATTTTCGGATTATTATTTTAGGCCATGCAACCGGGAATACACAGTTTAATTAAAGGCTGGTTTTCCCGGCAAAAATCATTTCCCGTATATTTGGTTAATAATCTCTAACGGCTTGCTTATGTCCAACTGGAGAATTAAACTTTCCCTGTTTATTAACTATTTTGTTTTTGCCATCTTACTGAATAGCTCCGGCATTGCAATACTACAGGTACAAAATAATTTTGCTGTTTCCAAAAAGGATGCTGCGTGGATTGATCCCTGTAAAGACCTGAGCATTGCTATAGTTTCATTTCTTGTAGCTTCTTATATCACAAAATTCGGCTATAAAAAAGCAATGCTTTTTGCATTGGGAATAATTTGTGCTGCATGTTTCGTTATCCCCAATACCCCGGGCTTTTTTGCCATAAAAGTTTTGTTTGTGGCGGTGGGTTCCTGCTTTGCTTTAATTAAAATGAGTGTGTACAGCATCATTGGCATTGTTACCAAAGATTCAAAAGAACATATCAGCCTGATGAATTTTATTGAATCATTTTTTATGATTGGTAACCTGTCGCTATACTTTATTTTCAGTTCATTTGTTGACAACAATAACCCACAGTCTACTTCATGGTTAAACGCATACTATTTGTTGGGTGGTTTGAGCCTGCTTGCATTTTTTCTTTTACTATCCGCACCATTGGATGAATCAGCAGCAAAAGCTGAGCAGGATGGTATTGGCAAAATTAGGTTTTCTGATATGTTTAAACTGTCTGCCGAACCCATTGTTATTGCTTTTATTTTTTCTGCTTTTTTCTATGTACTTATTGAACAGAGTATCCAGAATTTTCTGCCAACCTTCAATAATAAAGTTTTGTTTCTGCCCGCAGCGCTAAGTATTCAGATGGCAAGTATCCTTGCAGGATCCACTGCATTGGGGAGATTTCTTGCAGGTATTGTCTTAAAAAAATTAAACTGGTTCTATGTATTGGTGGGCTCATTGCTTTTGGCAGCTTTACTGGTTGTAATAGCTATGCCGCTTGCACAAAATGTAACCGGTAAAGAAATTACCGGCTGGCTCGATGCGCCGGTGGCTGCATATATTTTCCCGTTAATCGGCTTGCTGCTCGCCCCGGTATATCCTGCTATTAATTCTGTTATACTTAGCTCACTGCCCAAACCAAAGCACGGTTTGATGTCAGGGCTTATCATTATTTTTTCTGCTATCGGCGGTACCACCGGTTCCTTACTTACCGGATATATATTTGACAGATACAGTGGACATGCAGCTTTTTATTTTTCACTCGTGCCCATTGGAATCCTTATAATATTACTGATCATTTTCAGGAGGTTGCAGAAGAATGTCGTAAATGGAGTTGGCGCAACTAAAGTATAATAACTATAACGGTTCAATATGCCGGTCAATAATATTTTCGAACTCGGAGAGTTATTCGAACAGGTACAGTTGAGGAAAATATTTCCTGATGGAAAAACATTTGTTGATTGTATCCCCCAAAAAGATATTTCGGCTATCCGCAACCTTTATGAATCTGAAAAAAATCTACCGGGTTTTGATTTGTCTGAATTTGTACATCGTTATTTCAAAGAACCATCAATAGATGCACTTGAATATAAAAGTGAAGTTGGACTGCCTTTAAAAAAACATCTTGAAGAATTGTGGGATATCCTAACCCGTCAACTGATTCAAAACGCAGGTGACTCCTTAATTGCTTTGCCGGGTCAATATATAGTACCCGGCGGAAGGTTTCGGGAAATATACTATTGGGACAGTTTTTTTACCATGTTGGGCTTGCGGGTTTCCGGTCGCACCACGATGATCGGGAATATGCTGGATAATTTTTCTTACCTCATTGATCAAATTGGGTATATTCCCAATGGCAATCGCACTTATTATCTTGGTCGTTCCCAACCTCCATTTTTTGCCAGTATGGTGCAGTTGCTCGCTGAAGTGGAAGGTAATGAAATTTTATTAAGATATTTACCACAACTGGAAAAGGAATATGATTTTTGGATGAAAGGTACAGATAAACTGAGTGAAAATAATATTTCAGCCAACCGTGTAGTTCGTTTATCAGATGATATTACGCTTAACCGGTATTGGGATGACAACGATACTCCGAGGCCGGAATCCTTTCGGGAAGATGTGGAATCGGCAGCAACACAGACTGACAATAAAACTATATACCGGAATTTACGTGCAGGAGCGGAATCAGGCTGGGATTTTTCATCGCGCTGGTTTGCTGATGGCATGCATCTTTCCACAATACATACCACTGATATAATTCCGGTTGATTTAAATTGTCTCCTGTATAATCTTGAACAAACCATTGCTGAAGCATGCCGTCTATCGGGCGATATAAAAAAGTATCATCGGTATATAGCAGCATCGGACACACGTAAGACCGCAATTAACAAGTATTGCTGGAGCAGTGACAAAGAATTTTATTATGATTTTGATTTTACCCGAAATTCCATAACGGATTGTGAATCGCTTGCTGCTACCTTTCCGCTGTACTTTAATATTGCTTCATTTAAACAGGCGAAAGCCGTAGCAAATAAAATTGAAAAAAAATTTTTAAGAAACGGAGGACTTATAACAACCACCCAACAAACGACTCAGCAGTGGGATGCACCCAATGGCTGGGCGCCACTGCAATGGATTGCAATTATTGGTCTTAAAAATTATGGATTCGATGAATTGACAAAAATGATTGCTCTACGGTGGCTGAGATTGAATGAAAAAGTATACCACAATACCGGCAAGATGATGGAGAAATACAATGTGGTAGATACAAATTTATTGGCCGGTGGTGGCGAATACGAATCGCAGGATGGTTTCGGATGGACTAATGGAGTATATCTTGCATTAGAGAAAATGTTGGGAGAAGTATAGGTTCTAGTGTTGAAATGAATTTGAAGTCGTTCCTGTATTTTAGGATTCTACTTATAATTGTACTTGTAAAACTAAAATTACTATGCCCCGAAAATTTGTTTGGTACATTCTTTTTGCATTCATTCCCGTGCAGATAATGGCACAGGACGCTAACTATTGGTCATCGAACTATGGTGCCGGAGGTTTTTTTGTTCCGGGAGCTGTATTGGCCAATAACCACGACAGTGGTGTTTTGTTTTATAATCCCGCATTGCTTGCATTTGACAAACGTAATGCCGCTTCAATAACCGGAACTGTATACCAATGGCAATCTATTAATATCAAAAACGGTACCGGAACAGGTATGCCTTTGAAATCGTCCCGAGCAATAATCGTTCCGCTTATTGCATCTCATACCATTCATTTCAAATCGAAAAAACCATTTACACTGGTATATGCAATAGTGCACAGACCGGTTATAAATTTTCAGGCATCGCAATACAAAGATGATAAAATGAACGTGCTTGATGATAGTTACAGTCCGGGCACTGAGAATTTTATAGGACAATATACTATTGGGAATAATATCAGGCAGACAACAGCGCTGATCAGTTCCGGAGTTAATCTTGGCGCAGGCTTAGCAGCAGGTTTAAGTATGGAATGCCAGATGAGATATCAGAGTTTCCTATTAAATTATTCTTCCAGGGCTGTTATAAATGACGGGAGTAATACCGGATTTCCGGAAATAGTTTCTGCGGCAGAATATTATCTTGCCAATACCGGAAACACTGGTATCAAAGTAAAGGCCGGTCTTTCTTATGACATCTCCGACAAACATCATCTTGGGTTGATAATTAGTTCACCGCTGGTGGGAATTTCAGGCAAAGCAAATATTGTATCCGATAATGAAATTATTAATCTGCGCATCGCAGGATCAGAGTTAAACCTGCTTGCCAATACAAGGCAAAGTAAATTAAAGTCAAAGTGGAAAATGCCATTCAGTGTTGCTGCCGGTTATATCTATCATCACAATAAAGGAGAACTGTATTTAGCTGCCGAATATTTCGCCAAAGTGAATGAATACAACATGATTACCCCCGGACCAAAACAGTTTATAAGATCAGATTCACTTGATGGATCCTTTACCACCAGTTTGCTTCGAATGAAAGATGCCCGAAAAGGAATATTAAATGTTGCTGCTGGTGCAAGCTGGTTGTTTAAAGAAAACCTTACTGCTTATTTTTCTTTACGAACAGATTTCACCTATGCAAATCCGAAATTATATAAAGACACCGATGGTTACCTTCCCAATATTAGCAGTTGGGATATCTATCATTGTCAGCTTGGGATAAATGCCAGGCAAAAGAAATTTAATTTACGTACAGGATTATTGATTAGTTATGGTACTTCAGGCAAAGTGCCACAAGGTGTAAATTACGACAACCCCAATGAATCTAATTTATTGTTAGGGGAAATAGGAAAAACCAGAGGTGGGCAATTTTCTGCAGGGCTGATGGTATCATATATACATAACTTGTAAGTGATTATTAA
>JBDHYJ010000149.1:0-3480 GCA_039811345.1 Chitinophagaceae bacterium
GCCGATGCACTGGATTGTGAATTTATAGCCACCGGTCATTACGGAAATATACATCGCCATGATAATGGGAGATATTATATCAGCAAAGGGCTGGATGAAACAAAAGATCAGAGTTATGTGCTCTGGGGTTTGCAGCAAGACCTGCTGAGCAGAACAATGCTACCGCTGGGTAAATACCGGAAAACGGAGATTCGCCAGATGGCACTTGACTATGGCTATCCCGAACTGGCAAAAAAAAGTGAGAGTTACGAAATATGCTTTGTACCGGATAATGATTACCGTGGCTTCCTGAAACGCAAGGTGGAAGGTCTTGAAGAAAGAGTGAGCGGAGGAAAATTTGTAGACACCCATGGCAATATCCTGGGGGCACACAAAGGCTATCCTTTTTATACTATAGGCCAGCGCAAAGGACTGGATATTGCATTAGGTAAGCCAGCCTATGTTACGCAAATCATACCCGAAACCAATACTGTTGTACTTGGTGATGAAGAAGACCTGAACCGCCAGCAGATGATTGTTACAAAACTCAACTGGCAGAAATACGATGGTATCCATGACGGACAGGAAGCAATCACTAAAATCAGGTACAAAGACAAGGGTGAATTTTCTACACTTCAAAACCATGAGCAGGGAATTTCCGTACAATTTTACAACCCGGTGAAAGGTATAGCCCCCGGACAAAGTGCCGTGTTTTATGAGGGAGAGGATGTTATAGGTGGTGGTATCATTATGCGGAGCAGTCAAATTTCGATGTCTTAAATTAATATTTATCGGCAATAACTACTGGTGTATATTTTCGACAATAAAAAGTATATCAAAGCGTTAGCATTCAGAAATAGCTTTTTTTGTTTCAAAACAATACATACCGGTAAGCAGCTTTTTGATACTGAACTCAATCTCTGTCGTATTATATCACAACTATGACTTTTAAAAGAAAAAATATTCTTTTCCCTGCGGTGATATTGATAATAGGTACACTGCCATTCTGTAAAAAACAAACTGATAATTTTGAAGCGATACCTGCAGCAGATTATTACCCGATGCAGGTTGGGAAATATATTCAATATCGTTTAGACTCTGTAGTATTTACCGATTATGACAGAGTGAGAGAAGTTCATTCTTATCAGGTGAAAGATATAGTAGATGCTGAGATTACCGACAACCTGGGTCGTCCCGCTTTTCGTATCAGGCGTATGATGAGAGATACTGCAGGAATTACTCCCTGGCAGGACAATGCCAGTTTTATGGTAACTATACTCCCTAACTCTGTGGAGTATGTTGAAAACAACCTTCGGTTTATTAAACTTGCTTCCCCGGTAAGAAATGATTATTACTGGCCGGGCAACAGCTATATTTTCACCGGCACAGGAGAGAACAGCAGCAGTTCCTCCGAATCTGAATATGCATATATGTATGACTGGAATTATACCTATGCAAATGTGGGTCAACCGTATATGGTAAATAACAACACTATTGATAACACAGTTACCGTATTGCAACAGGATCAATCAACTGGTGACCCTGCACGATACCCTACCAGCTATGCAGACAGTACATATAGCATAGAAGTATATGGCAAAGACATAGGATTGGTATATAAGGATTTCCTCCATTGGGAATATCTTATACAACTCACCCTTCAAAATTGTCGAATGATTATTCCGGGGGAACCCACTCCCACTCCCTGTCCGGCAAACCTCAATTGCGATTCGCTGGCAGCCACCAAAAACGGATATGCTGTGTGCGATACCCTGGCACCTTATTCGTATAATGGTTATGGTATCAGGTTGACGATGCTTGAACACAATTAGAAAACCAATAATCCGCTATGAAAAAATTTGCCATTATTATTGCTGTATTTTTGTTTGTATCTGTACATCAGGCACAGGCACAATCCGGCAAATATATTATCCAGTTCAAGGATAAAAACAACAGCCCTTATTCTCTCAGCAATCCCGGCGAATTTCTATCTTCAAAATCAATAGCAAGAAGAGAGCGACAGCAAATAAGCTTTGATAGTACTGATCTTCCTGTAAATCCCGCATATCTTGATAGTATACAAAATGCAGGATCTGTTACTATACTCAATAGTTCCAAATGGCTCAACCAGGTGTTGATTCAAACTTCGGATGCCAATGCACTTAATCATATACAGCAGTTAAATTTTGTTAAGGCATCAAAAAAAATTGCACCCCGAACATCCAGGCAGGAACCTGACACTGAAGATAAACTGATTAAAAATACAGCACCCTCAAAAAAAATAATGGGTTCCCAGGGTACAGGTGACTATCTTAATTATGGCAGCACATATAACCAGATCAGCATTCATGAGGGAGAGTTTTTACATAATAAAGGTTTCCTTGGCGAAGGAATGACAATAGCGATGCTTGATGCCGGTTTCTATCATTATGATACAAATCCCGCATTCGATAGTATGCGGCTTCAGCAACGTGTGTTAGGCACCTGGGATTTTGTGGCGAATAAAGAAAGTGTTACAGAAGAACATTATCATGGTATGCTATGTCTATCAACCATTGCCGCCAATCGCCCCGGAACAATGGTAGGCACGGCACCGCATGCAAAATTTTATCTGTTCCGTACAGAAAATGTGGCAACTGAATTTCCGGTTGAAGAACAAAACTGGGTGGCGGCAGCAGAGCGGGCTGATAGTCTTGGTGTAGATTTAATCACTACCTCTCTTGGTTATTCAACTTTTGATGATCCCTCGATGAATTACAGCTATGAAGATATGGATGGCAAAACGACAATTTGTGCCAGAGGCGCTGAGTGGGCTGCTAAGAAAGGAATTATAGTAACTGTCAGCGCTGGTAATTCAGGAAACGGTTCATGGCATTATATCGGCACTCCTGCCGATGCAGAGCATGTGATAACAATTGGTTCTGTAGATTATAGCGGTAACCCGTCGGCATTCTCCAGCTATGGACCTTCAGCCGATGGCAGGGTGAAACCGGATGTAGTTTCAGTTGGTTCTAATACAGTAGTGGCAGGTATAAGCGGCAATCCTACTTCAGCATACAGCGGCACTTCTCTTGCCAATCCTAACCTTGCAGGATTAATCACCTGCTTGTGGCAGGCATTCCCTGAGTTTACCAGTCTTGATATAAGAGACGCTGTCCAAAAAAGCGGGAACAGTTATCTTTCTCCAAATGATCGTATCGGTTATGGTATCCCGAATATGCGTATTGCCTACAACCTGCTGCTGCAAAAAAGAAATGAAAAAAATATTGAACGTATACTGTCAAAAGACTGGATTAAAGCATACCCCGTACCATTTACAAATTCATTCAATATTGTTTTGAACCCACCTCAATCAGCAAGATCAATTTTTGTTTTATACAATTCTGCCGGTAATATGGTAATGGTAAAAAATGTGGATGTACAATCCGGAGTTTACCAGCAAATACCTGTTACTAATCTCTCCACGCTTGCAGGTGGTGTGTATTGGCTTAGCTACAGCGA
>JBDHYJ010000150.1:0-3094 GCA_039811345.1 Chitinophagaceae bacterium
AGTGAACGCTTATTCTTTCTACTTCCTCAACCTTTCAATACAATTACTCAATGCACGAAATGCATGGTATGTACCTTTCCAGATATGCCCTTTGAGTGCATATCTAAGTTCGGGTTGCTTATCTAATCCGCCTTCAAACCAACCGCCATATTTCTGATCTATCAGGTATAGCCGGGTATAATCCCATAATTGTTTAAACCGGATATAGTAAAAAGTGGAATCTTCAGGGAATAGCGATGCCATCATCAGCAGACTATTCAAACCTTCGGCCTGTGCCCACCAGTTCTTTGTTTTTCTTATGATAGTGATAGTTGAATCTCCTTTAAAATAATACCCTTCATCATAAAAACCTGCTAATTCATTGTCCCACCCATTATGCAAAGCATGATCTACCATTCGCTTCATCACACGAAGGGTAACCGTATCGTTTGGAATACCTAATGCCTGTGATGCCTCCCACAATAAATAGGCAGTCTCCACATCATGACCGAAAGAAACATGATCAAGGTTCCGATGTTTCAGTATTGTCTTCACATCTTTATCGCGGAAAGAAACAGGCTTCCAGTCAGGATAAAAAAACAATACAAGATTCCCCCGGGGTGTTGTGATCCTGTCACGGATGAGCAAAAACATCTCATTGAGCCTTTCTCTTACCAGTGGGTCGGGCATCACCTGGTAGAGTTCAGTAAAAGCTTCCAGCAGGTGGATAGAACTGTTCTGATCTTTATAACCCAGATCGGATGTGGAGGGAATATCAGCCGTTCTTCGTATTGGGGTGCCATCTCTTTGCAGATGTTGAAAATATCCTTTGTGTACCGGGTCGTGACTATGTTTTTCTAACCACAGAAAAGCTTTTCTTACAAGTGCCAATGCCTCCGGGTTAGCAGTTGCTTTATAATAAGCCGCTAATGCATATATAGCAAAAGCATTACCATAAGCATCTTTCTGTACGCTACTGTTTACAATAGGTACACCCTTCTGATCTACCAGGCTAAAAAATCCACCATAAACACTATCCCACATTACTTTCTTCAGAAACTGAAAACCATGATCAGCACCTTTTCTGAAATATTTTATCTGAGGGTATAGTTCCATAACCTTAGCATTAACCCAGGTATGGCGCGACTGAGTTACGATCATTTTATCAGATTTGTCGCCGGGCTTGAAATCATAAGTATAAGAAGTATGAAACCCACCGTTAATAGTGTCCATGCTATTTGGATACCATTTATCCAGTTGCAGCCGTTTCATCGAATATTCCATTGCTCCGGCGATGCCCCATTTTTCATTGCTGAGTATATCCGGGTTTGGATGTATTTGACCATATACCATCGTCCCATGAATAACAATGAGGTACAATAAGCCGTATTTTAATTTGAAGTTCATGTATTCTAATAAAGTTAAGCATTTACTATCTCGCATCTTCAAAGTAAAAATCTTTCTAAAACAGGATAGGTATTATTTCGCAATAAAAAGCTCTTCATTCTTATAAATGAATAATAATAACCACTAATATTATGAGTACCCTAAATAGTTTATTTTTTCAATTACAACTCTTCTCAAACAATAGAAGAGTTTTTGTTTTAGTTTCAACATTACTCCTTTTCCTGTTCTGTTCGTTATCCTCTCAAGGTCAGGAGCATATAATAACTAAAAGACTACGGGCTTCGGTAGTAAAAGTTGATATTACTCCTAAAACTCCCAAATGGCTGTTAGGGTATGGACCAAGACAATCTAAAAGTGTCCGTGACCATATTTATCACCGAATTGTAGCACTTGATGATGGAGTAACTCAATTTTTCCTTGTACAATCTGATTTTGCCGTAATATCTCCGTCTGAATATGATCATGTTGCTTCATTACTAAAAAAACAAACCGGAATAGACCATCTGAATTTCTGGTGGTCAGTTACGCATACTCATTCAGCACCTGAATTAGGTGTGCCGGGAATGCCTGAAATTTTTCTTCCTGAACGGTATAAACATGAAGTTGATACAGAATACACATCAATGGTAGAACAGGCATTGATCAACGGTATAATTGAGGCACGTAAAAAACTTACACCTGCAAAGATTGGTGTTGGCTGGGGGCACTCTCAGGCAAATATAAACCGGCGTGCAATAGGCTCCAATGGTAAAGTATATCTTGGGGAGAACCCCGATGGAGCAGTAGACCGAAGGATTGGAATCCTAAGGATTGATAAAGCAGATGGTAATCCTCTGGCTTTGATTGCAAACTATCCTATACATGGAACTGTATTAGGAGCTAATCTTGAAATTAGCGGAGATGTCCCGGGAGTCGTATCTGAATATGTAGAAGAAAAATTTGGTGTGCCGCTTCTTTTTATAAATGGTGCTGAGGGAAATATTGCACCAATCTACAGTGGTGCCGGATCCGGAAGAATAAATCAGTTCAAAGTTCTTTTGGGTGACAAGATATTAGATGCTGCCAGTCGCAAGATTACATCGTCAACAGATAAAATAAAACTATACACCGGCTCAATGGTAGTGGAAACACCCAGAAAAGAAGGTTTAGGCTGGTCAACCGATCTGATTAAATATTCAAAAAGCGGGAATGGAAAAGGACCCAATATGGTAAGGATGCCGGTTCGGTTCCTAAAAATAAATGAGGAAATAGCGATATGGAGTGCACCTATAGAATTGTTTTGTGAGGTTTCTAATGAGATCCGTGAGAGTTCCCCTTTTCCCTATACATTCTATTTTGGAATCACAAATGGAACTCTTGGTTATTTACCAACAGCTTCTGCATGGGAACAAGGAGGATATGAGACAACTGTTTCACCTTTCACTCCCATGGCAGCAAAAGATTTGACTGAAGCAGTTCTTGGTTATCTTCATGGAGAGATGTTAAGCATACACTAACAAACGATAAAAGAAACCCTCATTAATAAAATTGTTATGCTGAAAACAATACAATTATTTTACCTGATTTGTATAATGCTTTTTTGTGCTTCAGTTTCAAAAGCGCAACTGCGGGCTGCCGTAGTAAAAATAGACATAACCCCAACCGATTCTCAATACCTGCTGGGCTACCAGGAACGAAAATCAACAGGTGTTCTGGATCACATCTATCA
>JBDHYJ010000151.1:0-3076 GCA_039811345.1 Chitinophagaceae bacterium
ATGCTGTTCAGGCTGTTGAAAATAAAATGCGGGTTCATCTGTGCCTGAAGGGCTTTCATTTCGGTTTGGGAAAGTTGCTTGTCAATTTCTGCCCTTTGCCGAATGTGGCGAACCCGGTTTTTATAAATTAGGTAAACCGCAGTGATTAATGCCGATGCTGTCAGCAGAAGAAACCAGTTTGTTTTCCAGAATGGAGGACGTATGGAAAAACGAAAGTGTTTTATTTTTTCCGCTCCGGGTTTTCCGGATGCTTTTATTTGCAATTCATAGTTGCCAGGCGGCAGGTTATAAAGGCTGAGGGTTCGCTGGTTGCCCATGTTATTCCAACTGTCTGACTTGTTTAACCGGTAGGCAAACTGGTAATTGGTTTTATCAAAATCAATAACAGAACTGGAAATTGAAACATTGTTATCATTGTAACTGATTTTTAACGATTCATAAGGCTGGTACCAGACTGTCTGATTGTTGACGGATACCTCTTCAATCAACAGCCCGCTGCTGCGATCATTTTCTGGTTTTGGTGAAAAAGGAAACCGTACAATATATTCATTGCAGCATAAGTATAAAAGACCCGACTGAACATCATAGTAAATTTTTCTCCCGGTAGGTTTGTGTTCCGGCAGATCGTCCTTATAATCATACACCGATACCTGCCTGGTTTTTGCATCAAATAAATAGAGATGACTGTTAGTTGCTGCCCACAATTTATTGTCTATCACCGGGCTTAGTGCATTGATCAAATCAGAAGGCAGACCGTCTTTCATCGTATATGTAATAAACTTTTTTTCTTTTATGCGATATTCGGATAGTCCATTGTATGCATTATGAAACCACAGTGAACCATGCTCATCTGCACGGATAACAACAATATCATCATTGAATTTTCCATCACCGCCATAGGTGGTTATCAGCGTATCAAAAGTTTGTTTGTTGTTATTCCATCTGGCAAGAGAATGGCCTGCTATCCACACATCCCCATACGCGTCATACACTATATGTTTTACTTTTTCAAAAGATAACGCTGGTGATGTATGCTTTGAAAAAAGTGTGAACGTACGGGTGGGTATGTGATATCGGACTACTTTGCCGCCGAGTACTGAACATATCCACGCATAGCCATCACTCCTTGCTGGAGCCAGCGAAGCGCTGATGTCTGTGCTCCAGGGATATTTTTTTTCATTAAACACTTTTCCGTAGCGTTCTGTTTTTGTATCAAACCATATGACCCCCGCACTGGTGCCAATCCATAAAGTATCGGGATGGTACATTTCAATACTTTTTACTTCATTCCAATTACTCCCGGCAGAAAAAATATCTATCTCCTTTATTAGCTTCATTGTTGCCGGATCAATCATTGCAAGCCCCTTGCTGTATGAAAAACGGCCTGCATATAATTTATCCTTATAGCGATATACAGTGCTGAACCCTCCGGGAAATTTACTTCCGTCTGGTGGTAAATAATGCCAGGACTTAAGCGCCGGTTGGGTCAGTTCCTGTTTCAGCAATCCTTCTCTTGTACCTACCCACAACCGCTGGTCCTTATCTGAAAACAGGCAGATTATTTTATAATCAGACAAATGATTTACTCCGTCGGATGTAATAACCCCTGTCTGCTTGTTTATTTTTAAAATGTAAAAACCATAGGTAGCGCTGTTTATCGCAAGTACGCTATCGTTAAGTGTTGCTATTTTGCTTTCCCAGTTTATCGAATTGGTGATATGGGCAGGAAGTGTTGAAAGAACGGTTTTCCTTAGTGGGTAATAATAATAAGTAATCTTATTGTCGCCGGAACGCAGAAAAACAAATTCATTTTTACTTATCTGTTGTTGTATCGTCCAGAAATTATCCATTATAAAAGGTGAGCCCCTGAAAAAATATTTCAGGTTATCATTTGTACTAAATTCACTGAAAGTTTTTTTCTCGTCATCATAATAAGCATGATCTCCTTCATCAACATTGATGATATAATCTTTTGCTGACAGGCTGAAAATATCCCTTCCATACAATATTCTTTTTTGCCCGATATCTTTTATTGTAAATGTATCATGGCGAAAAATGAGCTCCCCTTTCGAATTAAAACGATAAAAACCTGCAGCACTTGTTACAGCAAAAGATTTATCCGGCAGTTCTACTGCGTCCCAAACTGCATTGATATATATACTGATGGCCGTGCTGTCTGGCACCCGATAATGCTGTACCGAGTAATTTTTTGTATTGAGTACCAGGAAACCTCCCTTGCTAAGAATACCCAGCCTATTAGTGTCAAAACGCTTCAGCCTGCCAATATTTATGGATGGTAATTTAACAGGCTCTGTGCCACGGTAATAAACCTTAAAACTATTCCCATCAAAGCGGTTGAGCCCGGCATCGGTTCCTATCCATAAATACCCTTCTGCATCCTGCTGCAGGCAGTTTATGCTATTATCGCTTAATCCGTTCTTTATTGTATAGGTTGTGAAATTCTTTTCATCATACTGGGCCCATGTAAAGCCGGATAAATGAATGATGAAAACTATGACGGTAAATATTTTCATTCGTTTTACTTACAGGATTATATTTCCTGTCAGGAAATAAAGTTAATCCGATCTTCCCGTAAAAAGTACGAATGAACTGCAGTTGGAAAAAGATTCCGTAGATAATATGGTCATTACTACCGTTAATCCCGTTAAAACTGCCATTGCTGAAAACCGGGTATGAAAATTTTATTAAACATCACTTTCCGTAAAATCAAAAAGAACCGCCATTAGTGAAAAGGGGTTCATAGTCTCACTTGTTGCCATCTACTTTTACTGCCAGAAATAATTTTTGCAGAAGAAATGAATGAGTTTAGAAAAGTTAAGTTAGGAGAAATGATTAAGTAAAAAGCTAATTAAAATTTTCAAACACGTAAACTAAAATTTAGAATGACAAAAAGAATAATCTCCAAAGCAATATGCGTTGTTGTACTAATAACTACATCCTGCAAAAAAGAAAATGATGCTCCAAAATTTTCCGCCATTGGTTATTGGACAGGCAAGGTTTACCTGTACAATGCGGTATTAGTAAACAGTAGTAATGGCGAATCAAAATTTTATGC
>JBDHYJ010000152.1:0-3061 GCA_039811345.1 Chitinophagaceae bacterium
AATATGACAGAATATCTACGTAAAAGCTTTGATGAAGTTACACAAAATCCTGTTAAACATATCATTCTCAACCTGAGTGAGGTAAAGGAGACAGACGCCGATATGGCCGGTTTTATAGCAGAGCAGCAGCAGTTAGCCAATGAGGAAGGGCGCTCTTTTGTAGTGTGCGGTATGCAACCCGGGGTAAAAGAGCTATTTGAAAAAGAGGATCTACTTGATCTGATCAATCACACACCTACTGAAAGCGAAGCCTGGGATATAGTACAGATGGAGGAAATAGAAAGGGAATTGCTGGATGGGGAGGAGGAGTGAGTGGTGGGCGTTGAGCTTTGGGCGATGGGCTTTGGGCTGTGAGCTTGGAGCTATGGGCTTTGGGATTTGAGCTATGAGTAATAAAAGAGTAATTGGGGCATGAAGATTAACACCCATCGCCCATAGCTCATAGCTCAAAGCTCCTACAACACCATCCCTCTTGCATTTACATAACGGCGCCATTTTTCAATTACCTGCTGCATATCCGGAGGCAGTTCGCTGTCGAATTGCATTTGTTCCCTGGTTACAGGATGTATAAAACCCAGGGTCTTTGCATGCAAAGCATGACGCGGGCACAGTTCAAAACAATTTTCTACAAACTGCTTATACTTTGTGAAAACTGTACCTTTCACAATCCTGTCGCCGCCATAAGTTTCGTCATTGAATAATGGATGACCGATATGTTTCATGTGTACCCTTATCTGATGGGTACGCCCGGTTTCCAGGCGACATTCTACAAGGCTTACATATCCAAAGCGTTCAAGTACGGTATAATGTGTTGTTGCATCTTTTCCATAGTCCCCGTCGGGATAAGCATCCATTATCTTCCTGAATCGTTGATGCCTGCCAATATGCGCTGAAATTGTACCGGTATCTTCTTCAAAATCTCCCCAAACCAGCGCTATATATCTTCTATGTACCGTATGTGCTGCAAATTGCGAAGCAAGCCCAAGTGATGCCTTTTGGTTTTTGGCAAGTACCAGCAAGCCGCTGGTATTTTTATCAATTCTGTGCACCAATCCAAACCGGGGAAGTGCATCTTCAGAAAGTTCAGGATGCTGTTGTTGTAATCGCCATGCCATACCATTTACCACTGTTCCGCTATAATTTCCACAACCCGGATGTACTACCATACCGGCAGGTTTATTAATCACCACTATATCATCATCTTCATAAACTATATTAAGAGGTATTTCTTCGGGAACAATCTCCGAGGCATCAGGAGCAGTATCTGAGTAAAGCAGCACAGCATCTCCCGGCTTTACCTTATAATTAGATTTGACTGGTTGGCCATTAACAATAACAAAACCTTTTTCTATTGCCTGCTGAAGTTTATTGCGGGTACCGCCTTCCATCCGGTTGATGAGAAACTTGTCAATCCGCAAAGGCTCCTGTCCTTTGTCAACAGTAAAGGACATGCGTTCGTAGCGCTCTTCTTCTCCATCACCGTTTTCCAGTTCCTGGTCATCTATAACAGATTGCATGCCTTTAATTTTTGCAAAGATAAGTGGGTAAAATTACAGATGTCCACTGTATAAGTTATTACACTTTATGTGTATTCCCTGTAAATTTCAGTTGTGGGATATTACTATTTCCTTTGCAACGTCAATTAATGATGGATAAATCGCATCAGTAAAGGGATCAGGTAAAACGGGTGCAGTCCGGTTGCTGGGAATAAATATGGTTTGTGTACCTAAATTCTTTCCGAATTGCATATCTCCCATGGTATTTCCTATCATTAATGTTTTTGCAAAATCAATTTCAGGAAAATCCCGCTTTGCCTTATAGCCCATCCCCGGATTGGGTTTGCGGTAGGGACTGTTATTATCCATGTCTAAGCAATAATAAATCTTATCTATCCTCCCTCCGGCTGCTTCAATTTCTTTTACCATACTATGGTGAATATCGAGCAGGTCCTGTTCAGTCATCAACCCCTTGCTTACCCCACGCTGATTGGTAATGATTATGATTCGTCCAAATACCGATGCAAATATTTTTAATGCATCTTTTACTCCTTCGTAAAACCTGAAATCCTGCCAAACAGTAATATAATCACCCACTGTTTCGTGATTGATTACTCCATCCCTATCCAGAAAAAGTGTCCAGCTTTTATTTATATTTCTGAAATCTGTCATAATAAATAATCAAATAGAGCAGACATTAATTTGATTGATCACTATTTCATCAATTCTCTATTTCAATTCGAGTTGTGCCCTTTCATAATCTTCCGGGATGCCAATGTCAATAAAATAACCATCCTGGGGTAATCCATAAAAAATATGCTCAGCAGTATACTTTTCAAGATATTCCTTTTCAAAAGAGAATTTTTCAAGAAGGTTCAATATTTTAAACCGGTTCACATTTAGTATATATACTCCTCCATTCACCAACCCTTCAGCTAATTGTTGTTTCTCCACAAACTGCAGTATCATCCCATTACTATCCAATACCACAGAACCATATCTGCTGAAATTGGTCATTGGTTTTAAAGCTAATGTACATGCAGACTGACTACTGTGATGAAATTCTGCCAAAGCCTGTACATCAGTGGCAAAAAATGTATCACCATTTGCTATAAGTACATTTTTGGAAAATACACTATTACAGGCAAGTCTAATAGCTCCACCTGTACCAAGTGGTTCTTCTTCTATAGAAATAGCGTATTGCCCTTCTTTGAAAAAAGATTGTAAAAAAGAATCAAAATCGTGATGTTTATATCCAAGTGCAAATACAAAGCGACTGATCCCCTGTGCCTGCAGATTTTTGATTACATAAGAAATAAATGGTTTACCATTTACCGGCGCCATACATTTGGGCAGATCAGGAACAGCAGATCTTAGGCGTGTACCTAAACCACCTGCAAGTATTATGGCTTCATTTACGGTTGTCAATTGCTGAAATATTTTTCTTCTACCAACTGACAAATAATATGCCCGAGGAGTATATGTGATTCCTGTATGCGGGGGGTATCGGTGGAAGGTACATTAATAAGGTAATCCGATAATTCTTTCATCTTTCCGCCTGTAGC
>JBDHYJ010000153.1:0-3056 GCA_039811345.1 Chitinophagaceae bacterium
ATAAAAGAGTATGACTTTTTAAAAGATTTGAGAGAAGAGTTTTGATGGTTTTGTGTTTCGTGGGACACGAACCACGGTGGGTGGAATACCGGCATAACATCAGGCCACTAGTTATTAGCAAGCAATGCAACGTCTCTAAAATTTCTTTTGTCAAAGGGTAATACTTTCTTATGAGACAAATATTTCTGTATTTCCTGACACTAATTTTGTTTATAGGCTGTAAAAAAGAGGAACAGGGCTCCGGACCCCGAATTGATATTTACCTGTTAAAGTCATTCACAACAACGATTAACCAATCAACAACTCCGACGACAATTTCTATCAGTAATGCAGTACAGGACAGCACACCCCTGGTTTCCGACCATGATATTAAAGTTTACATAAGGGCAACCACCACATTTGTTTTACGAAATGATATTCAGACAATCATTCAGCATTATAGTCTGGATAAAGCTTTTGTGGTGACCGTTGATAATCAACCAGTATATTATGGAATATTTCATCCCTCGTATCTAAGTTCTATAAACTTTGGTTTGGCGACAATATCACCCGGACAACTTAATACCCATGAATTGAAAATTGACTTCCCGACAATAGAAGGCAACAGCTTTCTCCAACAACTTGACTATAGGAATGACAGCCGGATTATTAATGCATTAAAAGCAACGAAGAGATTATTATAAAACATTCAGACGAATGTTATACTTCTAACAAAATACCCCATACATTAGTGACAAACATATAAATCATCCAACAATGAACAGAAAAGTAATTTTATATATTGCAATGAGCCTTGACGGATATATTGCCAAAAAGGATGACAATATAGATTTCTTATCAATTGCTGAAACACCCAACGAAGATTACGGATATTCAGACTTCTTAAAGAATATTGACACTGTAATTTGGGGACGAAAGACCTTTGATAAAGTAATATCATTCGGAAACGGAGTTCCTCACAAGGATAAAAAAGTATATGTAATTTCTGAATCCCGTCAGGGTAAAGCAGAGCATGCTGAATTTTCTAACAACGTCATTGACCTGGTTAAATCACTGAAACAGCAGGAAGGTAAAGACATTTATTGTGATGGTGGTGCAGAAATAGTTTTTCAATTATTGAACCACCGGCTAATTGATAGAATTATTGTAAGTGTAATTCCTCATATTCTAGGAGACGGTATTCGCCTTTTTAAGGAACACAACATTGAACAATCAATTACATTTAAAAGATGTATTACTTATACTTCTGGCTTAGTGCAACTTTGGTACGATATAAACAACAGTAACGAAGAGAATGGAAAGTAAGTTATCGGAACGACTAAAAGAAATTGTAATTGCCCTCCCTTTAAGAGACGGAATCAGGGTTTTGGAAATTGGTTGTGGCCCAGGTGCAATGGCCAGAGAAATTTCAAAACAAATTGGCAGCGGACATATACTTGCAATAGACCGTTCTTCTAAAGCTATCCAACAAGCTATTACAGGTTCTCAAAAGGAATTAGCTACCGGTAAACTTTCGTTTAAACAAATTACAGTTGAAAAACTGGAACTTGAACCAGGTCAGAAATTATTTGATATAGCAGTTGCTGTCAGGGTTGGTGCTTTGGATGGGCGACATCCTGAAATTGAAAAGCAGGCTTTAACCAAAATAGCCGGTGCATTGACTAAAAAAGGTAAACTATACATTGACGGTGGAAATCCCTTAAAAGAAATAAATCTGGATGAGTATAGATAGAATGGTTACTGTAAATAATTAAGTCTTCACATTCTTTATGGATTTTATTTTTCCGAAAACAGGCCTGACTCTTTTTAAAGATATTCAATAGCTTTAAAGAGAATTCCAACTCAAAAATCAGAAATATGAAAAATAAATTTTCTGGTTATCTAACCAAAATCACAGTTGTTCTGATATTTCAAGCCTTAATTTCCTCCACCATGATTGCCCAAGATTTATCAAAATTCCCGACAGCTCAGGAATCTGATCCCATAAAACTGGGTTGGATGCTGGGATTTCCTCCGGCAAAAGATAAGGTTATTCAAATTGCAGATGGTAGTTTTTACAGATTCCCTGAATTCAGATGGACAGTAACTCATATGAGAGATTTACTTCCAACTACCAACGTGTACCGTGGTACTACACCTGTGTCTGCACTGCCTAATGCTCTGGATCCTAGAATAGATGCAATTCAGTTTACTCCATGGGGAAGTAACAATAAAATGAGCTGGAAGGAATCGCTTTTGAAAAATTATACCGATGGTATCCTCATCTTGCACAAAGGGAAGATTGTATATGAACATTATTTCAGTTCGTTAACCCCCGGGCAAACTCATGTGGTGATGTCATTAACCAAATCTTTTACCGGAACACTGGCAGCCATCCTTGCTGCAGAAGGAAAGTTAGATGTTCACAAAAAAGTAGTGGAATATGTTCCGGAGCTAAAAAATTCTGCCTTTGAAGATGCCACTGTAAGAGAAGTAATGGACATGACTACTGCCCTGCAGTTTAGTGAAGATTATGCCAACCCGAATGCTGAAATATGGCAGTTCTCCAATGCCGGAAATCCTTTTCCTAAACCTAAGGACTACAAAGGTCCGGTTGGCTATTACGAATATCTGAAAACCGTAAAAAAATCCGGTGAGCATGGTAAAGCCTTTGGATACAAAACTGTGAATGCTGATGTTTTGGGATGGATAATATCGAAAATCAGTAATCAGTCTGTTGCACAGTTGCTGCAGGAAAAAATATGGAAGCCTTTAGGTATGGAACAGGACGCTTACTACCAGGTAGATGGTGTGGGTACACCCTTTGCCGGTGGCGGACTAAATGCCGGGCTGCGTGACCTGGCAAGGTTTGGTGAACTTATCCGCAACAAAGGAATGTGGAAAGGGAAACAGCTTATTCCTGATGCAGCGGTAGAAGATATTATGAAAGGCGGCAGCAAAGAAGCTTTTGCAAAAGCTGGGTATGAAAATTTAAAAGGCTGGTCTTACCGTAATATGTGGTGGATGACTGAAAATGCAGATGGCGCATTTACAGCCCGCGGAGTTCACGGGCAAAC
>JBDHYJ010000154.1:0-2996 GCA_039811345.1 Chitinophagaceae bacterium
GGCAATATGACCGATCAGACAGAATTCACTACAGCGCAGGAAGGTACAGCGTTGGTTGTAGGTCCTTACCGTTCATTATCGCTTTGGACAGGTAGCGCAAACGACTGGGGCAATTATCTGCCAGCAACTTTGGAATATCCTACAGGCAAAGCCTATACTTCTGATACGCATGTGCAATTTTGGAAATTCCAGACTAACCAGATTTCAGGCGATATGCTTGGCGATTTCAATAACCAGTGGAACAACTGGTACCAGGGTGTGAGAGACTGCAATTTTGCTATTGCAAAAATTCCGGGTATCAAAGAATGGTCTGATGCTGATATTCAGAAAGCCCTTGCAGAAGTAAGGACACTGAGGGCATGGTATTATTTTTGCCTGGTGCGTTATTTTGGCGATGTACCTCTGACTACAACAGTAGTGAGTACTTTAGATAGTGTACAGTTACCCCGCACTTCACTGAAGCAGATTTATGACGAAGTGATTATACCCGATCTTGAATTTGCTGTAAATAGCCCTTTGCCTGATTCCCGATCCACTAATGGTAGAGTTACCAAACACGTTTCACGGGCTATTCTTGCAGATGTTTATTTAACCTGTGCCGGATATCCTTACCAGGAAGTAACCACTGCACCTGATAAGAACTGGTGTGTTGATGGTTCATGGTCGGCAAGTGCATATCCTGTAAATTCAGCTTCTGCAAAAGATTTCCTGAAAAAAGCACAATCAAATTTGAATGTACTCTATGGCGCATATACCCTTGGTACTTATGACGATTTGCATAACCCTGCTAAAAACAATAGTGGTGAAGCAATTTTCCAGGCACAATACCTGAGTGGTGTTACCAACAACAGTATTATCCCTGCTGCATTACCCGGACTTAGCCATGTATCCATGTTTGGTGATGAATATGGCACTTTTATTCCGAGTATTGGCTATTTTAATTCATACGATCCTGCCGACAAACGTATACGCGACAGGCAAATGTTTTATTTCTCTGATACCAGGTCTACTAAATATGACCCTTCACAAGGCCCTGCTGAGAAATTCAATATGCCTTATCTCTACAAATTTTATGACGTAGATGCTATTAAGAAAACCGGACAATCTGGTTTGAACTGGAGTTTCTATCGCTATGCTGATATTTTATTAATGCTTACTGAAGTTAACTGGACACTTAAGCAATTGGGTGAAGGTGTTTCTGATAATGACCTCATCAAAGGTATTAATGAAGTGAGAGCCAGGGCAGAATTGCCAGCTTACAGAGCAGAGGATGTGAACCTCTATACCATTATGAGCGAACGTGCTTATGAGTTGGTATTTGAAAATAAAATGATTTGGGACCAGCGCCGCACACGCATGTGTCTTGTTGATGGTGAAGGACAATTTGCCGGAATTGAATCATTCTTTGGACATCGTCCGGTAGACTTCAGTTTTGAATTTGGTCCTATGAATTTATTAGCACCGGTTTCAGGTACTGAAATTATTAATAATGCTCAGTGTATGCAAAACTTTGGATACCTGCCTAAACAAGTTGGTCAGTAAAAAAATTGTGTTATCTATAATTACGATAAAATGAAGACATACATAAAAAATATTTTGATCATAGCATCGGTTGCTTCAGTATGGAGTTGTACCAAGCAGCCTTATTATGATATACCCAGGGACGAAAACGGGAATGTTGTTATTACGCAAGTGGCTAAAACCACCTCAGCAGGTATTACCACCCTTGATGATAATTTTACAGTTACATCCTATCTTCCAAACGCCAAGAGTGGAGATGTGATGAAAGTGGAATTATTAAATCTGCAAACTCCTCCGGGTGGTGGTTCTGCACAATTATTACCTATGGCCGGAACTCAGAAAGAAGTAACACTGGGTAGTGATTTGAAAGCAACGGTAAACTATACCCGCAATGAAGCTAAACTGGTAAATGTAGGAGATTATGTTACCGTTACTTTTGCCGGTAAAACAGATGCTGCAACATTCAGGGTAAATCTTAAAGAAGCCACATCTGTTACCAATCCACAGTTTAATGGAAAAGACGTAGATGTTATCAGGGGTGCGGGTACTGCAAGTTTCAAAGTAACAGTTGCACCGGCTTCAGGTGCTTATACAGGAGATGTAGTGGTAAAAAAGAAAAACGGTGCTAATGAACCCTGGCAGTCTGTGGGTAATTTTGCATCCGGTGCTTCTGTACCTGTTTCGGGAGATGACTTTGCTATAGGAAAAGACACTATGTACTACTCTTTTTCTTCCACACAGTCAGGATATACAGATGAAATAGTAAAACAGGTTGTAGCAAGCACACCTTACTTTTTATTGAAAAAATCAGGTGTACTGGATGTAACAGCAGGTAAAGATGGTTTCAATCTTCTAAACGGGACTGCTGTAGCTGCTACTAATGCCAATGGGGTGATAACTATTGGAACAAATCCATTGAGCATAAAACAAGGTGCTGCATGGGCCACCGGAGGAAAATCTATTTCTTTTGTTCCATCTACTGTCAATACATATAATCTTAACAATTTAACTACCGCTAAAAATGAATATACCCTGGGAACTCCGGTTACAACTATTGACCCTTCAAGTGGTTCTGGCGTATACGTATTTAAACTGGTGATTGGCGGCTCACCCTCAGATATTTTGTGGGGTATGATTAAAGTGAATAAAATTACCCCGGCAAGTTCAATTGAATTTGAATACAGAATCGGGAATCTATATGATCATTTTGCTGTAATTCAGTAATAGTAGATCACCTTTTGGGTTGAGGCTTTACAAAATGATAGAAAATTCCAGGTAATAATGAGTAGACTATCGTTGGTAAAGCCTCTGTCCTTAAATGGAATGTAATAGTTTTAAAGCTTTAAAAACGTACTTATGTCAGAAATGAAAAAAAAGTCGCGCCGTAGTTTTATTAAGAATACGGCGATAGGCGCTGCTGGGTTTATGATTGTACCCCGCAATGTCCTGGGAAAAGGATTTATTGCCCCAAGCGA
>JBDHYJ010000155.1:0-2820 GCA_039811345.1 Chitinophagaceae bacterium
GAGTATAAAATTCTTTTCCGGCAGAACGTACAGGTATAAATGAAGCAAAAGCAATTATGAAAAATTGAATTTAAAAATACTAATTATTTTAGCTAATTTTAGCTAAAAATCAATTTTTCCTAATGCTGCTGCAAACAGAGCATATCCACCTTCAACAACAACATAGCGACAGTCCCCAAATCTACAAGGGACTAAAAGCTATTGTAGATTGCAATAGTTTTTATTGCTCCTGTGAAAGGTTGTTCCGCCCGGATCTTCGCAGCAAGCCGGTTGTCGTATTGAGTAACAATGATGGCTGTATTGTTTCGCGCAGCGATGAGGCCAAACAGGTTGGAATTGATATGGCTATCCCTTACTTCCAGGCAAAAGATTTAATCGCAAAACATAATGTTTCTGTTTTCTCTTCCAACTATACTTTGTATGGAGATTTAAGCTGGCGGGTAATGGAAACATTGCGCATTATTGCCGGTAAGAATAATGTTGAAGTGTATTCCGTGGATGAGTCATTTGTAAGTCTGCCCGATATGACCGCAGAAGAAGCAGTAAACTACGGGTTTTTAATCCGTCATACGATAGAACAATGGACAGGTATATCTGTATCCGTTGGGATTGCCCCCACAAAGACACTGGCCAAAGCAGCCAATTACATTGCAAAGAAAAACAAACGCGCAAGCCAATGTGTAACTACTCTGGTTACTCCCGCTGAGCAAAGGCAAGCCTTGCAATCCATACGGGTAAATAACCTGTGGGGTGTTGGCAGGGCATATGCTGACAAGCTGATCAATATGGGAATTACAAGCGCATGGGAGCTGAGAAATATGCCTGAACAATGGGCAAATAAGCAACTGGGAGGCGTAACCGGTGTAAGACTATTAAAGGAACTTCGCGGGGAACCCTGCATTGAAATGCGTGAACAGCTGGATACCAAAAAAATGATTGCTTCTACACGCATGTTTGGTACACCGGTCAGTGATATCCAGGCAGTAAAAGAAGCTATTGCCACCTATACTGCACTTGCCGCACAAAAGTTGCGCAGGCAGCGATGTTCAGCCAGGACCATCAGCATATTTATTGTACCTAAGGAAGAAAATCATACTATTGATTTTCATCACGGACCAATCATTAGCATGCGGACAACTTTGCCCAGGGCAACTTCAGTAACAAACGAACTTATAAAACCGGCAGTACAACTGGTTGAAAAACTTTTCGAAAATGGAAAGTTTTACAAAAAAGCAGGTGTAATGTTAAGTGGTCTGGAGGCTGACGAATGTATCCAGGGAAATTTATTTGTTCCGGAATCAAAAAACAAAGGACGGTTTTTGATGGATATGATGGACAATATCAACTTCAGCATGCGCAATGATATATTGAAATTTGCAGCTTCCGGTACTACCCGAAACTGGAAGATGAGGCAGGAGTTGCGGAGCAACCGTTTTACCACCCGCTGGGAAGAACTCTTTGAGGTCAGGTAAAATTTGTACTATTGCTTTTTTTACATGAGCATACGAAAATTTTTACAACGCATACTCACCGGGCCCGTTATGAAGCTGGCCAACAGGTTTTCTTCCAGACCCGATAAACAACGGGTACACGAAGCGCTTTCAAAACTTTATCAGCATATACAAACCAAACCCGGGAAAAAGGGGATGCTTATTGATATTGACAGCACACCACAAAAGTTTATCATTTTTTCTGATTTGCACAAAGGAAATAAAAAACTTTCTGACGACTTTGCACCTGCCGAAACAAATTATATTGCTGCTCTGGATTATTATAACAGGGAGGGCTATACGTTGGTAGTTTTAGGCGACAGTGAAGAATTGTGGAAATTTAATTTGTTTACCGTTCAAAAACATAATCATCAGTCATTTGATGCAGAAAAAAAATTTCTGCAGCGCAATGCATTAATAAAAGTATTTGGTAATCATGATGTGTTCTGGAATAATGATCCCTTTGCCGGGCTGCAACTCATCAATACCTACGGACAGCATGTGAAAATTTATGAAGGTGTTATTTTGAAACTTACAACTACCGGTAAAACAATTCATATATTCCTCACACACGGGCACCAGGGCGACGGGCAAAGTGACGGGAATAAATTCAGTGCATGGTTCGTGGCTAAAATATGGGCACCACTTCAGGCTTATCTTGAGCTAAATATTAATACCCCTGCATTCAACGATATCCTTAAGACAGAACATAACCAGTTTATGTATGAATGGAGTTCTGAACAGGAAAACCTTTTACTGGTTACCGGCCATACCCACCAGCCTGTTTTTGAATCAATGACTCACCTTGAGCGTTTATATAAGCAACTGCTGATTGCCCGACAGGTAAATGATAAAACAGCCATAAGCCGGTTACAGGATGAAATTGCATTCCGCCAGCAGGAATACAACCATGTTTCTGAAGATTATCTCCACCTTAAACCCAGCTATTTTAATTCGGGCTGCTGCTGTTTCAGCGATGGTGACATAACCGGAATAGAAATTGACAATGGAGAAATACGGCTTATCAAATGGAAACAGGTGGGTGATGTATCAAACAGGAGTATTCTGGAAAAAACATTCATTGAAGGTCTATTCAAATAATTTGTAGTACAGTAATACAACAATCATGTATGTCCTGATCTGCAGACATGAAAGGCGATTATGTGAAATGTGAAATAGTGAAGTATGAAATTTATTGTAACAGAAGTGACATACAGTACTTGTAAAACAATTACATTTTAAACAAACCATTAAGGAATTAAGAAGCATTAAGTTTTTCACGCTTCATTTCTTAATCCCTTAATGGTTATATTTCGAATTAATATCCTTC
>JBDHYJ010000156.1:0-2623 GCA_039811345.1 Chitinophagaceae bacterium
TTACGATCTTGACTTCAGGGTAACTACTTTGTTGTCACTTATTATTATTGAATGCTTTTTAAATTCATCATAAATTTTCTCTAGAATTTCACTTTTTACCATTGTAACTTGTGAATGATCAGCACACCAGCAAAAGCAGTTAAACCCAATTGTTGCATTTATCAGACTGTTTACTACTACAAGCGGGGGAGGCTCTTTTATTAACAGCGGGTCTTCATTAAGGATATTTGTAAGAAGAGTTTTTGCCTGGTTTAAGTTATCAGAGTCTTCAATATACAATTCCAGTTCTATTCTTGTCTGAGGGTTGCTTAATGTCCAGTTTACTACATGTTGGGAAAGTACATCACTGTTAGGAATAATTACATCGCATCCGTTTGAGGTATAAATAATTGAAGAACGGATACCAATTTCTTTAATAATTCCCTTATGACTGCCTACCTCAACTAAATCGCCGATACGAATGGGGCGTTCTAGTGTAATCATTACACCTGAAACCAGGTTTCCTACCAGGTTTTGCAACCCAAAGCCGATTCCCACACTAAGTGCACCAAGCACTATTGCAATTTTATCAATAGGTATACCTGTTGCAGCAATAGCCAGCAGAATTCCTACAGTTACTACAAACAATTTGACTACAAGTTTTATGTTACTGAGAAAGTTGTATTTCGAATTCTGTGATGAAGATATATCGGTGATAACTGAAATAAGATTGCTTAATAAAGCTGAAGCAAGTATGATAATGACAAAAAGAAGAATGCTACCAGTAGTAAAAGAAATACTACCTACAAGAATTGGGTAATTTAAAAAATAGAATGTCTGATCTTTTAAATATTCCCAAACATTTAAATTGATGAGAAAAATGATGATCCATGCTGTAATGGCAAATACATCTAATAAATTGCTGAAGAAATTATAGATTTTCGTTAGATTCTTTTCATGAATAACAGTGATTCGTCTTTTCAGCATAGCCAGTTGGAAGGTCAATGCCTCTCTTCCTGTATCTACAAACGCACGTAGAGTGGCAGCAGTGAATACGGCAAATGTGGCAGTAACTGTTAATGTTTTTGCAAGATTGAATAAGCCGGTAAAATTGCAGATTATTGAAATGATATGCAGTGTGGCTGAAATATATATTACCCAGGCAGTTCGTTTTAAATGAAAGATATGTTTTTTACGGTTAGTTTCGATGATCAGTACATCCAGGGCAAGACAAATAATATTGATCAATAAAAGCAACCACCTTTCTTCAAATGTGGCGTATAAAAAAAGATTCAATACTGCTACCACCCTGAATATAATGAAGAATGCGGTCCAGGTAAATCTCACCCTGGAGGACACGCTTTTATCCTTAAAGAATAATATAGTGAGGACAAGTCCCAGAATAGTCCATAGCAGTTCTAAAAAAATGATAGGTGGATGTGGGAAGAAAAAAACAGAAAAAGAAATACCAAGTAATAAACTACCAAATAATGGATGATTTGAAAGATATTTTAATCTTATATTGGAAGATCGTACATAGCTCACAATATGTTTTGCATATTCCCTTCTGATAAATATTAACCAAATTATAAACAGAAAGCACACCAAAATAGTAGCGGTTAACGGAACCCTGTTGGTTGTAAGATAATAAAGCATAATTGCACTGCTGGTTTCAGCAGAATCAGGAATTACCTGATAGATACTTTTGGAGTAGTCGTTTTTTCTTGTATTAAGCAGGGGTTTATCTGAAGCCTTTAAAATATTCTGATTAAATCTTTCCATCCTGACAATTACATTTTCAGAAAGCCCTGAAAGAACGATATAATCTTTAGTAAGCCTGCTTTGGATACGTGTTATTAGCAATTCTCTTTCTTTGTTTATTGAATCTGCTTTTAACCATCTTTCTAATATCTGATTATACTGGGTAAGAAAAACGTTTCTTGCAGCTTCATCTGAAGGCATCATCCTGTAACTGCTGTCCGCAATAAATCCGCTTATATTTTTTTCAATCTTAGCAATCTCTTTGTTATAACGTTGCAGGTGAGCTGAGTGAGCATCAAGTTTTTTCTTTAATTGCAAAAGGAAAACGGAATGTACTTTTAATAATCTGAAGCTGAAATGTTCATCAGTTGTATTAATATATTTCCCAGAAAACTCTAACTTCTTTTCTATATCATCCAGAGATTTTTCTATTGCAGCTACATTAAACTTTTGACCAAGGTTTTGAATGACCGTATCTACCCGGAGACTAATTTTTTCGAGCCTTGACATTACAGTTACAGTGCTGGTATCCGTAGAAAATCTTTGTGTATTCTTAATAATTTCATGGCGAAGTGAATCATTTGCACTCTGAGTATGTGCAGCATGGGTAAAAATTACTATGGAGACCAGGCAAATTAAAAAAGCTTTCATATAGTCGCCAGTTGGTAAAGTTGTCTGGTTTAAAAATGATTATCAGCAAGATAATATTTTAATTTCTATTCAGGTATATGAAATGAACATTTGATGGATCTAAGCAACTGATTTTAGAGATCTGCAAAGTTTTTCAAAATTATGGTGAAAGTAATTTGAAGTTTTTTGAGTAAACCAAATGAGTTTCCAGGGTCTGTAAGGATGTGTCGCTTTTTCTGATCCCGAATTGTGT
>JBDHYJ010000157.1:0-2614 GCA_039811345.1 Chitinophagaceae bacterium
TGAAAAGCCTGTGATGACATCACCAGCAGTGTTTCACCTTCCATATTTCTAACCTGCAGCATATTGCCGGCAAAATGCTGCATCTGGTTGAAGTTGATAGTAATAATTTCTTTACCCGTCATCCGGATAGTGCTTTTAAGACTATCCTTTTGCATTTTGTTCTTTATACTTTCCAAACATATCACAATATATCTGTCGGCAATACACATCATTACATTGGTGTGGTAAATAGGCATATTGTTTTTATCGGTTGCTTCAAACACAACAGGCAGGTATTTCATTTGCCTGCAAAAATCATCCAGTACATCAATATTAGTTCTCGGCGATAAGCAGGCATACGCTATCCTGTTCTCCCTGTCAAGCACCATGCTTCCCGTTCCTTCAAGAAACATGTTTTGTTTTTCGTAATGAGTGAGATTGATTGTTTCCTCAATATTGTATTTTTCCTTTAGCAGTTTCAGCAATGCCGGTTTGCGTTCAAATCTTCTGTTGGTGGCATACATGGGGTAAAGACATATAGTGTGACCATGAAAAGATATCCAGTTGTTAGGAAAAATAGAGTCCGGAGTATTAGGAAAAGGAGTGTCTTTAACAACTGTAACTTCAACATGATGGTTCCTTAAAACCTGCACAAACGCATTAAATTCTTCCAAAGCTTTTTGTTGTACATTATCCATTTGTTCGTCTACCTGAAAAGCATTGTTCACCGCAGTTTCTGAGTTGAAGCTGAAATTTAAAGGTTCAATCATCAATATATGAGAAGTAGTTTGTTGACGCATTAGTTTAACTTTTCAATAATTCATCTCTCAATAGAGGCATACTCATACAATGAAACCCACCCCTTGCGCGTGATAATTCAGCCGAGGGCATTAATATCAAAGTGTTTTGAATTGACGCCGGTTCAATAATTCCTTTTTCTAACTGATCAATGATATCCCTTGCATTGATTACAGTGAACCCATGTGCTATAAATGCTTCCGTTGTTTTGTTGTTTCTGTCATAACCAAGCACAACTCCTTCTTTAAGAGCAAGCAGGTTGCAGGAGTCTGTCCATTGTTCCCTGGCATCAAACGGAAATTCATTATTGCCAGAATAAATAAACTTTGTTTGTTCATTGCATTGCAGGTCGTTTGTGCTGATGTCATTTAGCAGGTCTTCAAGATTATCAATATAGGTCGGGTTACTAATGTTTTCTTTGTGAAACTGTATAATTTGCAAAGCGTCTTCTTTACGCGGTGTATTTAATATGCGTTGCACCGGGTTGGTATTTTCCTGGTGAATAGCGGTTTTAGAGAAGTTGCCAAGCAATACCCACATATTTCTTTTCACCTGGGTGAATATGGTGTCTATATGCATATAGTCCCGTTTGCGGGGAATGCGTATTACACTTACTTTATCCGACAGGTCTTTGTTAAAAGCTATATTTATTACCTGGTAAGCGGCTTCTATGCTGGTGCGTTCACTAACGCCAATCAGTAAGTGATTTTTGCTTACTACCATCACATCGCCACCTTCAAGGGTTACTCTCCGGTCTTCATTATCACCAGGCATAAGAAAATGGCGGTCAACCTCTGTCAGTTCAATGATATTATTATGATAAGCTGAAAACAGCGGATGATTGAAGAAAATATATTTGGTTAGTAAGGCTTCTCTGATGCGGGCAGTTTTAGCGGGTTTATTCAGCAGTATATGGTCTTTTATCACAATGCCGATATCTCTTGTGAAAATAAAATTCGGGATAGGAGGAAAGATCATCGTTTTATCTGGCAGGCTGCCGGTGATAAAAACTTTTGCCAGTTGAGCTGCGTCTATTTCCTGAAGTTTCTTCTGCAATACATAAGAGCAATCTTCAATAGCACATACACTGGCGGATAATCTCGCTTTTATGGTATTGTCCAGCAGTATGTCGGATAAAAGACTTTGCAACTCCACCACTTTATCGGAACGGAAAAAATCTTTATGATCAGGTTTGTAAAAGTTACGGTTGTTTTGGATGGCGTCAATATCCTGTAGTTTCCCTTTTATTTTTACGGGATCAAGAAAGTATAACAACAGTTTGGTATAGTAATCGTATTCACCCCTGCGAATCGTTTCGAGATGAACAATATCTTCAAAAAGCCAGTCCTGCGCTTTGCTGGGCACCACTTTACCCAGCCCGCTATCGGGGGTATGTACCAATACTCTTTTCAGGTACCCGATTTCAGATGTTACGCCGATATTCTGATCTGTATTCATAAAACAATCCTGATGTAAAAATAGGGTAATTTATTTCGCCAAAAAGCTAAGATGCTTATTAGGATGCATTCCAAATTTTCGCTGAGTAATTTCACTCTTACCCAAAGAAGATTTGCGACATTCTCATAAATAAGATCTTAATAGAAAGTTATATCAGTCTGCCACTAATCCTTATTAACCTTTTTAATTGTATTTAAGTTAACATTTCTTTTTAAACGCAATGGAATAATATTTGTCAGAACTCATTGTAACAAAATGAATAGAACATCGTTCATCTTAAAACCCCAAATGTTATGAATAAAACATTTTTACTTTTTGCCTTACCCCTCATTATTTTTTCCTCCTGCAAAAAAGAAGTTACTGAAGTGAAGCAGGTAGA